>NZ_CP073117.1:0-737993 GCF_024205745.1 Neisseria subflava
CAAAATCAGAAAATATGGATTAAAGGCCGTCTGCAAAAACAGTCTTCAGACGGCCTCCGCGTGACACTCAACGTTGCATTTCCATCATTAACGCCTGACAAGCGGCTTCGTTTTCCAAAGCACAAGATTCGCTCAGTTGGTTTAAACGGCTGTCGCGGTCTGATGTATTGCCTTGCGCCATCTCTGCTTTAGTGTCTTCAAGATTGGTACAGGCATTTTCATAACCGCCTTTACAGGCCCGTTCGTAGAGCTTGACCGCTGCGGCATAATCAATGCCTAAACCGCTGGACGGATTAAGATATAGATTACCAAAACATTGCAGCCGCGCATATTGCCGCCATCACAAGCTTTTTTCAGAAACGGATAAGCAGCAGGCGCTTCAAGATAATCACGCGTCCAAATGGCCGCAGTGACGCAACTTTCCAGGTCGTTCCGATTGCATTCCCGTATCAGCTTATCATGCTGCTTCTCGCTGTAATCCTCAGCCTGCACGCTAAACGCAGTAGTAATCAATGCCAAGCCAAACAATAAACGAAGTGTTTTCATCTGATTATTCCTTCAAAAATACTTGATGACAGCCGTCTGAAAAAACAATGTTTCAGACGGCCTTTATATTATCACTCAATATTCACCCGTTTCAGGCGCAAGGCATTGCTCAACACGGAAACCGAGCTTGCCGCCATTGCCGCGCCTGCGATGACGGGATTTAAAAAGCCAAGTGCGGCGAGCGGAATGCCCAAGATATTGTAGAAGAAGGCGAAAAACAGGTTTTGCTTGATGTTTTTCAAAGTGGCTTGCGACACCAGCAGGCATCGGCGAGTTGATTGACCGAATGTTGCATCAGCGTAGCGGATGCGGTGTGTTCGGCAACGTCCGCGCCGCCTTTCATGGCGAAGCTGACGTTGGCGCGGCGAGCGCGGGCGCGTCGTTGATGCCGTCGCCGACCATCGCCACGGTTTTGCCGGCGGCTTTGAGTTTCTGCACTTCGGCGGCTTTGTCGCGCGGACTCATATTGCCGAAGGCGTGTGCAATACCCAGTTGCTTGGCGACGTATTCGACCGTACCTTGGTTGTCGCCGCTCATAATATAGACATCGATATTGTGTTTTTTTCAGACGGCCTATGGCTTCGGCGGTATCGACTTTCAACGCGTCGGCAAGTGCGAATGCGCCGATAGGTTTGTTATCAACAGAGACTGCAACAATGCTTGCAATGCCCCAAACGCCGTCTGAAAACTTCGGCAGGGTCAGTTCGGCAAATTCGGCTTTGCCTGCTTTCACCAAGCCCACGCCTTCTACTTCGGCGGTAATGCCTGCGCCGACAACGGTTTGCGTTTTGTGCGGCAGGGATTTCCAAGCCGCGCTCTTGAGCGGCGGAGACGATGGCTCGGGCAAGCGGATGAGCGGCGTTTTGTTCGACGGCGGCGGCGATGCGGTACAAAGCGCCTTCGTCAAAGCCACTGTCGGGAACGCAGTAAACGGCGGCAACCTGCGGCCTACCTTCGGTCAGCGTGCCGGTTTTGTCCAACACGACGGCATCGACGTGGGCGGCTTCTTCCATCGCCGCCGCGTCTTTGAACCAAATGCCGTGTTTCACCGCTTTGCCCATGCCGACCATAATCGCGGCGGGCGTCGCCAGACCGAGTGCGCACGGGCAGGCAATTACCAAAACGGCAACGGCGTGCATCAGCGCAATCGTCCAATCGCCTTTTACCAGCCAAGTGGCGATAAAAGTCAGAAGCGCGATGCCCACGACGGCAGGCACGAATACCGCCGCCGCCTTATCCGCCACGCGCGCAATCGGTGCTTTACTGCCTTGTGCTTCAGAGAGCGCATTCATCATGTCGCCGAGCAGGTTTGGCTGCCGAGCTGAGTGGCGCGATACACCACGCTGCCCTCGGTCATCAGCGCACCTGCCAATACTTTGCCGCCTGCCTTTTTCTCTTCAGGGTTGGATTCGCCGGTGAGGTGGCTCTCGTCCGCCCAGCCGCTGCCGCTTTCAATAATGCCGTCGGCAGCAATGCGTTCGCCGTGGTTGGCGCGGATCTGATCGCCGATTTGCACTTGGTCGATGGGCAGCTGTTTCCATTCGCCATCGCGTTGCACGTTGACTTGGGTCGGCGTGAGTTTGAGCAGCAAGCCCAAGCTGTTCAGGCTGGATTTTTTGGTACGGTGTTCCAAAAATTTACCCAGCGATACAAAACCAATCACCATTACGCCCGCTTCAAAATACACGTGTGCCATGCCGTGCGCCGCGTGCGGGCTGAAAAACAGCATATAGACGGAATACAGGTAAATCGACACCGTGCCGATGGTAACGAGCACGTCCATATTCGCCAGCCCGCCTTTAATACTCCCACGCGCTTTTGGTAAAACGGGATGGCCAGCCCAAAGCTGCACCACGCTTGCCAGCACAAACTGCCATACAGGCGGAATCATCCAATCGTGCCGCCCGATCATCATGCCTGCCATGCCGATTAAAAACGGAATATTAATGGCCAGCAAAAGCCACAGCCTCCAGCCGATATGGTGTTCTGCTTCAGGTTGAGGCAATGTATCTTCCGTTTTTTCCTTTGCGCCGTAACCGGTTTTCTCAATGATTTGGCGATGTCGGCAGCGGAAGTTTTGCTTCGTCAAACGTAACCTGCGCCTCCTCGCTGAAAAGTTCACCCCGCCGATTCGACAAAATCTTTTTGTTCAACACTTTTCAATACGCGAAGCGCAGGCCTGACAAGTCATGCCTTCGATTTGGAAACGGACTTTTTGTTGCATGGCAAAGCCTCCTATTGATTGTTTGGTGCGTGTTTTTGTATTTATGTATTATCAAACGAAAACAACATAATGGCAAAAAGTAAGTTATCAAGAGACAAAGGCCGTCTGAAGCGTTTCAGACGGCCTTTATTCAAAAATACGCTTATCGGTTACAAGCCACATCGTAGCCGCCGTCTTCTACGGCATCAATCAGCGCATCGTATCTGTCTTGCTTTCATCGAAAGTAATCACTGCATTTTTGTTTCCAAGCTGACTTCTGCTTTTTCCACGCCTTCTACGCCTTCCAAAAGACGGGTTACGCTTTTCACGCAGCCGCCGCAGGTCATGCCGTCGATGTTGAGGGTAACAGTTTGCATTTGTATTTCCTTTCATTCAAACAAATATGGTTGCCAAATACTTTACTCCTTACACAAACAGCTTGCAAATTCTTCATTAAAGGCCGTCTGAAAAATGCAGATAGGCGTACAATAACGCCCTTTGCTTCATCAAACGGACATAATAATGACTTCAACATTCAAACAATGGGTTAGCGTATGCGCGCTGGCGGTGGGGGCGTTTATTTTCAATACCACCGAATACATTCCGATTGCGCTTTTGAGCGACATTGGTCAGAGCTTTGACAACCGGCAACGGAAGTGGGCATGATGATTACGGTGTATGCGTGGATTGTTGCGCTCCTATCGCTGCCGCTGATGCTGATGACGAAAACATCGAACGGCGCAAATTATTACTGATGCTGTTTGCACTGTTTGCGCTGTTTCACGCGCTGTCGTTCTTTTCTTGGAACTTCAACATCCTCTTGGTCAGCCGTATCGGGATTGCACTGACACACGCGGTATTTTGGTCGATTACGGCTTCTTTGGCGGTACGGCTTGCGCCCACCGGCAAAACCAATCAGGCTTTGGGCTTACTCAGTACGGGTACGGTTTTGGCGATGGTTTTAGGCATTCCGCTGGGGCGCGTGGTCGGGCAATACTTCGGCTGGCAGCTCAGCTTCCTGCTGATCGGCGTCTGCGCTGCCGGCGTAATGCTGGTGTTGGCTAAAAACCTGCCTGCTTTACCCAGCCAAAATACCGGTTCTTTAAGCAGCCTGCCGAGTTTGTTCAAACGCCGCAACCTGATGCTGCTTTATGCAATGACGGTGTTGATTATTACGGCACATTTCACGGCATACAGCTATATCGAGCCTTTTGTGTTGCAAGTTGGCGATTTAAGGCTGAACAAGTTACCATCGTTTTGAGCCTGTATGGTTTGGCAGGCTTCGCTGCTTCTTATCTGTTTGGCAAATGGTTTGCCAAATCGCAACGCCTGTTTATGCTTGGCGCGGTGGCGGTCATCCTGCTCTCCGCCCTGCTGCTTCTGCCGTTTGCCTCTTTCCCTTATGCGGTGTACGCGCTGGTGTTTATTTGGGGCGTGGCCATCGTCATCGTCAGCTTGGGCATGGTGTCGAAAGTCTTGGCATTCGCCTCGGATGCAACAGATGTGGCCAACTCGATTTATTCAGGTTTGTACAATGTCGGCATCGGCGGCGGTGCGCTTTTGGGGCATTATGTAACCGTCTGGTTCGGCCTTTCCAATATCGGCATTGCCGGAGCCTTACTGGCGGCGGCTGGTTTGGCCGTTTGCGGTTTGTTGTTTAAGGAACAAGACAATCTGGCGCAAACGTTTAAATCCATATAAATCAGTATAGTATGACTGATTCTGCCGTAATTTTGGCAGTTTTACCGATTTGTCCTGATTCTTATTAACCTACGATGGGTCTTTATTCTGCCGGATAAGCAGCTTTCTTGCTGCTTATCCGGTTTTCATTTCATTTTTAAAAAATAATTTACAATTTGTTTACACTACATTAAATTACAAATATACTGTTACCTATTAGGCCGTCTGAACGTACGGCTGAAAAGAAAAACCGATCATGTTTCAGAGGAATACATCATGGACTTAAACGCCAAGGATAAGACTCAGCATCCTGAGAACGTCGAGCTTCTCAGTGCGCAGAAGCCGATTACCGACTTTAAAGGATTGCTGACGACCATTATCTCTGCTGTTGTCTGCTTCGGCATTTATTACATCCTTCCCTACAGCCCCGATGCCAACAAAGGTATCGCGCTGTTGCTTTTCGTTGCGGCACTTTGGTTTACCGAAGCCGTACACATTACCGTTACCGCGCTGATGATCCCTATCCTTGCCGTTGTACTCGGCTTCCCAGATATGGACATCAAAAAAGCGATGGCAGGTTTCTCCGACCCGACGATTTACATCTTCTTCGGTGGCTTCGCGCTTGCAACCGCCCTGCACATGCAGCGTCTCGACCGTAAAATCGCCGTCAGCCTGTTGCGCCTGTCCCGCGGCAATATGAAAGTCGCCGTATTGATGCTGTTTGCCGTTACCGCCTTCCTGTCTATGTGGATCAGTAACACTGCGACTGCTGCGATGATGCTGCCTTTGGCAATGGGTATGATGAGCCACCTCGATCAAGAAAAAGAACGCAAAACCTACGTTTTCGTCCTGCTCGGTATCGCCTACTGCGCCAGTATCGGCGGCTTGGGTACCGTGGTCGGTTCTCCTCCGAACATGATTGCCGCCAAAGCGCTGAACTTGGACTTCGTCGGCTGGATGAAGCTTGGCTTGCCGATGATGCTGTTGATTCTGCCGCTGATGCTGTTCTCCATGTACGTCATCCTCAAGCCTAATTTGAACGAGCGCGTGGAAGTTAAAGCCGAATCTATCCCTTGGACTTTGCACCGCGTTATCGCGCTGTTGATTTTCTTGGCAGCTGCCATCGCTTGGGTATTCAGCTCCAAAATCAAAGCCGCATTCGGCATTTCCAACCCTGATACCGTTATCGCCCTGATTGCCGCCGTTGCCGTCGTCGTATTCGGCGTGGCGCAATGGAAAGAAGTTGCCCGCAATACCGACTGGGGTGTATTGATGCTCTTCGGTGGCGGTATCAGCTTGAGCGCGTTGCTGCAATCTTCCGGCGCATCTGAAGCACTGGGTCAACAAGTTGCTTCCACGTTCTCCCATTCTCCTGCATTGCTGGTGATTTTCGTGGTTGCCACCTTCATCATCTTCCTGACCGAGTTCACCAGTAACACGGCTTCCGCCGCCCTGCTTGTGCCTATTTTCGCCAGCATCGCCGCGCAAATGGGCCTGCCTGAACAAGTCTTGGTATTCGTGATCGGTGTCGGCGCATCTTGTGCCTTCATGTTGCCGGTTGCCACACCGCCTAACGCGATTGTGTTCGGTACAGGCTTAATCAAACAACGCGAAATGATGAATGTCGGCTTATTGCTGAACATCCTCTGCGTGGTATTGGTTGCTCTGTGGGCTTATGTTGTACTGATGTAAACCATCGACCCAAACAACAAGGCCGTCTGAAAGAATATTTTTCAGACGGCCTTGAAGTTTCTCGTTCAGACACAATTTAACGAATGATTCAAAACCGGATTCTAACGAAAGGAAACCCATGATTATCCTGCACACCAACAAAGGCGACATCAAAATCGAACTCGATTTCGACAAAGCCCCCGTTACTGCTAAAAACTTCGAGCAATACGTTAAAGACGGCTTCTACGACGGCGTAATCTTCCACCGCGTCATCAAAGGCTTCATGATCCAAGGCGGCGGCATGGATGAAAACATGAACGAAAAAGAAACCCGCGATCCGATTCAAAACGAAGCGTCCAACGGTTTGCCTAACGAAAAATACACCATCGCCATGCGCGTACTTCCGATCCTCACTCTGCCAGCGCGCAATTCTTCATCAACACTGCCGACAACGCTTTCCTGAACTTCCGTTCTAAAGAGCTATACGGCAAAACCGTAGTCCAAGACTGGGGCTATGCCGTATTCGGTAAAGTCGTTGACGGTTTTGACGTTGTCGATGCCATCGAAGGCGTTTCTACCAAACGTCACGGCTACCACGACGACGTACCGAGCGAACCTGTCATCATCACTAAAGCCGAAGTGGTTTAATTGATTTGATTTCCCATAAAAAAAGCCTGTCCGAATTAAAACCGGACAGGCTGTTTTTCAATTATGACGCATACCGTCACACATCATAAGTACCGACACGCATGCCGAATCCAACACATGACCCTGCATGGCAAAATGCAGCTCATTAAAGCGGAAACCGCGCGGCAAATCCAAAACGGTGTCCAGCGCGTACACAATCAGTTCATAACGATGACGGTTGTTCGGTGGTGCCATACCGCCGTAAAAAGAAGCCTCTTCAATTTCAAATTTACCCAACGCGCTCGCCCAAGTGTTCGCGCCCTGTGTGAAATCTGTTGCAGAAATACTTTCATTTTCTGCCACGGAAGTGCGTTTCAAATCCGAAATCAACCAATGCGTCCATACGAAGCCGGATGCTGAAATGGCATCTTTGTCTTCCAACACCACGGCAAACGATTTTGTTCCTTCTGGCGCATCTTCGATTTCAAAAGGAATCGAATAAGAAGGCATACCGCTCGGGCTGAACTGGCTGCCGCGCTTGCCGTATTTGTCTTCAAATTCACCGTTGACAATAGCTTTACTGCTGACTTTCATCTTATATCTCCCAATAGTAGGTTTGTTCATTCTAACAAACACCAAGGCCGTCTGAAAGATACTGCCGTTTTCACTTTCCCGATACCGCATTTTCAGACGGCCTAAAGCAATATTCGCAATTCGATCAAACACATTTGGCATTCCATAGTATAATCCGCCGCATGAAAACTACACAGGATACGCATTATGGATTGGAAAGGTCGTGAACAAAGCCAAAACGTAGAAGATCGCCGTGGAAGCCGTGGCGGCGGTGGCGGCAAAACGCCGGGCATACTCGGCATTATCGTGGTTTTGGTCGGCGCATATTACGGCGTGGATTTGAGCGGTTTGGTTGGCGGCTCATCTTCGATGGGCATTCCTACCCAGCAAGCTTCCCGACTCGACAGCCAACAAGAAGCCGAATTAAACGAACTGTCCCGCGTTATCCTTGCCGATACCGAAAAAGCATGGAGTAAATATTTCCAGCAACACGGCCAACACTACACACCGACAACCATGGTGTTGTATAAAGGCAGTACGTCCACCGCCTGCGGTACAGGCCAATCTGCCATGGGCCCGTTTTACTGCCCGGGCGACCAAAAAGTTTATTTGGATTTGAGTTTCTACGAAGACATGCGCACCAAGCTCGAATCCGCCAGCGATGCCGCGTTTGCCTACGTTATTGCCCATGAAGTCGGCCATCACGTTCAAAACCTGCTCGGCATTCTGCCTAAAGTCCACAAAATGCAACAACAAGTCGGCAAAAAAGAGGCCAATGCCCTTTCCGTCAAACTCGAATTGCAGGCCGACTGTTTCGCCGGTATTTGGGGACACTACGCCGTCAACAACAATATCTTCAAAGCCGAAGACATTCAAAAAGCCATGCTGGCCGCCGAATCCGTCGGCGACGACCGCTTGCAGAAACAGGCTCAGGGCTATGTCGTTCCCGACAGCTTTACCCATGGCTCGTCCGAAGAACGCATGACTTGGCTCAAGCGAGGTTTGGAAAGCGGCGACATCAACCAGTGCAACACTTTCAACAATTGATTCGTCCAAGCAACACTGTTCTTTGATATAACGACAAAAGGCCGTCTGAATTTTTCAGACGGCCTTTTAGCCGTGTTAAAATAACGCCTATTATTTTCCCTTAAATTCAAAGGAAATCCACATGGCAAATATCGCCCGCGACATTTTCAAAGCCTACGACATCCGGGGCATCGTCGGTAAAACCTTGACTGACGAAGCTGCCTACTTAATCGGCAAAGCCATTGCCACCAAAGCCTCCGAAAAAGGCATTACCCGTATCGCACTCGGCCGCGACGGCCGTTTGAGCGGTCCCGGCCTGATGGCACAAATTCAACGCGGTTTTACAGACAGCGGCATCGACGTCCTCAACGTCGGCATGGTTGCCACTCCTATGCTCTACTTCGCAGCCATCAACGAATGTGGCGGCAGCGGCGTGATGATTACCGGCAGCCACAATCCGCCCGATTACAACGGTTTCAAAATGATGCTCGGCGGCGACACGCTCGCAGGCGAAGCCATTCAAGAACTTTTAGCTATTATTGAGAAAGACGGTTTTGTTGCCGCCGACAAACAAGGCAGCGTAACCGAAAAAGACATCTCCGACGAATACCACAACAACATCGTCGGCCACATCAAGCTCAAACGTCCGATGAAAATCGTGATTGACGCGGGCAACGGTGTCGGCGGTGCATTCGCAGGCAAACTCTACAAAGGTTTGGGCAATGAAGTGACCGAACTTTTCTGCGAAGTGGACGGCAATTTCCCTAATCACCACCCTGATCCTTCCAAACCGAAAAACCTGCAAGACCTCATCGTCGAGCTTAAAAACAGCGATGCCGAAATCGGCTTGGCATTTGACGGCGATGCCGACCGCTTGGGCGTGGTCACCAAAGGCGGCAACATCATCTATCCAGACCGCCAACTGATGCTTTTCGCGCAAGACGTGTTGAGCCGCAATCCTAAAGCCAAAGTGATTTTCGACGTCAAATCCACCCGTCTGCTCGCGCCTTGGATTAAAGAACACGGCGGTGAACCTGTAATGGAAAAAACCGGCCACAGCTTCATCAAATCCACCATGAAAAAAACCGGCGCACTGGTTGCCGGCGAAATGAGCGGTCACGTTTTCTTTAAAGAACGCTGGTACGGCTTCGACGACGGTATGTATGCCGGCGCACGCCTCTTGGAAATCCTGTCTGCCTTCGACAATCCGTCCGAAGTGTTGAACAAGCTGCCGCAAAGCATTTCCACTCCGGAACTCAACATCGACCTGCCGGAAGGCAGCAACGGCCACAAAGTGATTGAAGAGCTGGCTGCCAATGCCAAGTTTGAAGGTGCGACCGAAATCATCACCATCGACGGCTTGCGCGTTGAATTCCCTGACGGCTTCGGACTGATGCGTGCGTCCAATACCACGCCGATTTTGGTATTGCGTTTTGAAGCGGATACGCAAGAAGCGATTGAGCGTATTCAAAACCAATTCAAAGCAGTCATTGAAAGCAATCCAGCATTGAAATGGCCGCTGTAAGGGTTTAGGCTAAACAAAAGGCCGTCTGAAAATCATTTCAGACGGCCTTTAATATTAAACATTGATTATTTAAAGTTTTAAAACCAAGAATATCCCGGCTTAATTATCCAACTTGCGCCAACTGTTGACGCATTTCATCGATAACGGCTTTGTAATCCGGTTTGCCAAAAATCGCCGAACCGGCCACAAACGTATCCGCACCTGCCGCCGCAATTTCAGCAATATTGTCTGTCTTCACGCCGCCATCGACTTCCAATGCGATATGGCGGCCGCTTTGCCGTTCATACTCGTCCAACATCTCGCGCACTTTGCGGATTTTCACCAGCGTATTCGGGATAAAGCTTTGTCCGCCAAAGCCCGGGTTGACCGACATCAGCAACACCATATCCAGTTTGTCCAAAACGTTTTCCAGAATATTGACCGGCGTAGCAGGATTCAATACCAAACCTGCCTGACAGCCGTATTCTTTAATCAAACCCAAGCTGCGATCGACATGGCGGCTGGCTTCGGGATGGAAAGTAATGATATTGGCACCAGCTTTGGCAAACGCATGAATCAAATCGTCCACCGGCTCAACCATCAAATGTACATCGACCGGCACGGTTGCATACGGTTTCAAAGCCGCGCAAACCATAGGGCCGAAAGTCAGATTCGGCACATAATGATTGTCCATCACGTCAAAATGAATCAAATCCGCACCGGCGCGGATAACTTCGGCAACCTCTTCGCCCAAACGGGCAAAATCGGCAGACAAAATACTGGGGGCAATACGGTAGTCGGTCATGTTTATTCTCCTAAAGTGTGTTCCTTTATCATTATCGCATTTTTAACCCTATGTTGTATGCTGCCGACAACATCTCTGCCGTCATTTTTATGAATTTACATTTCATATACATTAATGAAACTTATAATCACATAGTAAGGCTTTGAAAATAAATTATTAGATTACATACACGTGCAAAAAAATCTAACATCATTAACAAAAGTTAACTGCATTGATACTGCCTTTCACACGCTTATCGGTTATATTTCCAAACCTGATGAAACATTAGGAAAACACCGTGTCTGTTGCACTTTCCCGCTATCCGACTTTTATTTTCTTAGCACTCGCCCTACTCTGTTCCAGTCTGCCTGCACATGCCGGTCCGTTTCTGGCCACTTTGGACGATTTCCACCCGAATTGTGACATTCGACAGCTCAATTTATCCGCCGACCAACACGCCGCCCTGCGCCGCCTGCGTACCGACTTCAAACAAATCAACGATAAAGCCTACCGCAAAACCGTACGCTCCGACCGCAACCGCCGTCAAACTATCATCAAAATCCTCTCCGGCGACTCATTCGACTCAAACGCCGCCCGCGATTATGTTGAAAACCGCTACCTCTCCAGCATGGACTATGCGGTGGATGAAATGGAAATCCAATACCGCTTCTACCATCTGCTCAATCCGCGCCAACGCCAGCAATGGTTGTCTTCATGCTTGCGCTGATGGATCAATAAAAATACAAAAAGGCCGTCTGAAACCATATTCAGACGGCCTTTGCTCTTTCAGCCTTAATCCAGCACTCTTTCTTCCGGCAACCGTCCTGCCCAGTCGCAGGCAAACTGCCATGCCGAGCGGCCTGAACGGCTGCCGCGCATTTGCGCCCATTGCAACGCGGCTTGGCGCGCCATATCGTCAAAAGGCACATTGAAATCGTCCAACCAGTTGGATACTGCGGTCAAATAATCGTTTTGATCGAAAGGATAAAAACTCAGCCATAAGCCGAAGCGGTCGGAAAGGGAGATTTTCTCCTCAACGGCCTCTTTCTGATGGATTTCGCCGCGAGTGCCTGTAGTACCGCCGTTTTCATCCATGTATTCGGGAATCAGATGACGGCGGTTGGAAGTGGCATAAACCAAAACATTGGTGCAACGTTGCGACAGTCCGCCGTCTAAAGCAGTTTTCAAGGCTTTATAGGTTTCATCGCCGGTTTCAAACGACAAATCATCGCAAAAAACGATAAATTTCTCGGGGCGTTCAGACAACAGCGTCAACAAAGCCGGCAAGCTGATTAAATCGCTTTTGTCCACCTCAATCAGTCGCAGGCCGCGCTCGGCGTATTCGTGCAACAACGCTTTAACCAAAGAAGATTTGCCCGTACCGCGCGCACCGGTCATCAAGACATTATTTGCCGGACGGCCTGCCAAAAATTGCTCGGTATTGCGTTTCAGCCTATCGGTTTGCGAACCGACAGCCGCCAATCTGCTCAAAGGAAACGTATGCGGACGCGGCAGGCTTTCCAAAATACCTTTTTTGCCCACGCTGTGCCAACGGTAGGCCAAAGCGCGCCAGTCGGTTTTACCGGCTTCATCAGGCAGGATTAAATCCAGACGGTTTAAAACGGAATTGGCTTTTTTCAAAAAATTGGATAATTTCATTTCGGCTTTCTTTTTTCAGACGGCCTTTTGTGCCAATACACGCATCACGGTATCGACAACGGCTTGGGTTTGCGGATCGATTTCGATATTGATGAGGTCGCCTTCTTTGCGGCTGCCAAACAGGGTACGCTCCAAAGTCTCCGGAATCAGGTGTACGCAAAATTCGCTGTCGCTGACTTCGCCTATGGTTAGGCTGCAACCGTCCAAACCGACAAAGCCTTTGGTCAGGATATAAGGCTTGAGGTTTTCCGGCAGCTCAAACCAAACGGTACGGTTGAACTCGCTGGACTCGATACGGGAAATTCGGGTAATCGCCATCACATGGCCGCTCATCACATGGCCGCCGATTTCGTCGCCAAACCGCGCCGCGCGTTCCAAATTGACACTGTTGCCGACTTTCAAGCTGCCAAGATTGGTTTTGCGTAAGGTTTCGTCCATCAAATCAAAGCTGACTTTGTTGCCGTCGATTCGAGTAATGGTTAGGCAGCAGCCGTTATTGGCGACAGAGGCGCCGGTTTGCAGATTGTCGGCGATTTCGGGGGGCAGCTCGACAGTATGGGTACGAAAGTCGGGCGAAGGTTGGGCGATGTCTGTAATTTTGCCCATGCCTTGTACGATGCCTGTAAACATGATGTCTTCTTTCCGATGGTACGATAAGGCGGATATTGTAGCATTTTCCAAGCACAAAGGCCGTCTGAAAGCAGTGATGGCGATGGTTTGGGGTATAATCGGATTTTTATTTCCGCAGCCCGATCATGCTCAGCTACCGCCACGCCTTCCATGCCGGCAACCATGCCGATATGCTCAAGCACTTTACCCTCTTCCTCGTCCTCGAATATTTCAACCGCAAAGACAAGCCCTATTGGTATATCGATACGCACAGTGGTGCCGGTTTGTATGATTTGAGCGGCGATGAAGCGCAAAAAGTCGGCGAATACAAACAAGGCATTGCGCTCTTGGAACAAGCTGACAAGCTGCCTGCCGAATTGGCCGAATTTGTAGGCCGTCTGAAACAAATACTGCCGCAAGACAACCTTTACTGCGGCTCACCTTGGCTGGCACAGGCACTCACGCGCGACAGCGACAAAATGCGCCTCTTTGAGCTGCACCCTGCCGATTTTGTCCATTTACAAAACAATATGCGCGAAGTCCGTCCTGCGCGTAAAGTGCAGGTCAGCCAAGCGGACGGTTATCAAGGCCTGATTTCACTCTTGCCTCCTCCGCCCCGCCGCGCCGCCGTCTTGATTGATCCGCCCTACGAAGAAAAACAAGACTACCGCCGTGTCGTCCAAGTTTTGAAAGATGCTTTGAAACGCTTTGAAACCGGCTGCTACATGGTTTGGTATCCCTGCCTGAGCCGCGAAGAAAGCCGCAAACTGCCGGACGAACTCAAAAAAATCGCTCCCGACAATTATCTGCACGCCGAGCTCCATGTCCATACGCCGCGCAGCGACGGCTTCGGTATGCACGGCAGCGGCATGTTCGTCATCAATCCGCCCTATATGCTTGCCGAACAGTTGCAAAACAATCTGCCCGAACTTTCCAAAATTTTGGCGCAAGATGCCGGCGCGCATTATGCATTGGAAAGCAAAACGAAATAAACGCTGCCGTCTGAACCTATACCCAAGCGCTTCGATTTTTCCGCCAGACCTGTTCAGACGACCTTAACCCTTTATACTTAAGCCTTTTTCCACTACAATTCACAACATAACAATTAACGGCCGTCCACTCATGAATATACGCACACCCCTAGCCTGCACGCTCCTGCTTTGCGCGTGTACCGAATCAGTAAAAAACGAATTTAAAGAAGAATTTACCCAAAGTTTCCGCACCGAATTTGTCCGCTCGGCAACCGAAGCCTGCGTAGAAAAAGCCGCAGGAAAAAGCCCGTTTGATTCCGCGACCACTGAAAAAATCTGCCGCTGTATCGGTGAAAAAACAGTCGACCAAATCAATCCTGAAGAAGCAACCTCGCTTTTGGGCGGCAGCGACTCCATGAGCGACGAGCTGAAAAAACGCATCAAAGACACCAGTATCGCCTGCACTAAAGAAGTTTTAGGCATGGCCGACAGCAAAACCAAATGAACACGCCGTTTTCAGACGGCCTGAAATTGAAAAATATTCGATTCAAACTTAGGAAAAGAGTGAAACCATGAAGACACTGAACCAATTCTTAACCCAACACCTGCCCGAACACAAACTGCCGCAAGAGCTAGCAAGCGTATTGGAATCCGTGGCCGCAGCCTGTTTGGACATCAACGCCAAAGTCCGCCTCGGCGCGCTTTCCGGCGTTTTAGGCATGGCCGGTACCGGCAACATCCAAGGCGAAGACCAAAAGAAACTCGATGTCATCGCCAACAACATCATGATTGATGTTTTAAAAGCCAATGCCAACATCGCAGGCCTTGCCAGCGAAGAAGAAGACACCTATGTCGCCACACACGAAAACGGCGGCTATTTAGTATTGTTTGATCCGCTGGACGGCTCTTCCAATATCGACGTCAACATCTCCGTCGGCACCATCTTCTCCGTCTTGGCGAAACCAGAAGGCGCATTGACTACCGAATCCTTCCTGCAGAAAGGCCGCGACCAAGTGGCTGCAGGTTATGTTTTATACGGTCCGCAAACCCAACTGGTGCTGACTGTCGGTCACGGCGTATTTGTCTTCACTCTGGACGATGCCAACCAATTCCTGCTGACCAAAGAAAATCCGCGCGTTCCCGAGTCCACTAAAGAATTCGCCATCAATATGTCCAACCAAAGACATTGGTTCGCCCCTGTTCAACAATACATTGACGAACTGCTGGCAGGTGAAACCGGCGTACGCGGCAAAAACTACAATATGCGCTGGGTAGCCAGCATGGTTGCCGAAATCCACCGCATCCTGATGCGCGGCGGCGTATTCATGTATCCGCAAGACAAACGCGACCCATCCAAACCGGGCAAACTGCGCCTGATGTACGAAGCCAACCCGATGAGCCTGATTATGAAACAAGCCGGCGGCGCATCAAATAATGCCATCGAAGCCATGCTCGACATCCAACCTACCGGCCTGCACCAACGTGTTGCCGTATTCATGGGCAGCCGCGAAGAAGTCGAATACGTTTACAATCTGCATCAAAAATAATCAGATGTATTGATTTCAAACCAAAGGCCGTCTGAAATATGATTTTCAGACGGCCTTTTGTTAAAAAATAAAAGAAACGAAAAATCAAAAGGGCAGATTCAAATCTACCCTTTGCTGCTTTCCATCTAATCTTTATTGGATTACGCCGAACGAGCCAGTTCTTCCGCCGCTTTTTGCACAATATTCGGCGTCAGCTTGTTCAAACAATCCGTATGCCCCAACGGACATTCGCGTTTAAAACATGGCGAGCAATCCAAATTCAAACTGACGATTTTTGCCTTTTGGCTTAGAGGCGGCGTATGGTCAGGGCTGGATGAGCCGTAAACCGCAACCAATTTCCGATCAAGCGCGGCCGCAAGATGCATCAGACCACTGTCGTTGCACACGACCGTATCGGCGCAAGACAACAGATCAATCGCCTCCGGAAGATTGGTTTTACCGCAAAGATTGGTACACAGGCCGTCTGAAAGCCGGTTGATTTCATCTGCAATATCGAAATCTTTTTGCGAACCAAACAGCCAAACCTGCCAACCTTCAGCCAAATATCGGCGACCAAGTTCCGCAAAATGACGCGCAGGCCAACGCTTGGCCGGGCCATATTCCGCGCCGGGACAAAATGCCAAAATCGGTTTATCCGTCGCCAAACCATGTTTTGCCAAAGCAGCTTGACGGCTTTCAGGATCAATCGTGAAACAGGGATTATCGGAATGCCCGTTAAAATCCGCTTGGGTCGGGTGCGCCAGCGCAGTATAGCGGTCAACCATCAGAGGCAATGTGGCCTTATCCAACTTACGGATATCGTTCAGCAAAAAATAGCGCGATTCGCCGACGTAGCCTGTACGCTGCTTAATACCCGTAGCCAAGGCAATGATGGCGGATTTGAGCGAACCGGGCAAAACAATCACTTGATCATAGCCTTCTTTTCCCAATTCACGCCCGATACGCCAGCGTTTTTTCAATTCCAACGCACCATGTCCAAACGGGTTTTCCATCACACGGTTGATTTCAGGCATGCGCTCAAAGACAGCCATCGACCATTTGGGTGCAAAAGCATCAATGGTGCAGCCGGGATACAGCTCATGCAAACGGCGATAAAGCGGTTGGGTCATGACGCAGTCGCCAATCCAGCTTGGGGTAATAATCAGGATTTTTTTGGACATAATGGAATGTGTTTTTAATTTTGGCTTATTGTAATACGATTTTTAAAAGGCCGTCTGAAACTCGGTTTAATCGCCTAGATTAAAATGTAGCAGGTGATAATATTCAATATCTTCCCGAGCTTTTTTGGAAAAAGTTAATCTCCAAACAGTCTTACGTGCAGCCTTATCTAATCGGGAATAACCGCTGCTTTTAACAATTTTTGCTGTATCAACCTTTCCTCCTGCTATACGTAATTCCATAACGACAGAGCCTTCTTCTCCATTTTCTGCTGATAGAGCGGGATATCTTGGAGGATAAATCTGAGCAATATTCACCATTGCCTGTATCTCAGAAATAATAAAAAATTGGGCAACGCTGGGAATGTTGACTTTGATATTGGCCTGCTCGTCGGATACTTTATGCAAACAATCCAATAAAGGCTTACCTATTAAATCCGATTTAATATACGGATTATCGTTCCATCGTTTAAACCCATCAGGATCAATTGCTGCACATTTTTGTTTCTGTACTTTTAGCAATTTCTCTTGATATCCTGCCAGAGTATGAGCATAAGCCCATTTAGGTTTGAATCGTTTAAATGAAGCAATTTTCTGTTTTGCCAATTTCATAAACTCAGAAGAAACTTCACCCTCCTTGCTCCATACTGCTTTACCGACCCTACCTTGTTCATCAACAGGAACAACAACCCAAACAAACCCTTTTTGAGCCTCAACAGGTACTCTTAGAGTTTGCAGCACATTAAGCGGCTCTCTTTCCAATTCTCTAATGGACTCTGAAAATGCCAAGCCAGAAATACCAAGCATAACGGCAGCAAGCAATATTCTCTTCATTTTTAAAACCTTATAAAAACAGAAAGGCCGTCTGAAATATTTTCAGACGACCTTTTTATAGTGGTTTAACGATGGTAGTTAGGCGCTTCTTTGGTGATTTGTACGTCGTGAACGTGGGATTCGCTCATACCGGCAGAAGTGATTTCCACAAATTCTGCTTTCTCGTGCATTTCAGCAATATTGGCGCAACCCAAATAACCCATGCTGGAGCGCAGACCACCGGTCAATTGGTGGATGATGTTCACAATCGGGCCTTTGTAAGGAACGCGGCCTTCGATGCCTTCAGGAACATATTTGTCTGTGCTGTCGGTTTTGTCTTGGAAGTAGCGGTCGGCAGAACCTTGGCTCATCGCACCCAACGAACCCATGCCGCGGTAAGACTTGTAAGAGCGGCCTTGGTAGAGTTCGATTTCGCCCGGTGCTTCTTCCGTACCGGCAAACATACCGCCGAGCATGACGCTGTATGCACCTGCTGCTAGAGCTTTGGCAATATCGCCGGAGAAGCGGATACCGCCGTCGGCAATCAGGGGAACGCCAGTACCTTTCAGGGCTTCGGAAACATTGTGAATCGCAGTCAGTTGAGGCACGCCCACGCCGGCCACGATACGGGTCGTACAAATCGAGCCCGGGCCGATACCGACTTTAACGGCATCCGCACCGGCAGCGACCAAATCCAAGGCAGCTTTGGCAGTCGCGATGTTGCCGCCGATGACTTGGATGTGCGGATAAGTTTCTTTGACCCAGCGCACACGATCGATAACGCCTTGGCTATGGCCGTGGGCAGTATCGACCACAATCACGTCCACACCTGCTTCTACCAATGCTTTGACGCGCTCTTCGGTATCGCCGCCAGTACCTACCGCGGCACCGACGCGCAAGCGGCCTTCGGCATCTTTGTTGGCATTAGGAAATTCGGTTGTTTTCAGAATATCTTTAACTGTAATCAGACCTTTGAGTTCATCTTGGTCGTTCAATACCAAAACGCGCTCAACTTTGTGCGCATGCATGATTTCGCGGGCTTCATCGATGCTGGTACCTTCAGGAACGGTAACCAAACGGTCGCGGGGGGTCATGATGGCAGAAACCGGCAGATCGACACGGTTTTCAAAACGCAGGTCGCGGTTGGTCACGATACCGACCACTTTGCCGTTTTCAACAACAGGCAGACCGGACATTTTGCGTTTGCGTTGTGCGCGCATTTCCAAGACTTCGCGGATCAATGCGGTCGGCGCAACGGTAACGGGATCTTTCACCACGCCGCTCTCATGGCGCTTCACTTTGGAAACGGCACGCGCTTGCAACTCCGGCGTCATGTTTTTATGGATAATGCCGATGCCGCCTTCTTGAGCCATTGAGATGGCCAGACGCGCTTCGGTAACGGTATCCATTGCAGCAGAAAGTAGAGGGAGGTTGAGCGTGATATCGCGGGTGAGTTTGGTTTGAAGTTTGACATCTCGAGGCAGCACGTTTGAGTGCGCTGGAACCAACAAAACGTCGTCGAAAGTATAGGCTTTTTCTACAATACGCATGATGCTCGGTCTTTCAGTTTGTGCAAGATGCACGGCATTATATCACACCGGCTTGATGCTAACATTGGCAATACACGTTTTAACGTTATTTTTTTACATGATTTGATCTGCAGTACAAAAATATGCCAACGCATTGCAGTTTCAAGTAAAATAGGTCGGATGAGAACATCATTTACATAAGGGAAACCCATGAAATCTTCCGTACTCAAAACCTGTCTGACAGCAGCCCTTCTCTCTTCCGCCGCCCTGACCGGCGCGGCCGAGGTTTACACTTGGAAAGGTGCATCGGGCAACAGCTATTCCGATACGCCAAACCGTCTGCAACCGAAGCGTTCCGGCGTGGTCAACATCCGCACGCACAACGTTAAACCTGCCGTTGCGCCTGCTGTTGCGGCATCTGAGCCGGTTGCCGAGCAGCCCAACGAACAGGTTGCGGAACAAAACAAACAAATTGAAGAGCGCAATAAAAAAATCGAAGAGCAAAACCGCCAAAACAAGCTGGAAAACTGCAAAATCGCCAAAATCAACCGTCAAGTCGCCGAAAGCGCACGCTTGGCCAATCGCGACAGTCTGATTAAACAATACCAAAACGACGTCAATAAATACTGCAATTAACCTGCTAAATAACAATATCAAAAAGGCCGTCTGAAATTTAATTTCAGACGGCCTTTATTTTTCAGTCCATCAATAATACAGCTGAATCAACAACAAACCGAAAGCCAGACTAAATGCCATGCTCAACAGGCCTGGAATCATAAAGCTATGGTTGAAGATGAATTTGCCGATTTTGGTCGAGCCGGTTGTATCGAAGTCAATAGCGGCAATAATCGGACCGTAGTTTGGTATAAAGAAATAGCCGTTTACCGCAACAAATGTGCCGATAATGATGGGCGCCGGAATCCCCAGTTTGATGGCGATCGGGAAGAGCGTCGCTACTGTCGCGCCTTGGCTGTTGACCAATACCGACAAGACAAACAGGGCAAAGGCAAAGGTCCATGGTGCAGACTCAACCAAATGGCTGACGGTCGATTCGACTTCTGTTAAGTGGCCGCTCATCAAGGTATCGCCCAACCAAGCCACGCCAAACACCGCAATCACGGCACGCATACCGGCATGGAATACCGAACCTCGGGTAATCGCATCGCCATTGGGTTTACACGCCAAAATAATCAGCGCAGAAGCAGACAACATCACGATTTCAATCGTATGCGCCATGCCCATAGGCTTGATCGTGCCATCGTGTTCAAAAGCAGGACGCAGCTCAGGCAGCGCTCCCATTACTACCACCAGCAATGCCGCAGTCAAGAAAATACCGACCGACAATTTGGCTTTTGGCGAAATGGTGACATCGGTTTTTTGTTCCTCAACATCGATGTATTCTTTCACATAATTCGGGTCTTTCAGCAAAGCCTGATAATGCGGATCGTCTTTCAACTCTTTGCCCAGTTTGTTTACGAACACGCAAGCCAAACCGATACCCAAAATCGTGGACGGAACGGTAACTTTCAACACGTCCGCCATTGTAATGTGTTGCGGCTCAAGCATGGTGACGCAGGCAACAACGGCGGCGGCAATCGGGCTGGCGACAATCGCAAATTGGGAAGCGATAACCGCCATCGTCAGCGGACGAGAAGGACGGATGCCATTGCGACGGCTGACTTCGGCAATCACTGGCAAGACCGAGTAAGCCACATGGCCCGTACCCGCCAACACAGTGAAGGTGTAAGTTACCGCCGGCGCGATAAAGGTGATGTATTTCGGATTGCGGTGCAGCACGCGCGTGGCAATCTTAATCATATAATCCAAACCGCCGCTGGCCTGCATGGCCGCCGCGGCAGACA
This sequence comes from Neisseria subflava, assembly GCF_024205745.1. NCBI lineage: Bacteria > Pseudomonadati > Pseudomonadota > Betaproteobacteria > Neisseriales > Neisseriaceae > Neisseria > Neisseria subflava. Next base: position 20,762 of record NZ_CP073117.1, read on the forward strand.
CTACCGCCATAATCATCAACATCACATCAATCGGCGGGCTGGTCGGCTGAAGGTGGAAACCAAAAGACAATACGGCCAAGCCGATACCGCCGAGCACGCCCAAACCAATACCGCCAACCTGCGCACCAATCAGGATACACAGCAGCACAATGGCAAACTGGATAAAAAACATAGTTGACATCACAACTCCCAAAATCCGGCCTTGACCGAAATAAAATTACAAACGGTCAAATTATAGAGCAAACCCTCTGTCCTAACCATACTTTACCGAACTATACATACTGATTTACATCAAATAAATAATATTCTCATTTAATCGCTAAGCTTTTAAAAATACAAAAAAGGCCGTCTGAAGATTTTCAGACGGCCTCTATAACTTAAAAAGATGATAAGGCTATTTTCCGGCTACTTCTTCATCTTTTATAAAATCCGATACGCCATGAACACAGCGGATTTTGCGTTCTGACAAGGTTGCCTCCAACAAGGCATCGTTTTGCGGCAAGGAATCGCGTTCTGCCTCATTGTGCCAGAGGTGGTACGCAATACCGGCAAATTTCAAATTATGGCGTTTCATCCCGTTATGATAGCAACGGGCGACAAATTCGCTGTCTTCCCTACCCCAACCGACAAAGCTATTGTCAAACCCATTGACGGCAAGCGCATCGCTGCGGAAAAAGCCCATATTGCAGGTTTTGATGCCTTTGTGTTTGCGGTTGCCTTTTCGGCCTGCCAGTTTGGCCAAACAACGGCAACGCAGGGCAGAAAGCCGTTTTTCTATTCCCGAGCTGAACATAGACAAAGCAGACAAATCGCCTTCGTCTAAAATATCCTGCGTTTTATCCTCAGTCAAAATCACGCGGGAGCCCTGTATCAGACGGCCTTTGCGGGCAATCTTCAAATGATCGGAGATAAAAGACGGATCCAAAACCATATCGCCGTCAATCAACACAATATAATCGCTTTTCGCCTGCGCCAATGCACGGTTGCGTGATTCGGCGGCACGAAAGCCTCTATCCGGCTGCCATGAATGTTTGACCGGAATACTTGTTCTGCGGCGGATAAAATCAACCACTTCGGCGGTTTCTTGCCTTGAGCCATCATCCGCAACAATAATCTCATCCGGCAGACGGGTTTGCGATAAAGCCGATTTCAACACCAGTTCCAAAGCATCGGGGCGGTTGTAAGTGGTGATGATGAGGGAGACGGTTATCGTGCGGTTGCGCTCGTAGAGTTTGACATATTTGTAATACGAACCTTGCGCGTTGGACACCGAAATCGTCAGCCCGTCCGCCCCATAGGCAAAACCGCGTTTGAGTAGGTAATTTTTCACAAACGATACGCCGCCATGCAGCAAAGCCTTAAACGGCGAACTGTCTTTCTTGAAGCGGTTTTCTTCCGCATACAGCGAGCTGTACTGCTGCATTTTCTGAATCAGCCCTTCGGCGTTTTCAAAAGAATAATGTTTCAGACGGCCATCAAGTTGTCTGACTTTGGCTTCCTGAGGCAACACTAAAGACTCATGCACCTGACGGTCGGAAAAACGGGTAAATCTTCGATGATAAAGGCGCGGAATAATATCCGGATACCAACCGCAGCCTTTAACCAGTCTGCCGTGGTAATGGTTCAGACGGGAAAGCGAAAAAATATGTTCCTTCTCATTTTCCAAAACGGCCGCACGAATGGATTCAATTAAAGCTTCATCCGCCACTTCATCGCTGTCTATACTGAAAATCCAATCATTTTGCGCCAGTCTGGCCGCCAGATTTTTCATCGGGCCAAATCCGATAAAGTCATGCTTGTAATAGCTGACATTCGAAAAGCCCTTGGCAATTTCAAAAGTACGGTCGGTCGAGCCGTTGTCCAACAGCAGGACTTCGTCAAAGTCTTTCAACGCACTCAAAACTTCTGAAAGATAACGTTCTGAATTTTTTACCAACATGGCGGCGGTTGCCGGAATTGTGTGCATCATAAAAAAGGCCGTCTGAAAAAGGAAGCTGTATTTTAACCGATATACCGCTACAATATGTCCTCCTTTTTTCAGACGACCTGACTCATGCAGCTTATTCTTGCCCCCATGCAGGGGCTGGTGGACGATGTGATGCGCGACCTATTGACGCGTATTGGCGGATTTGACGAATGCGTCAGCGAATTTGTCCGCATTACGCACACGGTCCACTCACGCACTACTTGGCTTAAATATGTTCCCGAAATCGCCCATGCCAACCGTACGCCGGCCGGCACGCCCTGTACTGTCCAGCTTTTGGGCAGCGATGCGGAAAACATGGCCGTCAATGCTTTGAAAGCCGTGCGTTTCGGTGCGGACAAAATCGACCTCAACTTCGGCTGCCCCGCGCCGACGGTCAATAAACACAAAGGCGGTGCGGTCTTGCTCAAAGAGCCGGACTTGATTTACCACATCGTCCACACCCTGCGCCAACGCCTGCCACAACACATTCCGCTAACTGCCAAGATGCGGCTCGGTTATGAAGACAAAAGTCTGGCATTGGAATGCGCTTCCGCTATTGAAAACGGCGGCGCATGCGCGTTAACCGTCCATGCACGCACCAAAGTCGAAGGCTACGAACCGCCGGCACATTGGGAATGGGTGCGCAAAATCCGCGATGCAGTCAATATTCCCGTTACCGCCAACGGCGATGTGTTCAGCCTTCAAGACTATCTCGATATTAAAACCGTCAGCGGCTGCGACAGCGTGATGCTCGGGCGCGGCGCGGTTATCCGTCCCGACTTGGCTCGGCAAATCAAACAATATGAAAACGGCGAAACAGTGAAAGACACCGACTTTGCCGAAGTCTCCTCATGGATAGTCCAATTCTTCGACTTGTGCCTTGCCAAAGAAGCCAACAACAAATATCCGGTTGCCCGTTTGAAACAGTGGCTGGGCATGATGAAAAAAGAATTTGAACAGGCTCAGGTATTGTTTGACCGCATCCGCGCCGTCAAAGAAGCGGATGAAGTGAAACAGATTCTGCTGTCGTTTGAACAAGAGATGCATTCATGATTAAAAAAAGGCCGTCTGAATTTCAGACGGCCTTTGATTTCATCACCTACATACATAATCAGCCAACAGCCTACCCTTTTCCGCACTGGCTGCATTAGCCATGTTTACCTGTCTGGTCTCAGGGCCATTCTTAGATTTCAGGGCTTCGCCATATTTTCTGGCAAATTCTTTATTGGCACTGGTCACCCTTGACTCGGTAGAATCCAACATGAAGCTGTCTTGCTCATATTTGCCTTGCGCAGTAATAATCAAGATATTTTCAGGCGCAGGATAATCCGGAAAATCAATATAGTTGGTAACCAGATTGTAGGAAACGCCTTTGCCGTGTTTCATATCCTGACAGATGCCGTTAGGAGCGGTAAAGACTGCATGGCCGATCCGGCTACGCCCGAAATCGTAAAAATCGATTCTCTTAGCAGCAGCCAACAGTTTTCTATCGTTGCCGTCATTGATATTTAATGACTTGCCGTTTACCAAAAACAGGGTTGGCAACAAGGGGGTGCCATGATAGGCTTCCAAATTATATGCTTCGCCCAACAGCTTGCCCTGACGATACACCATCAAGACAGGCTTTTTCAGACCATTTTCCGGATTACCGGTTTTCTTAAAAGAAATCTCCTGAAGTACATTGCCAAATTCATAATAAGGCCGCGACTGCACGCCTGTTTTCGCATCCTGCAGAGCGCTCCAGTCACCGCCCGTCGTTTGGGCGCACGCAGTCATAGCAGCAAACAGAATACCCAATAGTAAAACTTTAGAATGTTTCATTCATAAACTCCTTCTTAAGTAAACAAAAGAACGGATGTGTGCCTTTACTGCCTAATTTTATTTCTTTATTAAAATTTTAGAACTATTGTACTAACTTAGCAAGGGATTAAAGAACAGGCCGTCTGAACATTCAGACGGCCTTGATTAACCGCAAATTTTAAGAAGCCAAAACGCGGGGGAAGAAAATTTCATTTTCCAAGTGGATATGATCTTTCAAATCGTCCACCATCTCTTTGGCCAATGTGTACAAACGGGTCCAGCTGCCGCAAGCGCCTTCGGGAAGCTCAAAATTGTTGGTCAACTCTTCCAGACGCGCGATGGCTTGGTCGTGCTCTTCATGCTCGTGCATCATCACGCTGATGGGCATTGCCGCGCCACGGCCCACGCCCTGATTAATCATCGGGAACAACATACGCTCCTCTTTCATCATGTGCATCAACAGCTCGTTTTGCATATAGGCCAACAAATCGGCCACTTCGGCAGGGAAAGTGTCGGCATGAACCTGCGCCACTTTTTGCGCCAGTGGTACCAACTCTTCAAACTGGGCGCGGTGAACGTTGTGATAACGTTGCAGGATATGGTCAATCGTAGAATTGAAAGGCGCGGTTTCCCAAAGGGTAAAGTCGGTCATGGCTGTGTTCCTTTAAAGATTTATATTGAATGAATGTTAGGCATAAGGATACACGCAGCAATCAGCTTTGTATAGTTTTTTAATTGTTTAATTAATTGATAATAAAAGTTATTTTCAAATTTAAAATAACAAACAGGCCGTCTGAAACATAATACCAACGTTTCAGACGGCCTGCCCTTTTCTTAAATGATCCAACGATATAACGCAATCATTACCGGCATAGTTACCACACAAAGCAAGGTTGTCAACCCATAAATCGCACTGGCTTTTTGGGCATTTTTGCCGTAAACAACCGCCATTTGGGTAACTGTCGAGGCGGCAGGCGAAGTCGTTGCCAAAAAGCTGATTAAAACAACCGTATCCGCATGCGCATCATGATGGGCAAAACCGCAGACTTTGACGGCGAAAAGCAATAATACCGGAATCAAAATCAGCCTTAAAAAAGCAACAAGATAAAGCCTCGGCGTCCACATAATCGAGCGTAGCGGCAAAGAAGCCAAAAGCATGCCCGCCACCAACATGGCAACCGGCCCAATCATGCCGCCTACCGTCGCTAAAGTATTATCGACAATATGCGGCAGCTTGATTTGAAAGGTAAACATCAGCAGCCCGACCAACATGGATAAGATGTTGATATTGGTGAAAATGGTTTTCCAAGCCACATTGCCTCGGCCGCAAATCAACAGGCGCAGATGCGTCCAAAACAAAAACGTCTGCACCATGATAAAACCGCTGGTGTAAATCACCCATTCCGGCCCAAAGACCGACATTACCAAAGGGATAATCAGGTTGCCCGAATTGCTGTACACCGTCGCCGCGTGTTCGAGCGCATCGAGTTTGAACAAGTGTTTAAACAACCTGCCCAGAACAATCAACACCACATGGAAAAACACCGCCAGCATGACGGAAAGCTTCAACCCTTCGATAATCTGCGGCGTATTGTCCATCTGAAAAGCGTGAATCATGACGGACGGGCTGATCAGATAAAGCGCGATAACGGAGAGCGTGTAGCTGTTTTCCGATTTCAACAGCCCTGCCTTCACCAAGGCCACGCCCATCAAAACAATCAGCGTCAGCTCGGTAATTTTTCCGGCAAGCAGGAAAGAGGTTTCCATAATAAAAAAAGCAGCAAAAACGTTGATTTTACGCTTCTACCGCTTCGCATGCCAAATTCAGACGGCCTGAAGCCTTTTTCCAACAACCCGATATAATTTGCCCTACCGCAAAGCAAATCAATATAAATCTGTCCGTATATCCGCTATAATCAGCCATTTTCTTTAAACAGGAAACATCATGTCCCCCAGCCGTTTCAATCAAACGGGCCCCAAAATCGGCCTGAGCGTACGCCTTGCAGAAACCCAAGCTGAAATCGAAGCCGCCCAAAGATTGCGCTATCAGGTTTTTGCCCAAGAATTGGGGGCGGAAATCGAAAGCGATGACGGCCGCGATGTCGATCCTTATGATGAGCATTGCCACCACCTGCTCGCCTTCGACGATGCAACCGGCGAGGTAATCGGCTGCTACCGCCTGATTACCGAAGAAACCGCAAAAAAAGTTGGCGGCTGGTACAGCGAGCATGAATTCGACCTTGAGCCTTTGAAAGACATCCTGCCGCAAACCGTCGAACTCGGCCGCGCCTGTACCCACCCGGACTACCGCAACGGCGGCTTGGTCATGCTGTTGTGGACCGGTTTGGTCAAATTCATGAAAGACGAAAACCTGCGCTTTATGATTGGTTGCGGCAGTATCGAAATGCGCGACGGCGGCAACGATGCGGCCGGCCTGTATCATACCTTGAAAGACAAATACCTCGCTCCGGAACAATGGCGCGTCAAACCGCTCAACCCGCTCAAATGGGACAGTATCACGCCGTCTGAAAATCCGTCTGTACCCGCCCTGATCAAAGGCTATCTCAAAGCAGGCGCGTGGTTCTGCGGCGAACCTTGCGTCGATGAAGCGTTCAACTGCGCGGATGTACTGATCATGATGGACATCAGCCACCTTTCCGACCGCTACTTACAGCGTTTTGCCCCTAAAACCGATTCATAATAGAAGGCCGTCTGAAACTTCAGACGGCCTGCCTAATCTTTATAAAAAAACACACACAATGACCGCCAAAATCCGTTTTATCTTCCGTCTTCTCTGTATTGCCGGCTGCCTTTTGTACGGCATGGCCGAAATGTTTTTTCTGTTTCCCTTTTACAGCAGCAAACGCAAACTGCGCGCAATCCAATTATGGTCGCTGCGCGTGCTTGCTTCCTGCGGCATGAAACTGCAAACCTTCGGCACGCCGCCGCAAGAAGATCGCGGTCAGCTGATTATCAGCAACCATATTTCATGGTTGGATATTATGGCGGTCAACGGCGCATTCCCCGGCCGTTTCGTGGCTAAAGACGATGTGGCCAAATGGCCGGTGGTCGGTTATCTCGCCACACAGGCGCAAACGGTTTACGTCTCGCGCAACCGCGGCATCAAAGGCAATTCCGCCAAAATCGCCGGCGTGACCGAAGCACTGAAAAACGGCGATACCGTCACCATTTTCCCCGAAGGCACCAGTACCGAAGGCCGTGAAATCCTGCCGTTCAAACCGAGCTTTTTTCAGACGGCCTATGATGCAGGCGTACCGATTATTCCGGCACTCTGCCGCTATCCGAATCCGGACGGCAGCAGCCCCAATCCGCACACTGCCTACTACGGCGACATCAGCCTCTGGCAATCCATCTGCATGGTCATCAGCCAGCCTTCCAGTACGGTCGAGCTGCATTTCCTCGATCCGATTGAAGCGGGAGAAGACCGTTATGCTACCGCGCTTTACGTACACTCCCTGTTGAGCGAAAAGCAAAAACAGTTGGGCTGATCAAAAAAAGGCCGTCTGAATGTTCAGACGGCCTTTTCCATTATCTTATGTCTTAAGATGAATATTGCACCGAATCGCTACCGCTTTTCTTTTGAATAAATTCAATTTTGTAGCCGTCCGGATCTTCGACAAACGCAATCACGGTCGTACCGTGTTTCATCGGACCGGCTTCGCGTACCACTTTACCGCCCATCTCTTTGACACGTTCGCACGCGGCGTAAGCATCATCAACTTCAATCGCGATGTGGCCGTAAGCATCGCCTAAATCGTAAGATTCGGTATCCCAGTTGTGGGTCAGTTCCAAAACAGTATGGTCCGCCTCATCGCCATAACCGACAAAAGCCAAAGTAAAACGGCCTTCAGGATAATCACGGCGGCGCAGCAGTTGCATGTTCAATACGTTTTGATAGAAATCCAAAGAGCGTTCGAGATTGCCGACACGCAGCATAGTATGAAGCAAGCGCATGATTTTGTTCCTTTCTGAATTATGTTTGGTCATGAATTATAACACATTGGGCATTTACCCTCCTCTTCTTAGAAAATGCCGATACTTAACCCGTGTAAAAATGAAGCGTATCCCTATCGACATTTGAATTTAATTTATTAACAAGCACACCGACTGACTAAATTGCTATAATCGCCACACTTACAACACAACACTTCAAACCGTCATGAAAACCTTTGTTCTTCCAGATACCCGCCCTTATCCGCAGAGCCCTATCAAAAACTACCTTCTGCTCAATGCCTATCAGCTGGCACACAACTCCTCCTCCGCATCACGCAAACTTTCAGCCGGCCAACTGCAAACCGAAATCCGCACCATGCTCAGCCAAAACCATTACATCAACCTTTCATTGGCCATGACCATGGCGCCCGATGTCGGCACTTACACCAGCCTGATTCAAAGCGTGGGCGAAGTCCTGAAGGCAGAAAACGATAACGAAGCCCAATGGTTTGCCCTGCCTGTCGTTTTGGTTGCCGGTTGCAAAAAAGAACAAATCCTACCGCTCACGCTGCCTACCGAATCCCTCTTCGCCTGCCTGCAAAACTACCCCAACCTGCGTGCCCTCACGCAAAACACGCAATGGCTGCCCTACCTCGTCCAATCTACCGACTTGAGCAGCGTTACCCCGGGCAAGTGGTTCCAAGCCAAGCAAAACGATGAAGCGGCAGGCGCATTCCTGCAAAAATTCGAATACAAACCATTGACGCTGCCCGAAGGTCAATCCGTCCATGTTGTTTACGCGCTGGGATACGGCAATAAAGACATTCAGACGGCCTTGGGCCTCAACCTGCAACAGGCGGGCCTGCCATTGATGCAGGTTTGGCAAGAGCATCTCGCCCTCGACGGCGTTACCCTCTTTACCAACCCGCTCTCGCCCAATACGCCGCTTGACGCGCTTACCGACGGCAGCCACACCCGCCAACGCATGGCCATGGACGTTTTTGCCACCAACGCCATCCGCGCCATCCGTATGCAAAGCCCACGTGTCGGCGTTGTCGCCGCAGCGAAAGCGGGCGGCAAGCTCCAGTTCAGCTTCAACGCAACAGATAGCGCGTTTGAAATCGTTCCGCAGACCTTCACTTGGGAGCTGGCCTCAACCGACAATATCGCCATCGTTCAGCAAAACTTCCTCGACCTGATGGCCGAATGCCGAATCGAGCACCTCTACCTGTTGCACAACCCATTGGGCGAAAACGAGAACATCCCTACTTATGCCCAAGCGTTGAAACTGGAAGGCCATAATCCTTTCTTCAGCAATGTAAACTAAGTTGAAAATGCAACACGCCAAGGCCGTCTGAAAACGGTTTAGCGTGTTGCATTGATTTTCAAACCTTACCACTCATTTTCGCGCATTATGAAAACCCACAAAATCCTTTTCGTCTGCCTCGGCAACATCTGCCGCTCCCCCATGGCCGAATACGTCCTGCGCCACCGCGCCCGCGAAGCAGGCATGGGTAATGCCGTCATTACAGCCAGCGCAGGCACATCAGGTTGGCACGACGGAGAAGACATGCACGAAGGCACGCGCCGCGCGCTCAAGCAACACGGCATCGACCCGTCAGGCTTTACCAGCAGCAAAATCAAACCCAGCGATGCCGAACATTTCGACTACATCATCGTGATGGACGACAACAACCTCAGAGAAACCGAAAAACAGCTCGGTTTCCACCCCGGCAAAATCTTCAAACTGACCGACCTTATCCCCGATTCAGGTTACAACCACGTTCCCGATCCGTGGTACACAGGCGACTTTGACGAAACCTACCGTCTGGTCGATGCCGGCAGTTTGGCCTTATTGGAAAAATTGAAACAGGCTTAAACCGGCTTTAACAAAAAAGGCCGTCTGAACAGCTATCCGCAAAAGCCATGCTTTCGTGATTACCTGTTCAGACGGCCTTTATCTATGACCGCAATCAACCTACGCGATAAAACGCCAGGCTGCCCAATAAATTCGGCAGATGTTTAACCTGTCGGTTGCCCGTCATGACCGCACGCTCAAGCACGCGGATTTTGTTTTTGGCGCACAATAAATCGAAGTCTTTAAGGGTACACCAATGGATATTGGGCGTATCGTACCAATGATACGGCATCCGTTCAGAAACCGGCATATGGCCACCGATCGCGATTTGAAAGCGGTTGCGCCAGTAGCCGAAGTTAGGGAAGCTGACGATGGCCTGTTTAGCCACACGCATCAGACAACGCAGGATTTTTTCCGTGTTCTGCATCGCCTGAATGGTTTGACTCAAGACAATCACATCAAAACTTTGATCGCCAAAAGCCACCAAACCTTCTTCCAAATCGGCTTGAATGACGTTCACGCCGCGGGATATGGCGGCAATCACGCTGTCGGTATCGATTTCAACGCCGTAGCCGGTGCAATTTTTATGTTCCACCAACGCGGCCAACAGTTCGCCGTCGCCGCAGCCTAAATCGAGTACGCGGCTGCCTTCAGGTATCCAATCGTAAATGAGTTGCAAATCGTCGCGCAGATTCATTTTTGGCAGTCCTTGTAAACGTTGTTCATGTAAGCGGCAACCGCGCGGATATAGGCTTCGTCTTCCATCAAGAAGGCATCGTGGCCGTGATTGGATTTGACTTCAATGTATTGCACGGATTTTTGCGCGGCAATTAATGCCTTGACCAATTCATGCGAACGTTGCGGCGAGAAGCGCCAGTCAGTGCTGAAGCTGGCAACAAAAAACTTGGCCTGCACATTCTCCACGGCGCGCGTGAGGTTGTGGCCGTAATCGGCTGCCGGGTCGAAGTAGTCAAGTGCCTTGGTCATCAGCAGATAAGTGTTGGCATCAAAACGACCGACAAACTTGTCGCCTTGATAGCGCAGATAAGATTCCACTTCAAATTCAACGCCATAGCCATATTGATAGCCGTCTGATTTTAAATCGCGGCCGAATTTTTTACCCAAGCCGTCTTCGGCAAGATAGGTGATGTGCCCCATCATGCGCGCGATACGCAAACCGCGTGAAGGAACGGTATGATGGCTGCGGTAATTGCCTTCATGGAAATCGGGATCGGTCAAAATTGCCTGACGGGCAACATCGTTAAACGCGATGTTTTGCGTGGAAAGTTTAGGCGCAGAAGCGATGACAAGCGCGTGTGCAACGCGTTCAGGCAAAGAAATCGTCCATTGCAATGCCTGCATACCGCCCAAGCTGCCGCCGACAATGGCCGCCCATTTTTGAATACCGAGATAATCGGCAAGCATGGATTGGGACTTCACCCAGTCTTTGACGGTTACTACAGGGAAATCCGCACCATATTCATGGCCGGTTTCAGGATTTTCTGATAAAGGGCCGGTACTGCCGTCGCAGCCGCCCAAGTTGTTCAAACCGACTACAAAAAAGCGTTCGGTATCGATGGGTTTGCCGGGGCCGACCATATTGTCCCACCAACCGGCGTATTTATCCTCCGCACTGTGCTTGCCGGCAACGTGATGATTGCCTGACAAGGCATGGCAGATCAGGACGGCATTGCTTTTGTCGGCATTGAGTGTGCCGTAGGTTTCAATCATCAGGTCGAAACGGGGTAAGGTTTTGCCGTTTTCCAGAGCAAGCGGTGTGTCAAACGGGATTTTCTGGGGCGTTACAATGCCCACTGAGGCATTTGTTGTCATTTGTAATTTCCAAGTGAAGCGGCAAAAGGGGTATTATAACGTTTCGTTTTTGTTTTGTGCATGAGGCTTCAGACGGCCTGCCCTGATTAAAGGCAATATTTTTGGGAGAATGTGGAATGATAGGCAGGCTTTTGCGATTTTTTTTCTTTTGCGCCATAGCGGCATTGATTGTGAACCGTTTATTCAGCCGCAAACAAAAGCGCACCATTCGGGAAATCGCCAAAATCAGCGCGTGGGTATTGCTAGGCGCGGCGGCCGCTACGCTATTTTGGTATCTGATGATGCTGTTTTTCAAGCATATTCCTAACTCTTATTGAAATAAAATATAAAAGGCCGTCTGAAAACCTTAATCCAGCGTTTTCAGACGGCCTGAGACCTTTGCAAAATTCCTTTTCCCCCAAACAGCCGAAATCCAAACACAGGTTTTCGGCTGTTTTCATCCAAAATCGCTTCTGATTCTACTCAAATACCCCTTAATCCTCTTTGAATACCTGATAATCAGGCATCCGGCCGCCTTTTAGGCAGCTACAGGCGCACTTAGCCTGTTGGCGGCTTTCAAAAGGTTCAAACACATCGCCTTCAGATGGCTTTGTGCACTTACTTTAATCAGCCCGAAATAGGCTGCCCGCGCATAGCGGAATTTACGGTGCAGCGTACCGAAGCTTTGTTCGACCACATAACGGGTTTTCGACAAATATCGGTTGCGTTTGGTTTGCGCTTCCGACAGCGGATGTTTGCGGTGGGCTTTGCGCATAATGCCGTCCAGTAACCGATGCTCTTCCAGATGTTGTCGGTTTTCCTCACTGTCATAGCCTTTGTCGGCATAGACGGTTGTACCTTTGGGCAAGCCTTCCAACAAAGGCGACAGATGTTTGCACTCATGGGCATTGGCGGGGGTAATGTGCAGTTTCTCGATATAGCCTTCCGCATCGGTACGGGTATGTTGTTTGTAACCGAGTCTGTAGAGGCCGTTTTTCTTTATCCAACGGGCATCGCTGTCTTTACTCGGTGTGGTTTGGCCGCTGACTTGTCCTTCCTCGTCGACTTCTATGGCCTGGCGCTGTTTGCTGCCGGCGGTCTGGATAATGGTGGCGTCAATGACGGCGGCGGATGCTTTCTCTACTTTTAGGCCTTTTTCGGTCAGTTGGCGGTTAATCAGTTCCAGCAATTCGGACAGGGTGTCGTCTTGCGCCAGCCAGTTGCGGTAGCGGCATAAGGTGCTGTAATCGGGGATGCTCAGTTCGTCAAAACGGCAAAACAGGTTGAAGTCGATGCGGGTGATGAGGCTGTGTTCGAGTTCGGGATCGGAGAGGCTGTGCCATTGTCCGAGCAGGATAGCTTTGAACATGGACAACAGGGGATAGGCGGGACGGCCGCGGTGGTCTCTAAGGTAACGGGTTCTTTGACGATTCAGGTATTGTTCGATCGGCTGCCAATCAATCACCTGATCCAACTTCAATAGTGGGAAACGGTCGATGTGTTTGGCGATCATGACTTGTGCGGTTTGCTGGAAGAAGGTGCTCATGAGAAATCCCCTAAATGTCTTGGGTGGGAATTTAGGGGATTTTGGGGAATTTTGCAAAGGTCTCAGCCTTTTAATGTTCAAATTTAAAACAACCCTTCCGGAATCTTGCAAACCGGAATCGGATTAACTTTGTGCTGCATGGCTTTGTGCAATCGGGTATAGATTGCCAAAACTTCGCGCTGCCTGCCTTCAAAATCTTCAGGCTTGTGGCTGTCGTACACGCTCATCGCCCATTCGAGTTCGGGATATGATGCGCCCATTTGTTCTTCATCGGTACGCTCGGTATCCCAAAGTCCGTCCGTCGGTACAGCTTTTTGAATATCCTCCGACACGTCCAGCTCGGCTGCCAACGCGTACACTTGAGTTTTGGTCAAATCTGCAATCGGGCTGATGTCCACGCCGCCGTCGCCGTATTTGGTAAAGAAACCGACGCCGAAATCTTCAATTTTGTTGCCCGTCCCCGCCACCAGTAAACCATGCAACTGACCGTAATAATAAAGCGTCGTCATGCGCAGGCGGCTGCGTGCATTGGCAAGTGCCAGCTGTTTGTTGGGAAATTCGGTTTCGCTGACGTCAACGGTATCGGCAAACGTATCGAACGTTTGGGTCAAATCGACGCTTTGCGCTTTCACATTGGAATAACGCTGTTTCAGACGGCCCATGTGTTCTTGCGCGCGGTTGACTTGGTCGGATTTCTGACGAATCGGCATTTCCAGCAACAAAACCGACAAACCGGTTTGTGCGGCAAGGGTGGAAACCACGGCAGAATCGATGCCGCCGGATACGCCGACGACAAAACCTTTGGCACGCGCCTGCTCGGCGTAATCTTTGAGCCATTGAACGATATGGCGGATGATGGCTTGGGTTTGCATAGGGATAAATGTTCGCTTCAAATAAAACGAATGATAGCCTGATTTGCACTTGTCTGAAAGACGACAAGGTATAATGCCCTTTTTATTTCTTGCACGCACACCATGTCCAAACCCATCCTTCTGCGCTGGCTCGTCGTCGGCCTGATTCCGCTCGCCACCCTTTTGTGGTTTGCCCTCAACCCGCCCGAAGACAAAACGCAACACCTCATCAACGGCATCATCCTTGCCTGCGAAGCCACGTTCCTATTTAAATTCATCCTCTTTGACGTCATCAAACACCACCTCAAACAAGAGCCTGAATTGAAACGGCAAAGCATTTTGATGTTTATCCCGATTGTTTTGCTGATTGTTTATTTGTTCCACTATTTCGGCGCATTCTGATGTTTTCAGACGGCCTTGGGCATATTTTTCCATGAACACCACCCCACCTTATACCTGCTGGATTTTCTGCAACGTCATCGACAACTTCGGCGACATCGGCGTTTCATGGCGGCTGGCGCGTATTTTGCAACGCGAACTCGGCTGGCAAGTGCATTTATGGACAGACGACTTCCCATCCCTTCAGGCACTCTGCCCTGACTTGGCCTCGATTCCCAATATCCATCAAGGCATCGGCATTCACGCTTGGCAAGCCGACCATGCCGAAGATACCGATACAGCCCCTACCCCGACATCGTCATCGAAACCTTCGCCTGCGAACTGCCCGACAACGTTCAAACCATCATCCGCCGACACCGACCGCTTTGGCTCAACTGGGAATACCTCAGCGCAGAAGACAGCAACGAGAGGCTGCACTTAATGCCCTCGCCCCAGGCCGGCGGCATACAGAAATACTTTTGGTTTATGGGTTTCAGCGAAAAAAGCGGCGGCCTGCTGCGCGAACGCGATTACGCCGAATCTGCCGGATTTAATACGGAAGCCTTACGCCGACAACTCAAACTTCCCGCAAAAAATGCGCCCGAATGGCTGCTTTTCGGCTATCAAAGCGATATTTGGGCAAAATGGCTGACCATGTGGCAACAGGCCGGCCAACCCATTACCCTGCTGCTTGCAGGTACACAAATCATCGCCAGCCTGAAAAACAGCGGCCTAGTGCCGCAAAACGCCCTGCTTGAAGACGGCGATGTGTATCAGAGCGAACACGTTACCCTGATCAAAATCCCTTTCGTTGTCCAACAGGATTTCGATAAACTGCTCAACCTTGCCGACGGCGCCGTCATACGCGGAGAAGACAGCTTTGTTCGCGCCCAGCTTGCCGGAAAGCCTTTCTTTTGGCACATCTACCCGCAAGAAGAAAATATCCATCTCGACAAGCTGCACGCGTTTTGGGACAAAGCGCATCAGGTTTATCCGGATGTTGTCGCCACGGCACACCGCCGTCTTTCCGACGAACTCAACAACGGAGAAGCACTCAGCGACAGCCAGCGCCTGCAGGCATGGCAAACCCTGACGGCACACCAAAACGAATGGCGGCAAAGCGCGGCAAAATGGCGGGACAGACTTTTTGCCCCAAAAAGTGCCGTTGAAAAACTTGCCGCCTTTATTTCAAAGCACAAAAAAATACGCTAAAATAGCGCGTTTTATTACAACCGATTTGATTGGAAAACTACAATGAAAACAGCACAAGAACTGCGCGCCGGCAACGTATTCATGGTCGGCAACGACCCTATGGTTGTTCAAAAAACCGAATACATCAAAGGCGGTCGCTCTTCCGCCAAAGTCAGCATGAAACTGAAAAACCTGCTGACCGGTGCCGCTTCTGAAACCATTTACAAAGCCGACGACAAATTCGACGTCGTAATCTTGGCCCGCAAAAACTGTACTTACAGCTACTTTGCCGACCCAATGTACGTCTTCATGGACGAAGAATTCAACCAATACGAAATCGAAGCCGACAACATCGGCGACGCGTTGAAATTCATCGTTGACGGCATGGAAGACGTATGCGAAGTAACTTTCTACGAAGGCAACCCAATCTCCGTAGAATTGCCTACCATCATCGTTCGCGAAGTTGAATACACCGAGCCTGCCGTTAAAGGCGATACCTCCGGTAAAGTGATGAAAACCGCGCGTCTGGTCGGCGGCACCGAAATCCAAGTGATGTCTTACATCGAAAACGGCGACAAAATCGAAATCGATACCCGTACCGGCGAATTCCGCAAACGTGCTTAATCAGCCCGTAACACAAAAAGGCCGTCTGAATATTCAGACGGCCTTTTTCTCAATCTGCCTTATTGTTTCTTCAAGCCCTTGGCTTCGACAGTCGCAATCGTACCGTCAATGCCTTTGCTCTTAATCAGCTCGCCAAATTGGTTGCGGTATACCGTTACCAAGCTGGTACCGTCCACGCGGATGTTGTAAATCTTATACGCACCGCCGCTTTGGTAAAGCTGGTAGGCCACTTCATACTTGGTGCCTTTTTTGGTCTGAATTTCCGAGAAAACGTCAAACTTATTGCCGTTTGCCGTCATCTTCGGCAACAGGCGCACATTTGCATCCGCCGCACCAATCAGTGCAGAATGCGAGTACATCGCAATCACCATATCTTTGAATGCACGGATAAAATCAGTTTTTTGTTTGGCAGAAAATTCACGCCATGGCGCGCCGACAGCCAAAGCCGAAATACGTTCATAGTCCAAGTAACGGTTGGCATACTGCTCAACCTGTTTCACACGTTGCGCCTCTGTCAAAGACGTGTTGCGTGCAATTTTCAACACGGCATCAATGTTCTGCTGCATCTGCTTTTGCGCCGGATGCGTTTCCGCCGCCACATAAGGCGCGGCAATCACCATCGGTGCGGCCACAATCAAAGTCTGAAGAAAACGGTTCATGACGATATCCATCCAAAATAAAACCGCATTGTAAAAACAATCTATTCCAAAAAACTTAATTCTTTGTAAAAGCAGTCATGAGCAATGAAAAATCCTGCAATCAATTTTCAGACGGCCTGATAAAAATAAGATAACATGTGAACACTATTTTAAAAGGAAAAAGCCATGCCTTACGTCAACATCAAAGTAACCGGCGGCAGCGAAGCCCCGAATGCAGAGCAAAAAGCCGAATTAATCCGCGGCGTAACCGAATTACTCTCACGCGTTCTCAACAAAAACCCTGAGACAACCGTCGTCGTCATTGACGAAATCGATATGGACAACTGGGGCATAGGCGGCAAAAGCGTGACGGTTCGCCGTGCCGAAGCGCGCAATAAGTAAACTTTGGCCGTCTGAAACCCTTTTAATTTACCCGCAAAAAGAGTACATTTACCCCCATTGTTAACAATTTTACGGAACACACATCATGGAGAAATTTCCCAAATCGTCCAAGCTGGATCACGTTTGCTACGACATCCGCGGCCCAGTTCATAAAAAAGCCCTGCAACTGGAAGAAGAAGGCAACAAAATCCTCAAGCTCAATATCGGCAACCCTGCCCCGTTCGGCTTTGAAGCGCCTGATGAAATTTTGGTTGACGTTATCCGTAACCTGCCGACCGCGCAGGGCTATTGCGACTCCAAAGGCCTTTACTCCGCACGCAAAGCCATTGTTCATTACTATCAAACCAAAGGCTTGCTCGACGTTACTGTCAACGACGTTTACATCGGCAACGGCGTATCCGAGCTGATTACCATGTCCATGCAGGCATTGCTCAATGACGGCGATGAAATCCTGATTCCTGCGCCTGACTATCCACTGTGGACCGCCGCCGCAACACTGGCCGGCGGCAATGTGCGTCATTATTTGTGCGACGAAGAAAACAACTGGTTCCCCAACCTGGCCGACATGGAAGCCAAAATTACGCCTAAAACCAAAGCCATCGTTGTCATCAACCCCAACAACCCGACAGGCGCGGTGTACAGCAAAGAAATCCTGCTGGAAATTGCCGAACTGGCGCGCAAACACGGCCTGATTATTTTTGCCGACGAAATTTACGACAAAATTCTTTACGACGGTGCCGTACACCATCACATTGCAGCCCTCGCCCCGACTTGCTGACCATTACCTTTAACGGCCTCTCCAAAGCCTACCGTGTGGCCGGTTTCCGCCAAGGCTGGATGGTGCTCAACGGCCCGAAACATCATGCCAAGGGCTATATCGAAGGCCTCGATATGCTCTCCTCCATGCGTCTGTGTGCCAATACGCCGATGCAACACGCCATTCAGACGGCCTTGGGCGGCTATCAAAGCATCAACGAATTTATCCTGCCAGGCGGCCGCCTGTTGGAACAGCGCAATAAGGCATGGGAACTGATCAACCAAATCCCCGGCGTTTCCTGCGTCAAACCGATGGGCGCGATGTATATGTTCCCCAAAATCGATACCGAAATGTACGGCATTCATGACGACATGAAATTCGTCTACGATTTGCTCGTGCGTGAAAAAGTCTTGTTCGTTCAAGGTACAGGTTTTAACTGGATACGCCCAGACCACTTCCGTATCGTTACCCTGCCGCCCGTTCATCAAATCGAAGAAGCCATGGACAAACTCAAACGCTTCCTGCAAAACTACCATCAATAAACCTAAACAAACAGGCCGTCTGAAAAAGCAAACTGCTGTTCAGACGGCCTTTCCAATCAATCAGTAACTTGGCAAAGCACGCTGACATGCGTATAATCGACTTTTCCTATCTGGGGGCGATCTTGGTTTCGACGGGGGTTGCAAAGCAGATGCGGGCATACCGGGGTCTCAGATTTCCCGTAAAACACTGAATTTAAATAGTCGCAAACGACGAAACTTACGCACTGGCCGCTTAAGGCCTGCCGTTGCAGCAGTTGGTCAATGGGCTGTGTAGCGCAAGCTACCGCAACGTCATTCTACATTGACTGGTTTTCTGTCGGGTTACTTGGCAGGAAACGAGATTTAAGGTAACTGGTTCTCTGAAGGCCTGTTGGTCGGCATGATGGGGACAAGATTCTAAATAGACACAACTAAGTATGTAGAACGCTCTGTAGAGGACTTTCGGACGGGGGTTCGATTCCCCCCGCCTCCACCAGATTTGAAGCGCAAACTTTTGATATAAAAAGGTTTGCGCTTTTTTTATAAACTTAAACAGGCCGTCTGAAAAATTTCAGACGGCCTGTTTTTGTCTCAAATATCTGAGTGAAAAAACTTTTTCTTTCGATACATTCCAAATAGTGCTTTAAAAAAATTTCAGCCTTACATTTTTCTATCTGATTTCATATTCATTTTACGATGCGGCCTAACCGTTACACTCAATGGCAGATGATCTGACAAATGCTGCCAGTCTTTACTGTTGTGGATTTCAGAATCGATGACATCAAGATTGCGCGTGTAAATGCGGTCGAGGCTGAGGATGGGTAGACGCGAAGGGAAGGTTTTGGGGCGTTTGCCTGTATTATCGACGAATACTTCGTTCAAATCTAATGCCCTACCCAGCTCACGCGCTGATTTCTGCCGCCAGTCATTGAAATCGCCGGCAATAATCAACGGGCTTTCCGGACGAATATATCGGCCAACGTAGTCGCTGATGGCTCGGTATTGTTTGAGGCGGTCCAGCTCGCGCAGGTTGAGGTGGACGCACAAACACACCAGCGGATCTTCCCAGCCTTCAGGCACGACTTCGCAATGCAACAGGCCGCGTTGTTCGAGTTTGTTGACGCTGATGTTGAGGTTGTTTTCCGTTTTCAGCGGCAGGCGGCTGAGAATGGCGTTACCGTGGTGTCGTTTGGGATAGACGGCATTTTTGCCGTAGCTGCGATGATAATCGAGGCTGTCGCCGATGATGTCGTAATGCGGCGCATCGGGAAAGTCGGTACGACGGCTTCTGTTGAGATGCTGTCCTTGGACTTCTTGTAAAAACAAAACGTCCGAACCCAATGCACCCAGCGCGTCAGCCATACGGTTGACCTGCACTTTGCGGTTGAGCGCAGACATGCCTTTGTGCATATTGTAGGAAGTAATGGTAACTGGACGGGGAGACATGATGTGTGATGAAGCGGTTTATTTGTTTCAGTATAGCACCGGAGCGTGTGGTTTTACGGCAATTTTGGTTATACTTGTTTAAAGAATAAAACGGCGTTTTGACAGGGAATTTCCCCATCAAAACGCCTTCTGTTTTTCAGACGGCCTTGCATCCAAATCAGTTGTTGATTACTTCAACATTGGTTTCAAAAGTAACAGTGTGTTGATATTTAGATGCTGTTTTGCGTTTCGGATAAGGATATTTGGAAACGCTTTTCACTGCGCGTTCGTCCATTTCAGGATTGCCACTGGATTGAATGATATTCACGCGGTCAACATCACCGGCAGGAGTTGTGAAGACATCCATCAAAACGGTTTTAACGCTGCCGTTTTGCGCTTTCATGGCTTCCAGAGTTTCGGTATCGGCTGCTTGTGCGGTACCGAATACAGCGGCAAACAACAGGGCTGAGGCGAGGAGTTTAGTCGTTTTCATGTTTTAGTCCTTATTAGGGTTGTGGTTAGGTTAAATATTTCAGACGGCCTGATTCATCGTTATTTGAAATTCAAAATCGGCCAACCTTTTGCTTTGGCTTCTTTTTCCAGCTCGGCATCCGGATTGACAGCGACAGGTTCGTCCACGATACGCAGCAACGGTAAATCGTTTTTGGAGTCGCTGTAAAAATAAACCTTGCCGTAGCTTTCAAAGGTCTCGCCGCGCTCGGCAAGCCATTGGTTCAATCGGGTAATTTTGCCTTCTTTCAGGCTGGGCGTACCGATATAGTTGCCGGTATATCGGCCGTCTTCGCCGGTTTCAAGCTGTGTGCCGATAATGTTGTGAATACCGAAAAGATGGCAGATAGGGGTAATGATAAATTCGTTGGTCGAAGAAATAACCAACATTTCGTCGCCCGCCATTTGATGGCTTTGCACCAACATACGCTGCATCGGAGAAATATGCGGAACAATATATTCGGCCATAAACTCGCGATGAAACTCAGCCAATTCTTCCTTGCTGAAACGAGCTAAAGGCGCGAGATGAAACTTAAGGAAGGCATCAATATCAAGACAACCATTTTGGTAGTCTTGGTAGAACTTTTCATTTTGCGCCTCGGTTTCAGCCGCATCGACTATGCCCTTTTTAATCAGGTATTGCGGCCAGGAGTGATCCGAATCGGTATTGATTAAGGTATTGTCGAGGTCGAAAATGGCAAGGTTTTTCATTGGGTTTCCTGTTGTTTTAAAAGCTGGCGCAAAAGCGGCAAAGTAATACGCTTGCCCATCATAACGGCGTAGTTGTCGAGGGTATCGAGCATTTGCATCAGGCTGTCCATATCACGCCGCCAATGGTTCAGCAGGTATTCGAAAATTTCCGGATCGATGGTTACCTGACGGGCGGCCGCCATGCTGACGAGCGCATCGATTTTTTCCCGGTCGGTCAGCGGTTTGACTTCGTAAACCAAACAATACGCCATGCGTGTGCGCAGGTCTTCGCGAATAACAAGCTGCTGCGGCGTATATTCGGAACTCAAAAGCAAAAAGCCTTTGCTACTGTTGCGGAAGCGGTTGAAGATGGCAAACAGTAAAGCCTGTTCTTCATTATTAAGCTTTTCGATTTGGTCAATGGCAAGATATTCCGCATCCAACGCGGCTTCTGTCAGCGGCGAAGCGGCGGCATCAATATAGAGGGCATTTCGTCCGGCATCGAGCGCCTGTGCGACCCATGCCTGCAAAAGATGACTTTTGCCTGCGCCCTCTTCGCCCCAAACATAGATAAATTGCCCATGTTTGTGCTGCAACACATACACCAGCTCGGCATTTTCTGTTCCCAGAAATTTGTCGAAGCCGGGATAATCATGGCTGGCAAAATCGAAGATGAGCTGGTTCACAAAGGCGCACCGGTTAGGTTGAAATCGGCTTTATTTTACGTTGTTTTGCCGTTCATCATCAAGGATAAAGGCCGTCTGAAGCCTATACCTGCAACATATCTGCACTTCTAAACATATCTTGACGCGCTTACGGCATTGGTTTTATTCCGCTTTGGTTTTACAATGTCGAACTTCTCGCCGAAACATTTGTCTGTTCTTTTTCAGACGGCCTTTTTATTTGGGGAACCTTAGTGATTTCTACCCTTATTGATTTCATCCTCCATATCGACCAACACCTTGTCCACCTCTCCACCCAATACGGCCCGTGGATTTACGCGATTTTGTTTGTTGTGATTTTCTGCGAAACCGGTTTGGTCGTAACGCCATTTTTGCCCGGCGACTCGCTGCTGTTTGCTGCCGGCGGTATTGCAGCCATCGGCGGCATGAACATCCACGTCATGGTATTGCTGCTCTTGGCGGCCGCCATTTTAGGCGATGCGGCCAACTTTATGATTGGCAAGTATTTTGGACAAAAACTGTTTGCCAACCCGAATTCCAAAATTTTCCGACGTTCGTATTTGGAAAAAACCCATGCGTTTTATGAAAAACACGGCGGCAAAACCATCATCATTGCCCGCTTTGTGCCGATTGTGCGGACGTTTGCACCATTTGTCGCAGGCATGGGCGATATGCACTACGGCACGTTTATCCGTTACAACATTATCGGCGCAGTGTTGTGGGTATTGTCGTTTTCCTATGCAGGCTACTTCTTCGCCAACATCCCCGTCGTCAAAAACAATCTGGGCTTAGTCATGGCGGCAATCATCGTGATTTCGATTTTACCCGCGGTAGTCGAAGTCATCCGTGCAAAACTTAACGCCAAAAAATAACAATCAATCGAAAAGTTTGAAAGTTTAAACACATCAAGGAATTGTCATGCCGTTGCTGTCTATTGAGTTTGCGGTATTCTTTATCGCATTTTTGCCGCTGTACTGGGCATTTGCACGTTTGCCGCAAGTTCAAAACGTTTTACTTTTGGTTGCCGGACTGGGCTGGCTTTACCGTATCGACCCTATTTTTGCCGCGCTGATTTTGGTTTACTCGTCTGTGGTTTACCTGGTCAGCGTGCTGATGTTTTCTGAAAACGAGAATATCCGCAAATTTTGGCTGGGTTGCGGTATTTCGGTGGCATTGACTGTTTTGTGTTTCTTCAAATACTTCGACTTTTTCCGCCCGATTATTCAGCAATATACGGGGCAAAGCGCCGTCATCGACATCCTTTTGCCTTTGGGTTTGTCTTATTACACTTTCCAATCGCTGGCTTACTTGGTGTATTGCTACCGCGAGCCTAAGGGAGACCGTTTTGAATGGCACGAGCTCCTACTGCATCTGAGCTTCTTCCCCACAATCACATCCGGCCCGATTATCCGTGCGGCCGCTTTTAAAAGCATAGACGGCGAACAAGTGGGCGCATTGGCGCAAATCCGCACCAAACAGGCACGCCAGCTGATTTATCCGGCGTTGGCGGTCGGCCTGATTGTGTTGGGCATCGCCAAAAAGTGGTGGCTTGCCGGCGTATTGGCGGAAGGCTGGGTATCGCCTGTTTTTGAAAATCCGGCCCAGTTCGACGGCTGGGGCGTGTTGTCTGCGATTTATGGTTACACCTTCCAACTCTTTTTCGACTTTTCCGGCTACTCGGATTTAGTCATCGGTCTGGCTATGCTGCTCGGCTTCCAGCTGCCGAAAAACTTTGCCGCGCCGCTTCGCGCCATCAACATCCGCGACTTCTGGGACAGGTGGCACATCAGCCTGTCCACTTGGATTCGCGACTATATCTATATTCCTTTGGGAGGCAGCAAAAAAGGCTTCGGACGCACCCAGCTCAATCTGATGATTGCCATGTTACTTTCCGGCATTTGGCATGGCTACGGCTGGAGCTTTTTGATTTGGGGCGCGCTGCATGGTGCGGCTTTAGTATTCCTTAACTGCGGCGATAAAATCGTCGGCCGTAATGCCTTAGGCCGTCTGAAAATCGGCAAACTGCTTGCCTGGCTGTTTACCTTCCATTTCGTTTGTTTCGCTTTTGTCGTGTTCAACAGCGCAACGCTTACCGATACGGAAATGCTGTTCAGCGCATTATTTGCCAATGACAAAGGTTGGAACGCGCCTCTGCCGACCGACCTCATGTTGCTGGGTACATTTGCACTGATGCTTTTACTATACCCGTATTTGCTTCGTTTATTTGAAGCATCGGTAAAAGGCTTGGACAAACTGCCTGCATGGCTGTGGTTTATCCCCATCACGCTTATCCTCGCCCTGATTATCGTCTTCGCCCCGTCCGGCATTCCCGGCTTTATTTACGCCAACTTCTAAGGAGCAGAACATGAAACGCTTTATCTCCCTGTTTGTTTCTATTCTGCTCAGTGCGGTTGCGCTGACATGGTTTGCCCAAAACTCCATCAATGCCTATTGGCAGCAGACCTATCATGAAAACAGTCCGCTTGAGCCTTTATCCGAATACGCTTGGTGGCGTATCGGTGCAGATTGGCAACAAAAAGCCTACGAATTTTCAGACGGCCTGAAAGCTTCACTGGAAACAGAAGACGCTTTGGCTTCGGAAGACTCTGACATTAAAACAGCAAGGCCGTCTGAAAATACGGAAAACATTAAAGTATCGGACAATCAAAAAGACTCTGCTGCTTCCGATGCGGCTAACAATACGGATACCGCCACCAGCGAGCCAAGCAATCAGGCTGAACAGTCAGCAACGCAGGTCGTATTGAAAAAAGGTAACAAAGTTTTCTTTGCCGGCGACTCGCTGATGCAGGGCGTTGCACCTTTTGTACAAAAACACCTCAAGCAAGAATATGGCGTACAATCGGTCAACCTCAGCAAACAAAGCACCGGCTTGTCCTACCCCAACTTCTTCGACTGGCCGAAAACCATCGAACAAACTTTACAAAAAGAACCCGACATCCGCGTTTTGGTTGTATTCTTAGGCCCTAACGACCCATGGGATTTCCCGATGGGTAAAAAATACCTGAAGTTCGCCACCCCCGAATGGGAAGCGGAATACCTCAACCGCGTCCGCCGTATTCTTGATGCAGCCTCCGCACATGATGTCCAAGTCATTTGGCTGGGCATTCCTTACATGAAAAAAGCCAAACTCAACGAACAGATGCGCTACCTCGACAAAATCCTGTCGGGTACAGTGTCACCTCAAGCCATCTGGCTGCCAACTGACAAACTGTTGAGCAATGGCGCAGAAGAATATGCCGACTCTGTCAAAGTAGATGGAAAAATCATCCGTTACCGCAGCAAGGACGGCATTCACTTTTCCGCAGAAGGCCAAAAACTATTGGCCGGAAAAATTATGGAAAAAATTAATTTTACACACGATACACAACCATGAAATTTAATAAAACCTTACTCCTCACGCTTCTTGCACTCCCTATTACCGCCTGCGCAACCAATGACGGCCTGTTAAGCAACTACGGCTCCAACCGCCCTGCCTGGCTGAACAAACTGCAACAACTCAACAACACTTCAGACGGCAAATTCCGCATTATTCAAGTCGGCGACTCACACACCGCCGGCGACTATTTTACCGACCGCCTGCGCCGCCGTTTGCAACAAAAATGGGGTAACGGCGGCATCGGTTGGGTTTACCCCAACACCGTCAAAGGCCAGCGCATGGCAACCGTCCGTTACAGCGGCAGCGGTTGGAACACCATCAGCAGCCGCAAATCACACAGCGATTTCTCTTTCGGCGGCATTGAAGCACGCGCCGACGGCGGCAGCGTTACCTTAAGCGCAGCCGACGGCAGCATGGATACGCAACAAATCTCCATTTTCGGTAAACCGGTTTGGTCCGAGCAAACCCTGACCGTCAACGGCCGCGAAATCCCGGCCAAGCAAAACGGCTGGCAACTGTTGCATACCAACGCCTCCCTGCCGATGACACTCAGCAGCAGCATGCCTTGGCAAATCGGTTTCATTAATATCGAACGCCCCGGACGCGGCGTAACCGTTTCCGCCATGGGCATCAACGGCGCGCAATTGTCCCAATGGTCAAAATGGCGGCCGGGCATGTGGGAAGATTTGGCGCAAACCAAAGCCGATTTAATCATCCTTGCCTACGGTACCAACGAAGCCTTTTCCGGTAACCTCGATATTTCCTCTACCGAGCGGACATGGCGCAACTACATCCGTCAAATCAAAAACACCCTGCCCAACGCAGGCATTCTGATCCTCGGCGCGCCGGAATCTTTGAAAACCGCCTACGGTAGCTGCGGCAACCGTCCGGTTTTACTCAGCGAAGTACAACAAATGCAGCAACGCGTTGCTCGTGACGAAAAAATCATGTTCTGGTCTTGGCAGGATGCGATGGGAGGGGCATGCAGCATGAAAAACTGGATGGCGCAAGGCTTGGCAGCCAAAGACGGTGTTCACTTCTCTGCACAAGGTTATGAAACTGCAGCCGATAAGCTTGCCGACAGCCTGATCCGCTTTGCTCAATAAATTGGCCAAAGCCTAAGTATTTTTCATTAACAGTAAACAAAAGGCCGTCTGAAATTAATATTTCAGACGGCCTTTTGTTTGTCGCTTATTTAGCAAACTGCTTAATTTTTAAGCCAACATATTGCTGCTCATTCGTTGCGTTTGGTTTTCCGTAAAACGAACCAATCTTGCCTGCTTGTCAAAGCCTAATGGCTTGGCGACAAGGCGGTTGGGCAATTTGTTTAAATGATGATTGTAGCTGCCGGCTCTGCGGTTGTAAGTGCGTCGTGCCGATGCGACTTCCGCCTCTGCTGCATCCAGCATTTCCATCAAACCGGCCAATTTCTCATCAGGATACTGTTTCAAAAGGCCTTTGACGGCAGTTTGCAATTTTTTCAGTGCATGATTCAATGCTGTTTCGGCTTCGCACAGATGTTTGATTTTGGATTCGGAAAATGTTTTGGCAGTTTGCGCCAATGCGGTTTCGACTTCGGCACACATCTGCTGAACGTTTTGATCCGATGCAATGCCCTGCTCTTGCAGGTGTTTGCCGTATGCATCCAATACATGACGGACGGCCTGATGTCGGCAGTCGAGCGCAATGCGCAAAGAGACAAAGGATTCGCGACAGTCTTTTTTGCGGTCTTTCAACTGTTGTTTGAAATACAATAAGACAGCGGCGATTGATACGAAGATAAGTACAAGACTAATAATGCCCATAGTGAGTTCCCTAGTTATGATACCACTCATATCGGTGGCTGATTTTATTAACATCGATTATAATCCAATTTCAATATTTTTTCCCAATTTTCATAAAAAAGGCCGTCTGAAATTCAGACGGCCTGAAGTTTATATTTCTATTTCAATGCTTTGACTTGATGTCGATAACCCACACTTCTGATTGCGAACCCAAACGCAGGGGAATGCCCCAGAAGCCGTAGCCCGAAGTGGTGAAGAAATGGCCGTTGCCGATCGCCTCATAACCGTAAGCAAGACGATAAAGCGTACGGACAATAAGGTTGGCAGGTGCAACTTGGCCGTTGTGGACATGGCCGGAGACCTGCACATCAATCGGCAGACGGGCATGGGCTTCGATTGAAGTAGGACGGTGATCCATCAATAAAACCGGTAATTCGGTATTTTGACCATCCAAAAGCTGCTCCGCGCTGGGACGCTTGCGATCCAAATCATCGCTCCGCCCTACCAGCAACACACCATTCACTTCCAAAACCTGATTGGCCAAAACCGTCAAGCCTGCCGCTTCCAATTCATGTTTGATACGCTTCTGATCACGGAACCAGTCATGATTGCCCAAAGTGGCATAAACGCCCATCGGCGCAGTCAGCTTCTGCAAATGCGGTTTCATGTTTTCTTTCAAGTACGCGTCGACGGTATCGTCCATCAAATCGCCCGGCAGCAACACCATATCAACTTGTTCCCGCTTCATGATGTCCGTCAGCTTGTCCAATTGACGCGCGCCGAACAAAATCCCCAAGTGTAAATCGCTGGCCACGCCGATACGCAGCGGCTTATCCATTTTCTTATTGATGAATACGGTTTGATGGCGGACAACGGGCGTATAGGCGTTATACATCCCAAAACCGAGCAAACCGGCTACAAACAAAGGCGCAAACAGCCGCAGGCTTCGTGACAGCGGTTGGCGCGCCATAAAACGGCGCAGCAAAAGATACAGGATAAATGTCGCCAACGCGGCATACATCACAAACAGCAAGATCACCATCCAAAACGCCACCACGCGGAACATTATATGTCCCAACTCCAGCAGCAAGCCGACCAACAAGCCGTTTGTAATGAAATAGGAAATACCCATCAGCCAACGTCTGCCGACTTTACCGATCCAAGGCGCAAACAGCCATTGCAGCGAACGCCCGAGCCCGAATGTAAACACTTGCAACAGAATGACGCTCACAAAAAACATCTTGCCAAACATGCCTTTCCGCCCTAAAAAATTAAAAGGCAGATTTTAGGCCGTCTGAAACTTTCAGTGTATAATCCCCGCGTAAAAACCCATAATATTTTGAAAGGAATCATCATGAGCCATCCCCAATCAGCCATTATTCCTGATCATGCACAAGCCGGTATTTTTATCGAAGCAGACATTTCAGACGGCCGCAACGAAGACATCAAATCTGCCTGCCGTCTTGCTTTGGAGGCTCTGGCTAAACTGAAAACCCGTTTTCCGAATGATATTTTGGGTTTGACCATTGCCTTCGGCAGCCGCGCATGGCAATCGTTCGGCCATACTGACGAAGGCAGCGAAATCAAACCTTTCCCTGAATTGGGCAACGGCCTTGCCCCTTCCACCCAACACGACCTCTATATCCACATTCAAGCCACCGAGCAAAAAGCCGCCTATGCCTTGGCTCAATCTGTTTTAGGTGCATTCGGCGACAGCATTCGCGTAGCCACTGAAGAACACGGTCTGCGCCTGTATGAAGACCGCGGCTTGGACGGTTTTGTCGATGGTACGGAAAATCCGCAGGGCGATGACAATGTACGCAATGTTGCCATCATTCCTGAAGGCAAGCCGGATGCCGGCGGCAGCTATGTTTTGCTGCAAAAATACCTGCACGATTTGAAAAAATGGGATGCCGTCCCTACTGCCGTGCAAGAAGCCAGCGTGGGCCGCAGCAAAGAAACCAATGACGAATTCAGCAAAGACGTGCGCCTGCCCGACTCCCATCTCGGCCGCGTCAATGTCAAAGAAAACGGCGTTGGCTTGAAAATTGTCCGCCGCAGCCTGCCCTTCGGCAAACTCAGCGGCGAACATGGTTTGATGTTCACTTCCTATTGCAACACGCTGCACAATATTGAAGTTCAGCTGCTCAATATGTTCGGCGATGCAGACGGCAAAACCGACTTACTGCTGAAATATTTGTCTAAAGCCGTATCAGGTGCTTACTACTACGCGCCTTCTGTCGAGCGTTTGCAAAATCTTTAACGGCTCAAAGGCCGTCTGAAAAAACCTGCCTTTTCAAAGGCAGGTTTTTGTTATTTAAATTCCCTTAATATTTTATGGTATCATCATAGAAATTTATCCTATCATTGCTTAATAAACCCTGATTACAGACAACGATAAAAACCGATACGCCCAAGCAGCTATTTTCGATAAAATAAACCCAATTATTATCCCTATAAAATTACGACACCATGTATAAATCCCGCCTTCTCCCCCTGCCCGTATTGATTCTCTCCGCGCTGAACGCCTATGCGGCCAATACGCCGAATCCGCTTGATCAAATTGATAAAAACGTACCCAACCAATTCGACAAAGACTTCCGCGACAATCTTGACCAGATTCATTCGGTTGAAATCCAAAAACGCGAGCAGTCAGCATGGGATTTACAGAAAAAACAAGATAACGACGCAGTTACACAAGAGAGGCCGTCTGAAAACAATACCGAATGCTTGGATTACACCGGTATCGAACTTTCCGGCATTACCCTTATTAATTCCAAAACAATTGAAGCCAAGTTACCCAAATGCATCAATCAAAACAGCATCAACCAACTGAACCGGGACATCGTTGCCGAATATATCGCTCAAGGCTATCCGCACACGCAAATCAAATTTGAAACCACGCCTGAACGCGTCCTAAAATTGGCAGTCATCGAAGGCAAAATCCGTGAGATTACCGGAGGCTCCCGTACAGTCAACGTTGATACCCTCTTCCCCAATCATCAAGGCAAACCACTGAACATCCAATACCTCGACCAAGGTATCGAACAGGTAAACCATGTTGTCGGCAACAACGTCAGTATTGATGTTTATCCGCATGATGACGGCACCGCCTCTATCCAACTTAAAAACGATGCCCAAAAACATTGGGGTGGCAGCGTCACCATCGACAATAAAGGCAGCAAACCCAATACCACGACACTGCGCGGCAGCCTGAATATCGGCAGCCCGTTGGGATTGAGCGACTCCCTTTATCTAAACGGCTATACCAATCTAAACAACCACGACAGCCATTACAGTCGCGGCGGCAGTATGTTCTACCAAGTTCCTTATGGCGCATGGACATTCAGCACTTACGCCGCCGCGTCACAATCGCAAAGCATCTTAACGCCCAGCGTGACCCGCTATGCCTACCGCTCCAAATCCAAAGCGGCAGGAATCAAAGCAGACCGCGTATTCTCACGCAGTCAAAAACACATTACCTCCGCCTATGCCGGCATCGATTATGTGAAACAGACCGCAAAATTTGCCGACAGCAAACTGGAATTGCAAAGCCCTGAAATCTATTCGGCACAAGTCGGCCTGTCGCATACAGCCATCCTGCCAAACGGCATTTGGCTCAACAATATCGGCGTAGAACAAGGGTTTGCGAAAAATACCGAACATACGCCGTTCGACAAGCGCTATACCTCTGTATCCTTGCAAAGCAATTTGATTCAAAACCGTCCATTGGGTAAATGGATCGTGCGCAACCATCACCAAATCGATGCCCAATATAGCCCGCATGATTTGTTTGCCACCAAAGAAATGGACATCGTCGGTTATCAAAATGTACGCGGTTTCCGTTCGATTTCTTTGAGCGCAAACAGCGCAGTCCTGTTGAGCAATACCGTTTATTTCCGCCGCAATACGCCCCACGGTATCTATATCGAGCCTTATCTGGGCGCAGACATCGGCATTGCCAAAAACAATAACGAAGGTTCGCAACGCGCCATGGGGTGGTTGCAGGTTTGAATTTGGGCAAGGCGGACAAATGGCAGCTTTCTGCCGACTACGGCAAAGGTTTTGCGCGCATACCCAACCAATCAAACAGCGAAATACAGGATCATGTGACTGTTTCTTTGCGCATTCCATTTTAAAGTTATGTAAATATATATCCTTTTATCCAATATATAAACCGCCCATCTTAACATTATTAATTTTCCATTAATATCAATGAGATGAGCGGTTTTTATTTGCATTTGAAATAGTGCACACAAGGCCATACTGGTGGTATGATTGTAAAAAAATTCATAACAATGTTAATACATTCAAAAATTTCCTCAACAGAAATCCAATACTCGATATGGGATTTCTGATTCAATCTCCATCACGATAAATAAGGATTAAAATCCATGAAAATCGACACTTTATATCAGCCTAAGCTCTCAGCTTCCGGCAAAGTAACTGTCGCCGTGTGCTTTGCATTCCTGGGAAATGCAGCGGTAGCCGCCAATATCGAAGCCATCGGCCAAACTTCGGTACAGCAGCAACACAATGTTGACATCGTCAACATTGCCGCACCGACGGCCCAAGGTCTTTCTCACAACCAATATAACAAGTACAACGTTTCCCAACACGGTGCCGTTTTGAATAACGCCCTGTCTGCCGGTAAATCCCAACTGGCTGGAAACCTGTCTGCCAACAAAAACTTCCAAGGTCAGGCTGCATCTGTGATCTTGAATGAAGTGGTCAGCAAAAACCCTTCCCTGATCTTGGGTCAGCAAGAGATCTTCGGTATTGCCGCAGACTATGTTTTGGCAAACCCTAACGGCATTACCCACAACGGCGGCAGCATCCTGAATGCCAACCGCACATCCTTGGTTGTCGGTACGCCAACTGTTTCAGACGGCACGTTGAAATCTTTCAATATCAGCGACAATGGCAAACAACTGCAAGTAAACGGCAATTTGAGCGGCAACCGCGTAGTTGACCTGCTCGCGCCGCAAGTGGTTGTCGGCAAATCAGCTAACGTTAATGCCGCCGATGCCATCAACGTTTCTTCAGGCAAAAGCAACTTCGACTACAAAACCGCACAAATCGAAGCATTGGACGCTGCTTCAAATGCGCCGGTGCTTGACGGTCATATCTTCGGCAGTATGCGCGCCGGTACCATCCGCATCCACGCGACTGACAAACGCGCCAAACAAAACATTCAAAATGCCACCATTACCGGCACCCACTACCTGAATATCGACAGCAAAGGCAACCTGAGCATCCAGTCTGCCAATCTGACCGGCGCACAAATGGAACTGTTTGCCCGCGATACAGACATCAAAGGCACGGTTACCAGCCATTCTGCTAACAAATCTTCCAGCGGCAAAGAGGCAAAAAATGTTCAGCACTTCCGTTCAGACCGCAACAAAACTGAAACCTTTACCGCCAGCAATATCAATGCATCCGAGTCATTGACTTTGAACAATAGCGGCAGCCTCAATCTGAGCGCGGCCAACATCAATGCCGGTGCGCTGACTGCTTCTGCCACAGGCAATATCAATTCTAACGCGGTAAAAACAACCAACCGTACAGAATCTGACCACACTCAAAGCAAAGGCCTTTGGTACAACAACAACCTGAGTTCCTCTACTGACGAAAGCCTGCATCAAACCAAAATCAATGCCGGTTCTGTCAATATTGCGACCACCGGCAAAGTCCAATTGGATGCAACCGAACTGAATTCGGCTGCCGATGCACGCATTGCCGCCCAACAAGGAATTGTATTGAGCAGCAACAGCGAAACCGACAGCAGCTCGACTTATGTCAGCTTCAAAAATGAAACTGCCGCGCTGAAAACCGGTATCGCTACAAAATCTTCCAAAAACTCTACCGCCCATCAAACCAAAATTTCCGCAGCCGGTGATATCGGTTTGATTTCCGAAGGCGATTTGAGCACTTACGGCGCAAGCATCGTGGCAAACGGCAATGTCGTTACCGATGTCAACAACATCAACTTGGGTACTCAAACCACCATCAACACCAACAGCCTCGACGACCAGAAAAATACTGGGGCGGCCTGTTCGGCGGTGAAAGCCAAGTTCAAAACAACCGTACCGAAAACCTGCACGGCAGCAGCATTACTGCCAACTCAAACGTAGTTTTGGGTGCAAAAAACGGCGTCAACGTTTACGGCAGTACCGTTGAAGGCCAAGCCGGTACATTCGTCAGCTCAAAAGCAGGCAATGTTGATATCAAAAACGCCACCAGCACCGATACTTCCGCACAAAGCGCGCGTAAAGGTACGATTTTCAATATCACGACCTCTAAAACCAGCAGCAACAGCAGCATTGAAAAAGTAACCGGTTCCACCCTGGTTTCCAATGCCGACCTGACCGTTGTTTCCAACAAAGACATCAATGTGATCGGCTCTGCATTGTTTGCGGCACAAAAACTGCAACTGTCTTCCGCAGGCGATTTGACCATTGATGCTGCCAAAGCGGTAGAAAACAAACAGGTCAACGAGTATTCCATCAAAGGCTACTCTGGCACCGAAACCAATAAAGAAAACGGCAGTGTGACTGCCAAAGCAGGTATCAAATTCACCGATACCCACACTGACACCCACTCTGTCGGCCTGAACGGCAGCATTTTGACCGGTAAAAACACCCAGTTGTCTTCAAACTCAAACGTTACCGTTAGCGGCAGCCAAGTCAACGGCGAAGAATCCGTCAACATTTCCGCAGCCAATGATGTCAATATTGTTGCATCCAAAGGCAGCAACACTGTGACCGAATCCGGCCGCGTAACCGATTTGGGCGTATCTGCTACTGCATACGAAAAAAATAACGTTGCAGGCGTCGGCGTATCTGTCGGCATTACCAGCACCAAAACAGATGCAACCACCGTAACGAATACATCCCATGTATCCAACATCAACACCGGCGGCAACACCACCATCACTGCCAACGGCAATATTAATCAAGAAGGTACAGTGATTAATGCGACCGGCAATGTGGTTGAAGCTGCCAAAAACGTTACCCATGCTGCGGCACACAGCGGTGCAAAATCCGATGTGAAACAAAACGGCGGCGGTTTGGTCGTTTCTGCCGGCATCAGCACCAACAAAGGCATCGGCGGTGAAATCACTGCACAAGGTCAAGGCAACTCTTCGGCCCACAATGAATCCACTGCAACCGTAACCACCATCAACGCAGGCAATGCCATCGTTTTGGCAAATGACAAAGTGTCTGATGAAGGTACAAAATACGATGTTACCGGTGCTATCAACATTGATGCAGGTTCATACCACAACACTGCCACCCACAACACCAGCAACAGCAGCAGCAAACAAGGCGGCGCTTCTTTGACTATCGGCGCATACACTAAAGACGGTTCAAACGTTGATGTGAATGCCAACCTGAACGTCAACTATGCTGATGAAAACAAAAAAGAATCTACCGCCGTCAAAGGTGATATGAATGCTACCAATGTTGTTATCAACGCCAAAGACTCTGCTGAAATCGCATCCAACATTACCGCCAACAACAACGTCAACATTACCGCAGGCAACGGCGTAACCTTCACCGAGTCAGCCAATACTGCCTCCAACCAAGGTACAGCCGTTAATGTCGGTATCGGTGCTGGCGCGACAATCAATGTCGAAACCGGTGTTGCCGTTCCTCACGTCAATGGCTCTGTCGGCGTCAACAAAACCGATAACGCTTCTTCTACCGCCACAGGCGCGAATATAGCGGCCGGCAACGATATTAAAATCAATGCCAACAACGGCGACGTTAACCTGCACGGTACCAACCTGGTATCCAACAACTCCGTTGAAGTAGAAGGCAACAAAGTCAATACTTCCGGCGCGATCAGCAGCGTTAACGAAA
This sequence comes from Neisseria subflava, assembly GCF_024205745.1. NCBI lineage: Bacteria > Pseudomonadati > Pseudomonadota > Betaproteobacteria > Neisseriales > Neisseriaceae > Neisseria > Neisseria subflava. The sequence goes on from NZ_CP073117.1 coordinate 55,414, forward strand.
AAAATCTGACCGTCAATGTCAACGGCAGCTACGCTTCAGGCAAACCAAACGGCGGCATCAACGCCAAAGGTAAAAACGAAGCCAACGTAACCAATACGGCAAACACCATCCAAAGCGACAATGTCGTTATTACTACCGGCTCTCCAACCGGTTTGAGCGTCAACAATACGACCATCAACGGTAATAATGTTGCGTACTATTATGACGACAGTAAAGCTCCTGCGGCGAACCGTTATACCTACCGTTCTCGCCAACCAAGCTATGCCAAACGCCGTTTGCGCTACTAAGATGTGCTATTGAAGTCATTTAATAGCCATTAAGACATGCCGTCTGAAAACAGAAAGTTTTCAGACGGCATTTTTATCATCAATGCAAAACAACACACTATCTCTGTTATGATAATGCCTCGCTAATATTATTCCGTTCCCACCATGTCTTCCGCCCTTCCTTTTGACGCGCTCACACTTTCCATCGACGGCACCAACCTCATCGAAGCTTCCGCCGGTACGGGTAAAACCTACGGCATTGCCGCGCTCTTTACCCGACTGATTGTTTTAGAAAAAAAAGACATCGAGAAAATTCTGGTCGTTACCTTTACCAAAGCAGCGACGGCAGAACTGAAAACCCGTTTGCGCGCGCGTTTGGACGAAGTGTTGCAGGTTTTGAACGAAATCCAAACCTTGGGCGGCAAGCCGGAACATATTTCAGACGGCCTGAACAAATATTACGACAAAGAGAAAAAATCTCCCGATGACTTTCTCAATCGTTTGATTCCTTTGGCTTTAGGCGAGCAAGACGGACAGGAAAGCTGCCATCGCCTGATTCTCCGCCTCAAAGCCGCGCTGAGCCAGTTTGACAACGCATCGATTTACACCATCCACGGCTTCTGTCAGCGCGTCTTGCGCGATTACGCGTTTTTGTGCGGCGCGCCTTTGGATGTCGAGCTGTCGGACGACTCTCGCGAGAGGCTGCTGATTCCTGCGCAGGATTTTTGGCGGCAGAAAGTGGCAACCGATGCCACATTGGCACAATTGGTTTTTGACCGGAAATGCACCCCTGAAAAAATGCTTGCCGAAATCAAAAGCTATACCGGCCGCCCCTATCTGAAATTCAGACGGCCTGAAGGCGATTTGAAAGAAGCCCAAGCCAACCTTCAAGAAACATGGCAAAAAGTTTGCGTCCAGTTGGAAGACTTGGAAAAAGCGTTTTGGGCAATTTTTCCCAAACTTAACGGCCAAACCTACAAAAGAAAAACCTTTGAAAATGTTTTTACCGATTTAAAAACAAACGCCGAATCCAACCGTCTGCCCCGCCTGAGCAAACAAACGCTAGAAAAATTAAGCCTCTTCAGTATCGACACGCTCAACAGCAAACTGAAAAAAGAATATAAAGCCGATGCCGATGCGCCGGAAATTATTCAGCTGCAAGCCTTGGCCAATCTCGGTCGTGATTTGCAGGCAATGGAAAGCGCGGAAGAAGCGGTCTTCATCTGCCTGCAACTCGACCTCCTTTCCTACATCAACCAATCTATTGCCGAACAAAAAAAATCACGCCGCGAGCGCGTGTTTGACGATTTGCTGCTGGACGTCCATCAGGCATTGACCACCAATGAACACGGCAACGCATTGGCAAAAGCGGCGGCGGCAAACTGGGAAATCGCGCTGATTGACGAATTCCAAGATACCGACCCGCTGCAATACGAAATTTTCCGCCAAATTTTTATCGAACAAGGCTGCCCGCTGTTTCTCGTTGGCGACCCCAAGCAGGCGATTTACAGCTTTCGCGGTGCGGACATTTACGCCTATCTGCAAGCCGCGCAAGATGCGGACAGGCATTACACCCTCGCCGTCAACTACCGCAGCCATGCCAAGCTGATCAACGGCATCAGCGCCTTGTTCAAACAAAAAAAACACCCCTTCGTGTTGGCAAACATCGATTACAGCGATGTCTCCGCCAGCCGCGCCGAAAGCCGGCTGTCGCCACACTGCCCCGCCATCCAAGTGCGCTGGCTCAATACGGACGACCAAACCGGCAAAGAGATTTTGCGCGACCGTGCCGCCGAATATTGCGCCGATGAAATTGCCTTTGCGCTCAATGAAGCAGCCGAAGGCCGTCTGAACTTCAAAGGCCGCGCGCTGGAATCCGGCGATATTGCCGTCTTGGTGCGCACCAACAACGAAGCGGCAATGATTGCCGGAAAACTGAAACAGCGCCGTATCCAAAGCGTGTTGCTGTCGCGCCAGTCCGTTTTCGATTCCGCCGAGGCCGACTCGCTGTCCGCGCTGATCGGCTTTTGGCTCAACCCAAGGCAAACCGACTGGCTGCGCTTTGTCTTGACCGGCGTTTTGTTCGGCTATACCGCCAAAGAGATTTACGAACTCAACCACAACGAACACCAGCTGCTGAAATGGCTGGAGTCGTCTGCCCAAGCCATGGAAAAATGGCGGAAAGGCGGCATTTTTGCCGCCGTGCAGCAGTTTGCCGCCCTACATGACATCGAAACACGCCTGCTCAAAGGCGGCAACGAACGCAGCCTGACCAACTACTACCAAATTCTGGAGCTTTTGGCCGAAGAAGACAGCCAAAGCCGCAACCCTGCCGCCCTGCATAAATGGCTGAACGAACAAATCAGCCGTGCGCGCAGCGGCCATTTCCCGTTAGACGCGCAAACCATCCGTCTTGAAAGCGATGAAAAATTGGTCAAAATCGTTACCATGCACGCGTCGAAAGGTTTGCAATATCCTTTGGTTTACTGCCCCTTCGCGTGGGATACCAAAGACAATTCCAAAGAAAACTGGAAAATCCTGCATACTGACAACCACGAAACCGAGCTGCTGGCCAAATCTCAAACCTCGGAAGCAGAACTAAGCCATCTTGCCGACGAAAAGACGGCAGAAGATTTACGCCTACTTTATGTCGCCCTTACCCGCGCCGAAGAACAGCTCAATATCTACGCCGCCGCCAACAAAAACTGTACGCCAAACAATCCTTTTGCCTATCTGCTCGAAGGTTTGCCGGATGCCGGCCGCGAAAGCGTCAGCCAAAGCTATCAAAGCGCGACAGACGTTGTGGAAATGCTCAAGCTCAACTGGCAACGCTTTATCAAAAATGCGCCTGAAAATACGGAGTTTACCTTCACGGAAGAAGCCCCGCCGGAAACCGTCTACCAATACAGCCGCCAGCAAGACCAAGCCTTGAGCGCACATAGCATTAAACGCCGCAATTTTGACTTTATCCGCCATACCAGCTTTACCGGTTTGAGCAGGCACACCAAGTCAAGCGACGAGCAACACGAGCCTTTGCAACCTGCCATCGACCCGGCAGAAAGCGCAGACCGTGCCATGCCGTCTGAAAACCTGCCGTCCCCACTTTCAGACGGCCTCGATATCCACCATTTTCCCCGCGGCACCAATGCCGGCGTATGTTTGCATGAAATGTTGGAAAAACTCGACTTCGCCGCCTCTGCCGAGAGCCAATCCGAAATGATTGCCGAAGTTTTGCAACGCCACAGCTTTGAAGGCAAATGGCTGCCGACGGTAAGCACCATGCTCGACACCTGCCGCCTGACTCCTTTAATCGGCGAGAGCCTGTCGCAGATTCCGCCGACCCGACGCCTGCCCGAAATGGGGTTCACCCTGTACATGGACGATTTCAAACTGGACGACTTGCGCCGTTGGTTTGCTTCAAGCGAAGCAAACCTGCCGCCCGAATGCGTCCAAGCCGCGCAACTGCTTGATTTCCATGATTTGCAAGGCTATTTGAACGGCTTTATCGATATGGTTTGCCAAGATTCAGACGGCAATGTCATTTTAATCGACTACAAATCCAACCATTTGGGCAACGATGCAAGCGCGTACACGCAACAGGCGATGAACGAAGCCGTAGCGCATCATCACTACTACCTGCAAGCCCTGATCTACGCCGTTGCCATTGCGCGCTACTACGCCCTGCGCGGCAAGCCGTTGCCCAAAATCGCCATCCGCTATCTCTTCCTGCGTGGCATGGACGGCTCGGATCAAGGCATTTGGAAATGGGACATCAATACCGCCCTGCTTTCCACTTTTGTTGAGCGGAAAATAAATTCTTGATAAATCATTTTGTTAAACCGTCAAAAAGGCCGTCTGAAACGTTTTCAGACGGCCTTTGATTATTTGTGCAAACCGCATTCCTTACTGTCTTTACTCTCCCACCACCATCGCCCGGCGCGGATATTTTCGCCCAGCTTAACCGGACGCGTGCAGGGTTCGCACCCAATACTGGGATAGCCCTGATGATACAGCGCATTGAGCGGTACTCGGTGCTCGTATGCATATGCCCAAACATCCTGCTCTTCCCAATCGAAAATAGGATTGAATTTGGCGATGTTGCGCCCCGTATCCAGCTCTTCAAAATTCAATTCGCTACGTGTTTCGGACTGGCTGCGGCGTTGTCCGGTCAGCCATGCAGGCGCGTTGTGCAACGCGCGGTTGAGCGGTTCGATTTTGCGGATATGGCAACAACGGCGGCGTAACTCGACGCTGTCGTACATCGCGGCCGTGCCAAACTCCGCTTCAAATTCGGCGGCAGTTTGTCGGTTGGGATAAAACACTTCCAATTCGGTTTGATAGCGCGCATTGGTTTCGGCAATCAACGCAGCGGTTTCAGGATTGAGTTTGCCCGTATTGAGCGTGATGATGCGGATAGGCAGTTTCAGACGGCACACGGCATCGGTAATGACCATATCTTCAACCGCAAGGCTGGATGCGAACACGGCTTGCGGATAGCGCGCGGCAATGTCTTGCAAACGGCGCTCCAAAGTAGCTGCCAACTCAGGTAGACGGCGGCGTTCGTCATCGCTGATTTCGGGGATTTTCCAGAATTGTGGGCGGAATAAAGACATGGCTGGTTGTTCCTAATAATTTTCAGACGGCCTGTTTAAACGGCTGCCGATATGGTTATGGAACAATATTGTCCTGCGCCCTATCTTCAAACGGAAAGAATGCTTTTCTATTTCTTTATAACCAAAGCGTCTGCTGCTGGTTTTTCGGCAGCAAATGACTCACGCCGATACCGATCAGGCGAAAGGCATCTTCGCGTTGCGGCGGTATGCGTTGCAGCAAAGTATGCGCCGCCTGAAGCAGCGAGGCGCTGTCGGGCAGGACGGAAGAATACGTCAGCGAACGCGTGATAATGCGGAAATCGTGGGTTTTGAGTTTGAGGGTAACGCCTTTGGCTTCGACATTTTTGCGCTCAATCTGCCGCCAGAGGTCTTCGGCAAGGTGCGGCAAATGGTTTGAAGCCTGCGCCAAAGACAAATCTTCGGGCAGAGTGATTTCGGTTGAGATTTGCAGGCGTTCGCGTTCGGCTTTGACAGGCCGCTCGTCGATACCGCGTGCCAAATCGTAAAGGCGGTAGCCGTAGCGGCCGAAATGGTTTAAAAGTTCGCCGCGCTCAAAACTGCGCAAATCGCCGGCGGTCTGCATACCGAGAGCATTCATCTTTTTCAGCGTAACTTTGCCGACACCGGGAATCTTACCCAACGGCAGGCTCTCCAAAAACACCATGATTTTTTGCGGCGGCAGCACAAACTGCCCATTCGGCTTGCGCCAGTCAGAAGCGATTTTGGCCAAAAACTTATTAGGTGCGATGCCTGCGGAGGCTGTCAAACCGGTTTCTTCAAAAATTTCGGCGCGAATACGTTTGGCCACCTCGCTAGCGTACGGGATATTTTCAAAATTTCGGGTAACATCCAAATAGGCTTCGTCTAAAGACAAAGGCTCGATCAAATCGGTATAACGCCGAAACACGGCATGAATCTGCGCCGACACTTGACGGTACAAATCAAAATGCGGCGGCACAAACACCGCCTGCGGACACAGCCTTTTCGCCGTTGCCACCGACATGGCCGAGTGCAAACCGAATTTGCGCGCCTCATAAGAAGCGGCACAAATGACCGACCGCGTACCGTCCCACGCCACAACGACGGGTAGCCCTTTCAGGTGTGGCTGCTCGCGCAGTTCTACCGAAGCGTAGAATGCGTCCATATCGATATGGATGATTTTGCGTTGGGACATGGGAAAAGGTGGATAAGAAAAAGGCTTATTGTAACAAAAGGCCGTCTGACGTTTCAGACGGCCTCTATGTTTAAGCCTTATTTTTTACTGGAAAGCTGGTCAAACAATCCACCATCGGCAAAGAATTTTTTCATGATTTCTTCCCACGATCCAAATTTCTCATTCGGATTAAACGTCTCAATTTCAGGGAAATCGGCTTTGTGTTTCGCCAATACTTCGGCATTGCGCGGACGCAGGTAAAGATTGGCGGCCAACTCTTGGGCCGGCTCGCTCCAGAGGTTTTGCAGATAGGCTTCGGCAGCGGCGCGTGTGCCTTTTTTATCGACTACGCTGTCCACGACGGCAACCGGTGCTTCGGAAAGAATGGTGTAGCTTGGATAAACGATTTCAAACTGGTCTTGGGTCAGCTTTTTGCTGACATAGTTGGCCTCATTTTCAAAGGTAACCAAGACATCGCCGATATTGCGTTGGCTGAAGGTCGTTGTCGCCGCGCGGCCGCCGTTTTCAAACACCGGCGTGTTTTTCAGCAATGCGGCCACAAAATCTTTGGTTTTGCCTTCATCGCCGTTATTCACTTTCAAACCATAACCGTACGCACCCAAAAAGGCGTAGCGGCCGTTGCCGGTGGTTTTCGGGTTGGCCAAAACGATTTGCACGCCGTCTTTGGCCAAATCACCCCAGTCTTGAATGTGTTTCGGATTACCTTTGCGCACCAAGAAAACGACGTTGCTGGTATAAGGTACGGCATTGTCCGGCAGGCGCGTGTTCCAATCGGCTTTGACCAAACCTTTTTTCACCAAAAGCTCGATATCGGAAGTCTGGTTCATGGTCACCACATCGGCAGCCAAACCATTGGCGACAGCCAAAGCCTGCTTGCTGGAGCCGCCGTGCGACTGTTGGACTTCAACCGTCTGTCCACCGTTTTTTGCGGCAAACTCTTTTACAAATAAAGGATTGTATTCTTTATAAAAATCGCGGGCGACATCGTAGGAGACATTCAGCAATTTGACTTCGCCCCCCTTACCTCCGGCAGCTTGAGAAGCATTGTCGGCGGATTGTTCGGCTTTTGGCGAGCACGCGCTCAAAGCCAGCGCGGCGGTCAAAGCGGCAAAAGAAAGCGTACGGATATTCATGGTCGGCTCCTGTTAAAAATATGGGAGCACTTTATCGGGATTGGATGCAAACTGGAAATAATGTTTGCTTTCGCGTTTATCAGTTTTGGTTATATACAATCCGGGCGGAAGTCGGGAAAAAATGCCCACACAGATAAGCATTACGATAAATTATATATACATCAATCAGATAAAGATTAAAGCAGCTATTTATACAAGATAAACATACGTTGCAAACAGTATTACCCAATACGTCAGGCCGTCTGAAAATCCAATATAAATAATTATTTATAATTAAAAAAATATAATCCTTATTATTTACAAAAAATGCAAATAAGAGTAATGTTTCTACTCGCCAAAATACAAGGCCTTTCATTCAACAACAAAATGGAGTGTAGAAACTATGAAACAATGGATGCTTTTAGGATTGCTGGGATTGGGCGCAGTGGCGCAGGCGCACGATGTTTGGGTAGCCGCACCGACACATCAGCCTGCCGGCCAAATCCTGCATGCGGATTTGGGTTACAGCCATGACTTCCCCAATGTCGAAAAAATCGCCGACGACCGCGTACATATTTTCAAACCGCTGCAATTGACCGGCAGCTCAAAGAAAACCGTTGATTTGGTAAATAAAGGCGAAAACTATCAATACGTTTCCAAAGCCGCTTTGCCTGAAGGTTCTTACTGGGTCAGCGCAACCTACAAACCGACTTTTTGGTCGAAAAACCAAGACGGCTGGAAACAGCAAACCTTAAAACAGCTGGCCGGTTCAACCTATTGCGAACAATCGCAAATGTTCGGCAAGAGCTTTGTCCAAGTGGGCAACGGCGCAGTTGATGAAGCTGTGTTGACCCGCCCTATCGGCCAAGAGCTGGAACTGGTTCCGCTGAAAAATCCTAACGAAGTCAAAGCCGGCGGTATTTTGCCGGTCAAAGTCCTGTACAAAGGCGAGCCTTTGGTTAAAGCCACCGTTACCGCCAGCTCGGACACTTTGGCCGAAATGGACTTGGAATCAACCCATGACCACCGCGAGCCTCAAGGCTTCTCCGGCAAAACCGATAAAAACGGCGTGGTCAATGTGATTACGTTGATTGACGGCTTGTGGAAAATCAAAGTGGTGAACGAGACCGATTACAGCGATAAAAGCGTATGCCAACAAGACAAAGCTTACGCAACGCTGATTGTGCCTGTCGGCACCAAACGCGCGGCTGCACGCCATGCCCATCAGCATTAACAGCCATTAAAAAAGGCCGTCTGAACTTTCAGACGGCCTTAATTTATTCCCATTCATAACCCAAATTTCTAAAAAAACGGGAGTATGTTTCCAATTTATCCTCATTTAATTGGGCAAACCGGACACGGTTGCAGCCGGTCAAGACCACATTGCCCATCCAGTGCGCCCCAAAGACGCGCTCTAAAGGGACATTCCTCATTTGATTGATAAACGGCACTTCTGAAGAAAATTGCGTAGCAATATTCGGAGGCGCGAATTTCAAACCCAAGTCCTGCAATCTATAACGGTGTTGTGCCGTCAAAAACATATCTTCGTGGTGCAGCCGTACCAGCCATTCCATATCGGCAATTTTTTCGTCTTTCGGCGGTAAAGGCGGTCGGATTTCTACATTTAAGCCCAGTTGTCGCGGCATGGTTAAAAGCCGTCTGCTGCGCAGGCTGAAACCGCCGTTCTGCGGCTCATCAAAATTCGGAGAAATCTGAATCAGATGTTGTTTGGCCAAATATTGGTCGGTTCCCTTCAGGAAAAACTGCCCGTCGGCTTCGGTTTCCAACAAAATCGGCAAAGGTGCGCCGATATAGTCATATTCCCGATAGGCATCCTGCCAGTTTTGACCGTTCAACACCCAGCCGTCATTTTGAACAATCAAACAATAATCAGTATCGATGTAATACATCAGTTGGTACAAAACAAACAGATTGTATTCCAGATAACCGAATTTCCGGCAAGGCTGATGTCGGATATTCTCCGGCAAACCTTGCGGACAGCTCGGGCTAATCAGCAATCCACGGCTGCCAGGCAATTCGGCACAGCTGCGGACAATGGCATACATCGTGCCCTCGGTATAAGAATCTGCGCCGGTAATACCAACCACGGTAATGTCAGTAAAACTCATCAATATGTTCCCCTGTTTCAGACGGCCTTTGAGTTATTTACGACGCCTTATTGCAAATATCTTTCAAGCGATATAAGGCATCCAAGGCTTCGCGCGGCGTGAGGTTGTCGGGCTGAATTTGCGCCAACGCTTCAGCCAATTCATTGTTCTGCAAATGATTGACAGGCTCAACTTCTTGTTCTTTCCCTTCCTCATCTGCCCCATTTTCAGACGGCATGGCGCTGAAAATATCCAACTGCGGACGGTTGGCGGCGGCTTGGTTTTCCAAATCGTTTAAATGCTTTTGAGCCGCTTTCAAAGCGCGGTTGGGCAGACCTGCGAGTTTGGCAACGGCGATACCGTAGCTTTTGCTGGCAGGACCGGGCTCGATATGGTGGAGGAAAACGATGTCTTGGCCTTGCTCAAGTGCGGAGAGGTGCATATTGACTGCCGTTGCGTGGGCTTCGGGCAGTTTGGTCAACTCGAAATAGTGGGTGGCAAAGAGGCTGAAGGATTTGTTTTTTTGCAGCAAATGTTCGGCAATGGCTTGGGCAAGGGCGAGGCCGTCAAAAGTCGACGTGCCGCGACCGACTTCGTCCATAAGGACGAGGGATTGCTCGGTAGCGTGGTGGAGGATGTAGGCAGTTTCGCTCATTTCGACCATGAAGGTGGAGCGGTTGGAAGCTAAGTCGTCCGATGCGCCGATACGGGTAAAGATTTGGTCGATGGGGCCGATTTGGGCTGAATCGGCGGGGACGAAGCTGCCGGTGTGCGCCATGAGGACAATATGGGCGACTTGGCGCATGTAGGTGGATTTGCCGCCCATGTTAGGGCCGGTTAAAAGCATAAGGCGGTGTTTGTGGTCGAGGCGGGTGTGGTTGGCGGTGAAGTGGCGCACTTGTTGCTCGACGACAGGATGGCGGCCGTTTTCGATATGGATGATGGGGTAGTCGGCGAACTCAGGACAAACGAAACCGCGTTCGGCAGCAATGGCGGCAAACGTAGAAAGTACGTCGAGGGCGGCGGCGGCTTTGGCTGCTTTTTGAAGCTGTGGCAAGGCCGTCTGAACTTCTTTCAGCAAGGCTTCAAACAGGCGTTTTTCTAATGCCAATGCCTGCTCTTGCGCGGTCAGGACTTTGTCTTCGAAGGTTTTGAGTTCGGGCGTGATGAAGCGTTCGGCGTTTTTGAGAGTCTGGCGGCGTTGGTAGTCGACGGGGGCTTGTTCGGCTTGAACTTTGGATAGCTCGATGTAGAAGCCGTGGACGCGGTTGAACTCGACTTTGAGGGTGGAGAGGCCGGTGCGTTCGCGTTCGCGCGCTTCAAGCTCAAGCAGGAATTCGTCGCCGTGGTTTTGGATGTGGCGCAACTCGTCAAGTTCTGCGCAATAGCCTTGGTTGATGACGCCGCCGTCTTTGAGCCAGACGGCGGGTTCGGGCATCACGGCGGCTTTGAGGGTTTCGGCGACGGGCAGGGTTTCGGGGAAAACGGCTTTGAGGGTTTCCAACAGGCTGCTGCCTGAAGCGGACAATTCGATTTCGGACAGGGCAAACAGGCTATCGCGCAGGGCGGCGAGGTCGCGCGGACGTGCATTGCCCACGGCGATGCGGGCGGCGATGCGTTCGATGTCTGCGATGTTTTTCAGACGACCTTGCAGGGTTTCGTATTGCGAACCCAATGCGGCAACGGCTTCTTGGCGGGCGCGGATGTGGGCGCGGCTGCGTAAGGGGTGGTGCAGCCAGAGTGCCAAGAGGCGGCTGCCCATGTGGGTGGCGCAACTGTCGAGTATGGAAAACAGGGTCGGCGATTTTTTGCCGGAGAGGGTTTGCGTGATTTCGAGATTGCGGCGCGTGGCGGCGTCCATGCCGATATATTGGCTGTCGGTTTCGAGCGAAATGCCGTCGAGGTGTTGCGGCATCAGGTTTTGCGTCAGGCGGATGTAGTTCAACAACGCTCCCGCCGCGCCGACGGCGGCTTCGTGTTCCTTGCCGTCCAAACCGAAGCCGTGCAGGTCTTGGCAGCCGAAGTATTCGGTCAGCAACTTCGCGCCCGCCTCGGCGGCAAACTGCCATGAGTTCAGGCGCGTGATGTTGGCAGAAGTTGCATGAAAACCGTCAGGCAGGCTTTTGCCTTCGGGCAACAGGATTTCCGCCGCCTGCAAACGCGCTAGCTCGTCGGCAAGTTTGTCCGCCGTCGTCAGCTTGGTTTTGAATTCGCCGCTTTGCAAAGATGCCCACGCGATGGCGATGTGTTTTTTATCCGCGTTCACCGCCGCAATGCGGTTGGTTTCCTTGTCTTCCAAAAACGCCGCGTCGGTCAGCGTGCCGGGCGTTACGATGCGCACGACTTTGCGCTCCACCGGTCCTTTACCCGCGCCGACTTCGCCCACCTGCTCGCACACCGCCACGCTTTTGCCCATCTTCACCAGCCGCGCCAAATACTGCTCCGCCGCGTGAAACGGCACGCCCGCCATCTTAATCGGCACGCCGTCCATCTGCCCACGCGTGGTCAGGGTGATGTCCAGCAGCTTCGCCGCTTCCACCGCATCATCCAAAAACAACTCGTAGAAGTCGCCCATACGGTAAAACACCAGCTTGTCGGCGTGTTGCGATTTGATGGCGAGATACTGCTGCATCATCGGGGAGACGGTGGGTTTGGACATGGAAAAACCTTAGAAACGCAAAAGCGTTATTGTAACAAAAGGCCGTCTGAAAACCTAAAATAAGGTTTCAGACGGCCTTTTATGTATGCCAAATAAGATTAGTTATACACGAAAATAATGTCTAAGTCTTTCTTCGGCAGGAAATTTTCTTTGACTGCTTGGAAGCGGTTCGGCCCTACTTTGCGCAGGGATTTGTCCCAGCAGAGTGAAATTACGGTATTGGGCTCACGGTCTATGGTCAAGGTGAATTTACCGATAGGTTTTGCCCAATTGGCACCCGTGGTCAGGATATAGCCCAAATGGTGATAGAACTTTGAACCTTCTTTCACATTTTTAAAGTTGTTGAGGAAGTTTTCATCCATGCAGTAAGCGTCTATAAATGCTTTGCTGTCTTTGGCTTTGAGCGAAGGCAGGAAGCTGCCGCCAACCAACGGGGTGTATTGGTGTTTGATTTCGGTAATGCTGCCGGCTTTAAAGGTTTGCTTCCAGCTGTAAATAATCTGCGCCGACCAATCGGGCAGTTCATCCGTCTGTTTGGGCAGCATGGATTGGACTTTGGCGGAGCGGCAGGCTCCGATTTTGCTGCCGATTTTTTCACCGTCTTGCTTTTGCGTCCAAGGGTGCATCAGTTCCTGATCGCTCAAACCGCATTTTTTCAAATCGGCGGTCACGTCCACCAGCAAGCCGTTACGCCGTTCAAAATAGGCACGGACGTGGGTTTGCGGGCGGACAGGTTTGCCGTCGGCGTAAATTCGGAAGCTGTCAACCAAGCCTTTGGTGTCGGCAAAGTCGTAATCGATGAAAGCAGGAACAATCGGCAAAGGGAAAAGGACGGTTTCGGTAATGTCTTGCGAGGAGGTGTTTTTAAACCGGTAATGCACGCGAATCTGGTATTCGCTGATGTACAAATCTTCGCTCTGCATATCGATATGCGGATTTTTCAGATATTTGATGCCGCTTGTGCTGACTGTACCCGTGCTGTCGTTGGCATGGGCTGCTCCGGCAAGCAGGAGGAGCAAGATTAAAGCTTTTTGTTTCATGATTTAACCCCTTTGAAACAGGCCGTCTGAAAAACAGGTTTCAGACGGCCTTTAACAGCAGCTTGGTTTTAAGCCAAAGCCACTTCCAAATTATCAATCAGGCGCGTGGTACCCAAACGGGCGGCGGCAAGCACCACCAATTCTTTATCGCCGACATGAGCCACTGCCAAGTTGTGTGCATGGCGGATTTCAACGTAATCAACCACCCAGCCGGCATCGGTCAAACGGCGGATACATTCAGTTTCAAGCTGGGCGTAATCCAGATTGCCGTTTTTCAAGGCGGCGGCAATGTTTTGCAACTCTTGATAGAGGCGAGGCGCTTCTGCGCGTTCTGCTTCACTCAAATATTGGTTGCGGCTGGAAAGTGCCAGGCCGTCTGAAGCGCGGCCGGTGTCGACCGGAACGATTTCGATATTGAAATTCAAGTCTTCGACAAAGCCTTTGATAATCGCCAGCTGCTGATAGTCTTTTTTGCCGAAGCAGGCGGTATCAGGTTGAACAATGTTGAACAACTTGGTCACAACGGTCGCCACGCCGCGGAAATGGCCCGGGCGGAATTTGCCGCACAATTCGTTTTGCAGGTATGGAGGCTCGACATTGAAACGCTGTTCCACATTCGGATACAGCTCTTTTTCATCAGGCGCGAACACGACGGCAACGCCTTCACCCACCAATTTGTCGGCATCTTGCTGCAAAGTGCGCGGATATTTGTCGAAATCTTCGCCTTGTCCGAATTGCAGGCGGTTGACAAAAATACTGACCACAACGTTATCGGCACGTTTTTTTGCTTCGCGCACCAGCGCAAGATGGCCTTCGTGCAAATTGCCCATGGTCGGTACAAATGCCACTTTTCCGGCAGTTTTGCGCCACTCGCGCAATTCTTTAATCGTATGAATGATTTGCATGGTTTGAAAAATCCTTTATCTTTTCCGCCGTTTCATCAACGGAAATCACGCGCCGATTATACGCTTTTATTCATCAAAAAGACCGTCTGAAATAAGTTTCAGACGGCCTGAGACCTTTGCAAAAATAGTCTGTTAACGAAATTTGACGCATAAAAATGCGCCAAAAAATTTTCAATTGACTAAAACCCTCCTAATATTGAGCAAAAAGTAGGAAAATCAGAAAGGTTTTGCATTTTGAAAATGAGATTGAGCATAAAATTTTAGTAACCTATGTTATTGCAAAGGTCTCGGCCTGGTTTTTATTTTATCCGGCAAACGTATGTTCGACAGATGGGAACGTTTTTGCTTTGACTTCGTCCACATAGGCTTTGACCGCAGCTTGAACGCTGTCTTTGCCCTGCATAAAGTTTTTCACGAATTTGGCGGTTTTACCGGGAAAGATGCCGAGCATATCGTGCATCACCAAAACTTGACCGTCACAATCCACGCCTGCGCCAATACCGATGGTCGGGCAAGAAACTGTCTCGGTCACTTTTTTCGCTAATTCCGCAGGAACGCATTCCATCAATACGATTGCCGCACCTGCCGCATCATGCGCTTTGGCGTCGTTGAGCAACGCTTCTGCCTTGTCGCCGCGGCCTTGAACTTTATAGCCGCCAAATGCAAACACGGATTGCGGAGTCAGGCCGATGTGGGCGCAAACAGGGATACCGCGCATTTGCAGAAATTCAGTGGTCTCCGCCATCCAGACACCGCCTTCGAGCTTGACCATATGCGCGCCGGCTGCCATCAACTCTGCCGCTGCCGCAAATGCCTGCTCTTTGCTCTGCTGATATGCGCCAAACGGCAAATCACTGACAATCATGGCATTTTTAGTACCACGAGCCACACATTCAGTGTGGTAGCACATATCCTGCAAGCTCACCGGTAAAGTGGACTGACGACCTTGCACCGCCATACCTAAAGAATCGCCGACCAGCAATACATCTACGCCGGCATTGTCCATCAGCGCGGCAAAGCTGGATTCATAAGCGGTCAGCATGGCGATTTTTTCGCCCTCTGCTTTCATTTTTGCAAAGTGTTTACGGTAATCATGTGTTTTGTGTGTTCCGCCCGACGGGCAGCCCTTTGTTGTAATGGAAACGCGGTATTATAAGGTCTGCTCTTAAAATATCAAAGCATAAGCAAAAAGCCCGACTGCTTTCACAATCGGGCTTTTAATTGGTGCCGGCACCAAGAGTCGAACTCGGGACCCCCTGATTACAAGTCAGGTGCTCTACCAACTGAGCTATACCGGCTTACTGGAATGCCTTGCGGCACCATCAGTCTTTAACTGGTGCCGGCACCAAGAGTCGAACTCGGGACCCCCTGATTACAAGTCAGGTGCTCTACCAACTGAGCTATACCGGCAAGGAAGTCGGCATTATGCCGATAAGTTCCCATCTTGGCAAGCATTTTAAAACAAAGTTACTTACGAAATTATCAAAACCAATGATTTTAAAGAAAATTAAATCCCTGCTTTATCTTTCCATCCAACACACACAAAGGCTGTCTGAAAACCGCCCCAGCGCAAAACATCATTGTTTCTGTTAAAATAACGCCTTTTATATCTTTCGTCTGCACCCATGCCACCCCGCCATCCTTACCGCCGCCTGCGCCCAGCCAAATCTCATCTGCCCGAAGTCGGCATTTCCGAAGAAGGCAATATCCGTTCCCTGCACTTGGGCAGCGACACCATTCAAAGCTCCATGAATGTCGATCATCCGTCCGAGCTGGTGTTGTCGTACAGCCGCGCCATGATGGGTTGGCTGCTGTTTGCAGAAACCCCGCCCAAACACATCACCCAAATCGGCTTAGGCGGTGGCTCGTTTGCCCGTTGGATAGACAGCTATCTGCCCCACACAAAGCAAACCGCCGTAGACATCAATCCTCAAGTCATCGCCGTAGCGCGCAGCCTGTTTGAATTGCCGCACGAAGGCGAAAATTTTGAAATTATCGAGGCAGATGGTGCGGAATATATTAAAGTATTCCGCCACAATACCGATGTAATTTTGGTAGATGGTTTTGACGGCGAACAGATTATTGATGCTTTGGTAGAAGAACCCTTCTTCCAAGACTGCCGCAACGCCCTCTCTCCCGACGGCGTATTTGTCACCAACTGGTGGAGCGGCGACCAGCGTTATCAACGCTTTGTCGAACGCCTGCTCAACGTCTTTGATGGCCGCGTACTCGAGCTGCCTGCCGAAAGCCACGGCAACGTAGCGGTCATGGCGTTCCAAAGCAGCCCCAAAGAACAAAATCTCGACAACTTAAAAAAACGCGCCGAAAAATTAAGCGAAAAGTACAGCTTGGACTTCAAACGGATGCTTGCCGATTTGAAAGCCAATAATCAAAACAACGGCAAGAATTTTTATCTGTAAACCGCTTCAGGCCGTCTGAAAACAAACAAGGACACACTCATGCTCAAACCCGACATCATTCAAATCCCCGGCCCGGTCGGTTTGCTGGAAACCATCTACCTGCCAAGCACACAAGAATCCGCCCGCGGCGTTGCCGTCATCAACCATCCCAATCCCCTGCAAGGCGGCACCAACACCAACAAAGTCATCCAAACCGCCGCCAAAGCCCTCAGTCAACTCGGTTTCCATTGCTACCTGCCCAATTTGCGCGGCGTAGGCAATAGCCAAGGCGAACACGACTACGGCCGTGGTGAAACGCAAGACTGTATTGCCGTTATCGACTACGCCCGCGCGCAACATCCTGACGCGCCGCAATTCGTTCTGGCCGGTTTCTCATTCGGCGGCTACGTTTCCACCTTTGCCGCACAAGCGCGCACGCCTGATTTGCTGTTACTGATGGGCGCAGCCGTCCATTACTACACCGACCGCCCTGAACCATCCAATGTTCCCGATGTCGCCAAAACATTGATGATTCATGGCGCGGAAGACGAAGTCGTCGAAATCAACAAAGCCCTGACATGGGCAGAACCACAAGGCCTGCCTGTTGTCACCATTGCCGGTTCGTCCCACTTCTTCCACGGCAAACTCATCGTTTTGCGCGATACGATTACACGGTTTGCACCGGCTTTATTAGGTTAAAATCCGGCTATAAAATAAAACAAGGCCGTCTGAAAGCTTTTTCAGACGGCCTTGTTTGTATGAAACCTTATTATCTAAATATCAGGCTCAAGTATTCAGAAATTCATCAAGGATTTTCTGCTTAACATATCAATTCTGAGCCAACCAATACTGCAAACCAATCAAAGTCTTACCATCTTTAATTTCATCGTTTGCCAATGCATTGCGCACCTCGTCCTTGCTCATCAGGACGGTTTCTGTAATTTCATCCTCATCGTTGCTCAACTCGCTGCCCAAACGCACGCCTTGCGCTTGGTAGAGATACATTTTTTCATCGCAAAAACCGACTGCAGTATAAAAGGAGTACAACAGTTTGACACTGTCGGCGACATATGGCGTTTCTTCCGCCAACTCACGCAAAGCGCATTCGGCAGGATCTTCGTCCGCTACATCCAATTTACCCGCCGGCAATTCCAACGTCGCCTGATCGGCGGCATAACGCCATTGGCGCACCAAAACAACTTTACCGTCTTCCGTTTCCGCCAATACACACGCAGCACCCGGATGACGGATCACAACCCGTTGGCTTTCGTTGCCGTTAGGCAGGCGCACCCGATCGCGGCTGATGGTAACAAAAGAACCCTCATAGATTGGCTCGCTGCTTAATTTAGTTTCCTTCAAATCCATTTTTTACCTCATTTCCATATTATTAAATATTAAAGGCCGTCTGAAATCCTTTTTCAGACGGCATAAATAAGCCCTATTCCCGAGCACGTTCAATTTCAATACCGACCTGCGCCACATCAGGCAGGATACCCGGCTTCACAATACGGACGCGCACTTTGGCCGCACCAAAATCATTTAAAATCAATTGGGCGATATATTCCGCTAAAGTTTCCAACAGTAAAAAATCCTGTTCGGCAAGGCTGCGGCGTACGACTTCGCATACTTCGCCATAATGAATGGTGTCGCCGATATCGTCGCTCGTGCCGGTACGCTCGGGAACGCTGATTTCCAAATCCAAAATCAAAGTCTGTTTACGCTCGCGTTCCCAATCATATAGGCCGATTAAAGTATCGGCCTTCATGCCGTACAAAAAGATTTTATCCATTTGCCTGTCCGTTTTTTTGATAGAATAACCGTTCCCATTTTAAGTAAAGCACCCAAAATGTTCAATGTACTCGCCATTATTGCCGCCTATCTTATCGGTTCCCTGTCCTTTGCCGTCATCGTATCAAAATATTACGGCATGGACGATCCGCGCACTTACGGCTCCGGCAATCCCGGTGCCACCAACGTCTTGCGCAGCGGTAAGAAAAAAGCGGCCGCACTGACCTTGCTCGGCGATGCATTAAAAGGCTTGGTTGCCGTCATCTTGGCACGCTGCCTGCAAGATGCTTTAAATTTGTCTGATGCAACGATAGCCCTAGTCGCCATCGCCGCATTGGTCGGCCATATGTGGCCAATATTTTTCAATTTTAAAGGCGGCAAAGGCGTAGCCACCGCATTGGGCGTCTTACTCGCCCTCTCCCCCGCAACCGCCCTGCTCTGCACCTTGGTTTGGCTGGTCATGGCATTCGGTTTCAAAGTATCCTCACTCGCCGCACTGGTCGCCACCGTCTGCGCACCCATCTTCGCTTTCTTCATGATGCCACACGCCTCTTGGGCATGGGCAACCGTATTCATTGCCGCATTGGTGTTGTACCGCCATAAAAGCAATATTCAAAACCTAATTCAAGGCAAAGAAAGCAAAATCGGAGATAAAGCCGGAAAATCTTAAAAGCGTAGATACAATCAATAAAAGGCCGAGACCTTTGCAAAATTCCCCAAAATCCCCTAAATTCCCACCAAGACATTTAGGGGATTTTCCATGAGCACCTTCTTCCAGCAAACCGCACAAGCCATGATTGCCAAACACATCGACCGTTTCCCACTATTGAAGTTGGATCAGGTGATTGATTGGCAACCGATCGAACAGTACCTGAATCGTCAAAGAACCCGTTACCTTAGAGACCACCGCGGCCGTCCCGCCTATCCCCTGTTGTCCATGTTCAAAGCTATCCTGCTCGGACAATGGCACAGCCTCTCCGATCCCGAACTCGAACACAGCCTCATCACCCGCATCGATTTCAACCTGTTTTGCCGTTTTGACGAACTGAGCATCCCCGATTACAGCACCTTATGCCGTTACCGCAACTGGCTTGCGCAAGACAACACCCTGTCCGAATTATTGGAACTGATCAACCGCCAACTGACCGAAAAAGGCTTAAAAGTAGAGAAAGCATCCGCCGCCGTCATTGACGCCACCATTATCCAGACCGCCGGCAGCAAACAGCGCCAGGCCATAGAAGTCGATGAAGAAGGACAAGTCAGCAGCCAAACCACACCGAGTAAAGACAGCGATGCCCGTTGGATAAAGAAAAACGGCCTCTACAAACTCGGTTACAAACAACATACCCGTACCGATGGGGAAGGCTATATCGAGAAACTGCACATTACCCCCGCCAATGCCCATGAGTGCAAACATCTGTCGCCTTTGCTAGAAGGGATAGCCGAAGGCACGACTATCTATGCCGATAAAGGCTATGACAGTGCGGAAAACCGTCAATATCTGGAAGAGCGTCGACTGCAGGACGGCATTATGCGCAAAGCCCACCGTAAACATCCGCTGACGGAAGCGCAAACCAAACGCAACCGATATTTGTCGAAGACCCGTTATGTGGTCGAACAAAGCTTCGGTACGCTGCACCGTAAATTCCGCTATGCGCGGGCAGCCTATTTCGGGCTGCTCAAAGTGAGTGCGCAAAGCCATCTGAAGGCGATGTGTTTGAACCTTTTGAAAGCCGCCAACAGGCTAAGTGCGCCTGTAGCTGCCTAAAAGGCGGCCGGATGCCTGATTATGGGGTGTCCGGGGAGAAAAAAGGGGGAATTTGGGTAAAATCAGGAGTAATTGGAGGCGAAAACAGCCGAAAACCTGTGTTTGGATTTCGGCTGTTGGAAGGAAAGGAATTTTGCAAAGGTCTCAGGCCGTCTGAAAGTATATTTTCAGACGGCCTTTATAGTTTTTATTCACGCATAATCAGTCAATCTTAATATATTCCACCGACAGAATCTCTATAACCTCACGCCCTTCCGGTGTATCCAAGACAACTTCATCGCCTTCGCGTGCTTTAATCAGGCTGCGCGCCAAAGGGGAAATCCATGAAATTTTGTTTTTAGCGGTATCGATTTCATCTACGCCGACGATTTTGACGGTTTGTTCACGACCGTCTCCGCGCAATAAACCAACGGTGGCGCTGAAAAAAATCTGGTCCGTGGCTTCACGCGCTTCAGGATCGACGACGACGGCTGCTTCCAAGCGTTTGGTTAGGAAACGGATACGGCGGTCGATTTCGCGCATACGGCGTTTGCCGTAAAGATAGTCGCCATTCTCGCTGCGGTCGCCATTGCTTGCCGCCCAGTTAACGATTTGGACAATTTCGGGACGCTCTTTGTTGACCAAATGATAAAGTTCGTCTTTCAGTGCCTGCCAGCCGGTAGGCGTGATGTAATTTTTGGTTTCGGTACTCATGATGTGTCTAAAACATAATTAAAGGCCGTCTGAACGTTAATTTTCAGACGGCCTTTATTGTAAGTCAATTTACTTTATTCTTCATCATCACTATCGCTATCGCTGATACTGATGCTGTGTTCCATTTTGCTTGGATGAACTTTCAAACCGCCACAACCTGATTTTTCAGTAGAGAGGCGGTTCAGATACGCCTCATCGATATCACCGGTTTGATAAACACCGTTGAAGCATGAAGAATCAAAGGATTCGATTTTTGGATTGAGTGCTTTGACTACTGCTTCCAGGTCTTCTAAGTTTTGGAAGACGATGCCGTCCGCGCCAATCTCGGCCGAGATTTCTGCTGCGCTGCGGCCGTTTGCAATCAGTTCTTCACGGGTCGGCATATCGATACCGTACACATTCGGATAGCGCACTTCGGGAGCAGCGGAAGCAATGTAGACTTTGCGCGCACCTGCCGCACGTACCATTTCAACGATTTCACGGCTGGTCGTACCGCGCACAATGGAATCATCCACCAACAAAACGCTTTTGCCGTTAAACTCGGTTTCCATCGGACTGAGTTTTTGGCGTACTGATTTTTTACGCGTTGCTTGTCCGGGCATGATGAAGGTGCGGCCGATATAGCGGTTTTTAATCAGACCTTCGCGATATGGTTTTTCGAGATGGACGGCAAGCTCCATCGCGCTGGGTCGGCTGGTATCAGGAATCGGCATCACGACATCGATATCGTCGACGGGCAACTCGCGTTTGATTTTTTCCGCTAAAGAAACGCCCATATCCAGACGCGCCTGATAGATGGATACACCGTCGATGACGGAGTCGGGGCGCGCGAAATAGACGTATTCAAAGAGACAAGGGCTGAGTTTGACTTTATCACTGCATTGACGGGACACGATTGAACCGTCAAAGCTGACAAACACGGCTTCACCCGGCTGGATATCGCGTTCCAAGTCATAGGCAAGTGCGTTGAAAGCAACTGATTCAGAGGCAACGGCATACGATTTTTTACCGGATTCATCGGTTTGCGAACCCAATACCAACGGACGGATACCGTGAGGATCGCGGAAGGCAACCATGCCATATCCGGCAATCATGGCTACGACACCGTATGCACCGCGCACTATGCGGTGTACTTCGGAAACGGCGTTGAAAATATTGTCGATGGTAAGTTGATAAGGGGCTGTATTTTTAGAGACTTCGCGGCGTAATTCGTGCGCGAATACATTGAGTAGGACTTCAGAATCGGAGCTGGTATTAACGTGGCGCAGGTGTTTGTTGCATACGTTTTCATACAGCTCTTCGGTATTGGTCAGATTACCGTTGTGTGCCAAAACAATGCCGAATGGGGAGCTGACATAAAACGGCTGAGCCTCTGCGCTGCTGCCCGCATTGCCTGCAGTCGGATAGCGGACGTGTGCAATGCCGGCATTACCGACCAAGTCGCGCATGTTGCGGGTACGGAACACTTCGCGCACCATGCCTTTGCCTTTGTGCATATGAAATATATTGCCTTCGGCAGTAACAATACCTGCTGCGTCCTGACCACGGTGTTGCAACATCTGCAAACCATCATACAACATCTGATTGACCGGCTCATGACTAACCAAACCTAATACACCACACATATCGTGCTTCTCCGAGTTTGAAGATTAAATGGGTAAACCGTCATTATAAAATAATTTAGATGAGTTTGCTCGAATTGTTGACAATATGATGTCAAATTTACGCAAATAAAAACGGATTCAGACGACCCATGGGCCGTCTGAATCCGTCAAACTCAATCATCCAATTCTTCAACTTCAGCTGCTTTATCCGAAAGATGCGGCATTGCGGTATCTTTTCCAGGCAAATAAGGCATTGCAGCATCGGCAAGTGATTCAAAATACGGAATTGTGTGCGAACTTTGCCACTCTTCCGTTTTCGGCAAATCAGTGTGTGAAAAAACCATCACTGCCAGTGTCACCAAAATCACACCTTTCACTGCACCGAATACGCCACCAAGCAAACGGTTGATGCTTCCCAAACCAACGGCAGACATCAAACTGCTCAACAGAGATCGTGCCAGTTTCTGCAACAACCATGCCAGAAAAAACACAGCGGCAAAGCCCATCGCAACCGCCAAGGAATGCGGCTCAACCGATTTAAAGACCACATCGGCAAACGGCACGGCAAGCGTTCTGGCTGCAATAAACGACACCACCCACGCCACCATCGCCCCTGCTTCGGCAATAATACCCCGTGTCAACGAGATAATGATGCAGATGACGATGACGGCGGCCGCCAACAAATCGGCAACAGGCAGATTACTCACTGGTCACCTGACCGGCAATGCCATGTACACGCAATTTGTTCAGATCGCGCTCTGCATCGCGTGCATTTTTATAACTGGCTGATTTCACGCGATACACCTTACCTTTATCGGTCATGACCTCAGTAATGGTCGAATCGATACCTGCGGCTTTCATTTTACGTTGCAGGCTTTGTGCGCGTTCTTTTTCGGCATAACCAGCCTGAATGGCGGCTTTTTTCGCAGGCTTGGCTTCTGCTGTTTCTTTTTCAGCTTTAGGTTTGGCTTTTTCAGACGGCTTCTCGGCAGTTTTTACCTTATCGGCTTTTTCTGCTTTGGCCGTTTCTGGTTTAGCCTTTTCATTTTTTGGTTTTTCAACTTTGGCTTCTGCTTTCTTGGCAGGTTCGGCCTTGTCTTTTACGCTGTCTTTGCTGTTTTTGGCAGATTTACGCTCGGCAATGGCTTTCTCTGCTTTTTCCAATTGTGCCAATTTATTGCGTTCGGCAGCGGCTTCGCGCTCTGCTTTTTCAGCACGCGCTTGAAGTGCGCGTTTTTTAGCTGCCAATGCGCTTTCTTTCTCAACAGCTTCCTGTTGGGCTTGTGTTTTACGGGCCGCTGCAGCACGTTGTTCAGCCTGACGTTGGCGGCGTTCTTCGGCTCGGCGCTCCGCAGCTTCACGTTTGGCAGCCTCGGCGCGTTGAATACGTTCGGACTCTTCCAAGCCTTTAATATTGCCGTCATCCAAAGTATCGTTGATCAAAACCAACGGCTCGCCAACATCTTCGGGAGCAGATTCGCGGTTTGGCTTCAATACTTCAACCGGCGCATTGTCTTCTTCGTCGCCTGCATTTTGCGGTTTATTTGGTGCTTCGGCATCCGCATGGCGGGCAGCCTCCTCAGCAGCGGCAACATCCTCTTTATTAGGCTCTAAAACAACCGCCTTGCTCGGCTCATCAGCCGTTTTGACTTGGCTCTGACCGACAGGCGCTTCTTTAAACGGTGAATTTTTATCGTCGCCAGAAGTCAGTGCCAAACCGAACAGCATACCCGATGCTACCACCAAGCCGGAGGCCAAGACCAAGCGACGGCGGTTGCGACGTTTGAGTCGTTCGTAACCGTCTAAATCGTATCCGTTTGGAGTTTCTTTTTGTTTATTGTCGGACATGATAATTTCCTCGTTAGTGTTCTTTCAAAACAGCCATTACATCGGCAACAGTATGGAATGAGCCGAAAACAACGATTCTATCATTTTCGGTTGCTTTAGCCAAAGCAGCGCGGTAGGCAGCAGCGACAGTTTCAAAAACATTTACATTGTCGATGCCGTGTTCAGACAGTTTAGCCTGCAAAGCCTCCACCGTCATGCCGCGCGGTACATCTAAAGGCGCGATATTCCACTCGTCAAACTGATCTTTAACGATTTCCAGCACGCCATCAATATCTTTATCGGACAACATACTGAATACGGCGGTACGTTTTTGGGCAAAGGCAAGGTTAATCAGGCTGCGGCGCAAAGCACGGGCTGCGTGCGGATTGTGGCCGACATCCAAAACCACCAGCGGACGGCCGGGCAAAACTTGGAAACGTCCAGGATTCTCAACCAACAGCAAACCGCGTTTAATCGCGCCGATATCAACCGGCAATTGTTCGTTCAAACATTCCAAAACCGTCAATGCACACGCGGTATTGGACAACTGATAGGCACCGCGCAAAGCAGGAAATGGCAAGGAATTGCGGTTACGGCTTTGGCCGTCTGAAGATTGCGGATGGAAGCGGTAGTTCCACTGTACGCTTTCCATTGACGCAAAATCAAAATCACGTTGAACCATCAATAGTTTTGCACCAATTTCTTCTGCGTGTTTGAGCAATGATTCTGGCGCAGGATTCTGACCGCATACGGCAGGCTTGCCGCTACGGAACACTCCGGCTTTTTCAAAACCAACCTGCTCGACGGTATCACCCAAAAATGCCTGATGATCCAAATCCACGCTGGTAACAACCGAGCAGTCGCCGTCAAATACATTCACAGCATCCAATCGTCCGCCCAAACCGACTTCCAAAATCATTACGTCCACATTTTCATGCATGAAAATATCAACGGCAGCCAAAGCATTAAACTCAAAATACGTCAGCGAAATTTCGCCGCGTGCCGCTTCGATCCGCTCAAATGAGGAAACAATCAATTCATCTGAAACTGGCTGAGTGTTGATGGCGATTCGTTCGTTGTAACGCAGAAGGTGCGGACTGGTCAGCGTACCGACTTTAAAACCGGCCTCTTTATAAATATGCGACAAATAGGCACATACGGAACCTTTACCATTGGTACCCGCCACCACCACGACAGGACATTGCGGCACCAAATTCATGCGTTTTTTCACTTCTCCCACGCGTTCCAAACCCATATCGATAAGGCCGGAACTATGGGCAGTTTCCAAATGAGAAAGCCAGTCTTGTAATGTTTTCATTAGTATTTATCACTTCAAAAGGCCGTCTGAAACAGCCGTTTAATCCATATCTGCCGCAAGTTCTGCTTTGTCTTCTTTTCCCCGGCACCAGCGTGCCCACACTTTCAGACGGCGGTAGGCATCGCGGTCGGTCATGTCGGGCAAGATACAGTGTTTAACCATTTTTCCATCAACATTCCATTGCAGAAACAAAGCATAAACTGTCAACATACTGCCATCTTGCAAAACCGCGCTTCTTCCTTCTTTCTCGTCATTCAAGTAAACCGTTGCACGGTATTGACGGTCGATGATGATTTTTCTGACCGCATTTCGAGTCTGAAAATTAACGTTGCGCCAAGCATAGGTAAAACTGCCAGCCAATGCCGCCAAACCTAGCCACATCATCCAGCCGTAAAACTCGGCAAGGCATAAGGCAACCGCCGAAAGGTGTAAGAAGACAATCAGAATTTTCAAAGAACGCGAGGGCTTTAAGGCCGTCTGAAAACTGCGCACGGCTTTACATCATATTGTCGAAAACAGGCGTAATGTTCAATTCCGCCTCTTCCATATCTAAAACCATATCGTGGATTTCGGTATCGAAAAATTCCCAAAAAGCTTTCAAACTCATGTCTTGCGGCCATTTGCTTTTATCAATGTCCCAGCCTGCCAATTCGGCTTCAAAAATCTGCTGGTAACGTTCGTCAAAATAAGAAATGACGGATTCGGGTTCGTCAAATTGCGGCACAAGGAATACGGAGCAGTTGGTGCGCAGTTGCTCGACGGTCAGGTCGGGCATATTTTCATCGGCGGATTTCAGCCATTCCAAAAAACGGGCGGTCGGCTTCAGCACAACAGCGGTACGGTCAACAAAATACATTATTTTCAACTTTCAAAATCATTCAAACCGATCATGCCGTCTGAAATTTCAGACGGCCCGAGTTTAATGTGTCATCACCTGTTGCAGGAACTGTTTGGCACGCTCGTGTTTCGGATTAGTAAAAAATTCTTCCGGCGTTTCATCTTCCAGAATCTGGCCTTTATCGACAAAAATCACACGGTCGGCGACTTCGCGCGCAAAACCCATTTCATGGGTCACACACATCATGGTCATGCCGCTTTCCGCCAAGTCTTTCATCACTTTCAATACTTCGCCGACCATTTCAGGGTCAAGCGCGGAAGTCGGCTCGTCAAACAACATCACGCGCGGCTCCATCGCCAAACCGCGTGCAATCGCCACACGCTGCTGTTGACCGCCGGAAAGCTGGCCGGGCAGCGCGTCTTTTTTATGCGCCAAGCCGACGCGTTCCAAAAGCTCCATCGCTTTCTTTTCCGCTTCTTCACGGCTTTGGTTTTTCACTTTCATCGGAGAAAGAATAATATTTTCCAAGACAGTCAAATGCGGATACAGATTGAAGCCTTGGAACACAAAACCCACTTCTTCGCGCACTTTGTTCAAATCGGTTTTCGGATCAGCAACATTGATGCCGTCCACCCAAATCTCGCCGCTTTCAATGCGCTCAAGTTGGTTTACCGTACGAATCAGCGTCGATTTGCCACTGCCTGAAGGGCCGCATACAACGACCACTTCGCCTTGCTTGACTTCCAGATTCACGCCGTTGATAACGTGCAAATCTTTAAAATGTTTGTGTACGTTTTTGAATTTAATCATGTTTATTTGACATTCTCTAAAATTGACCAGATTTTGGACGGCCTGTTTTTAATTTGTTTGGCGTAATGCTCGATTTTCTCACTGTTGTCCTTGGTATAAATGCCGCGACACAATATATCCAATGCATCTTTGTTCAAGTCGCCATAACGGTTGTTGGTATATACCGACAGGATGCAGGCTTTCAGGGGATGGAAGGGAACGCCGTATTTCTGCGCATTGTCCCGATTTCCAAACAGCCATGCGGTATCTGCTAAAGCTGCGTAGTTGCTCAAAGTTGCAGCTTTAAATAATTTTTCTTTGATCAGCGGATAATTTTTCTGCTTCTGATTTTCCAGTTTGAAAACTTCATTCATCAATTTTTGTGAACCGTTAGGCGCAAGTTCGTCTTCTAAAGCTGTTTTATCATATTCAGCTTCAATATCATCAAGTAAGTCTTGTGCCGCTCCCTCGCCGTTTTCTGCGGCTTTTTTCAGCCAATAGTAAAACTCGCTTTCTTTGAGGTTTACAGGGTCTGTTGTCATTTCCAACTGCATGGCCAGCAGATATTGCGCTTCAGCATCGCCGGCTTTTGCTTTGCGCCGCAGGTTTTCTTCTCCGCCGGTGCCTAATGCAAATGCCGTACCGGTAATAAGTACAGCCAGCCCACACCAGACATATTTTTTCAACATTAAGTTCCCAACCTTTCAGACGGCCTTTTGAACCAGATAATTGCTCAATTCCACATATTTCTCAGCGGCAATGTGTTCTGCCCTGTCCTGCGGATTGATGCCGACTGCCTGCAAATCCTCATCGCCGGCAAGTTCCTTCAAATTATTGCGTATGGTTTTGCGGCGCTGATGAAAAGCCAGTTTCACCAGTTTGGCAAAATGTTCAAAATCTTCCGCTTTACCGATACGGTGTTTTACCGGAATCATGCGCACGACGGCCGAATCTACTTTCGGCGCAGGATCAAAAGACTCGGGCGGTACTTCAATCAACATTTCCATATCGAAGAAATATTGCAACATTACACCCAGACGGCCATAGTCGTTGGTTTTTGGCTGCGCCACCATGCGTTCGACCACTTCTTTTTGCAGCATAAAGTGCATATCGATCACATCGTCTGCCACTTCGCTCAATCGAAACAAAAGCGGCGTGGAAATATTGTACGGTAGGTTACCGACAATTTTTTTCTTACCTTCAATGCTGTTGAAATCAAACTGTAATACATCGCCTTCGTGTATCACCAATTTATCTGCAAACGGCAAGGTTTTCAGACGGCGTACGATGTCGCGGTCGATTTCGCAAACATGCAGGCGATTGAGTTTTTTCGCCAAAGGCTCGGTAATGGCTGCCAAGCCCGGGCCGATTTCAATCACGATATCATCGGGCTGCGGTCTGACCGCGTTGACAATATCGCTAATAATCCGCGTATCCTGCAAAAAATTCTGCCCGAAGCGTTTCCGGGCCTTATGTTCTTTCATATCTTTCTTCAAGCAAGCTGTTTAAGGCAATATTGTAACTGAAACAGGCGTTTTTGTCGGCACGCTTTCAGACGGCATTTGCCTAATTTTAAGCAAACGGCGGCGCTTCCAAACCCAAAGATTTCAGTAGTTGCGCGGTCTCATAAACCGGCAAACCCATCACGCCGGTAAAGCTACCCTGCAAATGCTCGACAAATACGCCGCCCAAGCCCTGAATCCCATACGCACCGGCTTTGTCCATCGGCTCGCCGCTGGCAACATAGGCTGCAATCTCCTCAGCCGTCAACGTTTTAAAGCGCACTTCGCTCGTCTGCACCACATCATGGCGCACGCCTTGCCAGTAAACGCATACTGCCGTCAGTACCTGGTGAGTCCGTCCGGACAAACGTTCCAGCATATCGACCGCATCCGCCTCGGATTCCGGTTTACCCAAAATAACCGCACCATCCGCCACCGTCGTATCTGCCGTTAACACAGCAAACTCAGGCTCTTGATCATGAGTAGCAAACCATTGTGCCACCGCCGCCTCATTTTTCTCGCAGGCCATACGGCGCACATACTCTACTGCGGCTTCGTCTTCTTTAGGGGTTTCATCAATATCCGCAGGAAGGCGGCGTACCGTGAAACCCAAATTCTCCAAAATCTCACGACGGCGCGGACTGCCCGAAGCCAGATAAATTGCGTTCATTGTATTGGTTTTCCTTATTTTGAAATTTTATGCTGACCGGACAGACGGACATAATGCGCAGAAGAATACGTCAAAAATGCCTTTTCCTCATCCGTCAGCGGACGCACTTGTCTCACAGGCGAGCCGACGTATAAAAAACCGCTTTCCAAACGTTTGCGCGGCGGCACCAAACTGCCCGCGCCTATCATTACATCATCCTCGACAACCGTATCATCCAAAATAATCGAGCCCATGCCCACCAACACACGATTCCCAATTCGACAGCCATGCAGCATGACCTTATGCCCAATCGTCACATCATCGCCGATAATCAAAGGCGAACCGTCAGGTTTTGCCGCATTCTTATGCGACACATGCAAAACGCTGCCGTCCTGCACATTACTGCGTTTGCCGATAGAAATACTGTTCACATCGCCGCGCAATACGGCATAAGGCCATATCGATACATCTTCCGCCAGCGACACTTCGCCAATCACTACCGAAGTCTCATCTACAAAACAAGACTCATCAACCGACGGCACATAATCCAAAAACGCACGAATAGGGTTTGCCATTTCCAATATCCTTTTCTCAAAACCAAAACTGATCAGGCCGTCTGAAAACACGGCGTAAAACGATTTTATACTACAACAATACGAAATCAAGCCAGAAAATCATCAAAAGGCCGTCTGAAAAAGTTTTCAGACGGCCTTTCATCATAAACCCTTTATCTTGGCTTACCACTATTTATCATTAGCGCCCCAGCTATATTTTATGGAATAATCGTCTTCATTTCATTCTTGGAGAAGCCGATGGAGACACGTTCGGGAAATTATGCAGCACCCCTGCTGGTCGTCGGCTGCGTCGTCTTCGGCTTGGGCAGTTTGATCGTCAAATTTGTCGATGTCGGCTCTTACGCCATCGCATTCTGGCGCCTGCTGATCGCCGCCCCTATATTCTTCCTGCTCGGTCGTTTTTTCAGACAAAAAATGCCCACGAAAAGAAAAACAGTTGGCTACGCAATCTTATCCGGCGTTTTCCTCGCATTCGACCTCGCCCTTTGGCATGAAAGCATTCACGCCGTAGGCCCCGGCATTTCCACCTTGCTCAACAGCCTGCAGATTTTCTTTTTAGCCGCCATCGGCTTCTTCTTTTATTCTGAACGTTTAAGTGCCCTGCAAATTTTAAGTTTGATATTGGCCACCATAGGCGTAGCCTTAATTGGCAGCCCAGAATTCGGTCATAACGACAATGCCGCATGGGGATTTGTCAGCGGCGTAGTGTCCGGTGCCATGCTGGCCCTGTCTATGGTTTTCGTACGCAAAACCCATGAGCAGGAAAAAGTCGGTTTGTTTCCTCTGATGATGATTTTAAGCTTCGGCGGCGCAATGGCGCTGGTCATCCCATCACTGCTATTCGATGCCGCCCATCTTTACCCCAAAACTTTAAACGATGTGATTCTAGTCTCCATCTACGGCATCGTTATGCAATGCTTCGCTTGGGCATTGATTGCTTACGCCATCCCGCTTTTATCCTTGTCACTGACCGGCCTCCTACTGCTCTCCGAACCAGTCGCCGCCATGCTGATCGATTATTTCTGGCTGGATAAACCGATTAATACCGTCCAATGGAGCGGTGCCACTTTGACTTTATTGGCGATTTATTTAGGTTCGTTAAAAGACAAAAAATAGATACAAAAAAGGCCGTCTGAAATTTTTCACGCGGCCTTTTAATCTGTTATTGCTTATTTGATACTGGTACCGATACGGCTGAGTTCGCCAAAGTTCATCCAAACGAAGAAGGCTTTACCGACAATCAGTTTGTCATCGACAAATCCCCAATAACGGGAATCGGCGCTGTTGTCGCGGTTGTCGCCCATCGCGAAATAACGGCCTTCGGGAACTTTACAGATAAAGCCATTGCCGTCTTCTGCGTATTCGCAATTTTCCAAACCGCTTGTTTCAAGCGAGTAATTGCTTTCAGGCATCACTTCGGAGGTATATTTGTTCAATACTGCAATAGATACGGAAGGTTGACCGGCCTCTTTGACCACATCAAAGTTTTTGCCGTTCAAGGCCGTCTGAAAACGCTCAAGCGTATGAATCATAGACGGATCGGTATCATCTGCGTATTGATAATTGCCATTTGGTTTCTCAGAAATAATTTCACCGTTAACAGTCAAAACCTTATCACGGTATTCCACAACGTCGCCCGGAATACCGACGATACGTTTGATGTAATTCATCTCAGGCTGAAGTGGGTAATTGAACACCACGACATCGCCTCGGGCAATATTGCCAACAGGGATAATGACCTTATTCAAAATCGGCAGGCGGATACCGTAAGAAAATTTGTTCACCAAGATAAAATCGCCTTTGACCAAGCCCGGACGCATGGAGCTGGACGGAATTTGGAACGGCTCGGCAATAAAGCTGCGCAACACAAAGATAACCAAGATGATGGGGAAAAAGCCGCCCATGTAGTCGGTAAAATGCGCATTGTCTTCGCCGGTCTCGCTTTTTTTCAGACGACCTTTATGGATTGCCCAAACAATACCGGTGAACACGACAAACACCAGCAATACGGCGGTAAAGCTCATAAATTCGGACAAAATGCCGAATACGCCGACCATGCACAAGAGATAACTCCATTGCAGGCCGGAGCTCCATTCGTCGTTTTCCTGACGCTCTTTGCTGCTTTTGAAGTTGAGGACTAAGCCGGCCAGCAGTACAACGATTGCACCTAAAGTCAGATTTATACTCATTATTTATCACTCACTTGCAGAATCGCCAAGAACGCGCTTTGCGGGATTTCCACATTGCCCACTTGTTTCATGCGGCGCTTACCTGCTTTTTGTTTTTCAAGAAGTTTTTTCTTACGCGTAATATCGCCACCGTAACATTTCGCCAAAACGTTTTTACGCAAGGCTTTGACGTTTTCGCGGGCGATAATCTGGCTGCCGATGGCGGCCTGGACGGCGATGTCGAACATTTGGCGCGGAATCAGTTCGCGCATTTTCGCTGCCAGCTCGCGGCCTCGGTGAACAGCGCTTTGACGGTGGACAATCAGGCTCAGGGCATCGACTTTTTCGCCGTTGACCATGATGTCGAGCTTAATCAAATCAGACGGTTGGAACTCTTTGAAATGGTAGTCCAACGAAGCATAACCGCGTGAAGTCGACTTAAGCTTATCGAAGAAATCCATTACGACTTCGTTCATCGGCAAATCATAAGTCAGCATGACTTGGCGGCCCATGTATTGCATATTGACCTGGACGCCGCGCTTTTGATTACACAAAGTCATAACGTTACCGACATATTCCTGCGGCACGAGGATGGTCGCAGTAATAATCGGCTCAAGAATGGTTTCGATGGTGCTGATTTCAGGCAGTTTGGACGGATTTTCAACTTCGATTTTCTCGCCGTTTTTCAACACGACTTCATAAACCACCGTTGGCGCAGTGGTAATCAAGTCCATGTCGAACTCGCGCTCCAAACGCTCCTGCACGATTTCCAAGTGCAACAGGCCCAAGAAGCCGCAACGGAAGCCGAAACCTAATGCTTGGGAAACTTCAGGCTCAAATTTCAACGAAGCATCGTTCAGCTGCAATTTTTCCAACGCGTCACGCAAAGCTTCATAATCGTGGCTTTCCACAGGATAGAGGCCTGCAAATACTTGGCTTTGTACTTCTTGGAAGCCGGGCAGCGGCTCAGAGGCAGGGTTGGCAACCAAAGTAACCGTATCGCCGACTTTCGCCTGACCCAATTCTTTCACGCCGGTAATCAAAAAGCCCACTTCGCCGGCTTTCAGTTCTTGTTTTTGAACTGATTTTGGTGTGAATACGCCCAGCTGTTCGACCTGCGTTTCCGCCTTGGTGCTCATAAAGCGCACTTTGTCTTTCAGCTTGATGGTGCCGTTTTTCACACGAATCAACATGACCACACCGACGTAGTTGTCAAACCACGAATCGACGATAACGGCTTGCAGCGGCGCGTTTTCGTCGCCGGTCGGCGCGGGAATTTTGGCAACGATTTCTTCCAAAACATCTTCCACACCAATGCCGCTTTTGGCAGAACATTGAACCGCACCGACGGCATCAATGCCGATAATGTCTTCAATTTCCTGCTCCACGCGTTCGGGTTCTGCGGCAGGCAAGTCAATTTTGTTCAAAACAGGCACGACTTCCACGCCCAAATCAATCGCGGTATAGCAGTTCGCCACGGTTTGCGCTTCTACGCCTTGAGACGCGTCAACCACCAAAAGCGCGCCTTCGCAAGCCGACAGCGAACGGGAAACTTCGTAAGAGAAGTCGACGTGTCCCGGAGTATCAATCAGATTGAGCTGATACACCTGCCCGTCTCGTGCTTTATAGTTGAGCGCGGCGGTTTGCGCTTTAATGGTAATGCCGCGCTCTTTTTCGATGTCCATGGAGTCGAGCACCTGCGTACTCATTTCGCGCAAATCCAAACCGCCGCAGTATTGGATAAAACGGTCGGCAAGCGTCGATTTACCGTGGTCGATGTGGGCAATAATGGAGAAATTCCGTATGTTTTTCATATTGTTATTAAGATAAATGCAATTAAAGTCGGAAAGGCCGTCTGAAAAAACAGGGATTCGGTTTTCAGACGGCCTTAGAATAAGGTTGAATCGTACCGTATTCTAACGGAAATTCAACGTTTCTGCATGATTTTATAGCGATTTGACAATCTCGGTTACCATCTTCGCCGAGCTGACGGCCGCCGTTTTCAAAAACTCTTCAAAGCTGATGTCCGCTTTCTCATCTGCCGAATCGGATACAGCGCGAATAATCACAAATGGCACTTCCAACTGGTAACAAGTCTGCGCAATCGCCGCAGCTTCCATTTCCACTGCTTTTACGTCTAGGAAATGGCTGCGGATTTCCGCGACACCTTCACTGCTGTGCACAAAACGGTCGCCACTGACAATCAGGCCTTGCGTTACGGCCGCACCTTCAAACACTTGCGCCGCCTTTTCTGCTTGGCAAATCAGGTTTTTATCCGATGCAAACACAGCAGGAAGTTGCGGTACTTGCCCCCAAACATAACCAAAAGCCGTTACATCGACATCGTGATGCGCCACAGTTTCGCCGATAACCACATCACCAACCTTCAGGCCCTTGCCCAAACCGCCTGCACTGCCGGTATTGATGACGCAATCCGGTGCAAACTGATGAATGACCCAAGAAGTCGAAACCGCCGCATTGACCTTACCGATACCGCTCAAAACCAATACCATGCGTTTTCCGGCCAATTCGCCTTCATACGCCGAGAATTTACCGAAGGACACATGCTTGACATTGGCCATGCTTTCACGCAAAAGCTCGATTTCCTGCTCCATTGCGCCGACCACGGCAATTGTTTGTACTGACATCTCGTTACCTTTCCATTCACTAATCGAGCAACATTATAACAGCAGAATTTAAAATCACAGGGATACTGAAAAATCTGCTATATTCCTAGAACGACACTCAATTTAAAACAGATAGCCACTCTAGCTAGCAAACAGCAAATAATGATTGCTTCTGTTATAATTATTCTCAATAAAATAACTTAATATTAACTATCTAAATTCTTATGTTTGACGAAAATACTCCGGGCGCAAAAGAAGAATTGTTCGCTTGGCTACGCCATATGAACAAATACAAAGGCTCCGACCTTTTCATTACCACCAATTTCCCGCCGGCCATGAAAGTGGACGGTAAAATCACACGACTGAGCGATGAGCCGCTGAGTGCTGAAAAATGTATGGAAATCGCTTTTTCGATTATGTCTTCCAAACAAATCGAAGAATTTTCTTCCACCAACGAATGTAACTTCGCCATCAGCCTGCCTGATACCAGCCGCTTCCGTGTCAATGCAATGGTCCAACGCGGTGCAACTGCATTGGTGTTTCGCTCCATTACCAGCAATATCCCTAAATTTGAAACGCTCAATCTGCCACCGATTCTGAAAGACATTGCCCTCAGAAAACGCGGCCTGATTATTTTTGTCGGCGGTACAGGTTCGGGCAAGTCCACTTCCCTTGCCTCCCTTATCGACTATCGAAACGAAAACAGCTTCGACCACATCATTACCATCGAAGATCCGATTGAGTTTATCCACCAACACAAAAACTGCATCATCACCCAACGAGAAATCGGTGTAGATACCGAAAATTGGCCGATTGCATTGAAAAACACCCTGCGTCAGGCACCGGATGTCATTCTGATTGGCGAAATCCGCGACCGCGAGACCATGGACTATGCTATTTCCTTCGCGGAAACCGGCCATTTGTGTATGGCGACACTGCATGCCAACAGTACCAACCAAGCGCTCGACCGCATCATCAACTTCTTCCCCGAAGAGCGCCGTACCCAGTTGCTGACCGACTTGTCGCTCAACCTGCAAGCCTTTATTTCACAACGTCTGATTCCCCGTGAAAGTGGCCGGGGTCGTGTGGCGGCTGTCGAAGTTTTGCTCAATTCGCCAATTATTGCCGATTTGATTCAAAAAGGCGAAGTCCACAACATCAAAGAAATGATGAAAAAATCAACCGGCATGGGCATGATCACTTTTGACCAAGCCTTGTATGATTTGTATGAAAACGGCGATATAAGCTATCAAGACGCCATTAAAAATGCCGACTCCGCCCATGACTTGCGCTTAGACATTCAATTACGAAGCCGTCGTGCGCAAAATGCCGGTCCGGATTTAGAATTGATTTAACAAACTTCAAAGCATAAAAAAGGCCGTCTGAAACCTCACTACGAGTTTCAGACGGCCTTTATTCCATCAAATAATCAAGCCTGTTTCAATTTTGCATCGGCATCACGCAATGCAGTACGCAGACCTTCCTCGATAACCGGATGGTAAAACGGCATATCCAGCATTTGCGGAATCGTCATCTTCATTTGATGCGCCCAAGCCATCAAGTGTGCCAAATGTTCGGCAGCAGGGCCGACAACTTCCGCACCAATGAAACGGCCGGTTGCTTTTTCAGCATACAAACGCATATGGCCTTTGTTGACCAACATAACGCGGCTACGGCCTTGGTTTCGGAAGGAAACTTCGCCGATTACAAACTCATCAGGTTGATATTTCGCCGCAACTTGCGCGTATTTCAAGCCGATAGTGGCAATTTGCGGACTGGTGAATACCACGCCGATTACGCTACGGCGCAAACCACCCTCAATATTCGGGAAAATAGCGGCATTGTGACCGGCAATTTTGCCTTGGTCAGAAGCTTCATGCAGCAGAGGCAATTGATTGGACGCATCGCCCGCGATGAAGATGTGCGGAATGCTGGTTTGCATGGTCAGCGGATCGGCAACAGGCACGCCACGCGCATCTTTTTCGATATTCAGGTTTTCCAAACCGATATTGTCCACGTTCGGACGACGACCGGCGGCAGCCAAAGCATATTCGGCATGGAACACACCTTTTTCGCCATCTTGTTCCCAGTGAACTTCAACATTGCCTTCTGCGTCAAGTTTAACCTCGGTTTTGGCATCCAAATGCAAAGTCAACTCTTCACCAAAAACGGTTTTGGCTTCTTCTGCGACAACAGGATCGGAAATACCGCCAATCGCACCGGCCACGCCAAAAATTTCAACTTTTACGCCCAAACGGTGCAAAGCCTGACCCAACTCTAAGCCGATTACGCCAGGGCCGAATACGGCCACACTCTTAGGCAGGGTATCCCAAGAGAAAACATCATCGTTCACAATCAAGCGATCGCCTAAAACTTCCCACTGAGGGAAAATCACAGGACGCGAACCGGTGGCAATCACAAAACTTTTTGCAGTGATTTGAGTATGGTCATCGATTTGGACGGTGTGTTCGTCAACAAATTTTGCTGTACCCATAATACGCTTGTCGGCAGGCCACTCTTCTACATCGCTGACTACAAAACCGACAAAACGGTCGCGTTCGGACTTCACGCGGTGCATGACTTCTTCGCCGTTTACCGTTACGCTGTCTTTATCCAAATGCACGCCAAACGGATCGGTATGCAGAGCATGATGGCGCGCTTCCGCAGCCGCAATCAGCAATTTGGACGGCATACAGCCGACACGCGCACAAGTTGTTCCGAATACATTGTTTTCAATCAGGTAAACATTGTCTGTATGAAGTCGGGCATTGCGAAATGCGCCCATACCGGCTGTACCGCCACCCAGTACTACTACATCTGCTTGAATCTTTTTCATATTTTATCCTTACTGTTTATATCCAAACCGATATTGCCATCAGGTTATCCGTTTTCAGACGGCCTAAACTTCATAAACTATCAAAATTTAAAAATTAATAGCTAATACCTAAATATCGATTTAAAACAATAATCTCAAATTCTACTTGTAAATATAGAGTTATTCAGAACGCCGATTTACAAACGTCGTCTGAATAACTCTATATTTGGGTCTTTCAGACGGCCTTTTCAAGCCGTCTCAAGCATACAGGCAATTAGTTTTTAGCCAAGTAAGCTTCCAAGTCTTCGCTGCCGCCGATGTATTTGCCGCCGATGAATACTTGAGGAGCAGTCATCTTGCCGGTAATAGCGCGTACGGAAGTAACAGTTGCATCTTTGCCCAATAC
Source organism: Neisseria subflava (assembly GCF_024205745.1). Lineage (NCBI taxonomy): Bacteria > Pseudomonadati > Pseudomonadota > Betaproteobacteria > Neisseriales > Neisseriaceae > Neisseria > Neisseria subflava. Next base: position 93,057 of record NZ_CP073117.1, read on the forward strand.
GATTTCTTCGTAAGACAAGCCTTTGTCTTGCAGAGCTTTTTTAGCTTTAGCACAGAATTGGCAGCCAGGTTTGGTGAAGATGGCAACAGACTCTTGAGCTTTCCACTCAGGAGCGATAAATTTCAACATAGTGTCAGCGTCAGACACTTTGAAAGGATCGCCTGGTTCTTCAGGTTCGATAAACATTTTTTCAATCACGCCGTCGTTAACCAGCATGGAGTAACGCCAAGAGCGTTTGCCGAAGCCCAAGTCTTCTTTGCCAACCAACATGCCCATGCCTTCAGTGAATTCACCGTTGCCATCAGGGATCATATAGATGTTGTCGGCTTCTTCTTCAGCAGCCCAAGCGTTCATTACGAAAGTGTCGTTTACAGATACGCAGTAGATTGCGTCAACACCGTTTTCTTTGAACGCACCAAACAATTCGTTGTAGCGTGGCAGGTGAGAAGAAGAGCAAGTTGGAGTAAATGCGCCAGGCAGAGAGAACACGACTACTTTTTTGCCTTTGAACAAATCATCAGTAGAAACATCTTTCCAAGTGTCGCCAACGCGAGTGCGGAATACTACGGAAGGTACTTTTTGACCGGTACGATCTTGCAAAGCCATTTTTAAGCTCCTTAAAAATTCGGGTTTGAGAAATGAATCAATGCTTGCATTTTAATGCAGGCCTATCGATTTGTATAATTTATAGTTCAAATAATATTAATTACATCAAACTATCAATTCAATTAAACCGAAAACAGCTGTTCCTCTAAATGGAGGCCGTCTGAAATAAAACAAGTGCCTGACTGAAATTATTTTTTAGGTAAGGGCTGAACGGGAGAATCCGAAGCCACAATTTCGCCGATGGCTGTTTCCGCAACATCCTTCAAAGCATAGCGGTCTTTATCAGGCATATCTGTCGGTTTGTACTGTGGCAAGAAATCCAAACGGATACGGATTTTCTTCATAGAAACAATGCGCCATAAAGACTGAAACAGATTTACCTCCGCATAGGATGGCAGATCCGTCCGTTGTCCTTCGTCATCATAATAGCGTAAGGTTACCGCCTGAATCGGTGCTTTCGCATCAATAGCCGATTGGAACAGAGCAGCTTTAAACGGCAAAATACCCAAGCCGGAAGAAGTGCGTGCCTCGGGGAAAAAACTTACATTCTGCCCTGCTTTCAATGCCGCACAAATCGCCTGATTAATCGGCTCGACATCACGGCGGGAATTGCGGTTAATAAACACCGTACCGGCATTTTTACCCATTTTACCCAAAACCGGCCAATCGCTGATTTCCTTTTTTGCAATAAAACTGCTCGGATAAACGGCGCTCATGGCAAAAATATCCAACCAAGACACATGGTTGGCAACGACCAAAGTACCGCTCACATTTCCTTGAGGCGGCACACCGATTTCCAATTCGATATCCAAAGCATCCAACGCACCTTTTCCCAAAACAACCACAGCGTGATTGCGTTCCTCTGCATTGTTGCCATCGATGGCACGCAAATCCCGGCCGGTTCTGAATAACCAAGCTGCCAAACGGCAAAGTCTGCCCAGTCGTTTAAAAAAAGGAGCTTTTTGTTTAGACATAAAATTTCTTCTGTATTGTGTTCATTATTTTCAGACGGCCTCTGACATTTAAGGCCGTCTGAAACTATTTCTGGCAATTTGGACAATAAAATGTTCCACGCTGCCCCAAAGTTTCTTTAAAAATCAACCCGCCACATTGGACACAAGGCTCATTGTGGCGGCCATAGACCGTATATTCCTGCTGAAAGTAGCCGCTTTTTCCATCGCTATTAACGAAGTCTCGCAGCGTACTGCCGCCGGTTTTAATCGCCCTTTGCAGAACCGCTTTAACGGTTTCCACCAATAATGCGCATTCTTTCTTAGTCAGCTTATTTGCCGGGCGCAATGGCGAAATACCTGCCTTAAACAGGCTTTCATTCGCATAAATATTGCCGACGCCAACCACCACCGCATTATCCATCAGCGCTAATTTGACTGCACGCTTTTGGGTTTTCAATTTCTGATACAGGTAATTTGCATCAAAATCACCCGAGAGCGGCTCCGGCCCCAACTTTTCCAACAGCGGATGATGTTCGGCAATACCCTCATACCACAATACCGCACCAAATTTACGCGGATCGTGATAACGCAATACGGTACCGTCATCAAATACAAAATCTAAATGATCATGTTTATCCGGCGTGGTGATACGCTCATCATCGGCGATAAAAATCCTCAAACTGCCGGACATACCCAAATGAATAAGTAAAATACCCGTTTCAAAAGTAATAATCAAATACTTCGCACGACGGTTACATGCCAAAACCTTGCGCCCGGCCAAAATTTGCGCCAAGTCTGGATGAATAGGCCATCTCAATTTAAACTGGCGAATAATGACTTTTTCTATCTTCTTGCTATCAATATGTGGCGCGATTCCGCGTAAAGTCGTTTCCACTTCAGGTAATTCAGGCATCATTATTCTCCAAATTCATCATTATATATAGGCCGTCTGAAAACTATTCGGCCAAACGTGCTGTACTTAAAGCAACCGTATTGCCATCGAATGCAGATTCCAATTCAGGCAAAGGATGAACACCAATCAGATGTTTCGTCAAAACTACACCATACACCGCTGCACACTGAGGCCACCACCTATCCCCGGCCTTTTCCATAAACCGCCAGAACTTCAAAGCAGATGGCGAATTTACCGCTGGCAGATAATCCATAAATTGCCCATATTCCATTTCAAAACCAATATCCGCAATTCTTCGTTTCAACTCAGCCAGTGCCAAGCATTGAGATTTCATAGGCAATCTTTTGCCGTCAAACCACGAGCTCAATCCCCACAAAGATTTAGGGTTAAACCCCGTCAAAATCAACCTGCCCTCAGGTTTTAATATCCTAAATGCTTCTTGCAACACCAAATCCGCAGATGAAATTTCCAAAAGATGGGGCATCAATAACACATCCAAGGAATGCGTTTCAAATGCCAATATTTCAGCATCCATCCGCACATCGCGCGGCACCACAATCATATTTTCAGACGGCCTCTGCCATATACCGCCTAATTGAACCGCCACTTGACCATTCAAATATTGCAAATGCCGTCTGAAAAAATCCGCCTCTTTTTGAGCAAGATATTGTCCCATTGGCGTTTGCATAAAAAAAGTTTCCATTAAATGCTCCCCTATGCGTCCCGACTTATGTGACAGAATTTTAACACCACGACCACATCATACAAGCAAATTCCCTGCTCGACTTGACGTTTGAATGCTGAGACGATACCATCGAAAAGACGAAATTTTATTATATATTTGATAACTCTATTTACTATGGCAAAACTAAAAACCATCGCTCTGACCGTTTCAAGCCTGTCGGCAGTTTCCGCCACAGCCTACGCGCAAAACGCTACGCCCAACCAAGTCGGCATGGCCATGATGCGCCTCAACTCCTCCCTGCTCGACCAAGCCAAAGCACAAACCTTCGGCTCTGGCAGCTTGTGGGCATCATTGCGTAAAGACTTCCGCATCAACGAAGTCAACACAGAACTGGTTCGCCGCCATGAAAACAAATTTGCTGCAAACAGTGCATATTTCGACCGCACTATCTCCCGCAGCAAACCTTATATGTACCATATTGCCAATGAAGTTAAAAAACGCAATATGCCTGCTGAAATCGCTTTACTGCCTTTCATTGAAAGCGCATTCGTAACCAAAGCCAAATCTCATGTCGGCGCATCCGGCCTGTGGCAATTTATGCCGGCTACCGGCCGCCACTTCGGCTTGGAAAAAACGCCTTTGTATGACGGCCGCCACGATGTTTACGCCGCTACCGATGCCGCATTGAACTACCTACAATATCTGCATGGTATGTTCGGCGACTGGTCGTTGGCACTTGCCGCCTACAACTGGGGCGAAGGTAACGTCGGCCGCGCCGTAAACCGCGCCCGTGCGCAAGGTTTGGAGCCGACATACGAAAACCTGCGTATGCCGAACGAAACACGCAACTACGTTCCCAAACTTTTGGCTGTCCGCAATATCGTTGCCAATCCGCAAACTTTCGGCATGAATATCAGCGAAATCAGCAATCAGCCGTATTTCAAATCCGTCAGCATCGACAAACCTATTGATAACAGCACAATCGCTCGCTTTGCAAACATCAGCGAAAGCGAACTGTTGGCACTCAACCCAGGTTTCAATGCCCCGGTATTTATCCCTAAAAACAACCGTCGCCTGTTGTTACCGGTTTCTGCGGTTTCCGCATTTGAGAAGAACTACCGCAATGCTAATCCAGATACCCTGATGTCTTGGGATATTTATACTTCTTTGGGCAACAAAAAGCTTAATGCCATCGCCAACGATACCGGCATGAGCGTAGCCGAACTCAAACGCCTCAACGGCCTGAGCGGCAGCGCTATTTCTGAAGGCCGCAGCATTTTGGTGGCTAAAAACTCAGCCACCCAAAGTCAAGACATTATTAACTTTATTGACAAAGACAATACGCCGGATACTTACCAATCCAATATGCCGGCTATGTCTCCGATTATTGCTTCCAACGTAGCAGAACCGGTTAAAGTCGCTCAAACTACCGTGACCAATATTGTTGTACCTGTTGTTCCACAGTCCAGCAAACCGGTTGACTTTATTGAACGCAGCAAAGCTGAAAACGTTACTTCAGTAGCGGTAACAGAAACCAAGGTGCAGCCTCAAGTTGCAAATGCGGAAGTAGCCGCCCCTATTGTAGCCATGATCCATACCACTGCTGAGCCTGCTGCTACGAATGTTGCAGAAGCACCTAAAGTAGCTATCCCTGCCGACCTGACTGCACCAATCGTTGCCGCAAACGATGTAGCCCCTACTCCTGCAGTTGAATCTGTTGCTGCTGCTCCGGTTCAAGAAGAGCATGATGACCTGATGGCCTTAGTACAAAGCCGACCTGCAGATGAACCTACAGCAACTGTTGCTGAAGCGATTCCTGAAGCTAAACAAGTTCAAACTGTTGTGACTGCTGAAAGCGCTCGTGCCGCACGTATTGCAGCCAATACCGCTAAACAGCAAAGCCGCATCAATGCACGTCTTGCCCGTGTAAGCGGTCAACAAAACACACAAACTGCAGCACTTGCAGCAGGTACACACCGTGTGGAAGATGGCGATACGTTATTTAACATTTCCAAACGTTACAACCTGAGCGTAGCTGATTTGATTATTGCCAACAACATCAAAGGCAACAATATCAAAAAAGGCCAAATCCTCCGTGTAACAGCTGCTCCGGCAAAAGTCCGCAGCAACCCGATTCAAAACGTTTCCTACACTGTACGCAAAGGCGATACTTTAAACACCATCGCCAACCGTTTCAATGTTGATGTCAATGATATCCGCCGTTGGAACCGCAATACCCGTACTGTGACTCCTGGTCAACGTTTGAAACTGATCGGTAGCTAATACTCCCCTGTTCTATCCTTGTGAATATATGGCCGTCTGAAATATTTCAGACGGCCATAGCTTTTTACACCTCCCCTTAAAGTCCTATCTAAACATTTAAGGAATTTTGTAAGGACTCTACTGTAAGGATGACCAGAAAATTAAAAAATAGCCTACACCTTCAAAATGAAGGTGCGGACTACTTTTCTTTTCATACTATTAAGGCTGCATTATCAGACTGAAACCTCTTTAAGTGCTAAAGGTCATCTGAAAAACAAAAAAACAGTCCGCAGCTTCATTTTGAAGGCTTAGACTGTTTTTATTTGCACTAGGTTAAGACTACGCTCTCAAGCTATCCTACATCTATGGATGTTTAGCGGAATTCAAAGAACTCCAAATGTTGCGACCTTGTTTTCAGGTTATCTGAAATACTGCGCGTGAAGCTGCTGCTGCCACATAGCCACAGGCTGCGGTTGGCGCTGTCGCGGACAGTCTGTCCGATATGTTCGGCGGTGAGCCTTTGGGCTTCCGAAGGGATATAGTGGAAATTCACGTTGGCTTGTTGCGCTAACTGTTGCCAATGGGCAAGCGTGTCGGCAGACAGATTTCTATCAGCATGGAACCAGTCTATCGACTGGGTAATTGGCTGTTTCGCCAGTTCATTAAGGCATGCAAGAAATGGGGTAAAACCAATGCCGTTGCTGACCCAAATTTGCGCTTGCTTATCAGAAAAGTCAAAACGTCCGTATGCACCATCGATTTGAACGGTGTCGCCAATGTTCAGGCGTTGTGGCAGGCGGTGTGTGTAGTCGCCCAAATCTTTGATAACGAGCGTGAGCTCTTGGTTATCAGGCTGCCAGTCTGAAGCGATGGTGAAGGGGTGGCTTTCTCCGTGTGTGCGTAAAAAGAGGAATTGTCCTGCACAGTGTCCTTGCCATTTCGGGGCATTCAGAGTCAGAGAGAGCAGTTTGCCGTTTTGATTCAGGGCGGAGACGGTAGCGTTTTGCGGATTACCGATGCGCTTGAACAGGGCAATCAGCGAACAGGCGATGCCTGCACCTAAGGCGGCGATGATCAGCCAGCCCAGCGGTTGCGACCAGTAGGAAAAGTTTACCAGTACGATGGTGTGCCACACGAGCGCGAGATAAACGGGTACGACCAGGATGTGGAATTTGGCAAACCAGCGGTAGGGTATGCGTTTGATGAGGGCGGCGACAAGCAGAACAATAGCGACATAAAAGGCGATTTCGCCGATTTCTTCGGCAAGGTGGCGTTGGGTAGCCAGCCAATCTTTTAACGTCAATATTTCCTGCATCAGCGGGCGTGGCGGCTTTTTGCCGTCAAACAGACCGAGCGCGACCAGCCATTTGGGGAATTGCTTGGTAGCCCAGTGGAGGATGCTGCCTGAAAGGGCGACGATGCCGAACCATTTGTGCAGGCGATACATTTTGTCCAGCCCTCCGAGCGGGGTTTCCAATATTTTGGGGCGTACAGCGAGTATCAGACAGGTACTCATGGCCAATATGCTGATAGCGCCTGTGAGTTGCAGCAATAAATTACGTACGGGATATACTCCCCACTGGTCTGGAAATGATGTAGCAAGTAGCCATAAAGCGAATATGCCGCCGAAAAATATGGCTAAGGTTAGTTTGATGTTTCTCATGGTCATGGTTCCTGATAAAGTTGAGTTGAGTTGAAACGGCCTGCGCCGTTTACAGGAAAAATTGTATAGGGAAAAATTAGATGAAAATTATTGTGCCACAAATAAAAGCGTGAATTGACTCAAAACTTGATAACGTCTCTAAAATATTGAAAAGTATGGTTTTGATTAGTTTGACTTCATAGTGATTTACATTTAAGGGCTGCCCTAGACAACCCAATCCACACCAAGATTTTATGGACACGCAACGCACTGCGTATTTAAAAATGCCAACTCAAAAAATCAGAAGAGTGTACATAATGTACACTCTTTCAAAGTTTGATTTCTCTTCAAGCTCAATGCTTACTACTTGAATTCAAATCTATCTTCTATTTCACAGCATCATTTTTACGGTCTTAAGTAAGGACATTTTCGATTTCCTTTTTATTTTCCGTTGAAAATCCTTATTCATCCGTACCGTATATTCAAACCCTGCCTTATCCAGCAGATTAGAAACATGAATGACAAACGGCTCTTGTTCGCGGGAGCGGCTTAAGCCCAATTCCAAATCGGCATGGCGCACAGCCAACTGACGTTCAACTAATTCACGGTAGGTCATTCTTTGATACCCATCAAATATTTTATCCGTCTGTACAACTTCTTAACCCACGAAATATTTACAAATGTCTAAATCTTTGTTACAACTTCGCCGTCATACTGCGCATTTTCCCGTGCAGCCCGAAATTTTGCCCGGGCTTCTTCAGGGCTGTCCGCCCAAATGCTCAATGACCAGGACTTGCCGTCAAAGCGGTAAGAAAACGTGTACTCATTCATAGGAGAAACCTTATGTATTTTGAAATCTATAAAGACGCAAAAGGCGAATACCGTTGGCATTTGAAAGCAGCCAACCATGAAATCATCGCTCAGGGCCAAGGCTACACCAGCAAGCAAAACTGCCAGCACGCAGTCGATTTGCTGAAAAGCACTACCGCCGCTACCCCTGTAAAAGAGGTATAAAATCCGCTTTCACCCTCAGCCCGCGCCCTACGCGGGCTTTTTTGTCAGTCGCCGACTTTGCGGGAGTGATTGCCCGCCCAATCGCGCCACGCTGCGTTTTGGTTTTCCAGCTCAGCAACATAGCCGCCAAACTCAGCGGCGTGTTCGAGCAGCGTTGCCGTCTTGCCGTCTTTCGGTGGATTCGGGCGTACCGGCGCGACCATCAGCGCGGCAGGCGGTGTCGGCATGACCACCTTTTCGACAACCTTAATTTCCGTAGCCGAGGGCGCGGTTGTAGAGCTGCAGGCCGTGATGACCAAAGCCGTCAATACAATTACCGCTTGCATTATGCCGGTGAAAAAGCATCACAGAAGAAGGCATCTTCCGATAAAGCACATTTTTGAGTCAGTAAACTTTGCGCACTCTCGGTCATGGCCGGTGACCCGCAAGCATAAACTTCATATTGGCTTAAATCAGAATAATTTTGTGCGGCAACGTTTTGCACGTATCCATTCTCCCCTTTCCAATCGGAATCAGGCTTAGAAAGAACAGGCGAGAATTTTGCATTTTTCAGACGGCCTATTAATGCTTCTGCTTCTTCCAATGCGTACAAATCCTCCTGCCGACGTGCTCCCCAGTAAAAATGAACCTGACGCTCACTATTCTGATGAATCAAATCAAGCAAAATACTGCGGATAGGTGCGTAACCTGTACCCGTTGCCAACAAAATAATCGGTTTACTGCTGTCCTCTTGCAAAGTAAACGTACCCAATGGGCCTTTAACGCGGACAATGCCTTTTTCTTTGATTTTAGGCTCTGCACCAAAAATCATTTCCGAACATACGCCATTTTCACGTTTACGAATATGCAACTCCAAAACGCCTTCTTGGTCAGGTGAATTGGCGATTGAATAGCTGCGGCTGATATTACCGGGAAGCAGCAAATCAATATATTGCCCGGCATAAAATGCAAATGACGGCGCTTTAGGCAAAGCTAATCTTAACAAAGCAACATCATGTTTGATTTCAATCGTTTCGATGCGTACAGGCAAAGTGCGCACCGGCAAAGCATTCGGATTAAACCCCGGCACATTGATTTTCAGATCGCTCTTCGCAGTAGTACAGCACAATAGCACTTTACCCTGCGCTTTTTCTTCTGCGCTGATGGCTTTATCGATATGATCGCCCATTTCAAATTCGCCACTCATCAACTCGGCTTTACATTGTCCGCAAGCGCCACTTTTACAAGAATGAGGTAGATTTAAATTCTGACGGGTCGCGGCAGCAAGAACGGTTTCATCCTCGTTTGCCGTAAATGTGATTTGATCTGATAAGGTAATAGTATGTGTCATGGTATTTAGAATAATTTTAGAATTAAAAATAAAGGCCGTCTGAAAAACATTTAAACCCTGTTTTCAGACGGCCTGCCCTATCTATCAAGCTAATTTGGCTTTAATCAGCTCTTGAACTTGAGCCGGATTGGCCTTGCCTTTACTTGCTTTCATCACTTGGCCGACAATCGCATTCAGGGCTTTCTCATTACCGGAACGAAATTGCTCAATGGCTTTCGCATTGTTTGCCAACACTTCATCTACCATCGCTTCAATTGCACCAGTGTCAGTAATTTGTTGCAAACCATGTTTCTCGATGATCTCAGCAATACCTGCTTCAGGCTCTGCCCACATTGCTTCAAAAGCTTTTTTCGCCAGTTTGCTGCTTAATGTTCCATCTGCAACTTTAGCAACCAACTCAGCAAGACGTGGAGCTGTAATCGGGCTTTCAGTCAGTTCCAAACCTTCTTTGTTCAAGGTAGCGGCAAGCTCGCCGTTCATCCAGTTTGCCGTCAATTTACCTTGGCCACAGGCTTTGGCCGCTTCTTCAAAATAGGCGGCTTGAGCGCGGCTGGCAGTCAATAGACGTGCATCATAGTCAGACACGCCGTAATCAGCAACAAAACGCGCCGCCATTTCATGCGGCAATTCAGGCATTTCGTCCTTGGCTTTTTGCAACTGGCCGTCTGAAATAATGACCGGCAGCAAATCTGGATCCGGGAAATAGCGGTAATCGTGTGCATCTTCTTTCAAACGCATCACGCGGGTTTCGCCTTTTTCAGGGTCAAACAGCATGGTTGCCTGCTGTACTTTACCGCCGTCTTCCAAGATTTCAATTTGCGCTTCCACTTCATAATTGATGGCTTGCTCCAAGAAGCGGAAAGAGTTGAGGTTTTTGATTTCACGGCGTGTACCGAACTCTGCCTGACCTTTTGGACGTACAGAAACGTTGGCATCGACACGGAACGAGCCTTCCGCCATATTACCGTCGCAAATATCCAGCCAAGTTACCAAACCGTGCAACGCTTTAGCGTATGCCACGGCTTCGGCTGCGGAACGCATTTCAGGCTCGGAGACAACTTCCAACAAAGGCGTACCGGCACGGTTCAAGTCGATACCGGTTGCACCGTTCAAACCTTCATGTACGGATTTACCCGCATCTTCTTCCATGTGCGCACGGGTAACATTGATGGTTTTAACCTCATCGCCCACTACGATTTCCAGTTTGCCATGTTCCACAATCGGCAAATCCAACTGACTGATTTGATAGCCTTTTGGCAAATCAGGATAAAAATAGTTTTTACGGTCGAACACGTTTTTCTGATTGATTTTCGCATCCAAAGCCAAACCGAGTTTGATGGCTTTTTCGACGACTTCGCGGTTCATTACCGGCAATACGCCCGGCAACGCACACTCAACCACGCTGGCGTGGGCATTAGGTTCGGCACCGAATGCAGTGGATGCGCCGCTGAAGATTTTGGATTGGGTGTTGAGTTGGACGTGGATTTCCAGTCCGATTACGGTTTCCCAAGTCATAAGGGTCTTTCTGTCGAAAAAAAGTTAATCGGTTAAATGAGTGATTCGTTTTTCAGACGGCCTGAATAAAAACCATAACAGGCCGTCTGTAAGATAAGTTTATTTCCTGCGGCGTTGGAAACCGGGCAATTGCCAATGGAAACGGTATGCAGTCAGGCGAAACAACAATCCGCCAGCAAAGAGCAGGTTTAACGTAAAAATATTAATCCAGCCCAAATGCCCAAGCAGATAAATCAGCCCTCCAATCAAAATGGCCACACTGCCGTAAAGGTCGGTACGCAAAATCATCGGCACATCATTGACCAAAATATCGCGCGCAATACCGCCACCAACGGCAGTCACAAAAGCCAAAGAAATAACGCCGAACAGATTAAGCTGCAAAGCCATACCGATTTGTGCGCCGGTAATGCTGAACGCTGCCAAACCAATGGCATCGGCAATAATAAAAGCAGCAGCCAAATAGGTGCTGCGATAACGTTGCACCCTTATCAACCATGCGATAGCAAGCGTGGCAAACACAACAATCAACGCATCGGTTTGCAAAAACACTTGCGGAATCCGGCCGACCAAACCATCGCGTATCATGCCGCCACCGACAGCCGTCAGTAACGCAGTAATGACGACACCGAGTACATCCAACCGCTTGTTGTAGCCGACCAAATAGCCGGAAATGGCAAACGCGGCTGTACCAATGATTTGAATGAAGTCGGTGGCTGTCATAATTTTTAAATATCTACAATATGCAGCACCTCAATACATTCAGGCGCTTTTATATGATTTATTTTCAGACGGCCTTGAATCATCAAGGCCCTAAAACATTATTCCGGCGCTTTAGTGTGCCAATCGCTGTTCAGTTGAACTTGATGTGCGGCGCCCAAAATTTTAGCCTCGGAGAAATAGTTGCCGATAAATTGCACACCAATCGGCAGACCGTTTGCGCTGAAACCGGCAGGCAGAGTCAGTGCAGGCAAACCGGCAAGGTTCACGGCGATGGTGTAAATATCGGATAAGTACATTTGCACAGGGTCGTGAATGTCGCTGCCAAGTTTCGGCGCGGCAGTCGGCGCAGTCGGCGCCAAAATGAAATCACATTGACCAAAGGCCGTCTGAAAATCATTGGCAACCAGACGGCGCAGTTTTTGCGCTTTCAGGTAATAAGCATCGTAGTAACCATGGCTCAATACGTAAGTACCGATCATGATACGGCGCTTAACCTCGCTGCCGAAACCTTCGGCACGGGTGTTGCTGTACATTTCTTCCAAATCGCCGAATTGCGCCGCACGATGGCCATAACGTACGCCGTCGAAACGGGACAAGTTAGTACTTGCTTCCGCAGAGGCGAGAACGTAATAAGCGGGAATCGATAATGATGTTTGCGGCAGGGAAACTTCAACAGTCTCCGCGCCTTGAGCTTTAAGCAAATCAATAACGCTTTGCAAGGCCGTCTGAACATCGGCATCCGCGCCTTCGCCGAAATACTCTTTAGGCAAACCGATTTTCAAACCTTTAAGCGGCTTGTCCAAATCACGAGTGTAGTCTTCTTTGTCACGCTCCAAACTGGTGGAATCGCGCTCGTCAAAGCTGGCCATAGCGTTCAACAAAATCGCACAGTCTTCGGCCGTTTGCGCCATAGGACCGGCTTGGTCAAAGCTGGAAGCATAGGCAACCATACCGAAGCGTGAAACCGTACCGTAAGTCGGCTTGATGCCGGTAATACCGCAATGCGATGCAGGCTGACGGATAGAACCACCGGTATCCGAACCCAAGGCAGCAGGCGCCAAACGCGCCGCAATCACAGCAGCCGAACCGCCTGACGAACCGCCGGGAACATGTTCAAGGTTCCACGGGTTTTTGGTTGCGCCGTAGAACGAAGTCTCATTGGTCGAACCCATGGCAAATTCGTCCATATTGGTACGACCAAGAGTCACCATGCCGGCATCCAACAGGTTTTGCACCACAGTGGCAGTATAAGGAGAAACAAAGTTATCCAACATTTTGGAGCTGCATGCACTGCGCCAACCTGTTTGGCAGAAAATATCTTTGTAAGCAACCGGCACACCGGTCAAAGCCGTTGCATTACCGGCCGCGATACGCGCATCGGCTGCTTTGGCCTCAGCAAGGGTTTTATCTTGATCGATGGTCACATAGCCATTGATGGCAGGGTTTTTCGCAGCAATAGCGGTCAAATATTCGGTCGCCAATTCGACTGCGGAGATTTGTTTGGATTGCAGCAGGCTGCTGGCTTGTTTGAGCGTGTAAGCGGTCATTGTGCCGTACTTTCTATAAAACAGTTTTTGCTTTCAAAACAGATATTGAAAACATCCGTTTAAATCAATAAATCGGGCCGTCTGAACAGAATATCCTTTCAGACGGCCTTGTAATAGGGGCTTGCTGATAAGCAAAGGCCGTCTGAAACCTTACTCTTCAATCACTTGAGGAACGATATACAGGCGGTTGCGCACTTCTGGGGCTACAGCCTGATATTCGGCAGCGTGATCGGTTTCAGTCACTTTATCTTCGCGCAGGCGCAAAGCGGCTTCGTGCGGATGCGCCATAGGTTCGATGCCGTCGGTATTGACGCTTTGCATGTTTTCAACCATGGCGAAAATGTCGTTCAACTCGGCAAGCATTTTGTTTTTTTCTTCGTCCGTTAAAGTGAGGCGCGAGAGTTTTGCGATTTTTTCCACATCATTTAAGCTTAAAGCCATAAAAAATCCTTGTCTGATAGCAATGCCTCTTGGGTTTGGGGTATCATTGCATTTCGTCTTCTATGAAGCGAAGAATTATAACCGAAAACCAAACAGGTTGGCATGGTGTTTTGATTCAGACGGCCTTTTAAGGGCGCATTTATCCGTCTAAAACCGTGTACCTGTTTTTCTTATTTTAAATACTGCTTAAAGCATCCGGACTGGGCCGGAATTTCAGGAATCCTAATGTTTCGTCTTTTATCTCGTTTCCTCTCCAATGATATTGCCATCGATTTGGGCACGGCCAACACGCTGATTTTTGTACGCGGCAAAGGGATTGTTTTGGATGAGCCGTCCATGGTTGCGATTCAATCCGGCGCAGGCAATAAAAGTAAAATTATGGCAGTGGGCACGGAAGCCAAAAAAATGCAGGGCCGCGCGCCGCGCAATATTGAAATCGTCCGCCCGATGAGGGACGGTGTAATTGCCGATTTTGTGATTACCGAGCGTATGCTGGGTATGTTGATTAAAAAAGCCACCGAAGGACGATCTTTGGTTCCGCCTCGTGTGGTTATCTGTGTTCCGGGCGGCTCTACCCAAGTGGAACGTAAAGCGATTTTGGATTCTGCGTTTGCTGCCGGCGCGGCAAGCGTACATTTGATTGAAGAACCGATGGCTGCCGCTTTGGGCGCAGGCTTGCCGATTGAAGATGCGGCAGGTTCGATGATTGTCGATATTGGTGGCGGTACGACTGAAATTGGTATTCTTTCACTGGGCGGTATGGCCTATTCTGCTTCTGTCCGCGCAGCCGGCGATGAATTCGATAAAAGCATCATCCATTACCTGCGCCGCCATCGCGGTGTCTTGATTGGCGAAGCTACGGCCGAAGAATTGAAGAAACAAATCGGCTCGGCCTCGGGCTTTGAAACCGAAACAGCCATGCGCATTAAAGGCCGCGACTTGGCCGAAGGTACGCCTAAATCCTTGGCAGTTACTTCAAATGAAATCCGTGAAGCATTGAGTGAAACAGTAAATCAAATCATCCGTGCCGTCCTTCTGGCTTTGGAACAGGCTCCGCCCGAATTGGCCGGTGACATTGCCGACCGCGGTATTATGCTGACCGGCGGCGGTGCGCTTCTGCACGGTATCGATACTGTCTTGGCCGATGCAACCGGCCTGCCCGTCGGTATTGCCGACCAACCTCTGAACTGCGTTGCCTATGGTGCCGGTAAGGCTTTGGACTATATCGGCAAATGGGATACCGTATTCACGGAAAATCCATAAGGTAGATGGTTATGGAACGCTCTTCTTTGCGCTTTGACGAGGCAAAAGGCCCTAAGCTATTGCCTCGTTTTGTCGTTTATATCGCTCTGGCTGCCGGTCTGATGGTGGCCGATTACCGCTTTTCATTGATGCAGCCCGTGCGTGCGGCAGTCATGCCCATGCTCTATCCTGTTCAATGGCTGGCGAATCAACCTGTTCAACTTTATCAATATTTTGCTGACCTCTCCCAGTCCAAATCTGAGCTCTTGGAACAGAACCGCCGGCTTTTGGAAGAAAATGGCCGTCTGAAAATCGATTTGCAGCGGGATAAAGTCAATACCGATGAATTGCGCGAATTGAAAAAACTGTACGGTTTGCAACAAAAAGGCATTCACAACGTTATCGGTGCGGAAGTCATTTCCAATGGTAAAGATCCGCTTTCCGAAAGACTGATTATCGGCAAGGGCAGCCAAGATGGCTTGAAAGTTGGCGATGCGGTCATCGATCAAAGCGGTTTGATTGGCCTGTTGACACAAGTCCACACACAAAGCGCGGAAATTGAACTGATCTCAAGCGGACAAAGCATTGTCCCCATAGCCGTCAGCCGTACCGGCGAACGCAACTTGGCATACGGCAATGGCAACGGTTTGGATTTGCGCTATTTCCCAACCGGTTCAGACTTGAAACCCGGCGATGTCCTGCTGACTTCAGGCTTGGACGGTACTTATCCGGCAGGGATTCCCGTAGCAACCGTCAGCAAGGTTGTCCGCGCATCGGGAACACCTTATTACGATACGCAACTGACGCCTTTGGCTGCTTTACGCAACAGCCGTTTTGTCTTGGTACTTTCTTCCGCCCCTTCTTCCCCACGCTGATTTCATGAACGATTTTGACGATTCTTACCGTGCAGTACCGCTGCACATCATGGTGGCCAGTCTCATTGTGATGATGATACTGGACTTTATGCCGTTTTCCTTTGACGGATTCTTTTGGCTGCCTGAAATGACGGCACTGATGTTGCTATATTGGACATTGCACCAGCCGCAACGTGCAGGTATGGGACTGGCCTTTGCCATCGGCCTGATTGTCGATGCCGCAACCGCCGCGACTTTGGGCTTGCATGCCCTGTCTTACGTCGTGATGACTTATTTCATCTTAAACCGCCGCCGTCAAATCATGCTTTACGGCCACATTATGCAATTGGCCGCTGTATTGGCTGCACTGCTTCTCAATCAGGCCGTCTTAACTGTTGTCCGTTTGTTCCTCAATCATCAGATCATCACTTTGCAAGGCTTTGTTGCCCCATTTGTCGGCGCACTGCTTTGGCCGATACTCAGCCAGTTGATGCTGATTGTGACCCGTATTTACCGCTCCCACTGAAAAGATGAAACCGATTCTTCCACGCCGTCTTTCCGGTGGTCAACATACCAAAAAACCTTCCGCTCAGGCAGCACAAGCCGATGCTTTATTGCGCCTGCTCGTTGCGTTTATCCTGATTGTTATCTTCTTTTCCATTTTGCTGGCGCGGTTCTTCTACCTGCAAGTGACTCAACACAACGAGTTTTCCGGTCAGGCATCGAGCAACCGCATCACCCTGATTCCAACGCCGCCCGTACGCGGCGAAATCGTCGATATCAACGGCGTTCCTTTGGCCAAAAACTATCCAGTCTTTTCGCTCGAAGTTATTCCCAGCCGCATTGAAGGCAAGATGGAAGATGTCATTGAAGCATTGAAAAAATATGTCGATATCACACCGACAGATTTAAAACGCTTCAAAAAATACCGCGAAAGCTATCGAAAATTTGAAAATATCCCGCTCAAACTTAGGCTGACTGATGAAGAGGCCGCCCGTTTGTCCGTACATCTGCGCGAATTCAAAGGCGTAGAGGTCAATTCACGCACATTCCGCGAATATCCTTACGGCAAACTGACTTCCCATTTCTTAGGCTACATCGGCCGTATTAGCGATAAAGACAAAGAAATGCTGGAAGAAGAAGGCCTGACCGCCCTCTACCGCGGCAGTACGCATATCGGCAAATCCGGCTTGGAAAAATATTACGAACACCAGCTTCATGGTATTCCAGGCTATCAGGAAGTCGAAAAAGACGCTTACGGCAACATCGTCCGCGTATTGAAAAATGTCCCGTCCAAAATGGGGCAAACCTTGCGCCTGGGTATGGATATTCGTATGCAGCAGGAAGCCGACCGCATTTTGGGCGACCGCCGTGGCGCATTGGTGGCCATTAATCCACAAGACGGTACTGTTTTGGCTTTTGTTTCCAAACCTTCTTTCGATCCCAACCTCTTTATTGACGGCATCGACAGCGATACTTGGAAAATGCTGAATAACGACTGGAAAAAGCCTTTGATCAACCGCGTTACCCAAGGCCTTTATCCGCCTGGTTCTACATTCAAACCCTTTATGGGCATGGCCTTATTGGAAAGCGGCAAAATCACTCAAAACACCATCATCCCCGCTCCCGGCGCATGGAGCATACCCGGCAGCCGCCATATTTTCCGCGACTCAGTCCGCAGCGGCCACGGCTCGGCCAACTTGAGCAAAGCCATCCAAGTATCTTCAGATACCTTCTTCTACCGCTTAGGTTACGAAATGGGTATCGATAAAGCCTCTCCGTATCTGGCACAATTCGGTTTCGGACAAAAAACCGGCATTGACCTGCCCAGCGAATACGCAGGCGTTTTGCCTAGCCGCGAATGGAAAGCCAAACGTTTTGCCAAATCTTCCGACCCTACCGCCAAAGAATGGCGCGCCGGCGAAATGGTTTCTGTCAGCATCGGACAAGGCTACAACGCTTACACACCTTTGCAAATGGCTCATGCGACAGCATCTCTGGCCAATAACGGTGTCGTTTATCAGCCGCATTTAGTCAAAGAAGTATTAGATTTTGGCGCACGCAAAATTACCCGAATCAACCCTAATCCCGAGCGTCAAATTCCGTTCAAAGTAGACAACTTCGAATACGTTAAACGCGCAATGGAAAAGGTATTGAAACCGGGCGGTACGGCACACCGTATCGGAGGCGGACTTGCTTATACGATGGGCGGTAAAACCGGTACGGCCCAGGTCGTACAAATCAAACAGGGCGGTCGCTACAACGCCGCAGCTCTGCGCGAACAACACCGCGACCACGCATGGTTTATTTCATTTGCGCCATTGGAAAAACCTGAAATCGCCATTGCCGTTATTTTGGAAAACGGCGGTTGGGGTGCGTATGCCGCGCCATTGGCTCGTGAAATGACTGATTTTTATATGCTTCACGTCAAGCCGCAACAGTTTTCAGACGGCCTTGAGTCAGATTCGGCCAAAACTGAAACAACGAACAAGCATCAACCTATTACCAGCATTTTCCAATCTGCCTACGGACTGACTCCGACAAGCCCTGCCTCACAGCCGGAGGTTCATCATGAATAACACATCAGCGTGGAAAAATTTCAAATCCACCATTACAGCCCCGATTGACCCTTGGCTGTTTTTTGCCATGCTCGCCATCTACATCATGAGCCTGTTCCTGCTCTATTCTGCAGACGGGCAAGAGTTCGGACAATTGGAAAACAAAACCATTCATACCGTTTTGGGCTTTGCCCTTTTATGGATTATTGCCGTATTCAAGCCTCAAACGGCTGCCAAAGTCGCCCTGCCTGTTTACATTGTCGGCGTATTACTGCTGATTGGCGTTGAAGTCGCCGGCGTTACCGTCAACGGCTCGACCCGTTGGCTGAATCTCGGCTTCACCCGTATCCAACCCTCCGAAATCATGAAAATCGGTATTCCCATGACCGTCGCGTGGTATTTTCAACGCTATGAAGGCCGTCTGAAATGGATACATTATATTGTCGCCCTCGTGCTGATTCTTGTTCCTGTCGCCCTGATTTTGAAGCAGCCCGACCTCGGTACGGCAGCACTGATTATGGCTTCGGGTATTTTTGTCATCTTCTTTGCCGGACTGCCTTGGAAGGCCATTTTTGCTGCTATTATTGCCTTTGTGGCCGCCTTGCCGCTCTTGTGGAACTACGGCATGCACGACTATCAGAAAACCCGCGTCCTCACCCTGCTCGACCCAACCAAAGATCCGTTAGGTGCAGGCTACCACATCATCCAATCCATGATTGCCATCGGCTCAGGCGGCGTATGGGGTAAAGGCTGGCTCAACGGTACGCAAACCCATTTGGACTATATTCCCGAAGCAACGACTGACTTTATTTTCGCAGTATTCGGCGAAGAGTTCGGTCTGATTGGCAATATCCTTTTACTGCTGGTTTACCTTATCATTCTGGCACGCGGATTGTGGATTGCTGCGCAAGCGCAATCCCTTTACAGTCGTACTTTGGCAGGCGCATTGACCATGACCTTTTTCTGCTACGCCTTTGTAAACATGGGTATGGTCAGCGGCATTTTACCCGTCGTCGGTGTCCCCCTCCCCTTGGTCAGCTACGGCGGTACGGCTACGCTTTCCATCATGGTGGTGCTCGCCCTGCTGATGGGTATTGCCAACGAACACAAAAACCGCCGCCGTAATGCGGATAACGATGACCTAACTGAAAGCGAGGAATAATATGGAACTGGGTGTAGAAATCGGCAAGCTGCTGGTGGCATTTCTCGTGCTGATTAATCCTTTCAGCGCGCTCTCAATTTATCTTGATCTGACACAAAACCACAGCACCAAAGAAAAGCGCAGAATCGCGCGTACTGCCGCATTGGCCGTTTTCATCGTAATCATCGTCTTTGCACTGGGCGGCGGTATCTTATTGAAAGTACTCGGTATCAGCGTCGGTTCTTTCCAAGTCGGCGGCGGTATTCTGGTTTTGCTGATTGCCATCTCCTTAATGAACGGCAACGACAATCCTGCCAAACCCAAAATTGATCCCCATTCAGAAGAGCATCAAAGTGCGCAACAAGTCCACCGCAATGAAAAAGCCATTGCCGTCGTACCCATTGCCATTCCGATTACCATCGGCCCCGGCGGTATCTCCACTGTCATCATTTACTCCTCTGCCGCCAAGAATTACAGCGATATTGCCCTGATTATCATCGCCGGCTTTTTGGTCAGCCTGATTTGCTATTTCATTCTGGTCGTGGCCGGACGCATCAGCAAACGCTTGGGCAATACCGGCCTGACCATCCTCAACCGCATCATGGGCATGATGCTGGCCGCCATTTCCGTAGAGATTATTGTTGCCGGCTTAAAATCTATTTTCCCCCAGCTGGTCGCTTGAAGTACAATCATCACAATAAAAGGCCGTCTGAAACGTTTTCAGACGGCCTCATAAAAACATAAAAACAAAGGAGCCAACCATGTTTCACAGCACCCATGTCTTCACCGGAGAAACCATTTACCGCCGACCGGCGCAAAGCTATACCGAGTTCACCGGCGAATTAAACCGCCTCCAAATCCTTCAGCAAACCTTTGCCCAATCAAGCATTACCGAGCACACCGCCCTCTTACAGCAATTTGCCGACATCCTCACCCGAAACCAAGAACGCCTTGCCGAAATGGTTTGCGAAGAAGTCGGACGCTGCCTGCACGAATGCCGTGCCGAAATCAGCAAATCCATCGAGCTTATCCGCTACTACGTCCGCCTTGCCCCCGAACTGCTTGCCCATAAAACCATCGCCACCCAAGCCAGCCTCAGCCAAGTCCGCTTCGAGCCTTTGGGCGTTGTTTTGGCGGTCATGCCGTGGAACTATCCTGTTTGGCAGATTTTACGATTTGCCATCCCTGCCCTCTGTGCCGGCAATGCCTGCGCGGTCAAACCTGCGCCCAGTGTCGCCCGCGTCAGCGAAACCCTCTTCGGCCTTGTCCCAAAAGGTTTGCCGCTTATCGGCGCATGGTTGAGCCATGAAGACACGCTTAAAGCCATTGAAGATACCGATGCCATGGCATTTACCGGTTCGACCCATACCGGCCGCCTGCTGGCCGCCCATGCAGGCAAACATCTGAAAAAAACCGTCCTTGAACTGGGCGGCAGCAATCCGTTTATCATCCTGCCCGATGCCGATCTGCAACGCGCAGCTATCGATGCCTGCTATTCGCGCTTTCGCGATGCCGGACAATCCTGTAATGCCGCCAAACGCATCATTATTACCCAAGATATTGCCGAACAGTTTATCCTACTCTTCCTTGCCGAGTGCGCCAAACTGCAAACCGGCAATCCCAAAGACCCGAACACCACCCTTGCCCCGCTTCACCGCCAAGACTTGCGTCAAACCGTACACGAGCAGGTTCAAGATGCGGTTGCACACGGTGCGCAATGTTTGAGCGGCGGCTATATCCCTGATGGAGAAAGCTGGTTTTACCCTGCCACGGTATTGGATCAGGTCAACCCAAACTGCCGCGTTTGGCACGAAGAAGTCTTCGGCCCGGTTGCTATGATCTTACGAGCCGACAATCCGGATCATGCCGTTGCACTTGCCAACGACACACCTTTCGGCCTCGGCGCCTGCATCTACACAGCAGACACGGCAAACGCATGGCAATACGCCGAAAGAATCCAAGCAGGCTCTGTCTTTATCAACCGCCACACCAGCAGCGACCTGCGCCTCCCCTTTGGCGGCGTCAAAGCTTCCGGCTATGGACGCGAACTATCAGAATTCGGGTTGTATGAGTTCGTCAACGTCAAAACCTATTGGCAAAAATAAACCGTTTTATTAACTCAGGCCGTCTGAAAACCCGATTTCAGACGGCCTGATGTTGTTTAAAAAGCTGGCAAAAATATTGTATTTAATCCCGTATAAACCCTGCAAAATCAAAGCTGCTCAAAAATAGAAACCTATCTTAAAAAGCAATCCATATTCCCAAGTCCATTTTGAAGCAGCGGATTATCATGTTCTTCATTCCGATTGCTGCATTAAGCCATTTCTAAAATACCCAATAAACAAAAAGGCCGTCTGAAATACAACTTTCAGACGGCCTTTTCAATCAAGCACTATTTACTGAATTACAGTTCCCATGCAGCCAATTTAGCAGCGTACGCATCCAAGTCAGCGATTGGACGGGTAGCCACGCCGCTTTCCATAGCTGCTTTAGCAGTCGCAGAAGCAACGCGAGGCAACAGGCGGGAGTCGAATGGAGTAGGAATCAGGTATTCCGCGCCGAATTCAAATTTCTTACCGTAAGCGGCAACCACTTCTTCAGTTACTTCTTCCATTGCCAAGTCAGCCAAAGCGTATACGCAAGCGCGTTTCATTTCTTCGTTGATGGTGGTCGCACCGACATCCAATGCGCCACGGAAGATAAATGGGAAGCACAATACGTTGTTTACTTGGTTCGGGAAGTCTGAGCGGCCGGTACCGATTACCACATCCGGACGGGTTTCTTTTGCCAATGGAGGCAGAATTTCCGGATTTGGGTTTGCCATAGCGAACACGATTGGTTTTTCGTTCATGGTGTTCAGCATTTCAGGAGTCAGCAAGTTTGCACCGGACAGGCCCAAGAAGATGTCTTTACCTTTAACGGCATCAGCCAATACGCGTTGGCCGTTGTCTTCGATGGCGTAGAATTGTTTGGATTCGTCCATACGGTCTTTGTCTTCGCGGGTTTTATAAATCACGCCTTTGGAGTCGCAGACGGTCACGTTTTCACGTTTCAGACCCAAATCCAGCAATTGGTTCAAGCAGGCAATCGCTGCAGCACCTGCGCCGGAGCACACCAATGTCGCTTCTTCAATTTTGCGGCCGGTATAACGCAAAGCGTTCAATACAGCGGCAGCGGTAATGATGGCGGTACCGTGTTGGTCGTCGTGGAATACAGGGATTTTGCAACGTTTGCGCAATTCGCGTTCGATGTAGAAGCACTCAGGCGCTTTGATGTCTTCAAGGTTGATGCCGCCGAAAGTCGGTTCCAAAGAAGCGATGATGTCTACCAATTTTTGCGGGTCTTTTTCATCGATTTCGATATCGAATACGTCAACGCCGGCGAATTTTTTGAACAATACGCCTTTGCCTTCCATTACAGGTTTACCGGCCAACGCACCGATGTTGCCCAAACCCAACACTGCTGTACCGTTGGAAATCACGGCAACCAAGTTGCCTTTGGCAGTGTATTTGTAGGCAGTTTGAGGATCGGCATGGATTTCCATACAAGGAGCGGCTACGCCCGGAGAGTACGCCAACGCCAAGTCTTTAGAAGTAGCCAGAGATTTGGTTGGGGTAACGGAGATTTTGCCCGGCACGGGGAATTCGTGGAACTGCAGGGCGGCTTCTTTTAATGAATTTTCCATTTATCGATCCTGTTTGCGAGAGAGATTTTACAGCGAACAAGTCTGAAACAGGCTGCTTCAGACGTTTAAATTTTCTAAAGTCGGGTTGTTAACAGACCGGCTTTGTAAGAGGCCGTAATTTTATCATGTTCTTTTGGTGGCGCATACCGATATTTATTACATTTGTTTTGATATTTCGTTTTATTTGGTTTTATGTCTAAAAACTTCTGTAATAATATTTCTTCACCACATTACTCTTCTTTCAGACGGCATTTTATTTAAACTTAAACATTCAATCCAAAATGACTGTCTAGCGCGGTTTCAATCTGATTTTTTACCGCATCCAGACTTTGGCTGCTGTCGATGACGGCATAGCGTTCCGGCTGTTCGTTAGCACGTTGCAGATATACTTCGCGCACTCGATTGAAAAACTCGGCTTCTTCTTGCTCAAAGCGGTCTTTCTCACGCGTTTGGTTGATGCGTGCCATTGACACTTCCAAAGGCACATCCAACAGCAAGGTTAAATCTGGGCGGAAATTACCCTGCACCCAATGCTCAAGCGTGGCAATATCTTGCAAGGGAACGCCGCGTCCGCCGCCTTGATAGGCAAACGTTGCATCGGTAAAACGGTCGGAAACCACATGCGTGCCGTTTTTGAGGGCCGGCAGAATGACCGTTTCCAAGTGTTGCTGTCTGGCTGCAAACATCAGCAGGGTTTCGGTACGCAGACTGACTTGGGTGGCTGGGTTGAGCAGGATTTCACGCAATGCTTCTCCGGCCGGAGTGCCTCCCGGTTCGCGCGTAAACAATACGGGCAGTTGGTGTTTTTCAAACCATGCTTTCATTACGGCGAGGTTGGTGGATTTGCCTGCGCCGTCTATGCCGTCAAGGGTAATAAATCTGGGTTTCATATGAATATCGTCAATTTAAAGGCCGTCTGAAACAGGGATTATAAATGTTTCAGACGGCCTATTCGGTTTATTTCTTCAAAATATATTTGCGTACGGCGGCGTTGTGTTCAGAAAGATTGTGGCTGAACTCGCTCAAGCCCGTACCATCCATTTTTGAGACGAAATACAGATATTTTTCATCAGACGGATGGCCTGCCGCTTCAAGCGCGGCCTTGCCGGGAAGCGCAATCGGAGTCGGCGTCAAGCCGCTGCGCGTATAGGTATTGTAAGGCGTATCGCGTTGCAGGTCGGCTTTGCGGATTCTGCCTTTATATGCATCGCCCATGCCATAGATAACGGTCGGGTCGGTTTGCAGGCGCATGCCGATATTCAGGCGGTTGACGAATACTGCGGCCACATGGGCGCGGTCGTCTTCGTGCGCGGTTTCTTTTTCAATCAGACTCGCCATAATCAGCATTTCGTACGGATTTTTATAAGGCAGGCCGCTTTGACGGTCGTCCCATGCTTCTTGCAGGTTTTCCCGCATTTTACGATAGGCGATTTTGTAAATTTGAAGATCGCTGCCACCGGCATCAATTTCGTAACTATCCGGGAAAAACTGTCCTTCAGGATTGCTGCTCAAGGCATCGGGCGCCACTTCGGCCATCAGTTTTTCATCGCTCCAACCGCGCGTGTCGTGGGCAATGTCGGCAGTATTGTCGATAATACGGCGCATTTGGGCAAAACGCGCGCCTTCCAAAATTTGCACGCTGACCGAGTCAGGGCGGCCTTTTTTAATGCGTTTTAAAATGTCCCAAGCCGATACTTTGGCAGACAGGCGGTAAGAACCGGCATTAAGTTGGTTGTGTACGCCCATCACATATGCGGCGGCTACCAGCACATAACGGTTATAAACAATGCCGTCTTGAGCCAGTTTGCGGCTGACGGAAGAGATACCTTGGTTTTTAGCAACGGTAATACGGTATGGTTTGCCGTTGTCTTTCGGAACAAACAACAATGCGGCAACCACGGCGGCAAATGCCGTCAAAAATACGGCCAGCCATTTCAACAATTTTTTCAGCATGGTAGGATTCTTGGTTTGTGAACGTGTCGGGCGACAGTATAACCGAAAACAAGCGCACCACGCCTGCCACCTTACCCAACGTATGTTTTCCTATCCCGAAAGGCCGTCTGAAACCATGAATTCTCCTTCAAAAAACACTTGGCAAAACGGCCGTTGGCTGAATGCACGCCAAACCCATTCGCCCAATTTCAGCCCGCGCGAACCGGATGAAGACATCTCTTTAGTTGTCCTCCACAATATTTCCCTCCCTCCTTTTGAATACAACACAGGGGCAGTGGAAAAATTGTTTACCAACCAAATCAACCCTGACGAGCATCCTTTCTTCAGCATCATCCATACCTTGCGCGTCTCCAGCCATTTTTTCATCAGCCGTAAGGGCGAAACCGTCCAATTCGTTTCCTGCGACGACATGGCCTATCATGCCGGTGTATCATCGTTTCAAGGCAGAGAAAAATGCAATGCCTTTTCCATCGGTATCGAATTGGAAGGCTGCGATTTCGAGCCTTTTACCGAAGCACAATACACCAGCCTGCAAGCCTTGCTGACCGCCATTTCCGAACATTACCCGATTCAGGCCGTTACCGGTCATCAGGACATCGCGCCGGACAGGAAAACCGATCCCGGTCATTTCTTCGATTGGCCTCGCCTTCAAAAAGCAGGTTTCCCCGTCCGGCGGGGATAACTTTCAGACGGCCTGAAATGATTGGCAGACATAATGCTGTCACAACCGTTTATTTTCGTTATAATTCAGCTATTCATTCGGACGCATAAAGTCCGGCTCCAACGAACTTCCCACGCAGCAAGATTCCGCACCCTGAAAAAGACGGAATGCTGCCTTTTTAAAAAGTGATTACTCCATGATTTTCATCGTCTTAGCCCTCGCCGCCCTTTTGGCGGTCATCGGTTACAACATGTACCAGGAAAACCAATACCGCAAACAAGTGCGCGAACAATTCGGCCATTCCGATAAAGATGCGCTTTTGACCAGCAAAACCAAACATGTCCGCGACAGCAAAGAAACCGGCGGCCAGGGTTTGTTTATCAAGAAAAACAAAAAAACCGAAGAGGCATTGCGCAACCTGCAAGAGCAAGATGAAATCTACGCGGCAAAAGCCAAACTGGCTCACCCTGCCCAGCTTAAAACGGATGTCGAGCTGACCATGGAAGACGACTTTTCCGCAGAAGAAAAAGTTCAACACACCGTTATCGGTTTGAACAATGAAATTACCGTCAGCCCTGCCGAAGCCGCTTCTGCTCCGGTTGAAACCGCAGCCGAACCTGTAGCAAAAGTACCATTGATCAGCTTGGACGAATTGTCTCAAGTCGAGTTGCCTTGGTTTGACCCGCGCTTCGACTACATGGCCTACATCTCCCTAAAACAAGCCCAAGAATTGCACGCCCTGCCGCGCCTTTCCGGCACTCACCGCTTCCAAATCATCGGTTGCACCATAGACGACCATTTCCGCGTTGCCGAGCCGATTCCGGGAGTTTACTACCAAGGCTTCGTTATGGGCCTGCAGGCTGTCAGCCGCAATGGTTTGGCCGCGCGTGAAGAGCTGCAACACTTCGACCAACAGGTTGATGCTTTTGCCCGACTGATGGACGGCAAAGTTTTGCATACCGACTTGGACGCGTTCACCGAAGTTGCACAAGCTCTCGACCAATTCTGTGCGCGTGTTGACCAAACCATCGCCATTCACTTGGTTTCCCATTCCAATATCAGCGGCGTAGAATTGCGTGCCGCCGTGGAAGATACAGGCTTCAAACTGGGCGAAGACGGCGCTTTCCACTTCGGTGACAACAACAACCCTAAATTGTTCTCCATCCATACTTTGGACAACAAACCGTTTACCAACTCTCTGTTGGACAACCAAGCCTACCGCGGTTTCAGCATGCTTCTGGATATTCCGCATGTTCCTGCCGGCGAAAAAACTTTCGACAAATTTATGGACTTGGCAGTCAAACTCTCCGGCCAACTCAGCTTGGATTTGGTTAACGACCAAATGAAAGAAGTTTCCACTCAATGGCTCAAAGACGTACGCAACTATGTTTTGGCCCGTCAGGAAGAAATGCTTAAAGTCGGCATCAAACCCGGCAGCAAACAAGCCCTGCGCCTGTTCTCTTAAACTTCTCCAATCAAAAAGCGGATATGCAATGACGGCATATCCGCTTTTTTCAGGTAAAATCCCTTTATCTTCAATATTCATCGATTTTCAGACGGCCTCTCTATCATCAGGCCGTCTGAAAACTCTATTTCGATTGCTCATGAACCCGACCGCACAACGTATCAAATACCTGACCGACCTCCTCAACCGCTACGCCTACGAATATTACACCCTAGACGCACCCAGCGTACCCGATGCCGAATACGATAAATTGTTCCGCGAGCTCGAAGCATTGGAGCTAAATCATCCTGAGTTGAAACTGCCCGACAGCCCGACCCAGCGCGTCGGCGGCGAGCCTTTGGCAGGCTTTGATGAAGTGCGTCATGAAGTGCCTATGTTGTCACTGACCAACGCCTTCTCACCGCAAGATGAAAACGGCGTGTTCGATCATGCCGAAATGTACGCTTTCGATGAGCGCGTTCGTGGTGGTTTAAATGGAGAAAAACCGGAATACGTTATTGAGCCTAAATTTGACGGTCTGGCCATCAGCCTGCTGTACCGCGACGGCGTATTGATTCAAGCGGCAACCCGTGGCGACGGCACAACAGGCGAAGACGTTACCCAAAACGTCAAAACCGTATCCAACATCCCCCTGCGCCTGTATGGAGAAAATATCCCCGAGCTTATCGAAATACGCGGCGAAGTCCTGATGCTTAAAGCCGATTTTGCCGCCTTAAATGAACGACAGGCTGAAAACGGACAAAAACCTTTCGCCAATCCGCGCAATGCGGCCGCCGGCAGTCTGCGCCAACTCGATTCGCGCATTACGGCACAGCGCAAACTGCATTTCTTCCCCTATTCCATCGCCCGACAACAAGGCGGTTTTATCGCAGAAGAACACCTGCAAGAGCTGGGCTACTGCAAAGAGCTTGGCTTCAGCCTGCCCGATGGTAATTTCGGCTGCTTCCCAAATATCGACGAAGTATTGGCATTTTACGAGAAAATGCAGCAAAAACGTCCTACTCTGCCCTACGAAATCGATGGTATGGTGGTCAAAGTCAACAGTCTGGCACAACAAGAAAAACTGGGCTTCATCTCACGCGCGCCACGTTGGGCCATTGCCCACAAATTTCCTGCTGAAGAAGCATTGACCATTGTCGAAGCCATTGATGTACAAATCGGGCGTACCGGCGCAGTAACCCCGGTTGCCCGCCTGCAACCTGTATTTGTCGGCGGCGTTACCGTTACCAACGCCACCCTGCACAATCAGGACGAAGTATCGCGCAAAGACGTGCGCGTTGGCGATACCGTCGTCGTGCGCCGCGCCGGAGACGTAATTCCCGAGATAGTACGCGTGATTTTTGAACGCCGCCCAATGCAGGAGACCAAAATTGCTGTTTCAGACGGCCTGCAAGACGATTTGTTTGCCGAAACACCTTCTAAAACGCAAGCCGAACCGCTTCACAAACCCTACCGCCTGCCCACCCATTGCCCTATCTGTCACAGCGAAATCGAACGCGAAGAAGGCGAAGCAGTTGCCCGGTGTAGCGGCGGTATGCTTTGCCAGGCTCAACGCGCGCAAGGTTTAATCCACTTTGCCTCACGCAAAGCCATGGACATTGACGGACTTGGTCAAAAACAAATCGAGCAACTGGTCGCACAAGATTTGGTTCGTCATTTCGCCGACCTCTACCGCCTCGATATTCCAACCCTGCAAAAAATGAAGGAAACAGCGGATAAAGCATCAGCTAATGAAGAAGAACCATCAAATGGTGAGATTGAAGACTCTGAAAGCGAGACCGGCAATACTCTGCTTAGCAAAAACAATAAAAAACAGCCGACCAAATGGGCGGAAAACATCCTCGCGGGCATAGAAGCCAGCAAAACGCCCGAACTCGCCCGCTTCCTTTTTGCCCTCGGCATCCGTCACGTCGGCGAACGCACCGCCAAAACGTTGGCGCAGGCATTCGGCACACTGGAACACATCCGCTATGCACCTGAACCCATCCTCGCCTGCCTGCCCGATATCGGTACGGTGGTTGCCCGCTCCATCGCCCACTTTTTTGCCCACGAAGCACAACAGGCGATGATAGACGAGCTGCTGGCTGTAGGTGTTACCCCGCAAAGCCAAGCTGTCACTATCCCTCCTCTGCGCCATGCAGAACCGCAACGCTGGATTGCTCGCCTGCCCGATTTTAAAATCAGCGAAACCAAAGCACTGGCCTTGTGGGAGCTTGCCGGACAAAGCATAGAAGGCTTGCAAACTGACAAAGCGTTGCCTGCCGATTGGCAGACATGGCGCAGTAAACCACAAAACGCAGTCCTTCTTGAAAATATGAAAACTTTCTTTGCTCAAACGCTGTCTAATCTTCAAGATGAAACTATTTCAGACGACATTAACGAGGCTATAGCAGGTAAAACCTTTGTATTAACAGGTACTTTACCCACACTCAAACGCGACCAAGCCCAAGCCATGATTGAAGCTGCAGGCGGTAAAGTTTCCGGCAGCGTATCTAAAAAAACCGACTATGTTGTCGCCGGAGAAGCTGCAGGCAGTAAATTGGAAAAAGCCCAAACTTTGGGCGTGGCCATATTAACCGAAGAAGAATTGCTGACGTTGCTGGGATAAGACAGTATCTACAACCAATCCTCCTTTTCAGTCCGTCTGATACTTTATCATGTGGTATTATTGTTACATACGACTACATCTTTACACTTTTTTGGGTATAAACCCATAGTTAAAATAGGATAATAATATGAAACCCATTAAAAAATGCGTCTTTCCCGTTGCCGGTATGGGCACCCGTTTCTTGCCTGCGACCAAAGCCAGTCCAAAAGAAATGCTGCCTATCGTGGACAAACCTCTGATTCAATATGCAGTTGAAGAAGCGGTTGAAGCCGGCTGTACCGAAATGGTGTTCATCACCGGCCGTAACAAACGCAGTATCGAAGACCACTTCGACAAAGCATACGAGTTGGAAACCGAATTGGAATTGCGTCAAAAAGACAAACTGTTGGCGCACGTTCGCGACATCCTGCCTTCCAACATTACCTGCATGTACATCCGTCAAACTGAAGCATTGGGTTTGGGTCATGCCGTATTGTGCGCGCAGGCTGCCGTTGGTAATGAACCTTTTGCCGTTATTTTGGCAGATGATTTGATTGATGCGCCTAAAGGTGCGTTGAAACAGATGGTTAATGTGTACAACCAAAGCGGTAACAGCGTTTTAGGCGTTGAAACCGTTGATCCTTCTCAAACAGGCTCTTACGGTATCGTTGAAGTTGAACAGCTGAAAAACTATCAACGTATCACCAATATCGTTGAAAAACCCAAACCGGAAGAAGCGCCTTCCAACCTTGCAGTTGTCGGCCGCTACATCCTGACTCCGCGTATTTTTGACTTGTTGACCAACCTGCCCCGAGGTGCTGGTAACGAAATCCAGCTGACAGACGGTATCGCCCGCCTGCTCGACCATGAGTTTGTGTTGGCTCATGCGTTTGATGGCAAACGCTACGACTGCGGCAGCAAATTGGGTTACCTTGAAGCAACCGTGGCTTACGGTTTGAAACACCCTGAAACTGGCGAACAATTCAAAGAATTGCTCAAGCAATACGCTTAAGCCCTGCCATTATAAAAAGGCCGTCTGAAATTTCAGACGGCCTTTTTCTCATACTTATTTCTTCCAATATGCCGGAGTAAACAAAATCAGAACGGTAAAAATCTCCAAACGTCCCAACAACATCACCGCCGTACACAGCCATTTCTGTACATCGCTCAGCGCGGCGTAATTATGCGACGGACCAACTGCCCCCAAACCCGGCCCTGCATTAGTAATACAGGCAATGACTGCCGTAAAGGCGGATAAAAAGTCCAAGCCTGCAGCCATCAGTAAAAAGCTGAATACGATGACCGTCATAAAATAAATAAAGATGAACGACATGACAGTCAACGCCATGCGATCCGGAATGGAGCGGTTGTTGACCTTTACCGTACGAACCGCACGTGGGTGCAGCAAAATCAACATTTCGCGCAAGCTGAATTTGAACAACACCAATGCACGCACGTTTTTAATACCGCCCCCCATAGAGCCTGAACTTGCCAATACGTTCGACAGGAAAAACATCCACAATGACACAATCAGCGGCCATTGGGCAAAGTCAGCATTGGAAAAACCGCTGGCCAATCCGATGGACACAAAGTTGAAGCTGACAAAGCGCAAAGCTTCGCCAAGGCTTTGATAAACGTCCTGCTGCCATAAATACAATGCCGAAATCAAAATACTGCCCGATAAAACCAGCAACATGGAGCGGCATTCTTCATCTTTCCAATACACCTGCAAAGAGCGGTTGCCCAGCGCAGTAAAGTGACTGGCGAAATTGATACCGCCCCAGACGGTAAAAAACATCAACGTCCATTCAACTGCTACGGAATCAAAATAGGCAACGCTGTCATCATGTGTCGAAAAACCGCCCAAAGCCACTGCCGACATCGCATGGCACAAGGCATCAAACCAGCCCATACCGGCAATATGTAAGGATACCAAGGCGGCAGCAGTTGTCAGCGCATAGGCAAACCACAATCGTTTGGCCACTTGCGAAATACGGGGAGCCATCTTGCTTTCCTTATCCATACCCGGAATTTCCGCTTTGAAAAGCTGCGTCCCCCCCACGCCCAACATCGGCAAAATTGCCACAGCCAACACGATAATACCCATACCGCCAAGCCAGTTGAGCATGTGCCGCCAAAAATTCACCGACGGATCCAGCGTATCCAAGCCGGAAATCACTGTTGCCCCCGTTGTCGTCAGCCCCGACATCGCTTCAAAAAACGCATCGGTGAAACTCATGGACGGCATATAGAAATAAATCGGCATCGCCGCCACGACGGCAAAGGCCAGCCACAGCATCAATACCAGGGTAAATCCGTCACGCGGCCGCAATTCACGGTTGAAACGCAAAGTCAGCACCCAAGTAACGCACGACACCAACAATACCGTCAAAGCCGTGTAGGCAAACACGAAAAACGCGCTGTCGTGATAAAAATACGACATCAGTGTCGGCACAGCCAACAACAGTGAAAACAACAGCCCCAGCTTGGACAATACATGGATAATCGGCATAACCTTGCTTACCGCACCACCCAATCTGAAACCCTTATACAAATACATCATATCCCTACCATCAGAAAACAAAATATTCAGACGGCCTCATGAAAAAAAGGCCGTCTGAAACAGCATATTTTATCAAAATGCCGCAACCCCGTGATAAAGAAAAACCAAAAAACACTTGCCTGCTCTTTTTCTAAGAGTATAATGTTATACCATAACATTCACTGGAGAAAGAAATGAAACCCGATATCCACCCAGACAACTATCGTACCGTCCTGTTTTACGACAGTGGTGCAGACCAAGGATGGCTCATCCGTTCATGTGCCAATACCCACGGGAAAACCATGGTTTGGAAAGACGGAGTAGAGTATCCCCTCTTCTCTCTTGATACCTCTTCCGCGTCCCACCCCGTATACACAGGCAAACAACGCAATGTCAATGTTGAAGGCCGCGCCAGCAAATTCAACCAACGTTACCAATCCATGATGTCTTCTTTCAGAAAGGATAAATGATGCAAGTCCTCTCATCCCTGAAAACTGCAAAAAAACGACACCGCGACTGCCAAATTGTCCGCCGAAAAGGCAAAGTGTACGTCATTTGCAAGAGCAATCCCCGTTTTAAAGCACGCCAGCGTTAAGCTGCTCTATCCTTCTTTCAATGTAACTCTCTGAATTTTCCGCACTTTCGTTTACCTCTAGCGCAAGTGCGGCTTTTTTTCAAACTGCATTAATCATTCATATCAAAACTACAAAGAATCCTGCCATACTCCTGGCAACAGGAAGGAAAAGTAAATAATGGTTATCCCTATTGTGAAGCCATAAAGATATTTATAACATGCCGCTACATTCTTCCTTCAACACTGACCATAGGAGTCAAAAATGAAAGTAAAAGCCCTGCTTGCAATTGCCGCCGCCATGAGCCTCGCTGCCTGTGCCGCACCTGAAGCCCATCGCCATGACCATGGTCAACGTCATGAGCACAATCATGACCACGGCCATGCACACGAACATGGTCAGCAACATAATGACGGCCGTGTTCAATCATTCAGCTGCGAAAACGGCCTGTCTGTACAAGTCCGCAACCTGAGCACCAACCAAGTTGAACTGCGTCTGGACGACAAAGTTGCCACCCTGTCTTCTGCCGTTGCAGGTTCAGGCGAACGCTATGTTGCCAACCAAGGCCTGTTCGGCAAAGGCGCTGAATGGCATCAAAAAGGCAGCGAAGCATTCTTCGGCTTCACTGACCCATACGGCAACAAAGTAGAAACTTCTTGCTCTGCCCGCTAATTTTTACTTAGCAATAGAATAGCTGAAGGCCGTCTGAAAACTTGTTTCAGATGGCCTTTCATATTAGATAAAACGAAATTTCCGTTTAAGGATAAAATGCAAATATGAGGCTATTTGAAGGTTCAAAATACGTCCATACTCCACGGATAAGTAAGACCTTTTGAAAGGTATCTTCTCCGACAATGCATTATTTCAAAATCATTAAATATATATCTACCTTAATTTAAAACTTTTTCCAAGATTTCTTTAAGGTTTTCATCATCTTCATCCAAAATTAATTTTTCTGAAATATTATGAAGACAATGTTCCAAATCAATGGCTAAGGCTACTTGGTTTTGATAGGATAATTTTGGATAGAGTTCAAGTAAAACCCAATAAATGCATATACTATCATTTGAGTAAAAAATATTTGAAACGAATGGAAGTAATGTGTCTTGTCGTTCTACAAAGATTTCGACAATTTCACTAAAAACAGGAAAGTTCGCATCTCCCAACCATCCTGAGAGCCACTCCCCCATCTCAATTAATTCCTCATCGTTGCAGTCCTTAATTTTTTTGCAAGCCTTGATGTCAAACTTATCTTTAGGACGCATAGGATACCTCATTGTTATTAAAGGCTTACGAATACAGAATTATAATGATTGATCTCAATTCTAGACAAATGATTATTCGTCATTCCTATATCCTCAACAAATTTTCTCTGGAGTAAGAGTTATTTTTTGCAATTAAACTCCTACCCCACAATAACTTGAAACCCTATCCTGTATTTTACTTAAATCACAAACCCCAATTACCCTTCAAAATCTATTCGCTATACGAAACAGATTCAATAAATAAAGGCCGTCTGAAAACCTATTACCAAAGTTTTCAGACGGCCTTTATCTTAGACCAAACAATTAAGCGTAATGTCTGTCTTCGCCTTTACCGTCAACGTTGTCTGCACAACGTTTACAGATGGTTTCATGGCCTGCAACTGCGCCCACATCGTGGGTGTAGTGCCAGCAGCGTTCGCATTTTTCACCATCGCTGGCTTTAGCGGTTACAGCAAGTTCATCACCTACTTTCACTTCTGCTTTAGACACCAGCAAAGCAAAACGCAATTCTTCGCCCAAAGTGTTCAGATAGTCGGCAATTTCTTCCGGAGCCGTAATTTCGGCTTCGGCTTGCAATGAAGAGCCGACGGTTTTATCCGTACGCAGAGGCTCGATGGCGGCTGTTACTGCTTCGCGTGCTTCGCGGATTGCCGTCCATTTTTTCACCAATTCGGCTTCGGCTTTTTCATTGATAGATGGGAACTCATGCCATGTGTGGAAGAGGACGCTGTCTTCTTCGCCGCCACCGATGATGTCCCATGCTTCCTCGCCGGTGAAGCACAAAATCGGAGCAATCAGCAGAACCAAACTGCGTGTGATGTGATACAGGGCAGTTTGCGCACTGCGGCGTGCATGGCTGTCCGCTTTGGTGGTGTAGAGGCGGTCTTTCAGGATATCGAGGTAGAACGCACCCAAGTCTTCCGAACAGAAAGAAACAATGTCTTTTACGGCAAAATGGAAGGCATAGCGCGGATAGTAATCACCTGCCAGACGCTCTTGCAGCTGACGTGCCAATACCACGGCGTAACGGTCGATTTCCACCATGTCTGCCTGTTGCACGGCATCTTCAATAGGATTGAAGTCGCTGAGGTTGGCAAACAGGAAGCTCAAGGTGTTGCGGATACGGCGGTAGCTTTCAGTTACGCGTTTGAGGATTTCTTTGGAAATCGCCAATTCGCCGCTGTAATCGGTGGATGCCGCCCACAGGCGCAGGATGTCTGCGCCAAATTCGTTGTAAACTTCTTGCGGTGCAACGACGTTACCGATGGATTTCGACATTTTGCGGCCGTTTTGGTCAACCACGAAACCGTGGGTCAGCAGCTGTTTGTATGGCGCACGACCCATTGATGAGGCGCAACCGGTCAACATGGAGGATTGGAACCAGCCGCGGTGTTGGTCGCTGCCTTCGAGGTACAAGTCAGCCGGCCATTCCAATTCTTCGCGTTGTTTCAAAACGGAATAATGTGTCGAGCCTGAGTCGAACCACACGTCCATCGTGTCGGAAAGTTTGTCGTAATTTTCGCAATCTTCCGCGCTCAAGAGTTCGCTCTTATCAAGAGAGAACCATGCTTCGATGCCTTTTCCTTCGATTTTTTGGGCAACTTTTTCCAACAACTCGGCAGAGTTCGGATGCAGCTCACCGGTTTCTTTGTGAACAAAGAAAGTCATCGGCGTGCCCCAATAGCGTTGGCGTGAAACCACCCAGTCAGGACGACCTTCAATCATGGCTTCCAAACGTGCGCGACCCCATGACGGGAAGAATTCGGTGTCATCAACAGCTTTGATGGCTTTATCGCGCAAGGTTTTACCGTCTTTTCCAGCTTTATCCATACCGACAAACCATTGGCCGGTCGCACGGTAAATCAACGGTGTTTTGTGACGCCAGCAGTGTGCGTAGCTGTGTTCGATTTTGCTGCTTGCCAAGAGGTTGCCGGTTTCTTCCAACCATTGCAGGATAACGGGATTGGCCTCCCAAACGCTCATGCCGGCAACGCGCGGCGTTTCGCTGATGTATTTGCCTTCGGCGTTTACAGGGTTGTAAAGCTCGATGCCGTATTTATTGCAGACGGCGTAGTCTTCCAGACCGTGAGCAGGAGCAGTATGCACCAAGCCGGTACCGGCATCGGTGGTAACATGATCGCCGTTGAGCATGGGAATATCGCGTTCGAGGAACGGATGATTCATGTGCAGGTTTTCCAGCTTGTCGCCGGTGGTTTCGGCAAGAATAGTAATGCCGTCTGAAAAACCGTAACGTTTGAGCGCGTCTTCTGCCAAATCTTTGGCCAACACCAATTTGCCTTTAGGCGTATCAATCAGTTGATACACCACGTCTGCGCCAGCTGAAACTGCTTGGCTCGCAGGCAAAGTCCAAGGCGTAGTCGTCCAGATGACGGCAAATGCTTTGCCTTCGATACTTGCCAAACCGAATGCGGCGGCAAGCGCGGCAGTGTCTTTAAACGGATAGGCAACGTCAATCGCAGGCGATACTTTATCTTTATATTCCACTTCGGCTTCGGCCAATGAAGAGCCGCAGTCCAAGCAGAACTGAACCGGTTTCGCGCCGCGGTAGAGATAGCCGGATTTGTAGATTTCGCCGAGCATACGCACGGTATCCGCCTCGGTTTTGAAATCCATGGTCAGGTAAGGATTGTCCCAGTCGCCCAACACGCCCAAGCGGATAAAGTCTTTTTTCTGGCGGGCAATCTGTTCGGCGGCGTATTCGCGGCACAATTCACGGAAACGCGCTTTAGGCATGTCTTTGCCGTGCAGTTTTTCTACCATCACTTCGATAGGCAAACCGTGGCAGTCCCAACCCGGTACATAAGGTGCGTCAAAACCGGCTTGGGTTTTGCTGCGGATAATGATGTCTTTGAGAATTTTATTGACGGCATGACCGATGTGGATGTCGCCGTTGGCATACGGAGGACCGTCGTGCAGAATGAATTTCGGACGGCCTTTGGCGATTTCGCGCAGTTTTGGGTAGCGTTTTTGCTCGTACCAGCTTTTCAGCCATGCAGGCTCGCGTTTGGCAAGATTGCCGCGCATTGGAAACGGGCTCTCGAGCAGGTTTACGGTTTTACTGTAATCGGTCATTTTTTGATCTCTATTGTTGCGGTATTTCGGCTTCAGACGGCCTGATTGCTCATTTTAAAAGAACAGGCCGTCTGAAAAAATTCAAAGGACTTATTGTAGCCCAATTGTCTTGATTTTATAAGCTTCTAGAAGCGTTTCTATGCTTCCCAAACCCTCGCATCTTCCATATCTTGCAAAATTTGGGTTTTCAATGCTTCGATACTCTCAAATTTTTTCTCGTCACGCAGTTTGTGCAGGAAGCGGACGAAGATACGTTGGCCGTACAAATCACCGTTGAAATCGAACAGATGGACTTCCAGCTTCTGCGAACGGTTGTTGCTGACAGTGGGGTTAAAACCAAAGCTGGCAACGCCTCGGCGCGTACCGAATGTGCCGTCTGCTTCAACGACAAATACGCCGCTTAGCGCATAATGATACGGAGGAAGCTGTACATTGGCGGTAGGCGCGTTGATGGTGCGGCCGAGTTTTTGTCCGTGCTTGACCTTACCGCTCAACACATAATCATGGCCCAACAGTCTTTTGGCGTATTCCAACTTGCCGTCTGAAAGGGCTTGGCGGACGGCGGTACTGCTGGTGCGGATGTCTTCAACGATAACGGACGGCGTGCGCTCGGTTTGCATATCGGGCTGTTGTGCCAAGAGTTCAAAACAACCTTCACGGCCGGCACCGAAACGGAAATCGTCGCCAATCAGCAGATACCGCGTATTGAGCGTTTGGCGCAAAAGCTGGTCGATAAACGCTTGTGCGCTCATATCGGAGAAAGCTTGGTTAAAACGCAAGACCCAAACGGCATCCACACAGCCGGTTTCACGCAAAAGGCGCAATTTGGTACGCAGCGGGCTGATGCGGTAAGGCAGCTTTTTCCCGGCTTTGCGCGCAAAAAATTCTTTGGGCTGAGGCTCAAAAACAACAACGACAACAGGCAGACCGCGCTGGTCTGCCTCTCGTTTGAGTTTTTGTAGAATATGTTTGTGCCCGAGGTGTACGCCGTCGAAGTTGCCGATGGTTACGGCGGCTCCTTGCGGAAATTTGGGCGCGTGTCGCTGTCCAAGCCAGATGTTCATGGGTGGTGGTATTGTGTTTGAATAGGCGGCTATTGTAAACGTTATTGCCGTTTCAATAAACCTTAGGCCGTCTGAAACCAATAAATATATGCTTTCAGACGGCCTTAAAGTTTGTTAATACCTTACCACCACCAAGGATAACGGCCAAACGGATAGCCCCAATCGTCGTAATAGCGATAGTAGCGGGCTTCGCGCAGCTGTTCTTGGGAAATATAGTTTTGCCATGCCATTTTGTAGCAGGCTTGGAACATCGGATCGGAAACTTTGTCGATATATTTGAGACGGAAGGCTTTTTGTTCCGCAGTTGCGGCACCGGGTTTGCCTTCTTCGTCAAATTTGCGGCGGATCAGCGCGGCAGTTTCCTGATCGCATTGGGCGGCAAGATTGACTTGAAGGTCCTGCTCATAGCGTTTCTGCGCTTGGGCGCGTGCGACTTTTTGCTCAGGCGTGGTGGCACAGGCGGCAAGTAATGCGGCAGCACCAATCAATAAGGTCAGGCGGATAGGATTCATCGGATGTTTCCTTATACTCATGCATGGCTATTAATGTACGCCCTCATCTTGCAATGGGCAAGTGTGGCAACTTGGGAACACTTTATATTATTTATTCTTGGTAGCAGGCAGTTGCATATAAAATACACCCCGTAATAAATGCTCGACCCTATCCTCAAATCAATGAACGACGACAAACGGCCCCACTCTTACCGACCGCGCCACCATAGGCAACACACGCCGCCGTTTTGGCAGGCGGACCGTCCGTACCTGCACGAACACAATATTTCCGATGCCCGTTTCAGACGGCTGGGTTACATCATGGCCTTTCTTGCCGGTGCGATTAATGCCGGCGGTTACTTCGCATTCTCACGTTATACCTCCCACGTTACCGGCTCAATGTCGCTGTTGGCAGATGTTTTGTATCTTCAAGAGTGGAGTGTGGCCATTATTGCCACAATCAGCGTGTTGTGTTTTGTTGCCGGAGCCGCGCATTCGGGCTGGGTGATTTTGTGGACGCAGCAAATGCGTTTCCGTGGCAGCTTTGGATTTTCCATGTGGCTGGAAGCGGTTTATCTGTTGATCTTCGGCTTGTTCGGCATTACCGCGATGGAATGGGATTTTGGCGGCCCGGATTTCATCATGCCGTCTTTAGCATTGTTTTTATTATGCTTTATCATGGGCATGCACAATACCGTCATTACACTTTTGTCCGGCTCTGCCATCCGCTCCACCCACATGACCGGCACGGCAACCGATTTGGGCATTGAAATTTCACGCGCACTTTATTATTCCAAGCAACATCATCCGCGCCTGCCGCACGTCCGCGTCAACAAACCGAAAATGTGGCTTTTAAGCGGCCTAATGCTGTCGTTTTTACTGGGCGGCATCGTTGGCGTATGGGGTTATCATTTGGTCGGCCATCATTTCGCCCTGCCCGTTTCCGCCGTTTTATTCATACTGGGCGCAGGCTCGGTGGGATACGATGTCAAAGTCAGATTGAAATGGGCATTTGTCAGCTGGTATCGCCGCAAAAAGAAAAAACGGAAGAAATCGTAAAGAAACCTTCTTTTTATCTGTCGGCAAAACGGCCAAACGGGCAGAAAAATGCAGAAATGTTTCAGTATTATGTTAACTGGCAAATATTTGCGTAATATCGGGTTAAACCCATTCTTTTGCGTTTCGGATATTCGGTATCATTAATTCGTAATGACCCACGCGGTTTTTATTCATTTTTTTCAGACGGCCTGAGCCGTCATCTAAAAAGAGGATACGACATGAAATTCTTGAAACCCCTGACCGTTATTGCTACTGCCATTCCTTTGGCACTCACCGGCTGTGTGACCGATCCTGCTACCGGTCAACAATCCGCCAGCAAAACCGCTATGTACGGCTTGGGCGGTGCGGCTGTTTGCGGCATCGTTGGTGCGCTGACCCACGGTGGTAAAGGCGCGCGCAACTCCGCATTGGCTTGTGGTGCAGTAGGTGCCGGTATCGGCGGTTACATGGACTACCAAGAGAAAAAACTGCGTCAAAGCCTGGCCAACACCAACATCGAAGTTGAACGTCAAGGCAACCAAATCAAACTGGTTATGCCTGAAAACGTAACCTTCGCTACCGGCAGCGCTGCCCTGAGTGGCCATGCTCAAAGCGCCTTGTCTGCCGCCGCGCAAACTTTGGTTCAATATCCTGACACGACTTTGACCATCAACGGTCACACCGACAACACCGGTAACGACGCCATCAACGAGCCATTGTCTCGCAACCGCGCCGAATCTGTTGCCACCTTCCTGCAATCCCGTGGTGTAAGCAGCACCCGTTTGAGCACTTTCGGTTACGGCTCCCGTCAACCCATCGCCTCCAACGCTACTGTTGAAGGCCGTGCACAAAACCGCCGCGTTGAAATCTTGATCAACCCTGACCAACGCGCCATTGACGCCGCTAAAAAACAAATGTAATACGATATCTGTCTGATTCCCATACTTAAGGCCGTCTGAAATTTCAGACGGCCTTTTTCTTTATAGATTTTGTTTGCAATTTCTCCTTCTTAATCCAATCCACCATAAAATTTATTCCTTTATTAACAAGACTTTTCAATTTTTCCTTCAAAAAAACTGTATTAATACTCTAATTTTTACACTAACTTAGAGTATAATTTCTAAAATTTTAAAAACACGCCTCATGCCGTCTGAAAAACGGCGGCGAAAAACACACTTATTTATATACACATCAGTCCGTTATCCAATCTATTTCATAGGATTTCAGACGGCATCATCCAGAATCTATGAAGGAGCATCCATGCAAAACAACTTTGACCCATTGATTATCCGTGGCAAATCACTGATTCCCGTCGTACAAGGCGGTATGGGTGTAGGCGTTTCCGCATCAAAACTCTCCAGCGCGGTTGCGCGCGAAAACGGCGTAGGTACCATCGCCAGCGTCGATTTGCGCCACTTGCACGAAGATTTGCTGGCCGAATCAAAAATCGATTCCAGTGAAGAAAAATACACCCGCCTCAACTGTATCGCGCTTGACCGTGAAATCAAAAAAGCCAAAGCCGATTCAGAAGGCAAAGGCATGATTGCCGTCAACGTCATGAAAGCCGTCAAAGACCATGCCGCCTACGTCCGTCAGGCCTGCGAATCCGGTGCAGACGCGATTGTGATGGGCGCAGGTTTGCCTTTAGATCTGCCGGAAATGGCCGAGGGCTACCACAAAGATGTCGCCCTTTTCCCTATTTTGTCCGAATCACGCGGTATCAACATCGTTTTGAAACGTTGGATGAAAAAAGGCATCTTGCCCGATGCCATCGTTATCGAACATCCTGCCCACGCAGCCGGCCATTTGGGCGCGGCGACCGTTGACGGCGTGAACGATGCCAAATTCGAGTTCAAACGCGTTATTGAAGAAACGTTTGAAGTATTCAAAAACTTGGGCTTGGAAAGCGAAAAAATCCCGTTGATACTCGCAGGCGGCATGGCAAACTTTGAAAAAGTCAAAACAGCCTTGAAAAACTGGGGTGCGTCCGCCGTCCAAATCGGTACCGCGTTTGCCGTGACCGAAGAAGGCGATGCCCACATCAACTTCAAAAAAACGCTGACCGGTGCGGAAACCGAACAAGTGGTTGAATTCATGTCTGTTGCCGGTTTGCCTGCTCGCGGTGTGCGCACCAAATTCCTCGACAGCTACATCAAACGCGAAGCCAAATTGCAAGCCAATGCCAAAAATGATCCGCGCCGTTGCACCCAAGGCCTGAACTGCCTGACCAGCTGCGGTTTGCGCGACGGTTTGGCCAAAGCCGGTCAATTCTGTATCGACATCCAACTTTCCGCCGCATTCCGCGGCGAAGTCGATAAAGGCCTGTTTTTCCGCGGCAAAGACCCGCTGCCGTTTGGCAACGCCATCCGTACGGTTCAAGAAACCATTCATTATCTCTTGAACGGTTCCCTGCCCGCCGTCCCTGCCAAATAAACGCATCAACACTCAAAAGGCCGTCTGAAAACATTTAAACCCTGTTTTCAGACGGCCTTTTTGTCCCAATCCATCTAAAAAATGCTAAGATTATTGCCTGAATTTATCCGGCTGAAACATCATGAACCCATTATTGAACCAT
Organism: Neisseria subflava; assembly: GCF_024205745.1. Taxonomy (NCBI): domain Bacteria; kingdom Pseudomonadati; phylum Pseudomonadota; class Betaproteobacteria; order Neisseriales; family Neisseriaceae; genus Neisseria; species Neisseria subflava. The sequence goes on from NZ_CP073117.1 coordinate 135,471, forward strand.
CTCAAACCCTATCCTTTCACCCGCCTGCGTGAAGCCATGCAAGGCATTGATGCACCCGAAGGCGTAACGCCCATTCATCTGCAAATCGGCGAGCCGAAACACCCGATGCCCAAAGTCATCACCGATGCGCTGACCGCTTCCCTGCACGAACTGGAAAAATATCCGCTGACCGCAGGCCTGCCCGAACTGCGCCAAGCCTGCGCCGAATGGGTTGCCCGCCGTTATGATGGTTTGAGCCTCAATCCCGACAATGAAATCCTGCCCGTATTAGGCAGCCGGGAAGCTTTGTTCTCTTTTATCCAAACCGTTTTAAATCCGGCTTCAGACGTCCCCAAACCGGTCGTTATCAGCCCTAATCCTTTCTATCAAATTTACGAAGGCGCGACTATTTTGGGCGGCGGCGAAATCCATTTTGCCAACTGTCCTGCGCCCAGCTTCAACCCCGATTGGAGCAGCCTGTCCGAAGACGTATGGCAGCGCACCAAAGTCCTGATCGTCTGCTCGCCCAATAACCCGAGCGGCAGCGTCCTGCAATTAGAAGACTGGAAAGAAATTTTTGATTTGCAAGACAAATACGGCTTTGTTATTGCCTCTGACGAATGCTATTCCGAAATCTATTTTGACGGCAACAAACCGATCGGCGGCCTGCAGGCTGCGGCGCAATTAGGACGCGGCACGCGCAACATTATTATGTTTACCAGCCTGTCCAAACGCTCCAATGTCCCCGGTTTGCGTTCCGGCTTTGTCGCAGGCGATGCCGAGTTGCTCAAAAACTTCCTGCTCTACCGCACCTACCACGGCAGCGCGATGAGCATTCCCGTCCAACGCGCCAGCATTACCGCTTGGAACGATGAAGAACACGTCATTGACAACCGCCGTCTCTACCAAGAAAAATTCGACCGCGTCATCCCTATTTTGCAACAGGCATTCGATGTCAAACTGCCTGACGCGTCGTTCTACATTTGGCTGAAAGTTCCCGATGGCGACGACTTGGCATTTACGCGCAACCTGTGGCAGAAAGCCGCTATCCAAGTGTTGCCCGGCCGCTTCCTCGCCCGCGATACCGAACAAGGCAATCCAGGCGAAGGCTACGTCCGCATCGCTTTGGTTGCCGATGTGGAAAGCTGCGTTAAAGCAGCTGAAACCATGGTTGCTTTATACCGCCGATAAAACAAAGGCCGTCTGAAATTTCAGACGGCCTTTTTAAATCAACCAAGTTATATCACGAAATCCAACAGATAAAAATCTTCTTTGCCTACGCCGCACTCAGGGCATTTCCAGTCGTCGGGAATATCCTTAAACTTGGTTCCGGCAGGCAGGCCGTGCTCGGGGTCGCCGAGGTCTTCGTCGTAAATCCAGCCGCAAGGGCCGCACATATATTGAGCCATTTTGTGTTCCTTCTATTTTAAAAGGCCGTCTGAAACCGTGTTTTCAGACGGCCTTTCGTGTGTTTTATTGTTGATATTTTGAATTTATTGCGCTGCTTCCAAAGCGGCGATTTCTTTACGCAGGTGTTTGATGGCCGGTGTTACGATGGCGACGAACATGGCCTCGCGGACGCGGCGTTGCGCCGGACTGCGCATCAGATAACCTTTCGCGCCTGCATGCAATGCGGCAGATTGAGTGGCGTTCAGAGCCAACACGGCAGCTGCTTCACGCAGTTTTAAGGTTGCCAGCGTATCAGGTTTGTTGTTCCACGCATCATCGGCAAGGCGTTCGGTTTCCGCCCATGCGCCGTCCAACGCGGCTTTCAAATCATCGTAGCTGTGGTCGAGGTAAGCGTTCACTTCCGCATTCACCACGTTGGCCATACGGATAATGCCGAGCGCACCGTCAATCACACCGGCGCCGATACCTATTTGCAGCAAGATGAAACCGGCTTTAATGGTCGGAATATAAGACTGGAACTGCTCAGGCGCAGCAATCACATCTTCATCGGGAATAAACACGTCTTTAAAATTCAGGCTGTAAGTGCGCGTGCCTTCCAAACCGCAGAACTCAGGGCAATCTTGCAGGGTCACGCCTTCCCATTGGCCGCCGGTGATAAACATCACATAGCTGTCGCCGACTTGGGCGGTATTCGCCCAAATATGGTCTTCGCCGATATTGGATACCCAAGGCAAAGCGCCGTTGACTTTGTAGCCGCCTTCGACGCGCTCGGCTTGCAGGTTGTGTTTTTCAATGCCGGCAAGGTGTTTGACGGTATTGGACATACCCGTACCGGCCAAGACTTTGCCCTGCAGAATATCGGCCAAATATTTGTCTTTAACCGCTTGGTTGGGGGATTGATGCAGATACCACGCGCAAGCTGCCTGACACCATGCGCTGAACGAAGTCGCACCGCATTCTTTACCGATTTCGCGCAATACGGCGATTTGCGTTGCCAAACCCAAACCGTTACCGCCTTCTTCAACCGTACCGGTCGCGGCAAAACCGCCGATTTTGCCCAATTCCAGCATAAATTCTTTCGGATACAGGCCTTTGCGGTCGATGTCGTCCACCAATGGTTTCAGCTTGCTTTTAACGAGTGCGGCAACATTGTTCAATAAAGCTTCGCGTGTCATGATTTTTCCTCTGAATAAGGTTTGAAGCGTAGATGGTTCTACTCATGAATTATTCTTGGCAACAAGGATATCCCTTGCTTTTTACTAAAAGGCCGTCTGAATTTTCAGACGGCCTTTGATGAAATTAGGCAAATGCCTGCAATTCAGGGTTGATTTCAGTTTTGGCAAGGTTGTTGACGTAGTTGCACAAGGTTGCCAAAGCAACGCCCATGACGACTTCAACGGCTTGCTGTTGGTTGTAGCCTGCATCGAAGAAAGCTTTCAGCTCGTCGTCGGATACCGCGCCTTTTTTCGCCATAACAGCTTGGGTGAATGTCGCCAAAGCACCCAGTTTGGCATCGTCAAACTCGCCTGCAGCCAATGCGCGTGCGGCTTTGATGGATTGTTCGGACAGCAGTTTTTTCAGGGTAGCCAGTTTGGTGTGGCCGGCAACGCAGAAACCGCATTCGTTGGTACGGGCGGCGATGATTTGGACAACTTCAACTTCGCCGTCAGTCAGGCTGTTGGCCGCATTCAGCTTGCCAACTTCTTGATAAAACGCCAAAGCTTCAGGCGCATTGGCCAAAACGCCGATCAGGTTAGGAATAAAGCCGTTGTTTTTCAATACGGCTTCAACGCGTGGTTTAGCAGCTTCAGGAGCGGTTTCAACTGTGTGTATGGTCAAGCGGGACATGTGTATAACCTTCTTATTTGGTGAAATGAAGTGTCCATCATAAGCCATCCGCCTCCATCAGAAAAAGACTTATTGGTTATTTACCGCGAACCAAAAGTTATAAGGCCGTCTGAACGGATTCAGACGGCCTTATCAAATGATTCAACTCATTATTTCATAAAGTTTTTCAGCAACATAGAAGCGATGTCGTCCAAGCCGAAACCATCCGCATCTTGAGCCGTGCCGTTAGGCGTGGCTTTATCGACCAAGTCAGGCAATACTTTTGCCAACAAATCGCCTGCTTGACCGGCATCTACGCCAAATTTTTGCGCGATTTGGTTTACCGTATCGCTGCCCAACGCATTTTGCAGATCGCTGCCGGACACAGGCAGATTGCTGGATTGGTTGGAAACCCAGCTGCTCAGGGTATCGCCCAAACCGCCTTGTTGCAGTTGGTTGATCAGGTTGCCCACGCCGCCTTGTTGTTTCACCAAATCCATCGCCATATCGGTCAGAGAACCTTGTGCGCCGTTTTCGCTGTTGCCACCCAACATTTGAGTAGCCGCATTCAAAAGATTGTCCATGAGTGCCATGACTTTTTCCTTGTATTTGTGTCTAAAAAAAGAAAACGGAGTGTAGCAAAATTTGAACTGAAAAAATCAGGCTTAACCAAACTAAACTTCTTTTATCCCAAAGCCGTAACAAAACAAAGGCCGTCTGAAACCCAGTTTCAGACGGCCTTTATAATGAATAAAGCTATTCTTCGCGGCCATTGAAATACTCGGCCGCACCACCTTCAAAAAACCCTTGCAAAATTGCCTGCGCCGCTACTTGGTCAAGTACGGATTTTTGTTTTCGACCAAATACTTGGGCTTCTGCAAGCAAGCTTTCCGCGTATAGGGAAGACATCCTTTCGTCCACCCAATAAACCAGCAAGTTAAAACGTCCGTGCAAACGGCGGCCAAACTTGCGGCTCAAACGGGTCAACTCATGCTCCGTGCCGTCGGTATGCGTCGGCAGGCCGACCACAAGATACTTGGGTTGCCATTCTTTGACCAGCTTGGCAATGGCCTCAAATTTTTCATCATTGCTGTTACCGGTTACCGTTGCCAGCGGATGGGTCATGCCCAACTCGATATCCCCTGCGCCACGCCGATACGCGCCTCGCCGAAGTCAAAGGCCAAAACCGTGCCTTTTGGTGCATCAGGCATGGCCGACTCCTGAAACCAAGGCATTCGGATTGACGCCCAATTTTTCAAAAGCAGCGGCATAACGGAGTTCGTAAGGCACATCAAACAGAATATGCTCGTCCGCAGGGACGGTCAGCCAAACATTTTCTGCCAGCTCGCGCTCCAACTGCCCTTTGCCCCATTTCGAATAACCAATGCTGATCAAAGCCTTATCAACCGCACCTTCTTTAGACAAGTTTTCAATCACATCGCGCGAAGAAGTCAGCGCGACGTTATCGGTTACCACCATGCTGTTTTGCCAGCGGCCGATCGGCGTATGCACGACATAGCCACGCTCAATCTGAACCGGCCCGCCCATCATCACGTTTTCATGTTGCAGGCGCAACGGGATATTGCGGTCGGCGGCGGCAAAAATCATGTCCATGGTAATCGGCGAAGGCTTGTTGATGATGATGCCCAGCGCACCTTCTTCATCGTGTTCGCACACATAAATGACCGTATCCGTAAAAAACGGATCGTCCATATGAGGCATGGCAATCAGGAAATGGTTGGCTAAATTCATATTCTTTTAATCTATAAGCTGATTTTATTATTTTTGTCCGTCGGCAACCGGCGCGTCCACCACGCACGCACCGTAAACCGCGCCGCCTGCCGGTACCGGCGTATCGGTTTTCGCATGGGCAAAACACGATACCGCGCTCAAAGAGTTTTTCGGCGAGCCTTGAACGATTTTATCGCTGTACACCAAATAAGCGAAAGACTTACGTTTCGGGTCGTAATAGCGGATAATCTGCTGGCTCTTAAATGCTATGCTGGCGCTGCGTTTGAACACTTGTCGCGGTTTCAAAACTGCAGACTCGTTATAACGGATGATTTCCGCACTTTGCACGCAGGAAACCGATGCGTCGCTGGCATCTTCTTCCAGATTGACCGTTTCTTTCAAACCGCCTTTTTTCGCGTACGAAATATAACAGGCAACCCCTGCACATCGGGATCGTCAAAACCTTCCACTTCAATACGGTCGTTTTTACCCAGCATATGAAACACCGTACTGGCGCGTCCGATTTTATCGGTATTGTCACCGCAAGCCGCCAAAACCATGGCGCCCAACACTACTAATAAATATTTTTTCATAATATCCTGTCGATGCAGACTGTCAGTTTCCAGGCAGACTTAAATCCCGTCCGCCTACTCTATCGTTACTATATAAGACCGTTCGTCCATATTGCAACCCGATATTATTTTCAGACGGCCTGACAGACAGTATAATCCGTCCTATTGTTCCTACTTTGATAGCAAGATCGAACCATGCGTTACAAACCCCTCATTCTCGCCCTGTTGCTCAGTTTCTCCCTGCCAACCTATGCTGCCAAAGACGCGCCGAAAGAAAAAGCGGCCGCCGTCAAAAAAGCTGCGCCCGTAAAAAAAGAGAAAGAAGCCGCTAAGGCAGATGTAAAAAAAGAAACCTCAAAAAAACAAGCGGTAAAAAATAAAGAGGAAGACAAAAAAGCGGTTAAAGCCAAAGCTTCCAAAGAGAAGGAACCCTCCGACAAAAACGAACGCGCTTCAGCCAAAAGCAAAACGGCTAAAGCCGCCGAAGCAGCTGCCGACAATAAAAAGGTCAACCGCAAAGCCGAAGAGCCTAAAGAAACGGCAAAAGACAAAAAAGCCGCAGCCGCAAAATCCGGTAAAGCCAAAGAACCCGTAAAAAAAGCAGACAAGAAGGAAACTAAAGAGCCTGCTAAAAAAGCGGCCGAGGATAAAAAAGACGGCAAAAAAACCAAAGAGCCCGTAAAAAAAGCAGTCGAAGACAAAAAGGCCGACGCTAAAGAAGCCAAAGAGACTGCGAACAAAGCTGTTGAAGACAAAAAAGACGCTAAAAAAGACACAAAAGCCAAAGAGCAAAACAAAAAAGCCGAGCCTAAAGTTGAGCCTAAAGCCGCTTCTTCAGCCGACAACGATTTCAAAGCAGCCGTAACTGCCGCCGCCAACGATATGGAAACCAAAAAATCCTTTGCTAAACGCAACGAGGGTTTCATTATCCATGTCAATGCCACGCTCAAACAGCTGCAACAAACACGCAACAACCTCTCCGGCATCAACCGCAAACAACGCGACGCATGGGAAAAATTCCAAAAACTCAATGCCGATGCCAACCAGTTGAAAGCCGAAGTTTCCAACACACGCGCCCAAATTTCGCGTTTTGTTTCCGGCAACTATAAAAACAGCCAGCCCAACGCGGTTGCCCTCTTCCTAAAAAACGCCGATGCCGGTCAAAAAACCCGCTTCCTGCGTTACACGCGTTATATCAACAACGCCAACGACCAAGTTATGAGAGACTTGGAAAAACAACAGAAAGAGCTGGCAGCGCAAGAGCAAAAAATCAACAATGAATTGGCTTACCTGAAAAAACTGCAAGCCAATATCCAAGCTTCATTGCGCCAACAAGGCGTAACCAATACCGCCGAACAAGCCGAAAGCCGCCGTCAAAACGCGCAAATGGCCAAAGAAGCGCAAAAGAAAATCAACCACAGAGAAAACGAGCAGCGCCTCAACAATCTCTTGAAAGATTTGGAAAAACGCAAAGCCGAGCAACGCAAAGCCGAAGCCGAAGCGCGTAAAAAAGCCGCCGAAGCCCGTTTGGCCGCCGCTGAAAAAGCCCGCAAAGAGCAGGCTGCCGCCCAACAAAAAGCCGAAGCCGAACGCGCCGCCATGTCCACACTGACTGACGAAGACATGAAACTGCAAGCCCCAACACCCAAGGCTTTACCGTCAGCAACGCCAACAGCTTCAGCCGTATGCAAGGCCGTCTGAAAAAACCGGTTAACGGCACATTGGCAGGCCTGTTTGGTCAAGACCGCGGCGATGGCGAAGTTTGGAAAGGCGTGTTCTACAATACTGTTCCTGCTCCGGTCAGCAGTATTGCCTCAGGCACGGTTACTTTTGCCGGCGAACTTGAAGGCTACGGCAAAGTAGTCGTTCTCGACCACGGCGACGGCTATGTCAGCATTTACTCCGGTCTGAACGAAATCGACACCGCCCAAAACTACGCCGTCAATGCCGGCAGCAAGATTGGCACCAGCGGCACTTTGCCGTCGGGCGAAACCGGCCTTTACCTTGAAGTCCGCTACAACGGACAAGTCATGAATCCGCTTTCCTGGATTAACTGATGTTTCAGACGGCCTGAGTGAATTTTCCCCTTCAGGCCGTCTGAATTTTCATCATAAACTACAATAAAACACGATTTTCACGCCTGTTCAGCACATTAAACAACAAACTTTTACCTTAAACTTATTGTTCCAAGCGTTTAAATCACATAAAGTCAACGGGTTCAGAGAAAACAAAAATCACTTTGCTTACCGTACACAAAAAGAAAGTCAAACGAATGTCAACAAAATCCACTTTGAAAAAAGTTGCAATCTACACTCTCGGCGCGTTTAGCGGCATCGCCCTCAGTCTGAGTGTACAAAGTTTTGCCGCCGAAAAAGACAAAAAAGACAACGAGGCCCTGCCCGTGCAAACCATCCGCACCATGGCAGAAGTGTACGGCCAAATCAAAGCCAACTATTACCAAGACAAACCCGATGCCGAGCTCTTTGAAGGCGCAATGAAAGGCATGGTGTCCGATCTCGATCCGCATTCCGAGTATATGGACAAAAAAGGCTATGCCGAAATGAAAGAGTCCACCAGCGGCGAATTCGGCGGCTTGGGCATGGAAATCGGACAAGAAGACGGCTTTGTCAAAGTCGTTGCCCCGATTGAAGACACTCCGGCAGAACGCGCCGGCGTGAAAAGCGGCGACTTTATCGTCAAAATCGACAATACCTCTACGCGTGGTCTGACCGTCAGCGAAGCCGTCAAAAAAATGCGCGGCAAACCGGGTACCAAAATCACCCTGACGCTTTCACGCAAAAATGCCGACAAACCCATCGTCGTCAACCTGACCCGCGCCATCATCAAAGTCAAAAGTGTGCGCCATCACCTGCTTGAAAAAGACTACGGCTACATCCGCGTCTCCCAATTCCAAGAGCGCACCGTTGCCGCGCTAAACGAAGCCGCACAAGCCCTTGTCAAAGAAAACAAAGGCCCGCTCAAAGGCATCATCCTCGACTTGCGCGACGACCCGGGCGGCCTGCTCAACGGCGCAGTCGGCGTATCCGCAGCCTTCCTGCAGCCTGACGTAACCGTTGTCAGCACCAAAGGCCGCAACAAAAAAGAAGGCATGGTACTCAAAGCAACTGCCGAAGACTACATCACCACCAGCGGCAAAGACCCGTTGGCCGGATTGCCTGCCGAGCTGAAAACCATTCCTATGACCGTCCTGATTAACGCAGGCTCGGCCTCAGCTTCCGAAATCGTTGCCGGCGCATTGCAAGACCACAAACGCGCCGTCGTCGTCGGCACACAAAGTTTCGGCAAGGGCTCCGTGCAAACCCTGATTCCGCTTTCCGGCGGCAGCGCAGTCAAACTGACCACCGCCCTTTACTACACGCCAAACGACCGCTCGATTCAGGCGCAAGGCATTGTTCCTGACGTTGAAGTCAAAGACAAAGACCGCGCCTTTGAAAGCCGCGAAGCCGATTTGGTCGGCCATATCGGCAATCCGTTGGGCGGCCAAGACGTCAACAGCAGCACTGAAACGCCTGCCAACGCCGAAACCAAAGCCGATAAAGACAAGTCTAAAAAAGACAAAGACGAAGACATCTCCAGCCGCCGCATTCCAAATCCGGCCAAAGACGATCAGCTCCGCAAAGCCTTGGAATTGGTGAAAAATCCAGCCGAATGGCAAAAATCTTTAGGTTTGGCAGCGAAAAAACCTGCACCGAAAAAAGATGCTGATAAAGACAGCAAAAAATAAATCTGTTATTTCTCAATAAAAAAGGTCGTCTGAAAACGATATGATTGTTTTCAGACGACTTTTTTTATGTTATTTCACCCCCCAATACACCAGTCCCTTATATGGCAACTTAATATTAGGCAACCAAAAATTTTCGCCCTGCCAACCTTTATCTTTATTTCCTACTACTTGATAAAGTGTAAGGAATAAATCATTGGGATATTTTTCTCCTAATTTACGGTCGTCTTCCGAAAGCATTGTGCCAGTTGCACGAGAAAGTTTACGTCCGGTTTTGATCAAAACATAGGTTTTAAAACTAGGACGTTGTGCCTTTAATGCTTCTACACCAGCAATAAATTTTTCCTTATTCCAGTCATCTGGAACATAATGACCCAATTTATCTAGAACCAAGAATAAATCCTCTATATCTATTTGATATAAATCAGATTCAATTTTATCTTTCAAAATAGAAGGCAAAATTTTGTTAATCTCCGACAAATTATCCTCGTTTGGGTGAAGTGGAAAATAATTCACACCACCCACAATTTGATTGATACTATCGAATTTCAATACATTTTTTCGAGTCGGATTGATATTTTTCGGATAAATAACCTGAATATTGCCGTCTGAATTTTTTGCCTGCTCAATAATCAGATTATTTGCTTGATTGAGTTGTACAAAGAAGTAATAAACATCAAACGGAATATAAAGCCGTAATAATGATTTATCACGGTCATATCCAAAAATACGCGAATGTTGCCAGAAAGTATCTGCATTCGGTTTTTTGGCAGTGCGACTATAATAAACCGTTTGTAGTTTCGGAATAGTTAAGCCTCGTCCAATCACATTCCCACCAATAATAATATTAAAGCCTCTTTCCAAATCAAAATCTGATTCTGTCTGCGAGTTGACGACGAGAGTATAAATTTGCTTATTTTCTAAAAGTTCTGTTAGTTTTTCATAAATTTCCTCAAAATGATGAATATCAGGCTTAGTCTTTTGCAAATCCAAATAATCTTCTTTAAAGCTGTCTGCAAAATTCTCCCCACTATTAATCGTTTGTACCAAATCATTCAAAAAGGCTTGGATTTTTTGAGAAAAGGCTTGATGATCTTGGATTTTATAACTTGGATGTAAAGCAAAATTACAATTGGTTTTACCGCATAAAGCAAACTCTGCACAAGTAAGCAGAAAACTATGCAATGCCTGTTTTACTCCTTCGGTAATTTCACCACTAGCATCTTTCATATCGTCCAATTCACTGTCAATAAAGCGAACGATATAGCTTGGAGGATCAGAGAAGACAAAGTTACCACCGATGTATTTTTCACCAGCTTCAAAGAAATGGATAAATTCAGGTTGCCAATCAGATTCTTCATGTTGCAATAAAAGCGATTGAGGTGTGGCGGTCAACTGAATAAATAGGCTTTGACAACAGGAATTCTTAATGTCATTTAGCAGTTTATTGATAGTACTGGCATCTTTATCCGGCTTATCAGTATTAGTATTTAGACTGGCCGCATCGGCTTCATCATCCACAATAACCAAAGGATAGCCTTTCAGACTACTTTGGCTGGCAAACAAATTACGCCAACGTTTCAATACACGGGCATTCTTTTTAATCACGACCAAGATGGGATTATTTGCCTTCATTACCTGCATAAAACTTCGGTCATCATTTTCAGACAATACAATAAAATTTTTCAGATTAGCTTCGGCACGCTTGACTGTTTGTTCCTGTAAATCTACGCTGTCAGTAGTAAGATACAAAAAAACTTTGTGGTCACCATCATCAGCCAGCGCACTTAATATACCCAAAACCTGTGCCGTTTTGCCACTTTGAACATTGCCTAGCAATAAAACGTTTTGAGCGATTTTCGGCTCGGTTTGTGATAATTTCTCCATAAAACCATTAACAGTATTTTCAACAGAATCAGCTAATTCGGGAGGGGTTAATTGATTCAAGTAGGTTTGCAACATTTAGTTTTTCCCCTTAAATGAGAGTAGCCAAACATCAGGATTGTCGGTTGAACGAAACTCAAAATGATCGTTACCGTATTTATGCAGAGTCTCTTCTGTGACAGGTTCCCCCGTTCTTAAACAATCAGCCGCCTCTAAACGTCCTTTAACCCATTTACCAAATATGGTTTGATCACCTTTTGAACTGAAATTTTTACCATTTTGTCCTGTGGTATTACATTCAAATTTCCAGCCATCATCCGTGATGACGGTAAACTCTTTTTGTTTTGGGTATCCTTCTGTACCTAAAAATTTTGTTGATACAATCAACTCTGCTTCATACCATGGCCTAGGTAAATAAAATCCACGTTTATTTTTACGGCCTTTGGCAAAAAATCGGTTTAAACTGCTTTCTGGGAAGGTTTTAACTGGTAAATCAAAGTGATAAGTCGATATTTGTGAAAAAAGCTGCTCAAGCATAGAATCATTCACTTTTTCGACTCCCAGACAATTCTCTAAATGAACATTATGTTCTTTAAAATCAGTTGGTTTTGCTACTTGACTAATAGTCACACCCAATTGCTGGATAACCTGATCTATATTTTTATGTAATTTAGATGCCGTCTGAACATCATTCAAATGAACCATCGTTTCATAGGTGCGCTCAGTATTATCCCAAAAGCAAGTAAGATTAGCAGAACCAATCAATCCATGAGTTTCATTCTGATTCTTAAACGAATACATTTTTCCATGAAATTTCACACGTGGAGAAACATATACTGCCCCACGTTGCTTATCTTGCAAAAAATAATTTAATTCACAAAGACTGTTGTATTGAGGACGACTAAACCCTTCTAAATAATGCATACCAACTAATAATTTTATTTTCTGGTTATGTTCGCTATCTTCTAAAATTTTATGTAACTCTTTGACTGCATCATTAGAAACATAGCCTGTTGCCATTAAAATTTCATTGGCAGACATAAATAAATCCATCCAAACTTTATTTAATGGCTTATCTGTAATTCGTGCATTAGCAATATTAGAAAAAACAGTATTCATCGTTTTCCCCCTCGAATTTTGCTTAGTCGGTCATGAAATAAAACGTCCTTCTCTGCTTTCAACTTCTTATGCAAATCTACTTTTTTATAGTTACCTGAAAAAATTGGTAAGAGGGTTCTTGCCAATTCAACCACGCCTTGAGGTGGTACCGCATTGCCAATTTGACGACGAACTTCTGTCGTTGAGCCAACAAACTCAAAGTCATCAGGAAAGCTTTGTAATCTTGCACGTTCACGATTGGTAAAGGCTCGGGGTTCAGGAAAATGATAGCCCCAAGTACCACCGCCACCCGCAGCAATAATCGTTGTAGAAGGTCTATTACGGTGCATTCGGCGATAAACAAGGCTTAACATACTTTTTACATATAAAGGATGTTCTTTAGGAATATCACTATAGTTTCCTCCCTCTGGGATTAGTTCTAAACGTTTACGGGTTTGCTCACTAATTTTCAACAATTCATTATTACTGGCATTCTTGGGAATATTAGATATCGCTTGACCAGCAGTTACATATGGTTTTAATCCATTTTCGCCAGTTTCATTGTGTGTCGGTTCTGGATGATGAAAATCAAATCCTGTATCCAAACGTACACCAACAATCAACACACGCTCACGAAATTGAGGTACACCAAATTCTGCAAAGTTATATAGCTTTGCCTGAACGTAATAACCGCAATTCTCAAAGTCAGTAATAATTTGCTGAATGGCTTTTTTCTTGTTGGCAGTCAACAAACCTTTTACGTTCTCAGCAACAAAGACTTTTGGTTTTTTTACATTTACAAAACGTAAAAAGCTTTTATAAAGATTGCCACGCTCACCCTCTAGGCCCGGCTGTTTCCAAATCATAGAAAAATCTTGGCAAGGGAATCCGCCTAAAATGATGTCGCAATCGGGAATAGTTGGATCGTTAGGATCTATTTGTTCAATATCGCCTTCTACGATGACATCGCCAATATTTTTACGGAAACTTTCGCAAGCCCAATGGGAAAAATCGTTCGCCCAAACAGTTTCGTAACCAGCTTGGTGAAAACCTAAATCTAAACCTCCACATCCTGAAAATAGAGATAGAATTCTGGGTTTCTTGTCAGATGAATTAAACTTTGAGATTTTTTTAGATGACATAGGATTTCACTCCTATGTATAGATTTGATAAAAACCCTTGAAGGGATTTTAATAGAGAACTAGGCAAGGCAAGGCAAGGCAAGGCAAGGCAAGGCAAGGCAAGGCAAGGCAAGGCAAGGCAAGGCAAGGCAAGGCAAGGCAAGGCAAGGCAAGGCAAGGCAAGGCAAGGCAAGGCAAGCTTACCATCGTTTTTTTGAAATAAAATCATTTTTCTAAAACTTCCATGTAAATTTTTCCTATTATGCCGCAAAAAAACAGCAAATGCCGCTGCATTAAACCAGTTATGAATACTTGAAATTATAAATAAAGTATTCATAATCCCAAGGTCGTCTGAAAACGATATCAGTTTTCAGACGACCTTTTCACACATCAAATATTCCACAGGGAAAACATCATGGCAAAAGCCCCCAAAACCATCTACCAATGTTCCGAATGCGGCGGCACTTCTCCGAAATGGCAGGGTAAATGCCCGCATTGCGGCGAGTGGAACACGCTTCAGGAAAGCCTTGCCGCGCCCGAACCGAAAAACGCCCGCTTCCAATCTTGGGCGGTGGATACCTCGACCGTCCAATCCCTCTCCGCCGTGACCGCCACCGAAGTGCCGCGCAATCCGACGGGCATGGGCGAACTCGACCGCGTATTGGGCGGCGGTTTGGTCGATGGTGCGGTCATCCTGCTTGGTGGCGACCCCGGCATCGGCAAATCCACGCTGCTGTTGCAAACCATCGCCAAAATGGCGCAAAGCCGCAAAGTGCTGTACGTTTCCGGCGAGGAATCCGCCCAACAAGTTGCCCTACGCGCGCAACGTTTGGAACTGCCCACCGAAGGCGTGAACCTGCTTGCCGAAATCCGTATGGAAGCGATTCAAGCGGCGTTGAAACAGCATCAGCCCGAAGTCGTCGTCATCGACTCCATCCAAACCATGTATTCCGACCAAATCACTTCCGCCCCCGGCTCCGTGTCGCAGGTGCGTGAATGTGCCGCCCAACTGACGCGCATGGCGAAACAAATGGGCATCGCCATGATACTGGTCGGACACGTGACCAAAGACGGCGCGATTGCCGGCCCGCGCGTATTGGAGCATATGGTCGATACCGTGCTGTATTTCGAGGGCGACCAGCATTCCAACTACCGTATGATACGCGCCATCAAAAATCGCTTTGGCGCAGCAAACGAATTGGGCGTGTTTGCCATGACCGAAAACGGTTTGAAAGGCGTATCCAACCCGTCTGCCATCTTCCTCGCCAGCTACCGCGACGACACGCCCGGCTCGTGCGTTTTGGTCACACAAGAAGGCAGCCGCCCGCTTTTGGTCGAAATTCAGGCATTGGTCGATGACGCACACGGCTTTACCCCCAAACGCCTTACCGTCGGTCTCGAACAAAACCGCCTCGCCATGCTGCTCGCCGTCCTCAACCGCCACGGCGGCATCGCCTGCTTCGACCAAGACGTGTTCCTCAACGCCGTCGGCGGCGTCAAAATCGGCGAACCTGCCGCCGACCTCGCCGTCATCCTCGCCATGCTCTCCAGCTTCCGCAACCGACCCATGCCTGAAAAAACCGTGGTTTTCGGCGAAATTGGCTTAAGCGGCGAAGTCCGCCCTGTTGCACGCGGACAAGAGCGGCTTAAAGAAGCGGAAAAACTCGGCTTCAAACGCGCCATCGTTCCAAAAGCCAATATGCCGCGCAATGCCAAAGAGTTTCCAAACCTGAAAATCTACGGCGTCAGCAGTTTGCAGGAAGCGATTGACGTTTGTCGTGACGGGGACTAAACCGTTTCGATAATCCGCCTCAAAAAACAATCATCTAAAAGGCCGTCTGAAAACTTTCAGACGGCCTCTCTTTAAATTTAAATAATTTTGTTATATTATAACGAACTATTTTATTCTATCTTTTCTACACACCGAAAATTGGAGAGAAATCATGAAAAAAACCGCTTTGCTTATCGCATCCGCCTTCCTGTTCAGCACTGCCGCACACGCCCATCGCGTTTGGGTTGAAACCGCACACACACATGGCGGCGAATACCTTGAAGCCGAATTGGGCTATGGCGAATTCCCGGAGCTTGAGCCCATCGCCAAAGACCGCCTGCACATTTTCAGCAAACCCATGCAACTGGTGACTGAAAAAGGCAAAGAAAACATGATTCAAAAAGGTACATACAATTACCAATACCGCAGCAAATTGCCCGTTAAAGACGGCAGCTACTTGGTAACCGCCGAATACCAACCGACCTTCTGGTCAAAAAACAGCGCGGGCTGGAAGCAGGCAAGCATCAAAGAAATGCCTGATGCAAGCTATTGCGAGCAAACCCGTATGTTCGGTAAAAACATCGTCAATGTCGGCCATGAAAGCGCAGATACCGCCATCATCACCAAGCAAGTCGGCCAACATTTAGAAATCGTACCTTTGGACAACCCTGCCAACGTCCACGTCGGCGAACGCTTCAAAGTCCGCGTCCTCTTCAATGGCGAGCCGCTGCCCAACGCCACTGTTACCGCTACATTTGACGGCTTCGACACCAGTGACCGCAGCAAAACCCATAAAACCGAAGCCCAAGCCTTCTCCGATACCACCGATGACAAAGGCGAAGTCAGCATCATTCCATTGCGACAAGGTTTCTGGAAAGCCAGCGTAGAACATAAAGCTGATTTCCCTGATCAAAGCGTGTGCCAAAAACAGGCGAACTACACTACTTTGACCTTCCAAATCGGTCATTCACATCATTGATTTTTCCATAACAAAAGGCCGTCTGAATATTTCAGACGGCCTTTATTCATCCTATTTAAGGACGATGCGGCGCAAACTGCCATTGTCCCAATTCCAAATTCAAATCAAATAGGTTCAGACGGCCTATTGCCACGCGGACCAAACGCAAACACGGAAAGCCTGCTTTCGCCGTCATCCTTCGTACTTGGCGATTTTTCCCTTCCGAAATTTTGATTTCCACCCAAAAATCAGGCACCGACTTGCGCATGCGAATTGGCGGCACGCGCGGCCATAAAACATCCGCTTCGCCTTCTTCCAATACCCTGACCTCGGCCGGACGGGTCACAAAATCGCCCAAATCTACGCCACGGCGCAATAAATCCAATTTGGCTTCATCAGGAGAACCCTCCACCTGCGCCCAATAAGTTTTGACCTGCTTAAATTTCGGGTCGGCAATCTGCGCCTGCAAACGGCCATTATTGGTCAACAGCAGCAAACCCTCGCTGTCCGTATCCAAACGGCCGGCCGGATAAAATCCCGGTTTCTCGACAAAATCCTTCAGGCACTGATGTTTTTCATGTGCAGAAAACTGACAAATCACACCATAAGGCTTGTTTAGAATAATCAAATCGTTCATTTCACACTTTCAGACGGCCTTAGATTCCAAGAAATTCCGGATAATAAAAAAGACACCGTATAAACGGTGTCTTTCATATTTGGCGGAGTAAGAGGGATTCGAACCCTCGATGCAGGTTGACCCCACATGCTTCCTTAGCAGGGAAGTGCCTTCAGCCTCTCAGCCATTACTCCTAAGGAAGACCGCAATATACGCTTTCTCCCCTCCTTCGTCAAGCATTACCGCCTCAAACTTTCTTAACGCCATGAAATCATTTAAATAAAAATATAATATTTTTGCATCATCCTATTTTTATACTTCTTTCATATATGTTAAAATGATTCTGTTTTCTGTAAACCTTTTTTCACACCCCTTATTACAAAGGAGTTCGTATGTTACGTTTTTCTGCTTTAGTTGCCGTATCCGCCCTGATGCTTGCCGCTTGCTCACAATCCGGCAATTCCCAACCATCTACTTCCTCCTCTCAAACTTCTACTCAAAAAACAACTGCCGCTGATTCTGCCTGCCGCAGCATGGGTGAAGGCCATAAAGTCAATGGCAAAGGTCAAAACGATATTTATATGTGTAAAGTCGATGTGGCTTTGAACTCTGCCGAAGCTAAATCGGCTTTAGATCCTAGCATCCGCGTTCACTACGGCAGCACATCCGGTGCGACTTTGACTTCCCGTCAAATCTCCAACTCAGTCGGCAAAACCCCTGATGAAACCTGCCAACGCGCATTCCTGAGCGCAGTTAAACGCTTCCAAAGCACTGCACTTCGTAAAAAAGCCAAATCCGTTCATCTGGTTAGCTACTTTGACAAAGTAACCAAAGGCGGTAACGAGTACGAATGCCACATCGCTACATTCAACAGCCGTGTGGTTTTGAAAGGCAGCTTCCACTAAGCAATGTCAAAAATGCCGGACTTCAACATGAAGTTTGGCATTTTTCTATTTTATGGATACAACACCCCTTCAATGCCTGCTGGCCAATCCGTCTTTTGCCGCCTGCTACGACCATGCGTCTCTAAACGCGGTCGATTCACAACGTTTGGCTGCCACGCCGCAACTGGAGCAGCGTCAAGACTGGCAAGTCAGCCGCGCATTAAAACAGCAAACCGATTTACCGACTGTATCGCTGAGCCACAGCCAAGGCTTTGCCGCTTTATTGTGTGTGCCTCATCCCTTAACAGCCGGTGTCGATATCGAATTTATCCGCCCGCGCGATTTCAAAGCGCTGTCGGCTTTGGTCTGCACGCAGGATGAACAAAACTATTTGGAAACGGCAAACTGGCCGTCTGAAACGTTTTACCGATTGTGGTGTTTCAAGGAAGCATTGATTAAAGCGGCGAATTTGGGTTTTCCGTCGGATATGAAATCGGTCGGCTATGTTTTCGATTCAGGGCAACCCGTCGGTTTACGCGCTGGAAAGCAAATCGATTGGCACGGCACAAGCGCGATTTTGGCGGATACGATGGCACTTGCCTGCGTTTGGAAGGAAAAAGCCGTCGCCCTGCAATGGCAGTTTTTCGGTTCGCTCAAGCCCAATGATTTAACCGACCGGCAAACTATCTAACAACTGACAAAATAATAATAATCTGATTTAATTTACTGCACTTTATACTTATTCCACACACCAACAGCAGCATTTGCAAAAGGCCGTCTGAACGATGAATCTTCGCCTCCTAAACCGCCTCTATACTGCCCTTATCCTGTTTCTTACCCTGTTTTTGGTTTATGCCTTTGCTTCACAAGCGCGCATCCAAACCGATTTGACCGCGTTGTTGCCAAGCGAGCAGCAACCCGATGCCTTACTGACGGCTGCAGATAAAGCAGCAGAAGCGCAGCTTAATTCGCAAGTCATTTTGCTTGCCGGTAGTACCGATGCCGAAACCGCTTTTCAGACGGCCTCACAAATTGACGACGCATGGCGCAAAAGCGGCGTATTTGAACAAGTCGACAGCAGCATGACGCCGAATTTGGACAAAGTACGGGCGGATATGCAGAAGCTGAGCTTGGCGGTTTTGCCGCAAGACGAAATACGCCTGCTGTTTGAGCAGCCGCAAGCCTATTTTCAAGCGCGTGCAGAAGCCGCGGCCAATCCGTTTGCCGCGCCCTCCCCTTTGTCTTTAGAACAAGACTGGCTGGGCTTCGGACGCTTTGTTGCCGACAAAGCCAATCCGCAAAGCCGTTTGCAGTGGGACATGGACAACGGTATGCTGTTTGCCGAAGATAAAGGCAAAACTTGGGTATTCTTGCGCGGACGGCTCGCCGGTGGTGATCAATTTTCCGGCAACGATGCCCTCTTACCGCTGATGGCACAAAGCCGTCAAATCGCTTCGGAAAACGGCGCAGAAACCTTAAGCGCAGGTGGCGCATTGTTTGCCGCCGTATCCAAAGCAGCTGCAGAAAAAGAAAGTCGGCTGATGAGTATGGTCGGGCTTGGGCTGACCTTTGCGCTGCTGTTGTGGGTCTTCCGCAGCGGCCGCGTGTTTTTGCTGTCCTTGCCGCTGGCAGCCGGTATGTTGACCGGATTGGCGGTTGCGTTATTAACCTTCGGTGAAGTGCATATCCTGACCATCGTCATCGGCACCAGCCTGGTGGGTATGTTGGTGGATTTCCCGTTGCACTGGCTGGCTCCGTCGGTATTCGGGCCGTCTGAAAAGACCGTTTGGCAGGCTGAATCGGCAATGAAACATGTCTTGCCGAGTTTTGCCGTCAGCCTGACAATTACCGTCTTGGGCTACGCGCTGCTGTGGTTTACCCCTTTGCCTGTATTGCGCCAAACCGCGGTATTTTCAGGCTTCGCTTTATTTGGCGCGTTTGGTGCCACCGTTTTATGGCTGCCGCCGCTGTTTCGCCGCTACCGTGCTAAAACCGTGCCTTTTGCCGCATTAACCGAAAAGCTCTATTCCTTGTCAGGCCGTCTGAAAAACCGCCTGCACAAACGCGGCTGGTTAATCGTAGGCGGAATTTTGCTGACAGTCGGACTGTGGCGCAGCGACTGGCGTGATGACATCCGTCAATGGGTTAATATGCCGACCGCGATGTTGACCGAAGTACAACAAATCGGCCAGTTGAGCGGCACGGATTTTGGCGGCAAATATTTGGTAGCCGAAGCACAAAGCGAAGATGCCCTGTTGAAGAAAACCGCCGAACTTGGCCGCGCCCTGCAGCCCTTAATCGCGCAAGGCAAACTTTCCGGCATCCAATCGCCCGACCAATTCATCCTGCCGACAACGGAACAGCAAAAACTGCAAAACCGCCTGCGCGAATTGACCAAATTGCCTGATAGCTGGAAACCGCTCACAGAAATCGGTATTCCGCGCAAAACCATGCGTGATGCCCTGCTGCAAGCTGCTGATACGCAACCATTGTCGCTTTCAGACGGCCTGAATACCGATTTGGCAGAAGCTTGGCGTTCCTTGTATTTGGGCGAAGTGGAACCAGGCCGTTTTGCTGCCGTCGTGCGTTTGAACGGCATGGCCGATGAAGCCGCCGTACGCGCCGCAGTGCAACACGTCTCCGGCATACATTGGGCAGACAAACGCGCCCACTTAAACGAGCTTTTCCATCACACGCGCAATCAGGCCGCATGGTTGAAACTGGCTTCCTATGCCTTGGCATGGCTGCTCTTGTGGAAAATGTTTGGTTTCAAACG
The DNA here is from genome assembly GCF_024205745.1 of Neisseria subflava. NCBI lineage: Bacteria > Pseudomonadati > Pseudomonadota > Betaproteobacteria > Neisseriales > Neisseriaceae > Neisseria > Neisseria subflava. The sequence goes on from NZ_CP073117.1 coordinate 155,840, forward strand.
CGGCAGCAAAATCCTTGCCGTGCCACTGGCCGCCGCCATCTGCACCGTTGCCGTACTCGGTTTGGCCGGTATTCCCGTCAGCCTGTTTGCCATGTTCGGCCTGCTTTTAGTGTCCGCCATCGGCGTGGACTATGCCGTCTATGCCGCCACCGCACACCACAGCGCGCCGGCAAAATTAGGCGGTATGCTGCTTGCCGCCGCAACAACAGCCATTTCCTTTGCCCTGCTCGCCATCAGCAGCACGCCCGCCGTTGCCGCGTTCGGCATGACGGTTACCATCGGCGTGGCATTCAATATTTGGCTGGCAGGCACATTGTTGAAAAATTAGACAAAAAATAAAGACGATTAAATTAAGGCGATATTTTGTTTCAACTTCTATCGTCACGTTGTAAGAGGCCGTCTGAAAAACTTCAGATGCTGGTTTAAACATTATTTATCATTAAAATCAAAGGTATTTTAAAATGTCCGTAGAATTTGACGTTGCCGTTATCGGCGCAGGCCCTTCGGGTTCGGTTGCTTCTGCTTTGCTGAACAAACAAGGCTTTAAAGTTTGCGTATTGGAAAAACAACATTTCCCGCGCTTTGTCATCGGCGAAAGCCTGCTGCCGCATTGCATGGAAATGTTGGAAGAAGCCGGTTTTGCCGATGCAGTGCATGCCGAGCCCAGCTTTCAATTTAAAGACGGCGCTGCGTTTTCATGGGGCAGCCGTTACACAGATTTCAACTTTACTGAAAAATTTTCAGACGGCCCCGGTACTATTTATCAAGTGCGCCGCGGCATCTTCGACAAAATCCTGATTGATGAAGCGGCAAAACAAGGCATCAATGTCCGCTTTGGACATGGTGTAACCGCGTTTGACAACAGCGGCGATGTGGCACGTTTGAGCGTTGCGACCGATACAGGTGAAAACTATGAACTGACCGCCAAATTTGTTTTGGATGCCAGCGGTTACGGCCGCGTCCTGCCCCGCCTTTTGGACTTGGAAAGCCCGTCCGAGCTGCCTCCGCGCCAAGCCCACTTCACGCATATCGACGACAACATCACCAGCCCGAAATTCGACCGCAACAAAATCCTGATCAACACGCATCCTGAACATCGCGATGTCTGGATTTGGCTGATTCCTTTCGGCGACAACCGTTGCTCCATCGGCGTTGTCGGCACGCCCGACAAACTGGCCGGCGAATCAGAAGCCGTGTTGAAAAAATTTGTGTACGAATGCCCGATGCTGGCGGAAATTTTAGATAAAGCAGTTTGGGAGAACGACTTCCCGTTCCGCTCTATTCAAGGTTACTCTGCCAACGTGAAAACCTTATACGGCAAACACTTCGCTCTTTTGGGCAACGCCGCCGAATTCCTCGACCCCGTTTTCTCCTCCGGCGTGACCATTGCCCTACACTCTGCCAAACTGGCTGCCGATTTACTGGGCAAACAGCTCAAAGGCGAAGCCGCAGATTGGCAAACCGAATTTGCCGACCAACTGATGATCGGCGTGAACGCATTCCGCACTTATGTAAACGGCTGGTACGATTTCCGCTTCCAAAACGCCATCTATGCGCCCAACCGCAGCCCTGAAATCAGCCGCATGATTTCATCTATTCTGGCAGGCTACGCTTGGGACACGAACAATCCATTCGTGGAAAAATCCGAGCAACGCTTGTCCACACTTGCCGCATTGGTGGGCGATTTGAAGGTAGAATAATGACGAATGCCTTTCAGACGGCCAAGCCTGAGAACAGAACAGGCCGTCTGAAACTTCATCCACACCATTAAATATTTTGACCGATAGATAAAACCTTATGCGATTTATCCCTTTGCTTGCCGCACTGCTGCTTTCCGCATGCGCAACTTCGCTCCCCCATCCGCAAACGCTGCCGCCGCTTTCTAAAGAAGGCCAATGGTTCAAACTCGAGCAGACCAATGCGGCAGGGCAAACCGTTCAAACCAATCTCTTGGCAGTCGAGCCTCATTCAGACGGCATCCGCTTTGTCCAAACCGATGCACTGGGTGCGCCAGTATCGCGTCAATCGGTCAGCACCAAAGGTTGGAAAAATGACGGTTTTGTGATGCCCAATGCCACTTCACGCCGACTATTTGCCGCCCTATTGCCGCTTTTGGCCGCCGAACACGCCGCCACGCTTTACCCTGAAGCCCGTCAACAAAATGCCACTAATCAAGGCTTCTGCCCTGACGGCAAAGGCGCGGTGTTCAGCTACCGCGAGCGTGATTTGTGGTGTGTCGCCCACCATTCCGAACAATTCCTTATCGGCTTCCCCGACCAAACTTTCTGGACGGTCAGTCCGATTGCAGAAGACTAATTCATGAATACTCCTGTTTATCTCAGCCGTCCGGCACTGACCAGCGCATTGGGCAGCGGCTTGCAAGTTCATGCCGATGCCTTACTCACGCCGTCTGAAAACACGCCCCTGACTTTTTCAGACCAATGGGTAAAAGGCAAAACACATGCTTTCGGTGCAGTCAAAGAAACCCTGATGCCCCTGCCCGACAGCATCCCCGAAGCGCATCGCAGCCGCAACAACCAGCTTATCCTGCACGCGCTTTCGCAAATAGACGTGCTGATTCAGACAGCCATTGCCCGTTACGGCAAAGAAAGGGTCGCTGTCGTTATCGGTACGTCCACCAGTGGCGCAGACGAAAATATCCCCTTGTTCCAACACGTTGTCCAAGGTGGTGAATGGACAGATGTTCCGTTCAAACAGCTGCAACACACCATGGCTTCGCCCTCCGAATTTATTGCCCAAGTTTACGGTTTGGACGGCTTGCGCTATACCGTCTCCACCGCCTGCACTTCCGGCGCACGCGCCCTCATCAGCGCAGCCCGACTGCTTCGTGCCGGATTGTGTGATGCCGTAATTTGCGGCGGCGCAGATACGCTTTCTCCACTGACGATTAATGGTTTTGCCTCTTTGGAAGTGCTTTCAGACGGCATCGCCAAGCCTTTTTCTGCCAACCGCAACGGCATCAATATCGGCGAAGCAGCCGCATTTTTCGTGATGACGCGCGATGCAGATTTTGATGGCGAAATGCAGTTGCTGGGCTATGGTGCAAGCAGCGATGCCTACCATATGTCCTCGCCCCGCCCCGATGGTTTGGGTGCAGCACAATCTTTTCAGGCCGCTTTGGATAAAGCTGGTTTGAAAGCGGAAGACATCGGCTGGATCAATCTGCACGGCACCGGCACGCAACACAACGACAGCATGGAAAGCCGAGCCGTTGCCGAAGTATTTGGCAGCCACACCCTTTGCACCTCAACCAAGCCGTCTACCGGCCATACCTTAGGCGCAGCCGGAGCGATCGAAGCTGCGTTTGCTTGGTTGATGGTCAACCGCCAATACAATCCGGAAGGCAAACTGCCGCCGCAACAATGGGACAAAGTACCCGATTCCGAGCTGCCCAACATCGCCTTGACCGACGAAAACAGCCGCTGGCCGTCTGAAAAACGCATTGCCGCCAGCTCGTCATTTGCCTTCGGCGGCAGCAATGCCGTTTTGATTATCGGATAAGTCCTTATATTTAGGCTGTCTTTTCAGACGGCCTTTTTCTTTTCCGCAACTTAAAAAACAATAACATCAAAACAACAACCAAATCCGCCGAAATATGCCATAATAGGCTTAGCACATTTCTTCTCGCAATGTGCCCGAAAAGAAAAACTTAACCTACATAGAGAATAATCCCATGACTAAATCCACCATTATCTATACCTACACCGACGAAGCTCCTGCATTGGCCACTCAATCCCTGTTGCCAATCGTGCAGGCGTTTACCCGCCACGCCGATATTGATGTCAAAACCAGCGACATCTCTCTCTCCGGCCGTATTTTGGCGGCGTTTCCAGAATACCTGACCGAAGCGCAACGCGTACCCGATGCACTTGCCGAATTGGGCGAACTGGTGAAACAACCCGATGCAAACGTGATCAAACTGCCGAACATCAGCGCATCCGTACCTCAACTGACTGCTGCGATTAAAGAATTGCAGTCTAAAGGCTTTGCCGTTCCCGACTATCCTGCCGACCCTCAAACCGACGAAGAAAAAGCCGTACGCGAACGCTACGACCGCATCAAAGGCAGCGCGGTAAACCCCGTCCTGCGTGAAGGCAACTCCGACCGCCGCGCACCTAAAGCAGTGAAAAACTTTGCGAAAAAACATCCGCACAGCATGGGCGCATGGACCAAAGACTCCAAAACCCACGTTGCCACTATGCAAAGCGGCGACTTTTTCCATAACGAACAATCCGTTACCGTACCTGAAGCGACTTCCGTATCCATCGTGTTCACCGACAAACAAGGCAACAAAAAAGAGCTGCGCGAGCCTGTTGCCCTGAAAGCCGGCGAAATTATCGACGCGACCGTAATGAGCAAAAAAGCCCTGCTTGCCTTCCTTGCCGAGCAAGTGAAAGACGCAAAAGCTAAAGGCGTTTTGTTCTCGCTGCACATGAAAGCCACCATGATGAAAGTGTCCGACCCGATTATCTTCGGACACGCCGTCAAAGTGTTCTTTGCGCCTGTCTTTGAAAAATTCGGCGACAAACTGGCTGCCGCAGGCGTCAACGTCAACAACGGCTTCGGCAACCTGCTTGCCAATCTGGACAAGCTGGATGCGGACACTCGCGCAGCCGTTGAAGCTGAAATCGCTGCCGTTTACGCCGCCAACCCTGATTTGGCCATGGTTGATTCCGACAAAGGCATCACCAACCTGCACGTTCCTAGCGATGTCATCGTCGATGCTTCTATGCCTGCGATGATTCGTAACTCCGGCCGTATGTGGGACAAAGACGGCAAAGCGCAAGACACCAAAGCCGTCATTCCAGACAGCAGCTACGCCGGCGTTTACCAAGCAACCATCGATTTCTGCCGCGAACACGGCGCATTCGATCCGACAACCATGGGTACCGTTCCTAACGTCGGCCTGATGGCGCAAGCAGCCGAAGAATATGGTTCGCACAACAAAACTTTTGAAATCGAAGCCGACGGCCAAGTTCAAGTCATTGATGCAGCAGGAAATGTCCTGATGCAACACGACGTTGAAGCCGGCGACATCTGGCGTATGTGCCAAACCAAAGACGCTCCGGTTAAAGACTGGGTACAACTCGCCGTCAACCGCGCCCGTCTGAGCAACACACCAGCCGTATTCTGGCTCGATGAAAACCGTCCGCACGACAAGAGCCTGCTCGCCAAGGTTAAAACTTACCTTGCCGAACTGGATACCGACGGCCTCGACATCCGTGTCCTCGCTCCTGAAGAAGCCGCTAAATTCAGCTTGGGCCGTCTGAAAAACGGCGAAGACACCATCTCCGTAACCGGTAACGTCCTGCGCGACTACCTGACCGACTTGTTCCCAATTTTGGAACTGGGTACCAGTGCGAAAATGCTGTCTATCGTTCCATTGATGAATGGCGGCGGTATGTTTGAAACCGGCGCGGGCGGCTCTGCACCGAAACACGTTCAACAATTCCTCGAAGAAAACCACTTGCGTTGGGACTCTTTGGGCGAATTTCTCGCGCTTGCCGTATCGTTTGAACATCTGGCGCAAAAAACCGGTAACGCCAAAGCCCAAGTCCTCGCCGACACTTTGGATGCAGCCACCGAAAAACTGCTGTTGAACGACAAATCGCCTAAACGCAAAGCAGGCGAACTCGACAACCGCGGCAGCCATTTCTACCTCACCCTCTACTGGGCGCAAGAATTGGCAGCGCAAGACAAAGATGCCGAACTGAAAGCCGCATTTGCGCCATTGGCAGCCGCTTTGACTGCCAACGAAGCCAAAATCGTTGAAGAACTCTCTGCCGTACAAGGCAAAGCGGTCGACATCGGCGGCTACTACGCAGCCAATCCTGAAAAAGCGGCACAAGCGATGCGTCCAAACGCAACCTTTAATCAGGCCTTGTCAGACTTATAATTAAAGCAATTAAAGGCCGTCTGAACTTTCAGACGGCCTCAAACCTTATGGAAACACAATGAAAAAAACCATTCTTTCTCTTACTCTCCTCATCAGCGCTCCGGCTTTGTGGGCATTTTCCCCTGCCGAATTGGCACAAACCCTGCAAAAACCGCAAAACGTGCAAGGCAATTTTGTCCAACAACGCCAGCTCAAATCCCTCAGCAAACCCATGACCACCAGCGGCAGCTTTACCCTTGTTCCACAAAAAGGCCTGCTCTGGAAAATGCAAAAACCATTTGAAACTACCCTGCGCGTGCGTTCAGACGGCATCATGCAATGGAACGGCAACCAATGGGTCAACCCAAATGCCAGCAAGCTCAACGGCCAAAGCCGCCAAATCAAACTTTTCCTCGACCTTTTGGGCGGCAATACCCAAGGTTTGGAAAAACAATTTGATTTGAAATTAAACGGCAACGAGAAAAAATGGACGTTGACCCTAACTCCGAAAACCGCCATTACCCGCCAAATCTTCAACCGTATCGAAATCAACGGCGATACGCTGGTACGTAAAATCGAATTGGACGAAAAGCAAGGCGACAAAACCACCATGCAGTTTAACCAAATCCAAACCGATAAAGCTCTGGACAGCTTCAGCCGTACCGCCCTGTAATTGTCTATCCCAACAAAAGGCCGTCTGAAAATAGATTTCAGACGGCCTTTTGTATTAATCGGCTGAAGGCTGCCGCCCTTTTCGTTCCGCCTTTCTGGCTTCGCGAATGGCTTTGAGTTCGGCCTCTTTCTGTCTGGCTTTTTTCAGCCAAGCCTCCCATTGGTTTGGCGTTTCCAGCGTAATTCTGCCGATTTTGCCTTCTCGGAAATCGGTCAGGATATTTTCAGCGGCCTTTTGATAATTGACTCGTCCGCCGCTCAAAACCGCTCCGCGTTTTTTGGCAATCCACTCCAACCAGGAAGTATCGTCCCAATGGCTGCTTGGATCTTTGTCGGCTTGATAGCGCTCTTGCAACAGGGCCAGATAATGGCGGCGGAGGTAATCCAAAAGCTCAAGCGCCACTTCTTCTTCATCCAGCGCGTTGCGTCCGACTGCACCGCCGGCTGCAAGGTTATAGCCGCCTTCTTCAACGATAATTTTCGGCCACAACATACCGGGGGTATCGTAAAGCCAGAAATCGTCGGCAAGGAAAAGGCGCTGTTCGGCTTTGGTAATACCGGGTTCGTTACCGGTTTTGGCAGATTTTTTACCGATCATGCCGTTAATCAAGGTGGATTTGCCGACGTTGGGGATACCGCAAATCAGGACACGCAGCGGCTTCTCGATACCTTGGCGATGCGGAATCATGGCGCGGCAGGCTTGGGTGATTTTGCCATGCGCGCCGGTTTCGGAAGAATCCAGCGCAATGGCGCGGGTATCTTGGCGGCTGTTGTAGTGTTCGAGCCAAACTTTGGTGCGCTCGGGATCGGCAAGGTCTTGCTTGTTTAAGATTTTGAGTTTGGGCTTGCCTTTGGACAACTGGGCAAGCAAAGGGTTTTCGCTGGAAGCAGGCATACGCGCGTCCAACATCTCAATCACCATATCAACGCTTTTAATACGTTCGGCAATGGCTTTTTTTGCCTTGTTCATGTGGCCGGGAAACCATTGGATAGCCATGTCTTTTTGTTCTTTCTATTCGTATCTGAGGCCGTCTGAACAATCATTGTTTTTCAGACGGCCTCGATATTGGGATAATCGGTCAATCAGGATTTAGAGATTGCCATGCTCGTAGCTGTAATAACCTGCTTCATCCATACATTGCTCAAACGTCTTGGATGTATTGTCACGTTTGGTTCCATTTTGAACTTGTGATTTGCAAGTATTGATTTGGCGGGAAACTTCGGCTTCGCTCGCGCCGGTACGGTGCCAACGGTAAGCAGTGACAGGCTCTGTGGCACAAGCGGTCAAGATAAACAGGGATAATGCGGTCAGACTGATTTTTTTCATGGTTTCTTCCTTTAAGGCCGTCTGAAACGGCAAGTTAGCGTCCTGCCAAGCTTTGTGCCTGACGGTGGCGGACAAGGAGTTCGTAACGGCCTTTGAGGCGCTCGGCCAGTTTTTCCACAACATAAACGGAGCGGTGCTGTCCGCCGGTACAACCGATGGCAATCGTTACATAACTGCGGCTCTCTTGTTGCAGGCGCGGCAACCAGCGGCTAATAAAATGGTCGATGTCATCAACCATTTCTTGAGCCAACGGCTGCTGGCCCAAATAATCTTGAATAGGCTTGTCCATGCCGGTAAAGGGGCGCAATTCCGGATCGTAATACGGATTGGGCAGGCTGCGCATGTCAAACATAAAGTCGGCATTGTTGGGAACGCCGTATTTGAAACCAAAGGATTCAAGAATGACCAGCAAGCCGACACGTTCAATATTGAGCCATTGTTGCACCGCGTAACGCAGCTGCTGTGCATTCATTTTGGACGTATCGATGCAATATGCGATGTCTTTAAGCGGGAAGAGCCATTCGCGTTCTTTTTGCAGGCTTTCCACCAAAGTCAGGTTTTGACCGGACAAAGGGTGTCCGCGGCGGGTTTCTGAGAAGCGGCGAACCAAAACGCCCTCTTCCGCTTCAACAAACAGGACTTCGACCTGATGCCCTTCATTACGCAAATATTGGATTTGCTCTTGCGCTTCTTGGATATTGATACCGGAACGAATATCAACGCTGACACCAAGCTGGGTTTCTTCGCCGCGTTCAATATGGTACAACACCAGCGAAGGCAACATTTCCAAAGGCAGATTATCAACGCAATAAAAGCCTGAATCTTCAAGTTGTTTGAGGGCTACGGATTTTCCTGAGCCGGATAAGCCGCTAATCAGGACGATTTTCATGATTTTGTTCGTTTTCTTTGAGTTGTGTTTGATGGCGTTCGAGGAATTCTTTGGTGCTGTCTTTACCGCGCAATTGAAGGATGTAATTGCGCACTGCAGCTTCAACCAATACTGCTAAGTTTCGACCGATTGCAACAGGCAGGGTAACGGAACGGACGCTGACGTTGAGGATAGATTCTGTTTCGGTACGGATGCTCAATCGATCGAGTTGTTTCATGTATCCGTCGTCGGCCGGGACCAAATTGATAATCAGCTGGAGGATTTTTTTCGGACGGATGGAGGTTTCACCAAAAATATGGCGGATATTGAGTATACCCAAACCGCGTACTTCGAGGAAATCACGCAGCATAGGCGGACAACGGCCTTCCAGCATTTCAGGGCCGGTACGGAAAAGTTCGACCGCGTCATCGGCAATCAGGCTGTGACCGCGCGAAATCAGCTCCAATGCCAATTCGCTCTTACCCAAGCCGGATTGTCCGGTAATGAGTACGCCCACTTCAAATACATCCAAAAATACGCCGTGCTTGATGGTGGAAGTCGCCAATGTGCGTTGCAGATAAATCCGCAAAACGTCCATCAGGTGTGGACTTTCCTGTTTGGAAGTCAGCAAGGGGATACTGTTGGTATGGCAATAATCGCGCAATTTGGGCGAAACCGGCAAGCCATTGGCAACGATGACTAAAGACATGGGAATGTCGAAAAGCTCGCCGAAATCGTAGTTGAGCTCGCCCGTTTCCAAGCGGCGCAAATATTCGGCTTCGGCTACCCCGACAACTTGAATTTGGTTGGGATGGATAAAATTTAAGTGGCCGACCAAAGCCAAGACGGGTTTATCGGCTTCGACACCGATACGGTTGTCCGCGCCGGAATTACCGGCAGCCCAAGCAAGTTCGAGTTTGTGCTGATTGTCGGAAAACAGGCGGCGGACGGATATGCTGGGCATGAATCACTCTTCGCTCAGGAGTGTGCGTACTTCTTCGGCAGAAGTAGCAGCCATCAATGCTTCGCGGATGGCCTTTTGAGAGAATCTGCCGGCCAGTTTGGACAATACTTCCAAATGTTCGCCGGTAGCGTTTTCAGGCACAAGCAGAATAAAAATCAGGGAAACGGGTTTGCCGTCGGGCGCATCAAAGGCAACCGGCTCTTTGGTGCGGATAAACGCACCGGTGGCTTTTTTCACGCATGCGTGACGGCCGTGGGGAATCGCCACCCCCTGCCCCAAACCGGTCGAACCAAGCTTTTCACGGGCAAACAGGCAGTCGAACACGTTGGTATTCGGTAATTCTGCTTCATTCTCCAGCAGCTGTGCAGCCTCTTCAAACAGACGCTTTTTGCTGCTGACTTCCAAATCCAAAACGATATGGGACAAAGGTAAAATTTCGCCGATCAGGCTCATGTGTATCTCTTTTAAATGTCGCAAAACAATGGGATTGTACCGATTGTCGGTGCAAATCTCAATCCTGAAGACGCAATTTACACTCGCCCTGCTAACATTTTCCATGTTGTTTTTGATGTTTTTTAACGAGCTAAAAATAATTCAACTATTTGTTTATATGGAATTTAAAGTAAAAATCCTATCAATGGTAAAACCATGATTCAAATGAAAAGGGGCATGTCCTGCATACCCCTTTTCCCTTTCTTTTCAGACGGCCTCAACCTGGTTTTTTAAAACAGTTTGGAAACCAAAAACAACCAGAAATAATGGCAGACCAATCCGCAAAACCACGCCAAACCGATACGGTTGTTGGCCAAAAACGTTTGGAAACACAACTGGCGGTCGCGCGTACGGATAGCGGCATACTGCTGATATTGCCAATAAACGGTTACTGGCAATACCAGCCAATAAGGCCAAGTTGCGCCAATTTTGATACCCAACACCGCCATCAATACGGTAAACCAAAAATGGCAAAGCATAGAGGCGGTAATATCGTGATGGCCAAATGTGATTGCCGAAGTTTTAATGCCGATTTTCAAATCGTCTTCTTTGTCCGCCATGGCATAAATCGTGTCGTAAGCCAGCGTCCATAAGGCATTGGCGGTAAATATCAGCCATGCTTCAGGAGGCACTCGGCCTTGTACGGCGGCAAAGGCCATGGGAATGCCGAACGAAAATGCCAGTCCTAAATAAAACTGCGGCAACGGGAAAAAGCGTTTGGTAAAGGGATATGTGATGGCCAAAAATAAGGCCGGAAGGCTCATCAGCCAAGTAAAGCGGTTAAGCGGCACCAAGCATAAAGCCGCCATAAGACACAGCATAACGGTCAAAAGCAGCGCTTCGGTTTTGGAAACCAAACCTTTGGCAAACGGGCGGTTTTTGGTGCGCTCTACTGCGCCGTCAAAATTACGGTCGGCAAAGTCATTCACCACGCAACCTGCGCTGCGCATCAGAAATGTGCCTGCGGTAAAGGCAATAAAAATATCCGCGTCAGGAACGCCTTTAGACGCAATCCACAATGCCCAATAAGTCGGCCACAGCAAAAGCAGTGTACCAATGGGTTTGTCGACGCGCATCAGCTTAGCGTATATCACCATCCGTCCGACAGCGTAACGCGGTAGAATTTGTAAGAAAAAGCGCCTTATGTTCATTGATGTAATGTGTCGTTCTTTATGTATCGATTCGGAAGAAATGGCTTTTTAGAGCCTTAGCTCTTATTATAATTTATTGCCGTCTGAAATTAAACAGATCTTAACAATTTAATTTATTGTATTATAACAGAATTATGACAAACATCGGTAATCGGTTTTATTTTCAGACGGCCTTAGCGGTATAAATCTATTAATTTCAATAAGAAATATTCTGTTAATTCCAATATTTCGCCGTTCCAATCGAAATACGAACGGCGCGCAATAACAGGCCGTCTGAAAGATGGATGGCCGGAATCTTCAAAACAAAGAAACTTAAAATCCGAACGTTTCAACGGCAATGTGCCGTCAAACAGGCGCTCGCCCAAAGGCTGCGTTCCGCAATCCAATAATTCTGTCCATAGACGGCTATCCGGCCGGCACGCGCTTCTGGCTTGTATCACTGTTTCGCCGTCCAGTTTGAGCAAAACATCGCGCACAAAGATTTCGTCTCCGTTTTCCGCACCCTTCGTCAAACCCAAATACACCGGCTCGACTGAAAACTCCTTGCCGGAAGCACGCAAAGCAGCAGTTAGCGAAGAAACGGTCAGCAGATGTCCGGCCTTAGGCGGCAAAAGACTTGAAGCTTCGGCATATGAACAAAGCGTGCCACGCGGTATATCAAGCTCCATCTGACACCTCTGTCTTGGCCAACTCCTGCCATTTGGCTTCGGGAAACTCATCTTTCAGACGGCCTTTAAGATATTCCAAGGTATCTCCGGCAACAGTTTCATCTTTGCTGTCGTGAATATGGTTGAAAATCAGGCTGTGCAACTGGATGCCGTATTGTTTGAGCGCGGCGAAGCTGAGCAGAGTGTGGTTGATACTGCCGAGCCGTCCGCTGGTAACGAGGATGACGGAATAAGCCTGTTGCTGAATATAATCAATGGTCAACAGATTTTCCGTCAGCGGAACCATCAATCCGCCCGCGCCTTCGACCAACACGATTTCGTATTGTGCCGCCAGTTGCTGCGTGGCGGTGCGGATTTTGTCCAAGTCCAAAGTCCTGCCGTCCAGACGGGCGGCGAGATGGGGCGAGGCGGGATAGCTGAAGATTTCGGGCATGGTCAGCCGCTGTTTGTCGGCTTCCTGCATGGGTATGCCCATGATTTTGCGGTGGACGGCGATGTCATCGGCGATGTTTTGGCAACCGGTTTGCACAGGCTTTTGCGTAATCACGCTTTTGCCCTGCTGCAACAATTGTTTTGCCAACACGCCGGTAGCGACGGTTTTGCCGATGTCCGTATCGATACCGCTGACGAAGTAAACGCCTTTCATTTGCTGTGTTCCTTCAAGATTTGTACGGTTTTGTCGGCAATTTCGGTCAAGAGGTCGTCTGAAATGATGTAGGGCGGCATGAGGTACACCAGCCTGCCGAACGGGCGCACCCAAATGCCCTGCGCCACGCAATCCGCTTGAAAACGCGCCATATCCACGCCTTTTCCCAACTCAATCACGCCGATGGCACCTAAAACGCGCACATCTTTCACGCCGCGAATGTCCCATGCGGTTTTCAGACGACCTTTCAGGATGCTTTCGATGCGGCGGATATTTGCCTGCCAGTCTTGGGACAAAAGCAGCTTGACCGAAGCGCAGGCAACGGCACACGCCAGCGGGTTCGCCATAAAGGTCGGGCCGTGCATAAACACGCCCGCTTCGCCACGCGAAATCGTTTCGGTGACTTTTTGCGAAGTAATCGCCGCCGCCAAAGTCATATAGCCGCCGCTCAAGCCCTTGCCGATACACATAATATCCGGCACGACGTCTGCGTGTTCGCAGGCAAACATCTTGCCCGTGCGCCCGAATCCGGTGGCAATTTCGTCAAAAATCAACACGATATCAAATTCGTCGCACAAATTGCGCAATCCGCGAAGATACTGCGGATGATAAAAATACATACCGCCCGCGCCCTGCACGACCGGCTCTAAAATAAAGGCGGCGATATCCGCATGATGCGCTTCAAACAAGGCGCGGACAGGCTGCAAATCTGCCTCGTCCCATTCATCGTCGAAACGGCTTTTCGGATTATCGACAAAATAACGCTGCGGCAGAGCGCTGCCGAAAATATAATGCATCCCCGTTTCCGGATCGCAGACGGACATCGCGTTCCAAGTATCGCCGTGATACCCGCGCCTTACCGTCGTAATATTCTGCTTCGCCGTCAAACCCCGCGCCTGCTGGTATTGCACCGCCATTTTCAGCGCGACTTCCACCGAAACCGAACCCGAATCCGCATAAAAAATACGGTCCAGCCCCTGCGGCAAAATCCCGACCAACAACTTGCCCAGCTCCACCGCAGGCTCGTGCGTCAAGCCTCCAAACATCACATGCGACATCTGCTTAATCTGCGTCTCAACCGCCTGATTCAAAACAGGATGATTATAGCCGTGTATCGCACACCACCAAGACGACATCCCGTCAATCAGCCGCATACCGTCCGCCAATTCGATATGTACACCCTCCGCACGGCGCACCGGATAAACAGGCAACGGATCGGTCATGGATGTATAGGGATGGAGCAAATGGGCGCGGTCGAAATCGAGCAGGGAGGAATGTTCAGACATGTTTAAAACAATGGTTTGATCAGTTTCATTATTATATAACATATTTCCTATTTCAGACGGCACGTCTTCCATACTGCATCAACGCCAATCCGCCCACTGCCGCCAAGCAACTGGCAACCAAGGAAACATGCAATGCTTCGCCCAAAAACCAAGCGGAACACAAAATGCCGAATACCGGCACCAAAGTGATGTACGCTGCCGCGCTGCCTGCGCCCAAAGTCTTCACGCCTTCAAAATACCACGCATAGCTCAAGACCGTTGCCCCGACAGATAAGCCAATCAAAGCAAACCAGCCCCTGCCGTCCATTTCGGCAAGCATACCAAACGGCAGGCCGTCTGAAATCAACGCAGGCGGCAGCAACATCATTGCGCCCAGCCAAGCGGTGGCCACGGTAACCGTCAACGCATCAATCCCCTGCAACACCGCCCTGCCTATCATCGTATAAGTAACCAAGCAGCAAAGGCTGCAAAACACCAGCACTTCACCCCACCCTATGCCGCCGCCCGACAAAAATGCCGCAATCTCGCCATGCGTGACCGCCCATATCGAGCCTGCCACTGCCAACAACATACCCGACACAATCTTGCCATTGAGTTTTTCACCAAACAGCAAAGCCGCAAAAAACATCGTCAGCACTGGATTGAATGTGACCAACACCGTCGCCCTTGAAGCAGGAATCCGCTGCAAACCCAGCATAGACAACACAGTAAAACCAAATACGCCGAATGCCGCCGCCAATGCCAATCCAAGCCATTGTTTACGCGACAAAACCGCCAAAGTACGCAACCGATACCGTGCAAACAACCAGCCCAAAAGCAAGATTGCCGCCGTCAAAAAGCGCAGCATACCGCCCGTTAAAGGCGGCAGCGCTTGTCCCAACATCCGCCCCATCGGCCAAGATGCGCCCCAAAACGCCGCCATGCCCAATAGTTTTAGATGGATTGCTAAATGTTTCATGGTGATGGATAACTTGAATAATCGGTTTAGAAAGCGTACAAGCTCGGTTTGAAAAGATAAATTTCCTTAGCCGCCGATACTTGACAGCGTTTGCGCGGATAAAATACTACGCTGATCTTTACGGAAACAAAGGCCGTCTGAAAGACTGAAATCCAGCTTTTTCAGACGGCCTTTGCTGCTCAATCAATAAGGCTTACAACTCAATGCCTTTGAGTTTTGCCACGGTATTGATGTCTTTATCGCCACGGCCGGAAAGGTTGACCAAAATCACTTGGTTTTTGCTCATTTTCGGCGCGTTTTTCACCGCCCAAGCAACGGCATGGCTGGATTCCAGCGCAGGAATAATGCCCTCGAAACGGCAGAGCAAGTCAAAGGCTTCAAGTGCTTCGTCGTCTTTGGCAACGGTATATTCCACGCGGTTGATGTCGTTCAAATGGCTGTGTTCCGGGCCGATGCCTGGGTAGTCCAAGCCTGCGGAAACGGAGTGCGTACCCAAGACTTGACCGTTTTCGTTCTGCATCAAATAGCTACGGAAACCGTGCAATACGCCGATAGGGGCTTTGCTGGTAATCGGTGCGGCATGATCAGGCGTATCCACACCCAAACCGCCAGCTTCTACGCCGACCAGACGTACGTTTTCTTCTTCGATATAGGGGTAGAACAAACCGATAGCGTTCGAGCCGCCGCCCACGCAGGCAACGGCAACGTCAGGTTGGCGGCCGATGGCCTCCAACATTTGTTCTTTGGCTTCATTGCCGATCACGCATTGGAAATCGCGTACCATTTCCGGATACGGCGCAGGACCGGCGGCAGTGCCGATGATGTAGAACGTATCATCCACACGCGCCACCCATTCTCGCATGGCTTCGTTCATCGCGTCTTTCAAAGTACGGCTGCCGCTGTCAACGCCGACGACATTCGCGCCAAGCAGCTTCATACGGAACACGTTGGGCATTTGACGTTGGATATCGTCCGCACCCATGTACACGTCGCAAGTCATGCCGAAGCGGGCGGCGACGGTGGCGGAAGCCACGCCGTGCTGACCCGCACCGGTCTCGGCAATCACGCGTTTTTTACCCATGCGGCGGGCGAGCAATGCCTGACCGATGGTGTTGTTGACTTTGTGCGCGCCGGTGTGGTTCAAATCTTCACGCTTCAGCCAGATTTGTGCACCGCCCAAATGCTCAGACAATCGCGCAGCATGGTAAACAGGGCTGGGACGGCCGACATAGTGTTTCAAATCATGGCGGAACTCTTCCCAAAATGAAGGATCTTCTTTCGCTGCTTTATAGGCTTCTGCCAATTCTTGCAAAGCCGGAATCAGGGTTTCGGAAACGTACAGGCCGCCGTGTTCGCCGAAAAAGCCGTTCTCGTCGGGAGCGTGATAATTTTTCATGGATTTTTTTCCTTATTCGTTTTATGGTTTCAGACGGCCTAATTCAGTACAAGGCCGTCTGAAAGTAAAAATTGTCAGCAATTATAGCCGTTTTCCATTCATCTTGTCGGCAACTAATTGAATAATAATATCAGCAGACAAAATAGGAACAACAGCGTACAGCTCGATGTTGCAACCAATGCCGTACCCAACGGCGGCGCAATATGTTTTTCTTCGTTTTTGTTTCTCAGGCATATTTTTAATGCCAACATCCCCAACCACAGCGCCAGCAACCACCAACCCAGAAAGTTAAGCACCAACAAAGCAATAATCAACTCATTGGTATTTATAGTGCTTACGTTCAAAAATATCCAATTGAGGCCGTTAACAGACATAATGACTGCAGATATTTGTATCACATATAAAAGCGTTCCGCCCAACAATACCCTGATATGCCATTGTTTGGCCTTCAGCCACACTGAGACGACATTAAAAAGCCACCACAAAGCCATAAACGTCATTAAAGAGATTTCATAACGGTCCATCGCCCTACTCCTGAAAAACAGTCAATCCAGCCATTTCAAAAAAAGCCCGATACGCCGCCGCTTTTTTCGCCAAACTCAAAGGATAGGCACGCGAAGTCGAAGGCAGGCGCGTCAGGGTTAAATCACGTCCAGCATAGTGAAACGGTACTGTTTCGCCGGTCTTCGGCATTTTCATGCCGCTGCCCTGAATCTCCAACAAAACTTCGGTTGCCTTGCCGCCGGTAGTGCAAAGATGGCGGCACTCGGGCATTTGCGCCAATACTGCTGCCAAATCGACGGTTTCTATCACTTTTAAAAACTTATCCGAAGCATTGCCATGTTCGCGTATTGCCTTCAACACGGTCGGACAGGATGCAATCCCCTTCTCACTTAAAAACGCTTTGATTTTATCGGCATCAAACGCCTTTTCGCCCTGCTTTTGAAAATGCGCCGCATCACCAAAAAACACCAGCCCGTACACACGCCACATATCGTTTTGAAAATTCGGATAATGAAACTGCATCGCGTGTTTTTCTTCTTTAGGCGGAAACGTCCCCATCATCATGACCGTTGCCTGCGGCGGCAACAAGGCTGCGAAAGGGTGGGATTCAACGATTGGCTCTTGCATATCTGTATTCCGGTTGTTTTTCATTCAAACAAATTTTCAGACGGCCTTTACTGCCTGAATAAACGCCGCCATTTTCTCCCTGCTCTTAATCCCGCCGGAGATTTCCACACCGCCGGACACATCCACCGCTATTGCACCGCTGATTTTTACCGCTTCGGCAACGTTTTCCGCCGTCAATCCGCCGGCAAGTATCCACGGTTTGCCGATATTGCCGTGTAACATGGTCCAGTCGAAACTTTGTCCCGTACCGCCGTATTCGGTCGGATGATAGGCATCAAACAGCAAGGCACGGGCATTCGGGAATTTGGCACAGGCCGTCTGAATATCGGCAGCGGACTGTACGCGCACAGCCTTCAAATACGGGCGGTCAAACCGACGGCAAAAATCATCGTCTTCATCGCCGTGAAACTGAATCACATCTATCGGCACTTGACGCAAAATCTCGCGGATGGTTTGCTCGTTTTCATTCACAAACAAGGCCACCACCGATACAAACGGCGGCAGGTTTTTCACAACTGCCTGCGCCTGCTCAATATTCACAGCCCGTTTACTCTTGGCGTAAAACACCAGCCCGATGGCATCCGCGCCCAATTCAGCCGCAGCCAGCGCGTCTTCAGGTCGGGTAATACCGCAAATTTTGGTACGTATGGTGTTCATGGGGATTGCCTTTTTAAACAGATGGGTCGGATATTATATAAGTTTAAGGCCGTCTGAACATGAAATATCAGGTTCAGACGGCCTTAAACTTTAAAACAAACATCAGCCGATAATATTGGCGACTGTCAGCTGCGCAGCATCTTCATTGTAGAAACGTGCAAACTCTGTGCTGCTTTCAGCTCCTGCGCCCCGATACGCCAAGGTTTTTTGGGCGCTGTTGAACACAAGATACGAACGATCGGGGCTGAATGTATCCACATCGCGGACAAACAAATCCGCCCAGCTAACCTGGCTTTCTTTCTCATTGAGCAGCGGACGCATGGCGCTCAAATCCAACTTGTCTTTGACAGGATTGAAATCCAGCAAGTGATCCAGTTTACCCTCGCGGACATCCCATGCAGTAAATGCCACCGTATCTCTACCCTCGCCGGTAACAATGGTATCGCCACCCAATCCGCCTGCCAGATAATCATTGCCATCGCTGCCTTTCAATACATCGTCAGCCGCGCTGCCATGCAAGGCCGCTACGCCTTTGCTGTCTCCACTGATGCTGACCGACCAATCAAAGCCGTTTTTCCCTAAGTCGATTTCCTTGCCGTTTGCCGCATATGCCATCTTATCGCCCTGCTGGTGCGCCGTCATTTCCACGCCTTTGAGCGACAAGACGTTACCGGCCGCATCCTCAGTTTGAACCACCGCCAACATAGGTCGGTCATCCGTATAAATGGCAGAGGTACCGGTTGCATATGGTGTTTCTTGGGCATCATTGCTGCTAGTGCCAAATTTGCTTTCAATGCCGTCTGAAAAACCGTCTTGGTCAGAATCACTCAAATAAGGATTGTCGTAATGCTTGTCAATACGCTTACCTTGGGAGAAGTATTGTTCAAGTTTGGTATCTGACTCATAAAAGCTGGTCATATTGTGTTTGCCCCACACATCATCACTCTTGAAATCCAAAACCTTGGCATTCGGGTATCTGCCCAATCCTTTATGAACTTGGGACGCAGCCGCTCCAACAGCTGAACCTGCTGCAATGCCCCATGGCCCAAACAAAAGCCCACCGATTAACGCACCAATACCCGCACCTGTTTTACCTGAAAAACCATCTCCAACCCATTCACCTTTGATTACATACGAATTGGTTTCATACAGATGGCGTGCCTGGGTTGTATCGGAGTCGTCCGTGATACGTGTTTTCGCCATTTTATCGGCCATATCCCGTGCTTGTTTTAAGGCATCAGGAGAATTGCTGTCCACATTCAAAACAGCCGGATTAAACAGACTGCTGCGTTTAAAATCGCTTGCCCAATCATAACGCTGCTGCATGGTATGTGCGGCAAAATATTCTGCAAGATAGCCGCCCAACGAATGTCCGGTCGAATACACATTTTTGGCATGAAGCGTATCAATGTAGCGGGCAATGTCATTCAGATATTTGGTTTGAGCCGGCAAATTACCGGTCATAATGTTCAAATCGGCCAAAACATCTTTAATGCTGGTCGCCTGTGTGCCTCTAAACGCCACCACTACATTGTCCCAACCGCCTTTCTTGTTCGCATTGCCGAAAATCGCATAATCCAAACCGCTTCCCAAACTATCGGCCCTAAGCAATTGCCATTTCCCAACCAGCTCAGATACATTGGCCTGATTGCTAAAATATTTGTCGTTAATATTCTTAGCAAGAGAAGCATATTGCGAATTCCACCAATAATTGCCTTTAAATACAGTATGCAAAGCAGAAGGAGATTCATAAGCCAATGAAGAGAACATCCGCAAATCACGCTCGGAAACATTCCACTCCTGCGGATTACGGTCAATGGCATCAACCAAACCGTCACCATCACTGTCTTTGGTAAAGATAGAATGTTGCGCCTGTTTATAACTGGGTCGGACAATATCATTGGCTCTTTTTTGAGTGGCAATATTTTCCCAATACTGCAAAGAGGCCGTCTGAAGATGCTGCCCTTGTACGGCGGCATGTGTGACGGCATGACCATCTTTATAAAGCACACGCATGATTACGCTGTCTTGGCTGGGATCATGCTCGGGATATTTGAAGATTTCAGCAACATCCATTTCCTTATCCGTGAATTTATACTTGGATACAGATGAATAGGTCTTGTGTTGCTCTCTAAGGGTCAACGTTTCGCCTGTTTCGTGAATCGTAAATACCCAATCTTTGAGGGCCGGATTACTGGCGCTTGGACGAGTAGTAAGACTGACATCCTTCGTACTCAAACCTTCAAAATGAATGCTGTTATGGCCCAGATTGTCTGAAATGACATCATGGCCGCTGCCACGGCGGAATACATAAGTATCGTCTCCGCTACCGCCTTCAAGCGTGTCATCTCCTTCGCCACCGTCTAAATAATCATTACCGGTATCGCCGCGTAAAATATCGTTGCCGGTACCGCCGTAAAGTTTGTCGTCGCCGTCACCTGCCAACAACAAGTCATAGCCTGCCTCTCCGCGAAGCACATCATTGCCGCGGCCTCCGATCAAACGGTTATTGCCGATGTTGCCGATTAAGACGTTGTCGGAATGGTTGCCGAAACCGAAATAATTGCCGCTGCCGGTCAAGGTCAAGTTTTCGACATGAGTCGGCAAACGGTAAGTCATACCTGTGTAGACCGTATCAATGCCGCCATTGGCTTCTTCGATAACGACATCGTTTTGACTGTCTACATAATATGTATCGTTGCCATTACCGCCGCGCATTACGTCTGCACCGATTCCGCCGTCTAAAACATCGTCGCCTTCGTTTCCTTCCAAATAATCGTTGCCATGATCGCCACGCAAAATATCGTTGCCGTCGCCACCATAAAGTTTGTCGTCATCATCGCCTGCCAACAGCAAGTCATTACCCGCCCCTCCGTAAAGCACATCCTTGCCACGGCCGGCGCTCAAACGGTTGTTGCCGCTGTTGCCGATAAGGACGTTGTCGGAATTGTTGCCGAAACCAAAAATATTATCGTGGCCGGTCATCGTCAGGTTTTCAACATAATTCGGCAACGTATAAGTCGTATGGGTATAAACCGTATCCGTACCCTCGCCGTACCTTTCAACGATTTGGTCATTCCTGTTGTTCACAATAAAGGTATCGTTTCCTAAACCGCCGTAAAAAATATTGTGTCCCAAGCTGCCATACAGCACATCATCACGACGCGTGCCGATAATCACTATAGACTCTTCGTTATTAGGTTGGTTTTGAGTTTCAGTCATTTCTTTTCCCTTTGTTAAATTTAATTTGAATGTGCAATAATGCGTTTAGATTATATAAGCAAGCTAAAAACAAGTGTATTTATTCAGCCAAACAGATTCAAAATGCTTATCAAATTAACAACAGTTATAAAATGACTTCGTGATTATTACTCCGTTCTTATACTGCCTATTTTTTCATCACAATTAATTTATTCTTTATTATCAAATATCAAACCAAACTATCCACAATTGGATTCACACAAAATTTGGATAATGCCCGTCAATGAAAAATATCAAGGCCGTCTGAAAAAGTCTTTCAGACGGCCTTTTATCCTTCTTACTCAAACGGTTTCTTCTGCCAATAAAACTTGTCCTTTTTCAGACGGCCTCGGAACACATCATCTTGCCCCAAAACAAACACCAATGCACCTGACAAATCCGTTCTCAACAAAGTAATGCCGTGCGCGCGGACACGATTTTGTACGGCAACGGTCGGATGTTTGTAGGCATTGGCATAGCCGCTGGATGCTACGGCATATTGCGGCGAAACCGTATGCAGAAAGCTGCCTGACGAAGCCGTGCTGCTGCCGTGATGTCCCAATACCAACACTTGGCTATACAGCGCATTGCCGTATTTCTCAATCAAACCGGCCTCGCCCTTCACGCCCAAATCGCCGGTTATCAACAAGGCTTTGCCGTTTGCCACGACACGCAATACGCAGCTCTGGTCGTTATCTTCCTTGCCCGCATTTTCAGACGGCCTGAGCAACTCGAAATCTACGCCGTCCCATTGCCATTTGTCTTCTTGGCAAAACTCTGCATTCGGATAAAACTCAGGTTGTCCGGCAAGCAATTTATCGGTACCGACAGCTGCGACACTGTGAAAACCGCCGTCATGGTCAATGTCATGGTGCGACAAAATCAGGCTGTCCAAACGGCGCACACCCATCGCGTTCAAACTCGGCACAATACCTGTTTGCGCCACTTGCTCCGTTCCCGTATCAAACAAAAGATTGCGGTTACTCGTTTGTATCAACACCGATAAACCTTGCCCCGCATCCATCACGGTAACTCTTGCTACCCCCTCCTCCAACTTGGCAGGACGGTAAAACACAAAACCCAATAAAACCAAACATGCCCAAGGTTTCAAGCCCATTCCTTTAGGCAGCAATAACAGCAAAGCCGCCATCATCGCCAACACCAGCAAAGGCACGGGCGTCGCTGCAACGGCAAATTCAGGCGATACCGTAGCCAGCCATACCAAACCGCGTAAAGTATATTCCGCCAAAAATACCGCTACCAACTGGACAGGTTCAAACGGGAAAACCGAACCCAGCAAAGCCAACGGCGTCAACACCCAAGAAAACCAAGGAATAGCCAGTGCATTAACCAACGGACTGAGCAAAGGTAACGAAGCAAACAAATAGCCCAACAATACCACCGACAATACCGTTGCCGCCCATTGCCCCCGTACAGCCAAACGCCAGCCCGATTCTTTCAGACGGCCTGACGACGCCCAAATCAAAGCAGCAACCAAACCGAAAGACAACCACGTTCCCACACCCAATACAGCCAACGGGTCCAACAACAAAACAACGGCCAAAGCCTGCCACCATGCCGTCCAACCCGAGCCACCACTGCCGCGCCACCATGCCCACGCAAACGCAGCCAACATCAACACACTGCGTTGCGTCGGTACGGAAAAACCGGCCAAAAGCGCATAAAACAAAGCCCCGGCAACACCACTAGCCAATATCCACACACGCGGTTTTGCCGGAATCCACGGCGAATAACGAAAAATTCGCTTAATCAGCCAGGCAAACAATACCGCCACCATCGTCACATGCAAGCCCGAAATACTGACCAAGTGTGTCAGCCCCAAAGGCCGGAATGCCTGCCACAAAGGCGGCCGCAACGCCGATTGCTCACCAATACTCAAAGCACGCATCAGCCCTATGCCGTCTGAAAACTCAGGATATTTGTCCGCCGTTCCCTGCCAACTTCGGCTTACCGCATCACGCATATTAGCCAAACCGAAACCGCCGCCTTGACGCACGAGTTTCCTGTCGCGCCCCAAAGTACCCATGCCGTCGATACCATTGGCCAAAGCCCATGTTTCACGGTTCAAACCGCGCACATTCACTTCACCGATCACCGGCCTTACCCGCGCCGATACAGACCACCGACTGCCCACCGTCCAATCGCGCCGCTGATAATCCGACAACATCAAATCAAAAGTCTGCCCACGCTCATCCCAAGCCCTTGCCGCAAACTGCACGCGCCGACCATCATCACGCGGCATATCCGCCACTTCAACCGTCAAAACTTTAGCCACCACCTCCCCTACAGGCCATTGACTGGCCAACACCAACCCGGTCCGCCACACACCAAACGCCATGCCCACGCAAACAGCCAGCACCAACCAAGCCACAGCAAATCTTCGACACAACGCAAGCGCGCCAATGATTACAGACAACCAAACCCACCATAGCGGCACAAACGGCAACGCAAACGAAAGCACTACCCCAACCACCCAAGCAGGCAATACAAACCGCCACGCCATGAACGTTTCCCTTAAATTATGATTATTGGATATATAATAATAAATGCTTTTAGTAGATTATGACAAATGCCGACCTACATTAGCAGATAAAAAGAGCGGTTCAAATCATTTCAAAACCGATAGACGCAAAAAAGCGCAATCCGAAACAGATTGCGCTTTTTTATAAACTGGCACGCCCACGGGGAATCGAACCCCGGTTACCGCCGTGAAAGGGCGATGTCCTAACCGCTAGACGATGGGCGCGGATAAATCTCGTGGCGCACCCGGAGCGATTCGAACGCCCGACCCTCTGGTTCGTAGCCAGATACTCTATCCAACTGAGCTACGGGTGCATCAAGAAAGATTTGAATTATAAAGAGAGGGCTATTTACTGTCAAGCGTTTTATTTGGAAAACTTGCAGACAGCGTGTAAAATGCGCATTTGCTATTGAATTTACAGAGAATAAAATGTCAGATTTCGCACGCTGGCCGCTCTTATCCGAAGCATTTTCCCGTTTGGGACGGCCTGTGGTCGTGGTGGATTTGGAGACGACCGGTGGAAATTTCTATCAAGACAGGATAACGGAAGTCGCCCTTGTTCGTTTTGAGCAAGGACGCGCCACACATTACGAGCAATTGGTCAATCCTTGCCGCAGCATTCCCGAATTTGTTGCCAGACTGACCGGAATTCATGATGAAACAGTGAAAAACGCGCCTGTCTTTGCCGATATTGCAGCCGATTTGTTGCCGCTGTTGCAAGGTGCTGTGGTTGTTGCCCACAACAGCCGCTTTGACTATACCTTCCTGCGTCACGAGTTTGCCCGTATCCATACTGACTTTGCCGCACCCTCACTCTGTACGGTTCAACTGTCTCGCCGCCTGTATCCTGAGTTTTACAAACACAGCCTCGACAGCATTATCGAACGCACCGGCATTCAGACGGCCAACCGCCACCGCGCTATGACCGATGTTGCCGCATTGTGTGATTATCTCGAATTAAGTCTGACAGAAAAAAATCATCAACAATGGGACGAACACGTCCGTGTATTGATGAATCCGAAAATGTTGCCCACTTGGCTGCCTGATTCGCTTGCCCAGCAACTCTATGCCCTACCCGACAGTTACGGCGTATTGGTTTGGTTTGACCATTTCGGCAAAGCCCAAGCCATTGAAGCACACGAACGCGCATACAGTGAAACCGCCACCCTGCTGCACAGCAAAAAACTGCCGCCGCACATCAAAGCCGCAGCCTCTATCCGTTTTATTCCGGCAGTTGGACAGCTTCACACATTATGGCTCAAAGCCCAGACCATGCAGGAATACCAACTGATGCCGTCTGAAAAGCCCACATCGTTTTCCACCGTCCGCTTTATCGCTGACGAACACGGCAGCCTTCAAGCACGCATCGTCTTGTTAAACAGCGGCACCAAAAATTGGCGTCCTTACGGTTTGTTTGCCCACAAAAAAGCAGCCAAACGTGCTTTGATGCAATGGTCGCAAGAACACAGGCTCTGCCCAGATTCGCTCAATATTTTGCCGACCAGCTACGCAAAAGGCGAACCGTGCCCTGTCGAGGCTGTCGGGAAATGCAACGGCAACTGTCGCCAGCCAAACGGTATCAAACATCAAAACCAACGCATTACCGAGCTTGCCGCCCTACTCCCCGTAACCGATTGGGGCAAAGCGCACGAAATTGAAATTACCGAAACCGATCCCCTGACCGGAAACAGCATTACCCTGCTCTGCGCCGGCGGCGCGTTGGCATTGCCTGATGGAAGCTGGTATTTCGACAGCAACCTGCCTCTCGTGATTAAAAACAAATTCAGGCAAGACAAAGAAAATATCCGTTTGATTGCTTAAAACAAGGCCGTCTGAAAACCAAATTTTCAGACGGCCTATTGTGAATAACTTTCCGCTTTATTCTCAAAACAAAAACTGCCTAAATTTTAATCAGAACTTATTTTCATAATAGCAATCAAATACTAAACCAATTTATACACAAGCTGTTCACACAATTTTCAATGAAAGCTGTGTATACCCAGCCCGACGAGTAAACCATGAACAACCCTGAAATCATCTTTTTTGACATCGACGACACCCTCTACCGCAAATACACGGATACCCTGCGTCCTTCGGTTGCCCAAGCCATGCACAAATTGAAAGCCAAAGGCATTTTGACTGCCATTGCCACCGGCCGTCCGGAAGCCGCCATACCCGCCAAAGTCAAAGCCTTGATTCAAGAATGCGGTATCGACATGCTCGTTACCATCAACGGCCAATATATTTCCTTTCGCGGCGAACCCCTGCAAAGTTACCCCTTGGATATTGCCGACATCGAAACCGCCATCAACCTGCTTGAACAACATAAAATAGACTACGCATTCGTCAACAACCAAGAAATTGCCGTTTCCTCCCATTCGCCGCGCGTTGTTGAAGGCTTATCGCATATCCTGCCCAACTTCCTGACAAACAAAGAATATTTCCGCAAACAGCCTGTTTATCAAATGTTGGTCTTTGTGGACAAAGAAGAAGAAAAAATCCTGCAACCGCTGACCCGGCAACACGGCTTCAAAACCGTCCGCTGGCATGAATATGCCGTGGACCTACTGCGCAAAGAAGGTTCAAAAGCACGGGGCATCGCCCACGCAGTGGAAAAACTGGGCATTGATATGAGCAAAGTGATGGCATTCGGCGACAGCTTCAACGACTTAGAAATGCTGTCAACCGTCGGTTTTGGCGTTGCCATGGGCAATGGCGAAGAAGCAGCCAAAGCTGCCGCACAATTCGTCTGCCCAAGTGTCGATGAAGACGGCGTATTGCGTGGCTTGCAAGAATTGGGCGTCATTTAAAACATCAAATCAAAAGGCCGTCTGAACATTTTTTCAGACGGCCTTGTTCTATCTACAAACTTTCTGCTTACTTCGGCAATACCAAAAAGCTAATCAGCAACTCTTTAAATACGAATCCAAACACACCCAAGCCCAAAACCAAGAAGAGCATGGCAATGCCGAATTTGCCGGCTTTGGATTCTTTACCCAAGTTCCAAACGATAAAGCCCAAAAAGATAATCAGGCCGCTCAGTAGGATTTTCATTGCCCATGAGGCGAATTCTGCTTCAGTCATATTCTTTCCTTGTATGATTCAGATGTGTGTTCATAAACTTCAGACGGCCTTATCGCAACAGGCCGTCTGAAATATCTTTTTTAAACTTATTTGTTCAAGACCTGCTTCAAATCTTCAATCAAATCGTCAACGTATTCCAAGCCGACAGACAGGCGCACCAAGCCCGGGCGGATATTGGCGGCAAGTTTTTCTTCAGGCTGCATACGGCCGTGAGTTGTTGTCCACGGGTGGGTGATGGTTGAGCGCACGTCGCCGAGGTTGGCAGTACGGGAAAAGAGTTCTACGCCATCCACGATTTTCCATGCGGTTTCCTGATCAGCGACTTCAAAGCCGATGACAATGCCGCCGCCGTTTTGCTGTTTACGGATCAGTTCGGCTTGCGGATGGTCGGGCAAACCGGTGTAGTACACGGCTTGGACTTGAGGCTGCTCTTTCAACCATTGCGCGATTTTCAGCGCATTATCGTATTGTTTTTCCATACGCAGCGACAGGGTTTCCACGCCGCTCAACAGCTGCCATGCGTTAAACGGAGACATCGCCAAACCGCAAGAGTTGCAATATACGGCAACTTGCGTCATCAATTCTTCCGAACCGGCCAACACGCCGCCCATCACGCGGCCGTGACCGTCAATCGCTTTGGTTGCAGAAGACACGGAAATATCCGCACCGTGCTTCAAAGGCTGCGAACCGACGGGCGACAAGAGGCTGTTGTCCACCACCAAAAGCGCACCGATGCTGTGTGCCAGTTCGGCCAACGCTTCCAAGTCGGCAACTTCGCCCAAAGGGTTGGACGGGGTTTCCAAGAAAAACAGTTTGGTATTGGGCTTGATTGCCGCTTTCCATTCATCTACATCAACCGGCGATACATGGCTGACCTCGATGCCAAACTTAGTTACGATGTTATTGATAAAACCGACAGTCGTACCAAACAGACTGCGGCTGGAAATAACATGATCACCGGCTTTCAAGAAGGTAAAAAACGCTGCTTGAATCGCGGACATACCGGTCGAAGTGGCCACCGCGCGCTCTGCGCCCTCCAATGCGGCAATGCGTTTTTCAAAGGCGGCAGTAGTCGGATTGGCCGTACGGGTATAAGTAAAACCCTTGATTTTTTTAGAAAACAAATCAGCCGCATGTTGGGCGTTTTCCCACATGAAGCTGCTGGTCAAAAACAGAGCCTGATTGTGTTCATAATATTCGGTTTGCTCTTTGCCACTGCGGATGGCAAGCGTTTGAGGATGAAGTTTTTTGCTCATTTTTTTCAATCTACCGTATGTTTCGATGGGCGCAGTAAACAATACGCCTGTTTAATTTGTTAACATTTTGCGCTTATTCCTGTCATCTTTCAAGCAGGAGGCCGTCTGAACGATTATTGATAAACCTGTCCGCCGTGCTTCAGCCAACCGTCTTCATGACGGCCTGCCGGATCGTGATGCGTCCAATGGATAACGCCGCCCTGCTCCGACCATTCATATTCGCCGTAAAACGCTACTTTATCACCTTTTTTCAAGCCTTTGATTTTATCGGCCAAATCGATATTATGCGCCACCAAAAGTGTTTGACCGCTGGAAAGCTTCAAGATAAAGCGTTGATGGCGCGTGCCTTTGTTATCATCCGGCAGGGTTTTCCATACCGTGCCCTCGCCCTCAATCTGAATATCGCTTTGCTCGTTTTCAAACGCCTGTTTCAAAACCGCTTCAGCTGATTCTTTGCCCGAACCGATTTGCTGCTGAGCCGTATCGGCATTCTTTTTGCCCGAATTATTTTGTTTTTGAACGGCTTCTATTTTCTGCTGATTCTGCGATTGTACCGGCTGCTTGTTTTGCATTTTGTTATAGGCAAATACAGCAACCAAAGCAATCAGCAATACAATGATTTTATTTTTATTCATAACAATCTCAAAAAAAATGCCCGATTCTGCATCGGGCATATCAACTATTTAGAAAGGATATTTATCACGAAAACGTGAGCCACCATTATACACGCTTCGTAAAATTTTAAGGGAAATTTACGCCGAAGGCCGTCTGAAACTTTTCAGACGGCCTGGATACTCAACGGCGATATTTCATTTCAGTCTTCATATCGTCCAAAATACGTTTGACGTTGTGTTCCAACACATCCTCCACCAAGCCCGGCGCCTGCTCGTTCAGCATTTGCTGCAACTGATAAGTGAACAAGGCCATTTGTTTTTGCACGGCAATCCGAATCATGCCGTTGACTGCATCGGCCACATGGGGACGCAAACGCTTAATCAGGCGCTCGGTCAACTCTTTTTCAGAAACGCAGAATACTTCCCGACGACCGATCGCTTGCGGGTTCAATACATTGATATGGACATTGATGGCCGGTTCTTGTTCAAGGCCGTCTGAAACCGCCTCTTCAGCCGCTTCCGCATCATCATTTTCCGGTTTTTCAGTTTCTTCCACTTTAGGCACATCAAAATCTACGGCACCTGATTTCGGATTCAGTCTAACGGTGCGGGTTGATTCGATATGACGCTCTGAAGCCGCGGCCTGCAATGCCGATTGCGCACTCAACCAGTTGTCCTGCAAAACCACCATCGCATCGGTTTCCACTGCTTCGCCCTCGTCTGCAAGGGCAGTATTGTGTTCCAGCTGCCAACGGTACAAATATTCTTCCAATACTTTTTCACGATTGTCAGCATCCAACTTATATTCTTTTTTAGGTGCGGTTTTGGGCGCAGCTTCGACAGCTTCGTCCGATTTTTTGACCAATGGTGCATGAGTCGGCGCAGTATTAAATTGTCGTGCCTGACGCAATCTTTCCAGGCGTTTTTCCCAATTCAGGTCTTCTTCCTCGAGGGCTGTGGGGTCAAGACGGTTGTTTTCCATAATAATCTCGTTTTTTCATTTTTATTGTGAACCACATTCAAGCCTAAAATCACTTGAAATACGGCCGATGGTTGGACATATCCGGCAAGCCGGCGCAAGCGTCACATTTTAATATTAATTCGCTATATAATCACTATTTTATTTAATACCCAAGGATACATCATGAGCAGCATCGAACA
Source organism: Neisseria subflava (assembly GCF_024205745.1). Lineage (NCBI taxonomy): Bacteria > Pseudomonadati > Pseudomonadota > Betaproteobacteria > Neisseriales > Neisseriaceae > Neisseria > Neisseria subflava. Next base: position 185,849 of record NZ_CP073117.1, read on the forward strand.
ACGCCTCGAATATCTGGAAGAGGCCAACGACGCTTTGCGTATGCAAAACCACGTCCTCGCCACCGCACTCAAAGGCCTTATCCGCTCCCTGCCCTCCGACATGGCCAACGATGCCGTAGAATCCATCCAGCTTGCCTTTGAAGACGCGTTGGCGGAATTGAGCTACGAAGACAGCCCGCACACCGACCTCTTCCATGACGTAACCTACGCATTTTTCCGAGAAAAAGACCACTAATTTCAGCTAGTTTGTTCACAAAATTATGCTAAACTAAGATTTTATCCGTTAACATTTTATTAAGAAAGCACATATCATGAACATGAAAAAATGGCTGGCCACTGCCCTCGCTTGTTCTGCCCTTGCCCTGACTGCCTGTGGCGGTCAAAGCAACAATGCCTCTGCTCCTGCCGATAAAGTGTACCGTGTCGGCTCCAACGCCGAGTTTGCCCCATTTGAATCTTTGGATTCTGCCGGCAAAGTAGAAGGTTTTGACGTTGACTTGATGGACGCCATGGCTAAAGCCGGCAACTTCAAAGTCGAATTCAAACACCAGCCATGGGAAAGCCTCTTCCCTTCTCTGAACAACGGCGACGTGGACATCGTTATGTCCGGCGTAACCATCACTGACGACCGCAAACAAAGCATGCTCTTCAGCGATCCATACTTTGAAATCACCCAAGTCGTCCTCGTTCCAAAAGGCAAAAAAGTGGCCTCTTCCGAAGACCTGAAAAACATGGCCAAAGTCGGCGTGGTAACCGGCTACACCGGCGACTTCTCCGTTTCCAAACTCTTGGGCAACGACAATCCGAAAATTGCCCGCTTTGAAAGCGTTCCCCTGATTATTAAAGAATTGGAAAACGGCGGTCTGGATTCAGTAGTCAGCGACAGCGCGGTTATTGCCAACTATGTGAAAAACAACCCGACCAAAGGCTTGGATTTCATCTCCCTGCCTGACTTCACCATCGAAAACTACGGTATCGCTGCACGCAAAGGCGACGAAGCAACCATCAAAATGTTGAACGATGCGCTGAAAAAAGTACGCGAAAGTGGCGAATACGACAAAATTTACGCCAAATACTTTGCTAAAGAAGGCGAAAAAGCCGAAGCAGCCAAATAATTCTGGTATGACTTCTTAAACTAAAGGCCGTCTGAACCCAAGTTTCAGACGGCCTTTAATCTGTTTAACTCAATTAAACGCAAGCGTCCCCTATAATCCGCTTGTTTTTACCCTTCAAATGAAAGACACGCCATGATCAAACCCGTTATCCTCAGCCTTGCTGCCGCAACTGCTTTGGCCGCCTGCTCCGCTTCTGAAAAACAAGAATCTCCTAACGTCGGCGTGGCCAATCCTGCTTCCGAATTCTGCCTCAAACAAGGCGGCAAATCCGAAATCAAAAAAGACAAAGACGGTGGCGAATACGGCGTATGCCACTTGCCTGACGGTACCGTTGTTGAAGAATGGGAATATTTCCGTCAACACAACAAATAATTGCTCAATCATATAAAAGGCCGTCTGAAACCAAGTTTCAGACGGCCTTATCTTTTAAACCACGATTATTTTACTTCCAGTTTGGTCACGCCGCCCATATACGGTTGCAACGCAGCAGGAACATTAATGCTGCCGTCGGCATTTTGATGGTTTTCCAATACCGCCACCAAAGTACGGCCGACAGCCAAGCCTGAGCCGTTCAAAGTATGCACCAAACGGTTTTTACCGTTTTCATCTTTGAAACGCGCCTTCATACGGCGTGCTTGGAAATCTTCGCAGTTGGAGCAGCTGGAAATTTCGCGGTACGTATTTTGCGCAGGAACCCAAACTTCCAAGTCGTAGGTTTTGGTTGCGCCGAAGCCCATGTCGCCGGTACACAAAGTGATCACGCGGTATGGCAGTTCCAACGCTTTCAAAATATTTTCAGCGTGTCCAACCATTTCTTCCAGCGCTTCGTATGATTTTTCCGGGTGAACGATTTGCACCATTTCCACTTTGTCGAATTGGTGTTGGCGAATTAGACCGCGCACGTCTTTACCGTATGCGCCCGCTTCGGAGCGGAAACATGGGGAATGCGCAGTTAATTTCAACGGCAAATCACTGCCGGCCACGATGCTGTCGGCAACAGTATTGGTCAGTGTCACTTCTGCGGTCGGAATCAGATATTGCGTTTTCTTACTCTCATCACCGCCGCGGGTAACGTGGAACAAATCTTCTGCAAATTTAGGCAGCTGGCCTGTACCTTGCAGGGTGGTGTCGTCCACAATGTAAGGCGTGTAATGTTCGGTATAGCCGTGTTTCAGCGTGTGCGTATCCAGCATGAACTGAGCCAAGGCGCGATGCAAACGGGCGATTTGGCCTTTCATCACGGTAAAGCGCGCGCCTGACAGTTTCGCACCGCCTTCAAAATCCAAGCCCAAAGGCTCGCCCAAATCAACATGGTCTTTGATTTCAAAGTCAAATTCGCGCGGCGTGCCGACTTTGCGGACCTCAACGTTTTCCGTTTCATCTTTACCCGCAGGTACGCTTTCGTGCGGCAGGTTCGGAATGGTCAACAACCATGCGTCCAATTCTTTCTGAACAGCATCCAAATCAGCGGCAGCCTGCTCCAAATCCACTTTGATTTGAGCAACCTGATCCATTGCAGCTTGAGCCTCTTCGTGTTTGCCTTGGCCTTTCAACGCGCCGATTTGTTTGGAAATACTGTTTCGTGAAGCCTGCAACTCTTCTGTTTTCACTTGAACGGCTTTGCGTTGCTCTTCCAAAGCGTTGAAACGCGCGGTATCAAACTCATAACCGCGTGCGGCCAAACGTTCGGCAACTGCGGCGGTATTGCTGCGGAGCAATTGGATGTCTAACATTGTTTTCTCTCGTTAAGATTCAGAATGGCATTATTGTAAACCAATTTAAAGATATTTTCACAACGACAGGCCGTCTGAAAACAAAAAACGCCCCTGCAAAAAGCAGGAGCGTTTTTTAAGAATTTTGGCACGCCCACGGGGATTCGAACCCCGGTTGCCGCCGTGAAAGGGCAGTGTCCTAGGCCTCTAGACGATGGGCGCGTAACCGAAGCGCGAACTATACAGAAACCCTTTTCTTCTGTCAACGCCTTTACTGCATTTTTAAAGATACTGCCGATTTCCGTATGTTATTTTCCCTGTATAATGCCGGTTTTAATAAAAAGGAAAACTCGCCATGTGGTTTAAGCAAATCAGTTTTTATCCGCTCAACAAAGACAAGTTGCCCGAATTGGAAGTCCTTGCCGACAAATTGGCGCAATCCGAATTTGCCCATTGTCAGGGTTTGGACTGGTTTAGCGAAGGCTTTGTCACGCCGGTTTCCTTTTCGCCCGAGCTGGTTTTTCCTGCCGATTACACTTGGCGCGTTGCTTTGAAAAAAGAAGAAAAAGTCCTGCCTGCCGGCGTGATCCGCGATATTTTGGATGAAAAGGTTTTGGAAATCCAAAACAACGAAGCGCGCAATGTCGGCCGCAAGGAAAAACAAGAGCTGAAAGAACAGATTACTGACGACCTGCTGCCCCGTGCCTTTACGCGCAGCAGCCGCACACAGGCGATTTTCGACACGCGCCATGGTTATCTTTTGGTCAACAATGCCGCATCTGCCAAAGCGGAAAATATCCTGACCAAACTGCGCGAAGCCTTGGGCGGTCTTGAAGCAGCCCTGCCCAACACCAAACAATCGCCCTCTTCCCTGATGACCAGCTGGCTACTGCAAGGCCACTGTGAGGGCGGTTTTGAATTGGACAGTGATTGCGAACTCAAAGGCGTCGGCGATGTTGTTCCGGTCGTCAAAGTTTCCAAACAAGACCTGACCGCCGACGAAGTGGTACAACACGTTAAAAACGGCAAAACCGTTACCCAACTCGGCTTAGTATGGCGCGAACAAATTGCGTTCATCCTCACTCAAGACTTTACACTCAAACGCATCCAGTATCTGGACGTTTTGCAAGAAGAAGCCGAAAGCAACGGCGATGATGCCGCCAGCCTCGCCTTTGCCTCGCAAATCCTGATGACCGAAGCCATCAGCACCATGTTGGAAGAACTGGTTTCTTATTTGGGCGGCTGGCAAGAATAATTTTTCAGACGGCCTTTTGATTGGGAAATATCAAAGGCCGTCTGAAATATAAATAGAAGTATCAGAAAGGATGTCATGATGTTGGGCGCAGTCATTGGCGATATCGCCGGATCACGATTCGAGTTTGACAACTGCCGTCATACCGATTTCGATATTTTCAGCCCCGACAGCGACTTTACCGATGACACGATTTGCACTGTTGCCATTGCCGACTGGGTTTTACAAGGCTGTAACGATAATTTAGCCTCTATTTTACAAGGCTGGTGTAGGGCATATCCCTGCCCTAAAGGCGCATATGGCGGCCGCTTTTCACAATGGATAGAATGGAAAGATCCAGAACCTTATAATAGCTGGGGCAACGGCTCGGCCATGCGTGTTTCTGCCGTTGGCTGGGCATTTGCCACATTGAAAGAAACCCTGCATTTTGCCGAACAATCCGCCGCCGTAACGCACAACCATCCGGAAGGCATTAAAGGTGCACAAGCTGTAGCTGCCGCCATCTTTTGGGCGCGTACCGGTATAGGCAAAGCGCAAATCAAAGAAAACATTACACGACAATTCGGCTACGACTTAAGCCAAAGTTGCGACCAAATCCGCCCGCATTATCATTTCAACGAAAGTTGTCAGGAAACCGTACCTCAAGCGATTACCGCCTTTCTTGAAAGTGATGATTTTGAACACGCCATCCGACTGGCAGTTTCCCTGGGGGAGACAGCGATACCTTGGCGGCCATTACCGGCAGTATTGCCGAAGCCTACTACGGTATCCCTACCCCCATGCGCGAACACGCTTTAGCCATATTGCCACGCCGTATTGCTGAAACCCTGCTGACTTTTGAATCCCAATATCAGGCCGTCTGAAACTGCCTACCAAAAGGAATAATAATGATGAAATACCTCGCCCTACTCCCTATCGCCTTCATGCTGGGTACGCCTGCCATTGCCGAAACCATCAATCCTTATCAGGAAAAAGGTTGCGCTTATGATGGCGATGTCGGCAAAGACGGCAAACCGTCCGGCAAAGGCACATGGAAATGCCAAGACGGCCGCAGCTATGTCGGCTCATTTAAAAACGGCAAATTTGACGGCAAAGGCGCATATACCGTTTCAGGCAACCGCGAAACCTTTATCGAACCTTTCTCCTCCAATAGCGCCAAATTACGCAATATGACGCTGGAAGGCATGTTCAAAAAAGGCAAGGCACACGGAAACTTTACCGCCTCTCAAAACGGCACGCCCGTCTTCATCATGAAATGCGAAGACGGTATGATTAAAGAAGTCAAACTGCCTAAAAAATCTGCTTCCAAAACCAAATAAACAGCCTTTCAGACGGCCTTATCCATATTTCAGGCCGTCTGAAACATCAATTAACAAGCCTGCCTAAAGGCTGTTGTGTTGATTTCAAAAAATTTCCAAACAACCCTTACCCCAGGACAACCACCATGAGCATTAAATCCGACAAATGGATACGCCGCATGGCCGAAGAACACGGCATGATTGAGCCGTTCGAGCCCAACCAAATCAAAGAGGCCAACGGCCAACGCATCATTTCCTACGGCACATCCAGCTACGGCTACGACATCCGTTGCGCCAATGAATTTAAAATCTTCACCAATATCAACAGCACCATCGTCGACCCGAAAAACTTCGACCCGAAAAACTTCGTTACCGTCGAAGACGACTGCTGCATCATTCCGCCCAACTCCTTTGCACTGGCGCGCACAGTCGAATATTTCCGCATCCCGCGCAACGTCCTGACCGTCTGCCTGGGCAAATCCACTTACGCACGCTGCGGCATCATCGTCAACGTTACCCCGTTCGAGCCTGAGTGGGAAGGCTACGTTACGCTTGAGTTTTCCAATACCACCCCCTGCCTGCCAAAATTTATGCAGGCGAAGGCGTGGCTCAAGTTTTATTCTTTGAAAGCGATGAAGTCTGCGAAACTTCATACAAAGACCGCAACGGCAAATACATGGGGCAAACCGGTGTCACCCTGCCTAAGACTTAATATACAAAATAAAAAAAGGCCGTCTGAAGTTTCAGACGGCCTTTTATCATTTCATTTAGAAACGGCGTTTCAGCTTGCAAGCCTGCAAGATATGAACGGCGAGTTCTTCCACAGATTTATCCGTTGTATTGGTAAACGGCACTCCGTGGCGTTTGAACATATTTTGCGCATCGGCAATCTCGCTGCGGCAAGTATCGATTTTGGCATAGGTCGAATTAGGACGGCGTTCCTGACGGATAGCCTGCAGACGCTCGGGCTGAATGGTCAAGCCGAACAGCTTGTCTTTATAAGGTTTGACCATACGCGGCAAATCGGTTGATTCCAAATCATCGGGAATCAATGGATAGTTTGCGGCGCGGATACCGTATTGCAGAGCCAGATAGAGACAGGTTGGCGTTTTGCCCGAACGGGATACGCCCATCAAAATCACATCCGCTTCCTGCAGGTTTTTATCGCTGACACCGTCATCATGGTTGAGCGAGAAATTCACTGCTTCCATACGCGCATCGTAACGCTTGGTATTGCCGATACTATGATGGCCTCGCTCGGCAATCGTTGCTTCAACATTCAATTCTTTTTCCAGCAAACCCAAGAACGTTTCAAAGAAATCAATATGGAATGCATTGGATTTTTTGATGATTTCACGGATTGCATCATTTACCACGCTGACAAAAGCAATCGGACGATCGCCAAACTGTTCGGCTGTCTTATTGACCTCATCCACTACAGCCAACGCTTTTTCAGACGTATCGATAAATGGATAAACATGGCGCTTGAACTCGACATTGCCGAATTGGTTCAACAGGGCTTCACCGATATTTTCGGCGGTCAGACCGGTGCGGTCGGAAATATAGAAGACTTGGCGTGGAGCAGTCATAATGAATCCTTCAGAGGGTAACGTTTTAGACGGCAATCATAGCAGTTACAGCCTTTGCAATAAAGCAATTCCCAGTAGATTACACAGGATTACAACAAATTTGAACAAATTTTAAATTGGCGCAAAATTTTATTTTTTTATATTTATTAGAATTTTATTCTAAGTTTGCAAAATAAATTTCGATTCTTAAATTTATTAACTTATTTTGTTTTCCATATTTAACAAGAAGATAACACGTGAAAACATGAATCTGATATTCATATTTCAGAAGGCTACACGTCTGAAAAGCACAATATCACAGACGAATTTGTGATTTTTAAAAAGATAAAACACATGACAGCCATCAAACGAATGGCTACAATAAGCAGGCGGATTTGTTTCTTTTTTAACATTTTTGGATTGGATTGGACACACAAATGGCCGAAAACTACGTTATTTGGTTTGAAAACCTGCGTATGACTGACGTTGAGCGAGTGGGCGGTAAAAATGCCTCTTTGGGCGAAATGATCAGCCAACTGACTGAAAAAGGCGTGCGCGTTCCCGGCGGTTTTGCAACCACAGCCGAAGCTTATCGTGCTTTCCTGGCTCACAATGGTCTGAGCGAGCGTATTTCCGAAGCCCTGAAACAACTGGATGTTGAAGACGTTGCCGAATTGGCACGCGTGGGTAAAGAAATCCGTCAATGGATTTTGGATACCCCGTTCCCTGAACAGCTGGATGCTGAAATCGAAACAGCTTGGAACAAAATGGTTGCCGATGCCGGCGGTGCGGACATCTCCGTTGCCGTACGTTCTTCCGCAACAGCAGAAGACTTGCCGGACGCTTCTTTCGCCGGCCAACAAGAAACCTTCCTGAACATCAACGGCTTGGATAACGTTAAAGAAGCAATGCGCCATGTATTCGCTTCCCTGTACAACGACCGTGCCATTTCTTACCGTGTCCACAAAGGCTTCGAACACGACATCGTTGCCCTTTCTGCCGGCGTACAACGCATGGTGCGTTCTGACAGCGGTGCTTCCGGTGTGATGTTTACCATCGATACCGAATCCGGTTACGACCAAGTCGTTTTCGTTACCTCTTCTTACGGTCTGGGTGAAAACGTCGTACAAGGCGCGGTAAACCCTGACGAATTCTATGTATTCAAACCTACTTTGAAAGCAGGCAAACCGGCTATCCTGCGCAAAACCATGGGTTCGAAACAAATCAAAATGATCTTTACCGACAAAGCCGAAGCCGGTAAATCTGTAACCAACGTTGATGTACCTGCAGAAGACCGTCAACGCTTCTCCATTACCGACGCCGAAGTAACCGAGTTGGCTCATTACGCGCTGACCATCGAAAAACACTACGGCCGCCCAATGGACATCGAATGGGGCCGCGACGGCTTGGATGGCAAACTCTACATCCTGCAAGCACGCCCTGAAACCGTGAAATCCCAAGAAGACGGCAGCCGCAACCTGCGCCGCTTCTCTATCAACGGCGAAAAAGTGGTCTTGTGCGAAGGCCGAGCCATCGGTCAAAAAGTTGGCCAAGGTAAAGTTCGCTTGGTGAAAGATGCTTCCGAAATGGATTCCGTTGAAGCAGGCGACGTACTCGTTACCGACATGACCGACCCGGATTGGGAACCGGTAATGAAACGTGCTTCTGCCATCGTGACCAACCGTGGCGGCCGTACCTGCCACGCAGCGATTATCGCGCGTGAATTGGGTATTCCGGCTGTTGTAGGTTGTGGCGACGCTACCGATCTGCTGTCTGAAGGTCAAGAAGTTACCGTATCTTGTGCCGAAGGCGATACCGGCTTCATCTACTCCGGCTTGCTGGACGTACAAATTACCGATGTTGCTTTGGACAATATGCCTAAAGCGCCTGTAAAAGTAATGATGAACGTTGGTAACCCTGAATTGGCATTCAGCTTCACCAACCTGCCTAGCGAAGGTATCGGCTTGGCGCGTATGGAATTCATCATCAACCGTCAAATCGGTATCCACCCTAAAGCCTTGTTGGAATTTGACAAACAAGACGACGAGTTGAAAGCTGAAATTACCCGCCGCATCGCCGGCTACGCCTCTCCTGTTGACTTCTATGTCGATAAAATCGCAGAAGGTGTGGCAACTTTGGCTGCTTCGGTTTATCCACGCAAAACCATCGTCCGTATGTCTGACTTCAAATCCAACGAGTACGCTAACTTGGTGGGTGGCAGCATCTACGAACCACACGAAGAAAACCCAATGTTGGGCTTCCGTGGTGCAGCACGTTATGTGGCTGATAACTTCAAAGACTGCTTCGCACTCGAGTGCAAAGCCTTGAAACGCGTTCGCGATGAAATGGGTTTGACCAACGTCGAAATCATGATTCCATTCGTTCGTACTTTGGGTGAAGCAGAAGCTGTTGTTAAAGCCCTGAAAGAAAACGGTTTGGAACGCGGCAAAAACGGCCTGCGCCTGATCATGATGTGCGAGTTGCCAAGCAACGCTGTATTGGCAGAACAATTCCTGCAATACTTCGACGGCTTCTCCATCGGCTCCAACGACATGACCCAGCTGACCCTCGGCCTCGACCGTGACAGCGGTTTGGTATCCGACTCCTTCGACGAGCGCAACCCTGCCGTTAAAGTGATGTTGCACTTGGCAATCTCTGCCTGCCTAAAACAAAACAAATACATCGGTATTTGCGGTCAAGGACCATCAGACCATCCGGACTTTGCCAAATGGCTGGTTGAAGAAGGTATCGAGAGCGTATCGCTCAACCCTGATACCGTCATTGAAACCTGGCTGTATCTGGCTAACGAATTGAACAAATAAGTTCAATGAGACAAAAATCCCCTGCCCGTTTATCCCGGCAGGGGATTTTTATTGCCTTATTCAATGCCGTCTGAAAAAACTTTCACTTTCTTTTACCTTAATAAAAAAATCCTTTATCATCAAAATGATAAAAAAATATACCGCCATATCCACAAATTTTCAATGTTAATATACTGCCTTTCTGCATTTTACCCCATGCCTTTTGAGTGAACCTTTTTTCACTCTTCCTATCTATCATACACAGCATAACGATACATTTTGAAATATCCCATGAATACAAACTTTATTTCCACCTTTCAGACAGCCTTAAAACGTCTGGCACTCATCAGCGTCATTGCCATCTTGGCAGCCTGCGCCGGCAACAATACCTCTTCCAACCGTGCCGTACCTGACGGCTACTACAAAGTCCGCCCTGGCGATACCCTGACCCAAATCGCCAAACGCTACGGACAAAATGTCAACACGCTGGTTGCCTGGAATAATCTTCCTAACTCCTCACAAATCGAAGTCGGCCAAGTATTGCGCGTCCGCCGTCATGTTGCCCCACGCAGCACTGCAACGCAGCAACGCCAAACTACTGCCGTTACCCCGATCAACCGATTGAACCTGCAATGGCCGACCGATAACGCTTCATCCTCCATTATCCAACGCTACAACGGCACAACCAGCAAAGGCATAGATATTGCAGGCACACAAGGCCAACAAATCCGTTCCGCCGCAGCCGGTACCGTTATCTACGTTGGCGAAGAAGTCCGCGGCTACGGCAAGCTGATTTTGATCAGCCACAATGACTACACCATTACCGCCTACGCCCACAACGACACGCTTTTGGTACAAAAAGATCAAAAAGTCCAAGCAGGCCAAGTTATCGCCACCATGGGCAACAGCGATTCAGACAGCGTCAAACTGCATTTTGAAGTACGTCTAAACGGCAAAGCAGTCGATCCCCTGCCTTATTTGACCAGAACAAATTAATACCTCAATCAAAAGGCCGTCTGAAATAACTTTATTTCAGACGGCCTTTTGATTTGTCTTACCATAACACCCATCTCAACAAAGCATTGACCAAATTAACTTATGTTGATTGAGTGAAAACGCCATTATACAATGACAACTCTTTTTAACATTCTATTTTAGGTGCCCTACTATGTCTCCTAACCGCATCCTTGCAACCGCACTCTTGTTTGCATCTGCATTTGCCAGTGCAGATGTCCATATTGATGAAAGTATTCCTTACCGTCATGCAGAAGAAATCGATACCCGTATCGTTTCCGAGTGTTTACAAATTGGCAACGTCATGTCCAAATCTTTGCAAGAAACTGCAGCCAAAAGCAATGTAACTATTGTCCGTGACGGTAAAAAACAAGGAACATACGCAAATATCTCCATCACTTCCGCCATGAGCGCAGGCGTAGCCTTTGTCGGCCATGCCAAAAGTATTACAGCCGTTGCCACTTTGTATGTTGACGGCGAAGAAGTCAATAAAAAAACCTTCACCCGCAATTCTTCCGGTGGCATGCTTGGTGTTTATAAAAGCTCTTGTGCAGTCTTGAACCGCACTTCTAAAGTCTTAGGTTCAGATATTGCCCAATGGATTGTTAACGAACAAAAAAACGCTCAAGACAAATAAAACCCCAATTTGATAAAGGCCGTCTGAAAAACCGTATTTCAGACGGCCTTTATATTTTCTATTTCTCTAGAAACAAAGAAATAAATTATCCATTAATCATTGTCAAAAATAGAGAATTTTATTTCTAACGCCCTTGATTTTAGAATATCTACCCTCAATTATTAAAACCATAAGAATTTTGTATATGAGCAGTCAAAGGAATAACATGGCAGAAAAAAACTATTATGAAATACTGGGCGTTGCCAAAGATGCGGATGAGGCCGAAATCAAAAAAGCCTACCGAAAACTGGTGCGCAAATACCACCCCGATGTCAGCAAAGAACCTGACGCAGCCGAACGTACGGTAGAAATCAACCGTGCCTACGAAACGCTTTCCGACAAAGAAAAGCGGGCTGAATACGATGAAATGTTGGCTAATCCTTACGGACGCAGCGCCGGAGGAAATCCGTTCGGTCAAGGCGGCAATCCGTTTGGCAATGGATTTAACGGTGGCGGCTTCCACTATGAACGTCATGAAGGCGAACCGTTCGGAGCGGGAGACTTCAATTTTGAAGATCTGTTTTCATCATTCCGCCAATCCCACACTCGTTCCGAGCAACCCCGCGGCCCAATAAAAGGCGAGGATCAACATGCTGAATTGAGTATTGATATTTACGCAGCGTATGTTGGCGCAGAACGTAGCATGACTTTGAATGTGCCGACTCTAGACGAATACGGACGTGCGGTTTATCAAAATAAAACCCTCAACGTCAAAATCCCCAAAGGCATTGCAGAAGGCCAACAAATCCGTTTGGCCGGTCAAGGTTTGCCGGGATACAACGGCGGGGAAAACGGTGACTTGTACTTAAAAATCAAGTTCCACGACCAACCTGATTTATATGTCAAAAACAGGAAAGACGTATATCAAACAATAGATGTCAAACCTTGGGAAGCCGTATTGGGCGGCAAAATCATCGTCCCTACCGCTTCAGGCCGCTTACAGGTCAATCTGCCTGCCAACAGCCAAAGCGGTAAAAGCATCCGCCTTAAAGGCAAAGGTATTCCTGCAAAAGAAGCCGGAGACCTTTATCTTAATATCCGCATTAATGTTCCGCCAGTAGAGAGCGAAGCCGACCGTGCCGCATGGGAAAAATTGGCCGAACACTTTGCCGCAAAACAAGCATAAGAGAAAGGATAAATTATGATTCAGTCCTCCGATATTACCCTTACTTTTGAAGAAATCGTTGCCGCCAGCCGCTGCCGTCGCGATTGGCTGTTGGAACTTATAGCAGAAGACATCATCAGCATCGATGGTGTGCCCGAAAAAAGCACCTTCAGTGGTTTTCATCTTGCCCGCATCCGTCGCGCACAACGCTTAAGCCGTGATTTTGAGGCCGGCATTCCCGCATTGGGACTGATTATGCGGCTGTTAGACGAGGTGGAAGAACTCAGAAAAATACAGCGTCCGCTGGTACTACTCGAAGAAGAGTAAATATCGACAAGTTGTTCGATTAAGTATTGATGACAAGAAAAAGTTTTTGATGTTTATTGATATTCTATAATGAAAGGCCGTCTGAAAATATTTTCAGACGGCCTTTTTATGCCTTAATTAACAACAGCGTCCGCCGTTGCCTCCGCAACGGCGTTTGCGGCAGTAGTCTTGAAATTGCAGCTCAGTCATGACCGGCGCGTTGGGATTATGTCTGCGCTGGCGGGCAACGTAGTTTTCATAATCTGGGACACCGGCCATCAAGTTTGCTGTCAGCTTGATGGTTTTCCACCAAGATGCGAGCTTATGCTTCACTCTGAGCCTCCGGCTGTTTACCGTCGCGGTACACTGCTGGAATTTCTTTAGCAGTTGGCCAGCCGACTTTACGGGCTTTCATGGCAGTACGGAAACCGTACACGGCGACAATCACGACAACTGCCAGGAACAAAGCGGTCAGACCGGCATTGATTTGGTCGTTGAAGATGATTTGTGACATTTCGCCAATGTCTTTAGCTGGGGCAAGGACTTCGCCTGAGGCCAAGGCATCGCGGTATTTGCCTGCATGAGCCAAGAAGCTGACGCGTGGGTCGCTGTGGAACAGTTTTTGCAAACCGGCATAGCAGGTTACAAACAATACGCCGACAGCAGGAACCAAAGTTACCCAAACATAGCGGTCGCGTTTCATTTTCACCAATACGACGGTACACATAATCAACGCTACGCCTGCAAGCATTTGGTTGGCGATACCGAACAACGGCCAGAGCGAATTGATACCACCCAGAGGGTCGGTTACGCCGGTATAGAGGAAGTAACCCCACAATGCCACGGCCAAGAATGTTGCAACCAAGTTGGCAGGGATAGAGTCGGTGTTACCGAATGGTTTGTAGAAGATACTGCCCAAGTCTTGAATCATGAAACGGGCAACACGTGTACCGGCATCAACCGCAGTCAAGATGAACAAGGCTTCAAATAGCAAGGCAAAGTGATACCAGAACGCCATCATGGCTTCACCCGGAATCAGACGGCTCATGATGTGTGCCATACCGACTGCAAGGGTTGGTGCGCCACCTGCACGAGACAGAATGGTGTTTTCGCCCACTTCTTTAGCAGTGTGCAACAAGGTTGCGGCATCAACAGGGAAGTTCAGTTTAGTGGTGATGACTTCGGCAGCAGTATTGGCATCCGTACCAATCAGCGCGGCCGGGCTGTTCATCGCGAAGTACACGCCTGGATCAAGCGAAGCGGCGGCAGCCAGAGCCATAATGGCCACAAAGCTTTCCATAATCATGCCACCATAACCGATCATGCGGACGTGGGTTTCGTTTTCCAGCATTTTGGGGGTGGTACCGGAAGAAATCAGCGCATGGAAGCCTGAAACCGCACCACAAGCAATGGTAATGAACAAGAATGGGAACAATGCACCGGAGAATACCGGGCCTGAACCATCGATAAAGTGGGTAACTGCAGGCATTTGCAGAGTCGGGTTAACAATAACGATACCCAAAGCCAAAGCTGCAATCGTACCAATTTTCAGGAAGGTAGACAGATAGTCGCGCGGAGTCAGCAAGAGCCAAACCGGCAATACGGAAGCCACGAAACCGTAAATCATAATCGCCCAAGTCAGCTGAATGCCGTCAAGGTCGAACCAGTGACCAAAGGAGCTATTGGCAACATCTTCACCATAAATCACAGCCAACATCAGCAAAATAAAACCGACGATGGAAATCTCACCAATTTTGCCCGGACGGATATAACGGGTGTAGATACCCATAAACAGGGCAATCGGCATGGTTGCTGCGATGGTGAACGTACCCCAAGGGCTGTGAACCAATGCTTTCACAACAATCAGCGCCAACACCGCCATGATGATGACCATAATCATCAAAATACCGATGGATGCAATCACGCCTGGGAAGGTACCGAGTTCTTGTTTCACGATATCGCCCAAAGACTTACCGTCACGGCGCATAGAAACAAACAGTACCATCATGTCCTGTACGGCACCGGCAAACACCACGCCGAAGATAATCCACAAAGTACCGGGCAAATAACCCATTTGCGCTGCCAATACCGGACCAACCAAAGGGCCTGCGCCGGCAATAGCGGCAAAGTGGTGGCCGAACAGTACGCCTTTATGTGTCGGCACATAGTCCAAGCCGTCATTGTGGCGTTCTGCCGGAGTCAGACGGTTAGGATCAAGCTGCATCACACGGTTGGCAATGTAAAGACTGTAAAAACGGTAGGCAATGCAGTATACCGAAATGGCGGCCGTAACCATCCAAATCGCACTGACCTGCTCTCCACGGCTGAGAGCTAAAGTAGTAAAGGAGGCCAAGCCTACCAAAACCACGATGCCCCAGATCAAAAATGATTTGAGCGATTTCATTAATTTATCCTTAAAACGTGATGCACAAAGGCTTGCTTTAGCGACAAACTGCCTTAATGCGCTTCAGAAAGACCAGTCATTATAGTCTTCATGATTTAATGAGTGAAATGTCATTTCAACTCAAATTCGACTGAAAACAAAATGATTAGTTCGTCCGTAAGGTTAACACAAACAGACAATACACCCTTTAGTTTTTACTTTAAAACTAAAAATTTCTTAGCATATCGCAAATGAAAGGCCGTCTGAAAACCCAAATCTTCAGTTTTCAGACGGCCTAACAAACGGTCAATGCTATAATCCGACATTCCCATTTCTCTATATTGCCATACCATGCAAAACAACGATTCCGAAACCATGCGCCTCTCCAAACGCATGGCACAATTGGGCTTATGCTCGCGCCGCGAGGCAGACAGCTACATTGAGCAAGGCTGGGTCAAAGTCAACGGCCAAACCGCCGTACTCGGTCAAAAAGTCACCGAGCGCGACCGCATCGACCTCAACAAACAAGCCCATGAAAAACAAGCAGCGCGCGTAACCATCCTGCTGAACAAACCCGTCGGCTACGTCAGCGCGCAAGCAGAAAAAGGCTATAAGTCCGCCGCCGAACTCATTACCGCCGAAAACCATTGGGAAGGCGACGATAGCCGTATCCCTTTCAGTGAAAAACACAAATTCGGCTTGGCCCCTGCCGGCCGCCTGGATATCGACTCCGTCGGATTGTTGGTACTCACTCAAGACGGCCGCATTGCCAAACAACTGATTGGCGAAAACAGCAGCAGCGAAAAAGAATACCTCGTCCGCGTCCGCGGCAAACTGGACGACAAAGGCCTCGCCCTGCTCAACCACGGCTTGAGTTTGGACGGAGAAAAGTTGCGCCCCGCCAAAGTCGAATGGCAAAACGAAGACCAGTTGCGCTTTATTTTGCGACAAGGCAAAAAACGCCAAATCCGCCGCATGTGCGAACTGGTCGGCCTGCGCGTCGTCGGTTTGAAACGCATCCGTATGGGCAAGGTTAAACTCGGCCGACTGCCGCCGGGCAAATGGCGTTATTTACGCGCTGACGAATCGTTTTAATTGCAGATAAAAAAAGGCCGAGACCTTTGCAATAACATAGGTTACTAAAATTTTATGCTCAATCTCATTTTCAAAATGCAAAACCTTTCTGATTTTTCCTACTTTTTGCTCAATATTAGGAGGGTTTTAGTCAATTGAAAATTTTTTGGCGCATTTTTATGCGTCAAATTTCGTTAATAGACTATTTTTGCAAAGGTCTCAGGCCGTCTGAAAACACATTTCAGACGGCCTGATCTTTGACTACTTACTCGATATAAGTAAACTTCGCACGTTTAATATTGCAGAGGATTTCGTACGGAATCATACCGGCAACTTCGGAAACTTCATTAATATTAATCACATCGCCCCAAAGCTCGACTTCCGCACCCAAGCCCTCTTTCGAGGCTTCCAGCTCAACCGTAATCATATCCATAGACACCCTGCCGATAATGCGGCTACGTTTGCCATCGATGGCGACCGGAGAATTAGTGGAAGCGCGACGCGGATAACCGTCGGCATAGCCGCAGGCAATCAAACCGACACGGGTGGATTTGCTGGTGTAGAACGTTGCGCCGTAACCAATCGGAGAATGCGGCTGCAACACACGCTCGCCGAAAACGCGGGAAGTCAGACGCATAACAGGTTTCAAACGCTCATCCACGCCGCCGAAAGGCGAAATACCATACAAGGCCAGACCGGCACGACCCCAATCGCGGCGCGCTTCAGGCACGTTCAAAATCGCAGCGGAATTGGCCAAGCTCTCTTCGCCTTCCAAACCCTCGCAAGCCAAATCAAATGCTTCAAGCTGCATTTCGGTCATGCCGTTTTCCGGTTCGTCCGCGCAGGCAAAATGGCTGAATTTCACAATGTTTTCAACCGATTCGGATTGTTTCAATGCCGTATAGGCGGCGGCATAGTTATGCGGAAAGAAACCGGCACGGTGCATACCAGAGTCCATTTTCAGCCATACGGTTGTCGGACGTTGCCACTCATGATGTGCAAACGCCTCCAGCTGCCATTGGCTGCCGATTGCCGGCCACAAATCATAACGGTCAACATCCGCATACTCTGCAGCCTCAAACACGCCTTCCAATAAAACAATCGGATTTTTAATGCCGTTTTGACGCAATTCCACGCCTTCATCTACCGTTGCCACCGCAAAACCGTCGGCAATATCCGCCAACGCATGTGCACATCTGACCGCACCATGCCCGTAAGCATCGGCCTTAATCACAGCCAACAATTTATTGCCGTGCAACTCTTTGAGAAAACGATAATTTTGACGTAAATTATCCAAACGGATTTGCGCATTGAGCGGACGCATAATGTATTCCTCTTATCGGCATCCGTTTCAGACGGCCTGCCCTATTACTTTGAAGCGAATATTATAGGTCAAAAACCATACAGGATTCCATGAAATACACAAGATTAATATCTTCCTTTCGCCTTACCTTTAAGGATTTATGCTTCTTCTGAGCCTGTTTTAAGGTTATGATGTCATCCAAATTGAAAACGACAAGCATCAAAGCCATGAAAGAACTCGACAAAACCGACTTAAAAATTCTCAAGCTCCTGCAACAAAACGCACGCATCCCCATGACCGAATTGGCTGAAAAAGTCGGCCTATCTACCACGCCGGTAACCGAACGCGTCCGCCGCTTGGAACGCGACAACCTCATCACCGGCTATCACGCCCATCTGAATCCTCATGCCTTAGGTCAAAGCCTCTTGGTCTTTGTCGAACTGAAACTGCGTTCCAAATCCGGCAATATTTTTGAAGACTTCAAACGCGAAGTGCTGAAGATTCCGCAAATTTTGGAATGCCACTTGGTCTCCGGCGAATACGACTACCTCATCAAAGTCCGCCTGCCCAATATGTCCGCCTATCGCGATATGCTCGGCAATATCCTGCTGCAACTGCCGGCAGCAGCCGAAAGCCGCAGCTATGTTGTTATGGAAGAAGTCAAAGAAGAAGTAGTATTAGACATCTAATTCCATTTAACCAACAAAGGCCGTCTGAAAGATTACAACATTCAGACGGCCTTTATTTTAAATAGGCAAAAAAAAATGCACACATCCGACAGAATGTGTGCCAAGTCTACAAAGGAGAAATAGAGGAGAAACTATTAACTGACTACTCGAACCAGCTAACGAAACGAATTATGCAACAAGAGCTTCAACCGTGCAAGTATTTTTCTTGTAAAGTTTCTTAATTATCCAATTTACAGAACTTAAATGTAATCATGTTTCAACATAGACAAAAAAATGCGCATACCGTTTCGATATGCGCCAAGTCTACAAAGGAGAAATAGAGGAGAAAAATCAAGCTGCATCAAGCAACTCAACGGCGCGAATTATCCTAGCCTTCTACCCGTCTGTCAACTGTTTTCCTATCTATTTTCAAGTATTTTGCTAAAAAACAACAAATCCGCCATTCCCCTCTTTTTCTGGCTATTTTCGCCCATATATAAAAAATTTAAGGCCGTCTGGAACACATATTGCCACTGCAGGCAAACAGCCCCATACTCACACATTCATAGCCCATATCCGTCCCAACCCACGACCATGACCACCCCACTTTCCCTTGCCGTCGTCGGCCATACCAACACAGGCAAAACCTCACTCTTACGCACGCTTTTGCGCGACAGTACCTTCGGCGAAGTAAAAAATGCGCCATCGACCACGCGCCATGTCGAAGAAGCCCTCATCAACGACGGTGACGACAGCCTAGTTTATCTCTACGACACACCTGGCCTTGAAGATGCCGGTGGCGTATTGGACTGGCTGGAAACCCACACATCCGCACGCGATGACGGCATCGAGCGCATTCAGCAATTCCTCAACAACCATGAAGCGCATCACGAATTCAACCAAGAGGCCAAAGTGCTGCGCCAAGTCATGCAAAGCGACATGGCCATGTATGTCATCGATGCGCGGGAGCCCGTCCTTAACAAATACAAAGACGAGCTGACCATTTTGTCTTGGTGCGCCAAGCCCATCATGCCCGTGTTCAACTTCACTCAAAATCAAGACCTGACCGCTTGGACCAATATGCTCGCCCGCCGTGCCCTGCATGTTTACGCCGGTTTCGATACCGTTGCGTTTGACTTTGAAGGCGAAATCCGATTGTGGGACAACCTCGCCACCATGTTACCGAAACGCGACATCCTCGACCGCCTTATCAATATGCGCCGTCGCGAGTGGCAACGGCTGGATACGGAAGCGCGCCGTGAAATTGCCGATTTTCTACTGGATGCTGCCGCATTCACCCAAGAAATTGCCGAAAACGATGACCCTGCCCCGACTCTGGAAGTCATGCAATCGGAAATCCGCCAACTTGAGCGGCAAATGCAACAACGTCTGTTCACACTTTACCGCTTCTATCATGACGAAGTCGGCAGCGACAGCACATGGATGCCCAAAGCCTTCAAACAAGATCCGTTTGACAGCGAATTGCTCAAACATTACGGCATCCGTACCGGTACCGGCGCAACCGCAGGCGCACTCATCGGCCTAGGCTTGGACATTGCCACGCTTGGCGGCTCGCTTGGTTTGGGTACGGCCATCGGCGGCCTGTTGGGCGGCATTTTGCCCAACGCCCAAGACATCACCGACAAAATCAACGGCCGACAAACCCTGCATACCGATCCGGAAACCCTTACCCTGCTCGCCGCACGCGCGCTGGATTTGTTGCACGTCTTGCAAACGCGCGGCCATGCTGCCCAATCGCATATCGAGCTAAACGAACGCAAAGCGCCATGGAATGCGGCCAAATTGCCAAGCGAACTCAACAAAGCGCGCAGCAACCGCAAATGGTCTTCGCTCAACACACACCAGCCCGAACTCAGCCGTAACGAACGCTCAGCCTATGTCGGTTCTTTAAGCGAGAAATTAAAAGTTTGAAATCGCTGTTTAACAAAAAGGCCGTCTGAAACCCAAATGTTTCAGACGGCCTCTTGATTTTAGCCGGCAAAACTTATTCGGCAGCTTTGGTTTCGCGTTTCAAACCGCCGCCAAGTGCTTTATACAAGTCGGCAAGGTTTTCCAAACGGGTCAGCTGATTGGCCAAAAGAGCAGTTTCTGCGCCGTAACTGCTGCGTTCGGCATCCAGCAAATCCAATGCGCTGGACACACCATGTTTGTAACGCAGGCTGATGAGACGCAGGCTGTCGTTGTAGGCACGGCTTTGCTTGCTCAACGCTTCATAGCTTTTATCCAGCTGTTCGCGCGCAACCAACGCATTGGAAACGTCTTTGAATGCAGATTGAACAGCGGCTTCATAAGCAACGATTTGTGCCTGTTGGCGCAGCTTGGCTACGTCAAGATTGGCTTTGTTTGTGCCCCAATCAAAGATAGGCAGGGTGATGGACGGTGCAAAAGCCCAAATACCTGTGCCGCTCTTAAACAGGCCGCTCAACTCGCCGGAAGCGGTACCGACAGAACCGGTCAGGCTGATGCGCGGGAAGAAGGCCGCACGTGCCGCACCGATATTGGCATTCGCTTGTTTGAGCGCGTGTTCGGCCGCACGGATATCCGGACGGTTGAGTAATACATCCGAACTCAAACCGGCAGGCAGTTTGGTCAATTTGAACTGCTTGCTCAAAGGCAAACCGGCAGGCAAATCTTCGGGCAAAGGTTGATTAATCAGCATAGCCAAGGAATTGCGCGCTTGCTCGCGGTTTTTTACCGCGGATGCGTAATCGGCTTTGGCTGATTCAATCAGCGCTTCCTGTTGGCGCAAATCAACGGCGGAAATCACGCCGGCCTTATGGCGTAATTGTGAAAGCTTGTAAGTCGCTTCACGGGTTTGCAATACGCGTTGTGCCAATGCCATGGTTTCTTCAGCGTAGCGTTCATTAAAGTAGGCTTTGGCAACGGTAGAAATCAGGGTCAGATGCGCGGCATCGCGGTTGGCGGCCACATTGAAATAACCTTGCAACGCGGCTTCGCTGGTGCTGCGGACACGGCCGAAAAGGTCAAGTTCATAAGAGGCTGCGCCCAAACCCACGCTGTATTGGCTGCTGACGCTGCCGCCGCTCAAGCTGCCTTGACGCGAACCTGTACCGCTGGCATTGACGGTTGGCAACAAGTTATTACGCGCAATCATGTACTGTTTGCGGTAGATTTCCGCATTCAGCGCGGCTGTACGCAAATCGGTATTGCGTTCCAATGCGATGTCGATCAGGCGGTGAAGGCGAGGATCGGCAAAGTAATCTTGCCAACCCAATTCAGCGGCACGGATACCGTCGTCAACGGTGTCGTATTTAAACGTATCGGCCACAGCAACTTGAGGCTGCTCATATTTCGGCATCATGGTACAGGCCGACAAAGCCACAGCGGCGGCAACGGCAGTCAGTACAGGTTTGAATGTAATCTTCTTCATTTTAGAATCCTTTAGCATTTTGAGGCCGTCTGAAAAGTTTTCAGACGGCCTTTGCTTTAGTGCTTGTCTGAATCGTGTTTACCGTCTTCAATCATGCCGGCTTCAGCAGCGTGTTTGGCGGCCATCTCATGCTCGTGTGCAGTTTCTTTAAAGAATTTGCGCACAACCACATAGAACAAAGGCACAAGGAACACAGACAGAATCGTACCAATCAACATACCCCAGAACACAGTCGTACCAATCGCACGTTGGCTGGCGGAGCTGGCACCGCTGGCAACATAGAGCGGTACCTCGCCCAAGATGAAGGCGAACGAAGTCATGATAATCGGACGGAAACGCAGGTGTGCAGCGGCAAGCGCAGCTTCAAGCGCGCTCTTACCTTGCGCTTGCAGGTCTTTGGCAAACTCGATAATCAAAATCGCATTTTTCGCACTCAAACCCATTACCGTAACGAAACCGACTTGGAAGTAGATATCGTTGGCGTATGCCGGAATACTGCCCAGCAGCGCTTCAAACATATTGCGACCCGTAACGCCCAATGCCGCGCCAATCAAGCCCAACGGAATCACAAGGATAACCGCCAACGGGATAGACCAGCTTTCGTACAAAGCAGCCAATACCAAGAATACAGCGGCAGCGGCCAATGCATACAACACAACAGTTTGCGAGCCGCCTTTGGCCTCTTCACGAGACTGACCGCCCCATTCCAGACTGTAACCGCCGCCCATGTCATCAACCATTTGCTGTACCGCAGCCATGGCTTGACCGGAAGACACGCCATTAACAGGCGAGCCGGAAAGCTCCATTGCAGGATAACCATTGAAGCGGACGCTTTGTTCCATACCGTTTACCCAAGAAACAGTAGCAATGGTAGAAAGCGGTACGGCAACGCCGGATTTGTTCGGTACAGTCAGGTTCAGAATATCGGCAGGCTGCATACGGGCACTCGCATCAGCTTGTACCATCACGCGTTGCAGACGGCCTTGATTCGGGAAGTCGTTTACATAAGACGAACCCAAAGAAGAAGCCAAAGCAGTACGGATGTCAGAGAACGAAATACCTTGTGCGGCTGCGGCAGAGCGGTTGATGTCGATTTTCAACTGCGGCGCATCTTCCAAACCGCTCGCACGAACGGTACTTGGGTTAAACAAACCGCTTTTGCGCATTTTGTCAATCAACTCATTGCGCTTGGCCAACAATGCAGCATGGCCGCTGTTGTTACGGTCTTGCAGGTAAATCGTCAAGCCGGAGCCTGTACCCAACTCCATAATGGCTGGAGGCACAATCGCCAAACCGAAACCGTCTTTCAGCGTACCCATCATCATGCCGGTCAACTTACCGGAAATAGAAGTTGCATCGCTGCCCGGAGCAGTACGTTCGCTCCAGTCTTTCAGAATGACAAAGCCCAAAGCCATGTTTTGACCGGAGCCTGAAAAACTGAAGCCGGAAACGGTAATAATGTTCTCAATCTCAGGTATAGATTTTGCCAGTTGAGTGATTTGAGCCAAAGTTGCATCGGTACGTTCTTTGGTTGCACCGGCAGGCAACTGCACGCTCAACATCAAGTTACCTTGGTCTTCAGACGGCAAGAAGGAAGTCGGCAGACGCATAAACAGGAATACGCCCACAACAGTCAAACCAATATAGACAACCATCATGCGCAAAGTCTTACGCAAGATTTTGGCAACCCAGCCTTCGTAGCCGTGTGTCCAGTTGTCGAATTTTTTGTTAAACCAACCAAAGAAACCTTTTTTCTCTTCGTGATGACCCTTCTGAATCGGCTTGAGCATGGTGGCACACAATGCCGGAGTCAGCGTCAAGGCAAGAAATGCGGAGAAGCCGATCGATGCCGCCATAGTCAAGGCAAACTGTTTGTAAATGTTACCGGTTGCACCGCTAAACATTGCCAGCGGCACAAATACGGACATCAACACGGCAGTAATGCCGATCACCGCGCCGGAAATCTGACCCATCGCTTTTTTGGTTGCAGCCTTAGGCGACAGACCTTCGCTCGCCATGATACGCTCAACGTTTTCAACGACCACAATCGCGTCATCGACCACAATACCAATCACCAATACCATCGCAAACATGGTCAATACGTTAATCGACATACCCATGTATGAGATAAAGGCAAAACCGCCCAACAAGGAAATCGGCACAACAATGGTCGGAATCAGCGTATAGCGGATATTTTGCAGGAAGAGATACATCACCAAGAATACCAATACGATGGCTTCCAGAAGCGTATGGGTCACTTTCTCAATCGAAATATCCACGAATTTGGAAGTATCGTAAGGAATTTTCCAGCTCATGCCGTCTGGAAAATACTTCTGCAAAACCGCCATTTTTTCTTTCACGGCAGTCGCCGTTGCCAAAGCGTTACCGCTGTTAGACAGCATCACTGCCATACCAGTGGTGTTGACGCCGTTCAGACGAGTAGAGAAAGAATAGTCCTGCATACCCAAGCTGACTTTGGCAACGTCTTTCAGATAGACGTTCGAGCCGTCAGTATTGGATACCAAAATGATGTTGCCGAACTCTTCAGCAGTGCTCAGTTGACCTTGCGCCGTCACAGTTGCTGAAATAGTCTGACCTGCAGCCGCCGGCAAAGAACCGATGGAGCCTGCTGAGATTTGAATGTTTTGTGTCGCAAGCGCATTGGTTACCGTTGCAAAAGACAGGTTGTAGTTTTGCAGTTTTTTCGGGTCAACCCAAATACGCATGGCGCGTTGCGCACCAAACAATTGTACCTGCCCTACCCCGTCGATACGCTGCAGTTCAGGAATGATATTGCGCTGGGCGTAATCGTTCATTTCCTCAATGGATTGCTTTTCAGAAGAAAGCATGACCACTTGCAAGAAGTTGGAACGCGCTTTAGATACGGTTACACCATATTGCTGTACGGTAGACGGCAATGTGGACAACACTTCCGACAATTTGTTCTGCACGTCCACCTGCGCCAAATCTTCATTGGTTTCCGGTGTAAACGTCAGACTGACGCTGCCGCTGCCGCTGGAATTGGCAGAAGTCGTCATATAGTCCAAACCTTCCACACCGTACATATTACGTTCGATAACGGCCAGTACGCTGTCTTCCATTACCTGAGCAGAAGCGCCCGGATAAGTAGCGCGCAAAGTAATGGTCGGTGCAGCAACGGACGGATATTGGGAAATCGGCAGTTTTTGAATGCCGAAAATACCCGCTGCGATGATAAAAATCGCAATCACCCATGCAAAAATGGGGCGGTCAATAAAAAACTTAGACATTCACGCGTTCCTTATTTGGCTTCAGATGCAGCTTTAGCTTCAGGCTTGGTCTCGGATGCAGCCTTGCCGTCTGAAACTGCCGATGTTGCTGCCGCAGCGTTTGCAGGCGGCGTCCATTCTTTCGGCGTTACCTTTTTAGCACCCGACATACCGGCAATGCTGATGCCTTCAACAATCACTTTGTCGCCGTCTTTCAGGCCGTCTGTAATGATCCAGTTGGTACCTTGCTGTTGGGCAACGGTTACGACACGCGCTTCCATTTCGCTCTTGTCATTCACCACCATCACCGTATCTTGCGAACCACGGGTAACTGCTTGCTGCGGCACTACAAATGCATTATCCACTGCCACTTGTTCCATCAACACGCGTACATACAAGCCCGGCATCAAGATATTTCTGTCGTTAGGAATGGCGGCGCGCAAGGTAATTTGACCGGTCGTTTCGTTGACAGTCGGATCTGCAAACAGCAGACGGCCTTTTTCAGGGTAAACCGTACCGTCGTCAAATTTGATGTCCACTGCAATCGCGCCGTTTGCCGCCAACAATTTGCCTTCGGCAACCTGTTGACGCAGTTTCATGACCTCACTCGCAGACTGGGTAACGTTGACATACATCGGATTGGTTTGTTGGATGGTGGCCAAAACAGTGGTATCGCCGGAATTCAGCAACGTACCTTCAGAAACTTTAGATTGACCGATAAAGCCGGAAATCGGCGCGGTAATGCGGGAGCGGCTCAGGCTGATACCGGCAGATTTGATGGCTGCTTGAGCGGATTTGACGCTTGCCTCTGCCGAACGCTTGGCCGTTACGGCCGCATCATATTCTTGTTGGCTGATGGCATCGGCGGCAACCAGCGGTTTATAGCGGGCTAAGTCGGCATTCGCTTTGGCCAAAGTAGCTTGCGCACTCGCCAACTGGGCGCGTGCGCTTTCTAAGTTTGCTTCATAAGATGAGCTGTCGATTTGGTACAAAGGCTGACCGGCTTTAACATAGCTGCCCTCTTGGAACAGGCGCTTTTGCAGAATACCGCCGACTTGGGCGCGAACTTCGGCAGTACGCAATGATTCCAGACGGCCCGGCAACTCGGTTGTCAATGCAACGGTTTCCGGATGCACAGTGACCACGCGCACTTCAGGCGCAGGTTGTTTTTGCTGTTGCTGACTGCCTTGTGCCTGTTGGCTGGCTGCTTTTTCATCGCCTTTGCCGCAAGCGGAAAGTGCCAACGCAGTAGCTGCTGCGATTGCTGCGACACGCATCATTTTAGAAGCATAAAGAGCCATAATTTTCCTATCTCTATGATAAATAAGGGTTTGACTAATTAAAAATTGATTACTTTAATCTCATATTTCACAAACAGAAATTGCTTGTTTTTATAAAAAACAGGCCGATTATATAGTGTTGAAAAACACTATTCAAGTACTAAATTGAATTATACATACATTCTTGCATGTTCAGAAGTAATTTTTTATAATCCGAACCATAAATTTACATTTCCTACAAAAAAACCATGAGAAGAACCAAAACCGAAGCTTTAAAAACCAAAGAATATCTCATGCTTGCCGCATTAGATACGTTTTATAAGAAAGGCATTGCCCGCACTTCGCTCAACGAAATCGCCCAAGCCGCAGGCGTAACGCGCGGCGCGCTGTATTGGCATTTCAAAAACAAAGAAGATTTGTTTGATGCCTTGTTCCAACGGATTTGCGACGACATCGAAAGCTGCATGAAAGAGGACTCGAACAACAATAACGAACAGGCTTGGCCAAGCTTCCGCCTGACCCTGACCCGTTTTTTCGAGCGCCTGCAACACAACGATCTTCACTACAAATTCCACAGCATTTTGTTTTTAAAATGTGAACACACCGAGCAAAACGAAGCTGTCATTGCCATCGCTAAAAAACACCAATCATTATGGCGTGAAAAAATCATTGCCGTCCTGACTGATGCGGTACAACAAAAAGCGTTGGCGGATAATTTGGATATCGATATGGCAGTCATCTTCATCAAGTCCTCATTAGACGGCTTGATTTGGCGCTGGCTTTCTTCAGGTCAAGGCTTCGATTTGGCACAAACTGCCCCACGCATGATTGAAATCATCATTGATACATTGGAAAACCATCCGCAATTAAGAAAACAATCATAAACATCAAAAATAAAAGGCCGTCTGAAACATTAAAAGTTTCAGACGGCCTTTTGGTTTAAACCTAATTAACGTGTTACCGGTTTGTAACGGATACGTTTCGGTTTTGCACCCTCTTCACCCAAACGGCGTTTCTTGTCGGCTTCGTATTCCTGATAGTTGCCGTCAAAGAACACCCATTTAGAGTCGCCTTCACAAGCCAAGATATGCGTAGCAATACGGTCGAGGAACCAGCGGTCGTGCGAAATCACCATCACGCTGCCGGCAAATTCCAGCAACGCGTCTTCCAACGCGCGCAGGGTTTCCACGTCGAGGTCGTTGGACGGTTCGTCCAGCAGCAACACATTGCCGCCGCTCAACAAGGTTTTTGCCAAGTGCAGACGGCCGCGTTCGCCGCCAGACAATTGACCGGCGATTTTGCTTTGGTCGCTGCCTTTGAAGTTAAAGCGTCCCAAATATTGGCGGGCGGGAATTTCAAACTGACCGACCTGCAAAATGTCGCGGCCTTCGGCAATGTTGTCGAACACGGTTTTATCGTTTTGCAAACCTTCGCGGCTTTGGTCAATCAGGCTCATTTTCACGGTTTGGCCGATTTTCACTTCGCCGGAATCAGGCTGCTCTTTGCCCGAAATCATTTTGAACAGCGTCGATTTACCCGCGCCGTTCGGACCGATGATGCCAACAATCGCGCCCGCAGGCACTTTGAAGCTCAAATCGTCAATCAGCACTTTATCGCCAAACGATTTAGAAACATTCACAAACTCAATCACTTCGTTACCCAAACGCTCGGCAACAGGGATAAAGATTTCCTGCGTTTCATTGCGTTTTTGGTATTCGTAGTTGCTCATTTCTTCAAAACGAGCCAAACGCGCTTTAGACTTGGCTTGGCGGCCTTTGGCATTTTGGCGCACCCATTCCAATTCCTGCTTCATCGCTTTCACGCGCGCAGCTTCAGACTTCGCCTCGTTTTCCAAGCGTTTTTCTTTCTGCTCCAGCCAAGACGAGTAATTGCCTTTCCACGGAATACCGTGTCCGCGGTCAAGTTCCAAAATCCATTCGGCGGCATTATCCAAGAAGTAGCGGTCGTGTGTTACCGCGACGACTGTACCAGGGAAGCGTACCAAGAATTGCTCCAACCATTCGACCGATTCCGCGTCCAAGTGGTTGGTCGGCTCGTCAAGCAAAAGCATATCGGGCTTGCTCAACAAGAGTTTGCACAAAGCCACACGGCGTTTTTCACCGCCGGACAAATTGCCGATTTTGGCATCCCAATCAGGCAGGCGCAGCGCGTCGGCAGCGATTTCCAATTCGTGCTCCGCACCGCCGCCGGTAGATGAACCAGCCGCAATAATCGCTTCCAAGCGACCTTGTTCTTCCGCCAATGCGTCAAAATCTGCATCAGGATTGGCGTACTCGGCATATACTTCTTCCAAGCGTTTCTGCGCCGCGGCCACTTCGCCCAAACCGCTTTCCACTTCCTCGCGTACGGTTTTCTCAGGATCAAGCTCAGGCTCTTGCGGCAAATAGCCGATTTTAATGCCGCCCATCGGCACGGCTTCGCCCTCAAATTCTTTATCCACGCCCGCCATAATCCGCAATACAGTAGATTTACCCGCACCGTTTAAACCGAGCAAACCGATTTTTGCACCAGGAAAGAATGAAAGGGAAATGTCTTTAATAATGGTTTTTTGCGGCGGCACAACCTTGCTCACGCGCAGCATAGAATAGACGTATTGTTGGGACATAGTTTTCTCGTTTTCATCAAACAAATTTCAGACGGCCCATTTTAACCTATTGCCCAAATACTTGCTTGTTCAAATGCCGTCTGAAAATAGAAATAAGCATCAAAATATACACCGCACCGAACCGATACCCTCATTGCCCGACGGTATCAATGCCAAACCGCAAAAAATTTGATTTAAGCCAGTTTATCCTTGAACTGGCATTGCCAATATCCGGCGCTCTTCATAAAATGCACCTATATCCTTGAAAGTACGCACACAAACAATAACGACAGAGAACACCACACCAAGGAACCTTTCAGATTTCTCAATAAAAATACTTTTTAAAAAAGGATTTACCTCATGTCGGAAAATACGCAAAAAACAGCAAAACAAGGTTTGCCGTCACTGGCAAAAAGTACGATTTGGATGCTGAGCTTCGGCTATCTCGGCGTTCAGACGGCCTTTACCCTGCAAAGCTCACAAATGAGCCGAATTTTTCAAACTTTAGGCGCCGACCCGCACAATTTGGGCTGGTTTTTCATTCTGCCCCATTGGCCGGTATGTTGGTTCAGCCAATTGTGGGCTACTACTCAGACCGCACTTGGATGCCGCGCTTGGGCGGCCGCCGTCTGCCCTATCTGCTTTATGGCACACTGATTGCGGTTATCGTCATGATTCTGATGCCGAACTCAGGCAGCTTCGGTTTTGGCTACGCTTCTTTGGCGGCTTTGTCGTTTGGCGCGTTGATGATTGCGCTGTTGGACGTATCCTCCAATATGGCAATGCAGCCGTTTAAGATGATGGTCGGCGACATGGTCAACGAAGAGCAGAAAAGCTACGCCTACGGGATTCAGAGCTTTTTGGCGAATACGGGTGCGGTTGTGGCGGCGATTCTGCCGTTTGTGTTCGCGTATATCGGTTTAGCGAACACTGCCGAGAAAGGCGTCGTGCCGCAGACCGTGGTCGTAGCATTCTATGTGGGTGCAGCCTTACTGATTATTACCAGTGCATTCACCATCTTCAAAGTCAAAGAATATGATCCGGAAACCTACGCCCGCTACCACGGCATCGACGTAGCAGCAAATCAGGAAAAAGCCAACTGGTTCGAACTCTTAAAAACCGCACCTAAAGCGTTTTGGACGGTCACTTTGGTGCAATTCTTCTGCTGGTTCGCCTTCCAATATATGTGGACTTACTCGGCAGGCGCGATTGCAGAAAACGTTTGGCAGACAACTGATGCTTCTTCCGTAGGCTATCAGGAAGCGGGCAACTGGTACGGCGTTTTGGCGGCGGTACAATCCATTGCTGCCGTTATCTGCTCGTTTATTCTGGCAAAAGTACCGAATCAATACCATAAAGTCGGTTATTTCGGTTGCTTGGCTTTAGGCGCGCTCGGTTTCTTCTCTATCTTCTTCATCCACAATCAATACGCATTGATCCTGTCTTATACCTTAATCGGCATCGCGTGGGCAGGTATCATTACCTATCCTTTGACGATTGTAACCAATGCCCTCTCCGGCAAGCACATGGGTACTTATTTGGGTCTGTTTAATGGCTCTATCTGTATGCCTCAAATCGTCGCCTCCCTGCTGAGCTTTATCCTCTTCCCTATGCTGGGCAGCCATCAGGCAACCATGTTCTTGGTTGCAGGCGCAGTCTTGCTGCTGGGAGCCTTCTCAGTATGTCTGATTAAAGAGACCCACGGCGAATAATCCATCCATACCATCGGCAAAGGCCGTCTGAAACCTTTGCCGAACTTACAATTTTAATAACAGGAGCTTCATAAATGTACACAAGAATCATGGAAATCAGCCCTTGGACGCTGCGTTCGGCAAAACTGGAAAAAGAACACAAACGGCTGCAAGAGAGCCTGACCAGTTTGGGCAACGGCTATATGGGCATGCGTGGCAACTTTGAAGAAACCTACTCCGCCGACAGCCACTTGGGCACCTACATCGCCGGCGTGTGGTTCCCCGACAAAACCCGCGTCGGCTGGTGGAAAAACGGCTATCCTAAATATTTCGGCAAAGCCATCAATGCGCTTAATTTTAGCAAAGTGAAAATCTTTGTCGACGGGCAGGAAGTGGATTTGGCGAAAAACGACGTTGCCGACTTCTCCGTCGAACTCGATATGCAGCACGGCGTATTGCGCCGCTCGTTCACCGTATTTGGCGTGCGTTTCGATGTGTGCAAATTCCTGTCCGTCGCGCAAAAAGAGCTGGCGGTTATCCGCTGGGAAGCCGTATCCGTTGACGGCAAAACCCACCAAGTCCGCATCGATTCCATCATCGATGCCGACGTGAAAAACGAAGACTCCAACTACGAAGAAAAATTCTGGCAAGTATTAGACAAAGGCGTTTCAGACGGCCTCTCCTACATTGCCACCCAAACCGTCGCCAATCCCTTCTGCGTGGAACAATTCATCGTCAACGCCGAGCAAACCTTCGCCGGCAGCTTTAAAGCCCTCGGCGGCAGCCAAACCGACTGGCAGGTCTCCAATTCTTTTGAAGCCGAAGTCGGCAGCACGCCCGAAACCTTTGAAAAACGCGTGATTGTTACCACCAGCCGCGATTATCAGGGCTTGGACGCAGTGAAAGCCGCAGGCCGCGCCTTGTCGGAAAAAATCGCAGGCGTTGCGTTTGAAACCTTGCTGGACGCGCACAAAGCGGGCTGGCTGCACCGTTGGGAAATCGCCGACGTGGTCATCGAAGGCAGCGACGAAGCGCAGCAAGGCATCCGCTTCAACCTGTTCCAACTGTTCTCCACCTACTACGGCGAAGACGCGCGCCTGAACATCGGCCCCAAAGGCTTTACCGGCGAAAAATACGGCGGCGCGACCTATTGGGACACCGAAGCCTATGCCGTACCGCTTTACCTCGCACTGGCTGAACCCGAAGTTACCCGCAACCTGCTGCAATACCGCCGCAACCAACTGCCGCAGGCGCAACACAACGCGCGCGAACAGGGCTTGGCGGGCGCACTCTATCCGATGGTGACGTTTACAGGCATCGAGTGCCACAACGAATGGGAAATTACCTTCGAGGAAATCCACCGCAACGGCGCGATTCCTTACGCCATCTACAACTACACCAACTACACCGGCGACGAAAGCTATCTTGCCAAAGAAGGCTTGGAAGTCTTGGTCGAAGTGTCCCGCTTCTGGGCAGACCGTGTCCACTTCTCCAAACGCAACGGCAAATACATGATTCACGGCGTAACCGGCCCGAACGAATACGAAAACAACATCAACAACAACTGGTACACCAACACCCTCGCCGCATGGGTACTGGACTACACCCGCGAAGCCTTGGCGAAATACCCGCGTCCGGATTTGAACGTGAGTGCCGCCGAGTTGGAAAAATGGGCAGACATCAGCGCGAATATGTACCGTCCGCATGACGAAGAACTCGGCGTATTCGTGCAGCACGACGGCTTCCTCGACAAAGACATCCGCCCCGTGTCCGCGCTTTCGCCCGACGATTTGCCGCTCAACCAGAAATGGTCGTGGGACAAAATCCTGCGTTCGCCTTTCATCAAACAGGCGGACGTATTGCAAGGCATCTACTTCTTCGGCGATCGTTTCAACATGGACGAAAAACGCCGCAACTTCGACTTCTACGAACCGATGACCGTGCACGAAAGCTCGCTGTCGCCTTGTATCCACGCCATCCTTGCCGCCGAACTGGGCAAAGAAGAAAAAGCCGTGGAAATGTACCAGCGTACCGCCCGCCTAGACTTGGACAACTACAACAACGACACCGAAGACGGCCTGCACATCACCTCCATGACCGGCTCATGGCTCGCCATCGTCCAAGGTTTCGCCCAAATGAAAACTTGGGGCGGCAAACTCAGCTTCGCACCGTTCCTGCCGAGCGCATGGACAGGCTACGCCTTCCATATCAACTACCGAGGCCGTCTGATTAAAGTCGCCGTCGGCAAAGAAAACGTCGTCTTCACCCTGCTCAAAGGCGATCCGCTCGAATTGCAGGTGTACGGCAAAGACATCACGCTCAACGGCAGCCACACCGTTGCATTGGAAAAATAAGGAGGGCGCAAAATGACTTTTACCGCAGTGCTCTTTGACCTCGACGGCGTCATCACCGACACCGCCGAATACCACTACCGCGCATGGAAAAAGCTCGCCGCAGAACTGGGCATCAGCATCGACCGCAAGTTTAACGAGCAGCTCAAAGGCGTGTCGCGCGACGATTCGCTCAAACGCATCCTCGCGCACGGCGGCAAAACCGTCGGCGAAGCCGAGTTCGCCGAACTGACCCGCCGCAAAAACGACAACTACGTCGAGATGATTCAGGCAGTCAAACCCGAAGACGTGTACCCCGGCATTTTGCCCCTGCTGGAAGCATTGAGGGCAAACGGCAAAAAAATCGCCCTCGCGTCCGCCAGTAAAAACGGTCCGTTCCTGCTGGAACGCATGGGGCTGACCCACTTCTTCGACGCCGTCGCCGACCCTGCCGCCGTCGCACATTCCAAACCCGCCCCCGACATCTTCCTCGCAGCAGCCGAGGGCGTGGGCGCGGATATCCGCCAATGCATCGGCATCGAAGACGCCGCAGCAGGAGTAGCCGCCATCAAAGCCTCCGGCGCCTTGCCTATCGGAGTGGGCAAAGCCGAAGACTTAGGCAGCGACATCGCGCTGGTGTCCGGCACCGCTGAGCTGACCTACGCCTACCTGCAAAACGTGTGGGCACAGTCGGGCAGGTAAAATACTAAGGAAGTAAAAAGGCCGTCTGAAAACTGGATTCCAGACGGCCTTTATTCTAAAAGTTTCCAGACGACGTTTGAGGTCTTCTGAAAGTTTGAAACAGTGGTGAGAACGACAGACAACGCGTGCGTGCGTACCGCACACACCCTACACCTCGGTTTTAAAGTTTGTGCCATCCGCAGGTAGTGTGTATGGCATGGCCACGCACGCGGTTGGTGGAGATGCAGGCTACGGCTTGCTTGTGGATAGGTCATGATGGGAGGGTTCTTTTTAAAATGGATTTCGTTGGGTCTTGAACCAACAGGAAGAAAACAGCCTTTAAGCTATTATATTTGTTGTTTGGAATGAAACAAAGGTCGTCTGAAAATGGATTCACGGTTTTCAGACGACCTTTTTATTATGTGCCACTTGAGCAAAATGTAGGTTGGGTTGAAAATCCAACACTCTGTGAAATTTAACAGTTTTGTTGGGTCTTGACCCAACCTACGCTTGCTTGTTACGGCTTGTTAATCAGCACATACATCTGCACGGCGGCATACCGCAAGTATCACAATATTCGCTATCGTAATGCATATCACCGCAGTATTCGCAAGAGCCTTGATAACCACGCCAGTTTAAGAGTTTCGGATTGAATACACGATATTTCATGATTATTTCCTCCGTTTCTTATCACCTGATTGTTGGGCAGGTGTTCTATCACTGCCTATATTGTAGCGGTGGTCATGGCTACCATCAGCTTTGTTTTTACCATAACTAATTACGCCATTAACAACCCCCTTAGTGGCGGAACCAAGTAGTTTCTTTAAAAAACTCATTTGTAATTTTACCTTTATTGTTTCTTCAATCATCAAATAGCGAATATAATCCATAAGTTATTGCTCCAACTGCCAATGGAGCAGCGGCAACAATACCGATACCAACTGCCATACTTCCGCCACCGATAGTTGCCAATGTACCTGTTATGGCTGATGCACTCATTGTTGAAGCGGCAGCCCCTATGCCCGCAGCGGTACCTACACCTGAGACACTACCCGCAACTTTTGCATTTTCTTCAGACATAATAACCTTCCAAAACTTGTTATTTTTAACTAAACCGTCATGGCAATAATTCAACCATGATGTAGTTATCTTATACAATTTTTTTAAAAATATCAACTATAGTTGACTAATTTCTTCCTATCGTGAATTGTTTAAAATTCAGTATCTTTCCATACTGAATAAATGGACATAAACAATGAAATACATCCGTACCGTCTGATTTTTGCCCAAAATATGCGGAAGATACGTCGCTTGAAAGAAATTTCCCAAGAGGCTCTCGCTTTTGAAGCTCAAGTTAGCCGTGCATACATCTGCGAGGTTGAACGTGGAAACAGAGCTGTTTCTATTGATGTTATGGGGCGGATTGCAGACGCTTTGGAATTACCCTTAGAGCATCTCTTATCCAAGAATGCGATAAGCCATGTCGAAGAATAAAATATTTTAAACACAGTGCTTTTAATCATAAAAAATGACCAGTCGCACAAATGGCTGGTCGTTTTATTGTTTCATTCACTCCCAAACAACAACCCTTCCTTAATCCCCCTAATCCTATCCCTCAACACAGCCGCCTCTTCAAACTGCAAATCTCTAGCAGCCTGCTGCATGGCTCTTTCCAATTTCGCAATTTATTCCAAGGCATCTTCTTCATTGTGAATTTCGCCGACTTTAACCTTGTTCTTACCTTTCAGACGGCCTTTAATATTTCTAATCAACCCAACGTTACCATCTCAATCTGCTCCATACTTCTACCCAAGAAGCGTTCGCCGATAGTGCGGAAGCGCAGTGGGATATCGCTGACGTAGAAGCGGTAATCCGGATTATCGTTTTCTGTATTCAGCAAACCTTCTTGTGCTAAGGCTTTGGCGGTGGCTTCGGCGGTAGTGATGGCGGAATCGACCAAGGTAACGTTTTGTGCTTCGCGGCCGATAAGCGGTTTGAGCAGTGGGAAGTGGGTACAACCCAACACCAGCGTGTCGATGTCGTCGGCCAAGAGCGGCTTCAGGTATTCGCGTACGGTCAGGCGGGTGACTTCGTGATCGAGCCAGCCCTCTTCTACCAATGGCACAAGCAGGGGCGCGGCTTGTGTGCGTACCAGCGTGTCGTTGTTTTTTGAATGGATGGCGCGCGCGTAGGCATTGCTGTTGACGGTGGTATTGGTCGCGATAATGCCGATTCGGTTGTTTTTGGTGGTTTGCAAAGCGGCTTCCGCACCGGCGGAGATGACGTCCAATACGGGCATATTGCCTGCTTTTTGGCGGATTTTTTGTCCGGCAACGGCGGCGATGGTATTGCACGCGATAACCAGTGCTTTGACATCGTTTTCCAGCAGGAAATCGACAATCTGCATGGCAAAGGTTTCAATGGTGGCGCGGGATTTGGTGCCGTAAGGAACGCGTGCGGTATCGCCGAAATAGATGATGTTTTCCATCGGCAGGCGTTCCATCAGGGCGCGGACGTTGGTCAAGCCGCCGACGCCGGAATCGAATACGCCGATGGGGCGTTGTTTGCTGGTACTCATGGTTAATTTCTTCAATATAATGTTGAGGCCGTCTGAAACCGTTTTTCAGACGGCCTGAAGGTTAAACATATTCTTTTTTATCGTTTTCCATCCAAGCCTGATGCGAGCAAATCCACAACAGCACGATACCGCATATGGTCGAGCTCAACATCATACCGGCCATCACCAAGGCGGAACCATTGTGCAGCCAAGTCGTTGCCATACCGACCGATGCGCCGATAAGGGATTGGAATACGCCTAAAACGGCATTTGCACTGCCGCCCTCTGCGCTGAAATAGCTCATAAAACAGGCTTGAGTGTTCGCACCAACCAAGCCTTGCGTACCGACTGAAAACATCACGCACAGCACCAAAGCCCACAAAGGCGGCAAAGACAGCGACAACACCAAAACCGTCATCAGCAGATTAGCGGTAAATTGGACGATAATGCCCCATTTGAGGATATTTTGCGGATGCGTACCGGTTTTCAAACGCCATGCGGTAACGCGGTTAAACGACATCATGGTAATGATATTGAGCGCAAATATCCAAGCATATTGGTTTGGTGAAACATGATACAGGTGTTGGTACACAAACGACGATTCGGTCAAAAAGGCAAACATCGAACCAAAACTGAAAGCTTGGAAAAACAAATAGCCCATCGCGGCACGCGTTCTCAAAACGCGTTTAAACCTGCCTGCCACCACGCCGAACACGTCCATGCTGATTTTGCCTTTTTGGTGCGGCTTAGGCAGGAAATACCACATCAAACCCCAAAGCAGCAGCGAATAGCAGGCCAGAAAGCCGAAAATCATGCGCCAGCCGCCCAAATTCTGCAAGCCTGCACCAATCATCGGAGCCATCAATGGCACAATCATCAGAATGATGCCGATTAAGGCAAACATCTGCGCGGCTTTGCGTCCGGAATAATAATCACGCACCATCGCACCGGAAATCACCACGGTCATCCCCGCGCCAAACGCCTGCACGGCACGCAAGTTCAACAGCTGCTCGACATTATTCACCATCGTCAAACCGACAACGGCGGCAAAGTAAATGCTCAAACCCACCAAGGCGACAGGTTTGCGGCCTTTAATATCCGAAATCGAACCGCCGACCACCTGACCAAACGCCACGCCAAACATAAAAAAGCTCAGGCTTTGCTCAATGCGGTGGATGTCCGAACCCAGCGACTTCGCCATTTCGGGAATCGCAGGCAGATAAGCATCGACAGAAAACGGCATCAGCGCGACCAACATCGCCATCAGCACGGCCATGGTTTTTTCGCCCAAAGGGGCTTGTTGTGCAGTCATTCCGACTTTCGCTTTCGTAAAAAATATTCAAAAAACAAAGAAAACAACCGCCTTGTCAGACGGTTGCGAATTGGATGGAATTATAGCAGATTTCAACCTTGTCCAATCACTGCAAAAAAACCTTTGCAAAACTTAAGGCCGTCTGAAACTTTGCTTGGTTGAATCCCCTCGCCGCAAACGTTAAAATGCTTGTTTTTTAAGACAACAAATTGTTTCACATCACGGATTCTAAGGAATAATCATGACTACATTTCAAATTGCGCGTGCCGACGGGAAAACGCTCGAAATCCAAGGCAAAATGGCCAACCGCCACGGCTTGATCGCCGGTGCGACCGGTACGGGTAAAACCGTTACCCTGCGCCGCATGGCGGAAGCCTTCAGCAGCGAAGGCGTCCCTGTATTCTTGGTCGATGTCAAAGGCGATTTGTCGGGCATCGCGCAAGCCGGTGCCAACAGCGGCAAAGTGGGCGAACGCATTGCCGAGTTTGATTTGGGCGAGCAATGGCTGCAAAATTTCCCCGTGCGCTTTTGGGATGTTTACGGCGAAACCGGTATTCCCGTACGCGTCACCGTTTCGGAAATGGGCCCTATGCTTTTGGCACGCCTGATGAATCTGAACGACACGCAAGAAGGCCTGCTCAACCTCGTGTTTAAAGTTGCCGACGACAGAGGCTGGCACATTCTGGACTTAAAAGACCTGCGCAGCATGTTAAAACACGTTTCCGACCACGCTTCGGAATACCGCACGCAATACGGCAACGTTTCTGCCGCCAGTATCGGCGCGATTCAACGCCAACTGCTGACTTTGGAAAACGAAGGCGCAGAAAAATTCTTCGGCGAACCTTCCCTCAACCTGCAAGACTGGATGCAAACCGACAACGGCAAAGGCATCATCAACATCCTTAACTCCGAAAAACTGATGCGCTCGCCGCGTATGTACAGCGCGTTTTTGCTGTGGATGCTGGCAGAATTGTTTGAAACCCTGCCCGAAGTCGGCGATTTGGATAAACCAAAATTCGTGATGTTCTTCGACGAAGCGCATTTGATGTTCGACAATGCCGCCAATGCGTTGGTCGAACAAATCGAACAAGTCGTGCGCCTGATTCGTTCCAAAGGCGTGGGCGTATATTTCGTCACCCAAAATCCGCTCGACTTGCCCGATACCATCCTCGGCCAACTGGGTAACCGCGTACAACACGCCCTGCGTGCCTTTACACCGCGCGACCAGAAAGCGGTTAAAGCCGCTGCTGAAACCTTCCGCAGCAATCCGAATATCAAAGTTGCCGAAGCGATTGCCGAACTCGGCGTCGGGGAAGCCCTCGTTTCCTTCCTTGATGAAAAAGGTATGCCCGAGCCTGTAGAACGCGCCCTCATCCTGCCGCCGCAATCTTCCTTGACCCCGCTTGCCGCAGAAGAGCGCAACCGTTTGTTCCAAAACGACGATTTGTATCCGACCTATAAAGACATGGTGGACAACTACTCCGCTTTTGAAGCATTGGCCGAAGCAGACAGCCAGGCTGCCGCTGAAAAAGAAGCCACAAATGCCGCTAAAGAGCAGGAAAAAGCACAAAAAGCCGCAGAAAAAGAAGCTGCCAATGCCGATCCCGGCATCCTCGGTGGACTGATCGGCGGCTTGAGCGGCGGACGTAAAAAATCCGGCCAAGGTTTGGGCTACAACGTTGCCGACGCCATCGGCAGCCAAATCAACCGCCAAGTAACCAACGCCATTTCCCGCAGCGTAATGGGCATTATTAAAAATATGTTCAAATAATTACCCTGCAAATATAAAAGGCCGTCTGAAATTTCAGACGGCCTTTTTTTATGCATCAATCCAATCAGTTTTTCATTGATTGAACCGGAGCCGGGATTCTGCCGCCTCGGTTGACAAACACTTCGCACGAACCTTCTTTAACCGGCATCACAGGAGCGTAGCCCAACAGGCCGCCGAACTCGACGCTGTCGCCGACGGTTTTGCCGGTTACCGGAATAATGCGCACGGCAGTGGTTTTACTGTTGATCATGCCGATGGCGGCTTCGTCAGCAATGATGCCGGAAATGGTATGAGCAGGCGTATCACCGGGAACGGCAATCATGTCCAATCCGACCGAGCAGACGGCGGTCATCGCTTCGAGTTTATCCAGCGTCAACACGCCTGCTTCGGCTGCGGCAATCATGCCCTCGTCTTCGGAAACAGGAATAAACGCGCCGCTCAAACCGCCGACCGCGCTGGAAGCCATCATGCCGCCTTTTTTCACGGCATCGTTCAGCAATGCCAAGGCAGCCGTCGTGCCGTGCGTACCGCAGACGCTCAAGCCCATCTCTTCAAGAATTCGTGCCACCGAGTCGCCGACAGCGGGGGTTGGAGCCAACGATAAATCAAGAATACCAAACGGGATATTCAGCATTTTTGAAGCTTCGCGGCCGATAAGTTCGCCCACGCGGGTAATTTTGAAAGCGGTTTTCTTCACAACTTCCGCAACTTCGGTCAATGTCGTTGCATCTGAATTTTCCAACGCGGCTTTTACGACACCCGGGCCGGATACGCCGACATTGATAACGGCATCCGCTTCGCCCGAACCATGAAACGCGCCCGCCATAAACGGATTGTCTTCCACCGCGTTGCAGAACACGACAATTTTGGCGCAGCCGAAACCTTCGGGCGTGATTTCGGCCGTGCGTTTGATGGTTTCGCCTGCCAGCTTGACCGCATCCATATTGATACCGGCGCGCGTGCTGCCGATATTGATGGAGCTGCACACGATATCAGTAGTCTTCATCGCTTCGGGAATAGAACGGATCAACACTTCGTCTGAAGGCGACATGCCTTTTTGCACCAGCGCGGAAAAGCCGCCGATAAAGGACACGCCGATGGCTTTGGCTGCCTTGTCCAAAGTTTGCGCCACGCTGACGTAAGAATCGGCTTTGGTTGCCGCCGCGATTTGGGCAATCGGCGTGACGGAAATACGCTGATTCACAATCGGCACGCCGTATTTGGCAGACAGATATTTTGCCGTTGCGACCAAATCTTTGCCGACCGTAGTGATTTTGTTGTAAATATTTTGGTTCAATACATCGATGTCGGTGCTGATGCAGTCGTGCAAATCAATGCCGATGGTAATGGTGCGCACGTCAAAATTCTGGTCGGCCACCATTTTGACGGTTTCAAGTATCTCATTACTGTGGAAGTTGTTCATGGGGTTCTGCCTTTCTTGCAGGTCGTCTGAAAAATATTTTCAGACGACCTTCGATTAGACTTTAAGCTTGACATACATATGCTCTTGCGTGCCTTCAGCAGTTTTTCGCATTTCGTAATCAAACACATCAGAATATTTTTTTACTAAATCGGTAAATTTCTTACACCCGTAATTACGTGGGTCAAAATCTACCTGCAAGCGTTTCCAAGTGGCACCGAATGCAGTCATAGCCATCCATTCACTTTCCGCATGTTCGAAAATTTTATGTATAGTCTCTAATGGTAATTTGTTCTCAAGTTGTTCGGCAATTTTCGGTTGAGCTTGAGCATTTTCGGGAGAGGCTGTTTGAATCTGTTTCTCTGTTGGTTTCTGTGGTTTATCAGTTACTGTTTCTTTTTGTGTGGGTTCAGGCATCAAGTTTTCTACATAGATAAATTGGCTGCACGCATTACGGAAAGCTTCAGGTGTTTGCTTTTTGCCGAAACCGTAAACTGTTACACCTTGTTCTTTCAACCGAATAGCTAATGCAGTAAAGTCACTATCACTAGATACCAAACAAAAACCATCAAAACGGCCAGTATAAAGTAAATCCATCGCATCAATAATCATAAAACCGTCAGTGGCATTTTTACCTGTGGTGTAGGCGAATTGCTGCATAGGTTTGATAGCATGCTCATTAATGACGGCTTTCCATTTGCCGTTGTCACCAACAAAGTTGCCATAGATGCGTTTTGCCATTGCTTCACCGAATTTAGTTGTTTCTTCTAAAATCGCATCAATGGTTTGCGCTGACGCATTATCAGCATCAATTAAAACTGCCAACCGTGCAGATTTCTCTTCAGCTACATTAAAACTAATTTTATTTTTTGACATAATTTTAGAGTTCCTAAAATCAAATACGGTGCATGGCTTGGAAAATTTCTTCGTTTTGCATACGGATATCAAGCGCGAGTTTTTTGCTTTCTTCCGCAAACAAATCCAAAACCTCTTGACGCGATTTGGTGCATTTTGAAGTGTCCACCAAAATAATCATGGTAAAAAAATCGTCCATCAGCTGTTGGCTGATGTTGAGAATATTGATTTGGTTTTCCGCTAAAATTTTGGAAACGTCGTACACAATGCCCACACGGTCTTTACCGATGACGGTGATGACTGAATTGTTCATAACGCTGTTTCTCCTGATAGGATATTTGAAAAGTGTTGACAATTATAACACTCAGGCCGTCTGAAAAACTGTTTCAGACGGCCTGAGTATTCAAATTTCAATTTTGATTATCGCCCTGCTTTCAAAGCCTGCCACAAGCGAACGCTGAGTTTGCTCGCATCGGTTGACTTAGGGGAGACGATGAAGCTTTTTTCCATCAATTCTTTATTCGGGAAAATCGATGCATCGGATGTGTACTTTTCATCCATCAAATCACGCGCTGGACGGCTGGCCGGAGCATAAGTCACATAGTTGCCGTTTTTGGCCGCCGTTTCCGGATTGAGCGTGTGATTGATGTATTTGTGGGCATTGGCCACATTTTGCGCATCACGCGGAATCATCAGCGAATCCACCCAGATACCAACGCCGCTTTTCGGCGACAATACTTCGACTTCGACGCCGTTTCCAGCCTCTTTAGCACGGGTTTTGGCAATATTGAGGTCGCCGCCATAGCCTACCGATACGCAAAGATTACCGGCCGCCATATCGTCGATATAGCCCGACGAGGTAAAGCGTTTGATGTCGGGACGCACTTTTTTCATCATTTCAACAGCAGCTTTGATGTCGTCAGGGTTTTCGCTGTTCGGATCTTTGCCCAAATAATGCAAAGCCAAAGGAATCTGCTCGATGGCGCTGTCGAAATAGCTGATGCCGCAGGATTTCAGCTTTTTCGTGTATTCAGGATTAAACACCAAATCCCATTCGTTTTCAGGCAACTTGTCCGTACCCAAAGCCTTTTGAACCTGCTGTTTGTTAATCGCCAGCGTATTGATGCCCCAGAAATAAGGCACGGCATATTCGTTGCCCGGATCGACGGTTTCCATCATTTTCAACAAATCAGGATCAATATTGGCGTAATCGGGAATTTTCGATTTGTCGATTTTTTGATACGCACCGGCTTTAATCTGACGGCCGACATTGGCAATAGAAGGCGCAACCAGGTCATAACCCGACTTGCCGGTCAGCAGCTTGGCTTCCAGCGCTTCGTTGCTGTCGTAATAATCGTAGCGGACATTGATATTCGTATTTTTTTCAAACGCAGACAGCGTGGCCGGATCGACATAATCCGACCAGTTGTAGATATTGAGTTTATCCGTTTGAGAGGAAGAAGTTTGAGTTTGAGATGCGGAAGATTCTGCGGCGGTTTCTTTTCCGCCGCCGCACGCAGTCAAGACGAGGCTCACGATTGCCGCCGCCATCAAAGATTTTTTCATGGTTTCAGACCTTTTGTTCGGGGGGGTAAAAATATTGCAGCGGTGGCGGATGCCACTTACAAAAGGGAAACTGTGGGGGCGGCCGGCATGTGTCCTTTGCCCTTGATTCAGCAAGGTTTGCATTAAACGGCAAAAAGCTTTTGAATGCAAGACCTTAAAGCGGAAAAAAATTTCATTTTTCAGACGGCCTGAAGCTATGGTTTTATTCATAAACAACATTTTTTCAGAAACGGTTCCATGTCGTCTGGAAAAAACTGTGGGCTTATTCAGTCGGCCTCAAGATTTGTCAAAACCGCCCAATTTGTGGGAAAATTGCACGATTGAATTTAATGAAGGGCGACACCGTGTTAGACAGAGAAGGCTATCGCCCCAATGTCGGTATTATCCTGATTAACGAACGTAACGAAGTCTTTTGGGGCAAACGCGTACGCGAACATTCATGGCAGTTTCCGCAAGGCGGCATCAAGCCGGGCGAAAGTCCTGAGACCGCTATGTACCGCGAATTGTACGAAGAAGTCGGCCTGTTGCCGCAACATGTCAAAATTATCGGCCGCACGCGCGACTGGTTGCGTTATGACGTGCCCAGCCACTGGGTGCGCCGCGAATGGCGCGGTTCGTATCGCGGACAAAAACAGATTTGGTATCTTTTGCGCTTGGTCGGCCGCGACAGCGACGTCAACCTCCGCGCCTGCCATCATCCTGAATTCGACGGCTGGCGCTGGCACCAATACTGGGCGCCGGTTGACGAAGTCATCGACTTCAAGCGCGGCGTGTATTTGGGCGCATTGACCGAACTCTCCCGTTTCCTGCGCGGCATAGAAAGCTATGAAGACTTTATCCGTCGCAATCCAATAGAAAACCTATAACCCAAACGCTTTCAGGCCGTCTGAAAGCGTTGTTTTTCATCCTTTCAGACGGCCTTTACATTATTCCTATGGCTAAAAACAATCAATACAGCGAATCCAGCATTACCGTCCTCAAAGGCTTGGAGCCGGTCAAAGAACGTCCCGGCATGTACACCCGTACCGACA
This sequence comes from Neisseria subflava, assembly GCF_024205745.1. Taxonomy (NCBI): domain Bacteria; kingdom Pseudomonadati; phylum Pseudomonadota; class Betaproteobacteria; order Neisseriales; family Neisseriaceae; genus Neisseria; species Neisseria subflava. Next base: position 229,883 of record NZ_CP073117.1, read on the forward strand.
GCCCAACCCATATCTGTCAAGAAGTGATTGATAACGCGGCGGACGAGGCGTTGGGTGGTTTCGCGACTGCAATCGACGTGCAAATTCATGAAGACGGTTCGCTTTCCGTCCGTGATAACGGTCGCGGTATTCCCGTCGGCCTGCACCCTGAAGAAGGCGTACCCGTAGTCGAACTCGTGTTCACCCGTCTGCACGCAGGCGGCAAGTTCAACAAAAAAGACGGCGGCAGCGCCTATGCCTTTTCAGGCGGTCTGCATGGTGTCGGCGTATCTGTTACCAACGCCCTTTCCACCCGCCTTGAAGTAACGGTCAAACGCGAAGGCAAAGTCCACCGTATCGTCTTTTCCGGTGGCGACGTCATCGAGCCTTTGACTGAAGTGGGCAAATGCGCGGTCAAAGACAGTGGTACTGAAGTGCGTGTGTGGCCGGACGGCAAATATTTTGAAAGCCCGAATTACAGCATCCCCGAACTCGAACGCCTGCTGCGCGCCAAGGCCGTGCTGCTGCCCGGCGTGCGCGTTTCCCTGACCCGTCCGGTCAAAGGCGAAAACGAAGCGCACACCCAAACCTGGCACTACCCGGACGGCCTGAAAAGCTATCTGACCGACCTCATTGCCGACGCTCAGGAAGCCGTGCCTATCTTCTCCTGTGAAAACTACATTTCAGACGGCCACAACGGCGATTTCAGCATTGGCGAAGGCGCAGCATTTGCCCTGACTTGGCTGGAAGAAGGTTCGTGCGCCAACGAAAGCTACGTCAACCTCATCCCCACCCCTTTGGGCGGCACGCACGAAGCAGGCTTGAAACAAGCTGTGTTCAATGCTGTCAACAACTTTATCAATCTGCACAATCTCTTGCCGCGAGGCGTGAAAGTGCAAAGCGACGACGTGTTCAGTAAAACCGCCTTCGTCCTCTCCGCCCGCGTCCTCGACCCGCAGTTCCAAGGTCAGACCAAAGACAAACTGACCAACCGCGACGCGTTGAAACTCGTTGCCGCCGTATCGGGCGACCCTTTGGAATTGTGGCTGAACCAAAACGTGGACTTCGGCAAAAAAATCGCCGAACTCGCCATTCGTCAGGCACAAGCGCGGATGCGTTCGGTTAAAAAGATTGAAAAGAAAAAAGGCAGCGGCGTCGCCGTCCTGCCCGGCAAACTGACCGACTGCGAAAGCGAAGACATCCGCGAAAACGAACTCTTCCTCGTTGAAGGCGATTCCGCCGGCGGCTCAGCCAAACTTGCCCGCGACAAAGCCACCCAGGCCATCCTGCCCCTGCGCGGCAAAGTGCTCAACAGCTTTGAAGTCCACCCCGACCAACTCTTCGGCAACGCCGAAATCCACGACATTTCCGTTGCCATCGGCGTTGATCCGCACGGCATCAACGACCATCCCGACTTAAGCGGCCTGCGTTACGGCAAAATCGCCATTCTGTCCGATGCCGACGTGGACGGCTCGCATATTCAAGTTTTGTTGTTGACCCTGTTCTACCGTCACTTCCCGAAACTGATTGCCGACGGACACATCTACGTCGCCCAACCGCCGCTGTTCCGCGTCGATGTCAACGCACAAGGCAAGAGCAAACCCGCCCGCAAATTCTACGCCCTCGACCAAAACGAACTCGACAGCATTTTGGAGCGACTGCAAAAAGAAGGCGTTAAAGAAACTGCTTATTCCATCAGCCGTTTCAAAGGCTTGGGCGAGATGAACCCCGACCAGCTCAAAGACACCACCATGCACCCCGACACCCGCCGCCTGTTGCAGGTACAAATCCCCGAAGGTGCGGATGACGAAACACGCGACATCTTCGTCAAACTGATGGGCAAAGGCGAAGCCGCCGCCCGCCGCGCATGGATGGAAAAAGAAGGTGATACGGCAGAATTGGATATTTAATCTATTGTTTCAATAGACTAAAGGCCGTCTGAAACTTTAAAAGTTTCAGACGGCCTTTTTTTAAAATCATCAGAAATTAAGGTTAAACAGTATTTAACTTTCAATATCCTGTTACTTACCTGTTTCTATTTTTGCCACTTAATTGTATCTTTAAGACAAATAAAAAAGCACTGATATAATCAGTGCTTTTTAAATAATGGCGCGGCGGACGGGGCTCGAACCCGCGACCCCCGGCGTGACAGGCCGGTACTCTAACCAACTGAGCTACCACCGCGCATCCACTGTCAAAGACAATGAAAGGAAACTTGGTGGGTGATGACGGAGTCGAACCGCCGACATTCTGCTTGTAAGGCAGACGCTCTACCAACTGAGCTAATCACCCGATAAGCTGACATTAAATCAAAAAATCAGACCATGCGCAAGGTTTTTATTCAAATAAAAATATATCCCATTGAAAGAATATAGAATATTTTATTTAGTCACAAAAATTACCGTTATGCCTATCTATCAATCGAAAATCAAATGTCCCAATTTATCCGCTTTAGTATGCAGATAACGTTCATTTTCCACATTTTCGCCGACATGTAATGCAATCCGTTCGACCACATTAATGCCGGAATCTTTCAACGTTTGGATTTTTTCAGGATTATTGGTCAACAATCTGACTTCACGAATATGCAGATAATCATAAATCTGCTTAGCCAAAGTGAAGTCGCGCGCATCAACAGGAAGGCCGAGTGCAACATTGGCCTCAACCGTATCCAAGCCCTGATCTTGCAAACGATAAGCACGGATTTTGTTTATCAAACCAATGCCCCTGCCTTCTTGGCGCAAATATACGATAACGCCACGCCCTTCTTTCTGAACGGCCTGCATCGCTGCTTGAAGTTGAGGGCCGCAATCACATTTCACCGAAAATAAAGCATCGCCGGTCAAACACTCTGAATGGATACGCGACAACACAGGCAGGCCGTCTGAAACATCGCCCATCGTCAATGCGACATGTTCCTGACCGCCCTCTTCTTCAAAGCCGTGCATGGTAAATTCGCCCCATTCCGTAGGCAAACGGCATGACGCAACAAACTTCAAGGCGTTACTCATTTTCCGCTTCCTCGTTTTCAGCCACGCCCAACAGATTTTTCAAAGAATCCGACAGGGCCAAGGCAAGGGCAATCCAAGCCACCAATACTTCGTCAGGCGCGCCGTCCTTGACATCAAACTCGGCATGCACCACACCTAAAACCGCACCGCTGGGCATACAGACAGGAACAGAAATCTGACTCAAGCCGGGATGATTGCGCTCGACCGACAATTCACCAATTTCCTGCCAATACGCCACATTCTGACAAACATTCATCCAACCGCTTTGCGCCGTACGCACAGCCAAAAAAGCCTGTCCGGCCTGCTCGTCGATTGGAATCACATTTTCCAACGGCACGCCCCAACGGCTCAGTCGAACCAGCGACAACGCACCATCTTTCGGAAACGCTGTATAAACCGCTGCGCTTTTCAAATGCTTGGTGCGCCCGGCAACCGAATCCAAAGCCATAAAAATCTGTTTCAGCAACAATTCATGTTCGGCATCAACATAATCCGCCAACTGCCAACCGTCTTCAGACGGCCACAAAATCGAACGCTCAACCGAAGCATTGCCCATTTTAATCACAGCCTGGGCAGTCAAATAAGCCACATGTATCTCATCCGCAGGCAACTTCAAACCTTGCGTCTGCAAAAAATCTTTAATCAATAAAGCAGGCATCTGCCCTTCCTCACCAATAGTAAAGTTGAGGCCGTCTGAAAACAAACCCTGCTTTCAGACGGCCGGAATAAACCATTATATAAGGGATAAACCGAAAAATTCAAGCAAACAAGACTTTGCGCCCCCATTAATCTTGTGTATAATCCACGGTTCAAATTAGTGCGGACGTGGCGAAATTGGTAGACGCACCAGATTTAGGTTCTGGCGCCGCGAGGTGTGAGAGTTCGAGTCTCTCCGTCCGCACCACACACCCCCTTTTAGGGGCTTTTTTTTCGTCTATTCCACTATACACCCCATTCGAAATCGAAACTGCTTTTACAGCTGTTTCCATTGTATCTTTCAGACGGCCTATCATTTATGTTGAATCCATCGCAAAAACTTGTCGAGTTGGTCCGTATCCTTGAAGAACGTGCCTATATTTTTCCGGGAGATCCTGTGCAGGCGACGGAAGCGTTGCGACATATTGATGGCGGTAACGAGGAAAAACTGATACGCCGTGCTCAAATTATTGACCGCGACCAGCATTTGAAATATGTGTTGCAACAGGTGGAGACTGGCTCGTTTTGGCTTTGGATTGTTGCGGCAACGTTGTTGTTTACGGTCGGTTTTTCCAGTACTTATCTGCTGATGGACAATCAGGGGCTGAACTTTTTTCTGGTATTGGCCGGGATTTTGGGCATGAATACGGTCATGCTGCTGGTGTGGCTGGCGACTTTATTCTTGCGTTTGAAAAATGTGCACTTTATCAGCAGTCCGACAACTTGGTTCCGAGGTAAAGACCCGGTCAATCAAGCAATTTTGCGACTTTATGTGGACGAATGGCGCAAACCGCAAACGCGTTGGTTGATTGGTGCAACTTCACACGGCCTGTGGCTATGCACGCTGTCGGGAATGTTGGTTTCTGTTTTGCTGCTGCTTTTGGTGCGTCAATATACGTTCAACTGGGAAAGTACGCTTTTAAGCAATACGGCATTGGTAAAAACGGTTGAGGCTTTGTCATGGCTGCCGGAACGTTTGGGCTTTCCTGTTCCCGACAGTCAGGCAGTAATTGCAGGCCGTCTGAACAATCATATCGAAGATGCACGCGCTTGGGCGGGCTTACTCATCGGCAGCATCATCTGCTATGGTATTCTGCCGCGCTTGATTGCCTGGCTGGCTTGCAAGATTACTTTAAAAACCCTTCGCGAACGTTTGGATTTGAATCAGCCCTACTATCAAAAAATCCTCCGCACATGGCAAACGAAGATTGTTGATGCCGATGATTTTCAGGAAAACATCGTTCCCGTTTCATCTAAAATTACGCTGAATAATGCGCCCAAATGGGCAGTTACACTGGAAACAGAATGGCCTGAGCCGCTTTGGTTTTCCGGCGTTTTGGCGCAAGAATGGATAGACAAAGGCGTGGCGGCCGGCAGAAAAGATTTGGAACAATTAGAAGCCGAATTGAAACAAACTCCGGCGCAACTTCTCATCGGCGTACGCACGCAAACTGTTCCCGACCGCGGCATTTTGCGCCAAATCAGCCGCTTGGCCGAAGCTACGGACGGCGGCGTTATCATTCAGCTTTTGAATCAAGACAGTTTCTCTGAAGATTTGGATACCAAACTGGATTATTGGCGCGATGCGCTGGCAGAAAGAAACATTGCCTGGCTGGAGCCGACCCGTTTGGCACAAGAAAAACGGCAAAGCTCTATTTGACAGATAAACCGAAGGCCGTCTGAAACCTGATGTTTGGGTTTCAGACGGCCTTATTTATTGTTGAGGATTCATCTTAATGATGTTCGTGGCTATACTCTTGATGATGTTTAGGCTTGGCTGCGTGGTGTTTGGCTTCAGGTGCAGGTTTTTTCATTTTTTGCGGTTTGGCTTTTTTGTAGATACGCTCTTGTTTCGGATGCATTTCGTGTTTGCCGTGTGCAGAAGCGACTGGAGCCAATACCAAGCCGGCAGCCGCAACCATCAAAGAGGTCATTTGAATCAGTTTTTTCATATTTATCTTCTTTCAAGAGGTTGATTTGAGGTAAAAATAAGAATTTATTCGCACTCAAGCGATGGACAAAATATTAATGGCTATGACTGTCAGCTGCTGTCAGCATTCGGCGAAATCTGTTCAAAATTCGGCAATAGAAGTATGGCAACACGATAATGTAGCAAGGTTTTGAAAGTTTCCCGTCAATTTTGACAAAGCGTCTTTACACATTTCCCAAACGACAAAAAGCGCGAACCTTTCGATTCGCGCTTTTTTTCAGACGGCATCAATTATTTTTTGTCGTCTTTTACTTCTTCAAAGTCGGCATCTACGATGTCGTCGTCTTTCTTAGCAGAAGACTCGGTTTGTGCGCTCTCGCCTGCTTGTGCTTCGGCTTGCGCTTGAGCGTAAACCATTTCGCCCAATTTTTGGCTGGCTGCACCCAAAGCTTCGGCTTTGGCATCGATAGCGGCTTTGTCGTCGCCTTTAACTGCTTCTTCAGCTTCTTTCAACGCAGCTTCGATTTTTTCTTTCTCGGCAGCGTCGAGTTTGTCGCCGTAATCAGCCAGAGATTTTTTCACAGAGTGAATCAGGGCTTCAGCTTGGTTGCGGGAAGCGACCAATTCAGTCAGTTTTTTATCTTCTTCAGCGTTGGCTTCGGCATCTTTCACCATGCGTTCGATTTCTTCTTCGCTCAAACCTGAAGAACCTTGGATGGTGATGTTGGCCGCTTTGCCTGTACCTTTGTCTTTAGCAGAAACGTGCAAGATACCGTTGGCGTCAATGTCGAAAGTAACTTCAATTTGTGGCATACCGCGTGGTGCAGGTGCGATGTCGGTCAAGTTGAACTGACCCAAAGATTTGTTGGCAGAAGCGCGTTCGCGTTCACCTTGCAGTACATGGATGGTTACTGCGCTTTGGTTGTCTTCGGCTGTAGAGAACACTTGAGACGCTTTAGTCGGAATAGTAGTGTTCTTTTGAATCAGCTTGGTCATCACGCCGCCCATGGTTTCGATACCCAAAGACAGAGGAGTTACGTCCAGCAGCAATACGTCGCTACGGCCGCCGCTCAATACTTCGCCTTGAATCGCTGCACCTACTGCAACAGCTTCGTCAGGGTTCACATCTTTACGAGGCTCTTTACCGAAGAAGGCTTTAACGGCTTCTTGTACTTTCGGCATACGGCTTTGACCACCGACCAAAATTACGTCGTCGATGTCGCTGGTGCTCAAGCCGGCATCTTTCAATGCGACTTTACAAGGCTCGATAGAACGTTGGATCAAATCTTCAACCAGGCTTTCAAATTTGGCACGGGTAATTTTCATGGCCAAGTGTTTAGGACCGGTTGCATCCATAGTGATGTATGGCAGGTTGATTTCAGTTTGCTGACCGCTGGACAATTCGATTTTGGCTTTCTCAGCAGCTTCTTTCAGACGTTGCAGAGCCATTACGTCTTTTTTCAAATCAATGCCTTGTTCTTTTTTGAACTCATCAATGATGTAGTCGATCAAGCGTTGGTCGAAGTCTTCACCGCCCAAGAAAGTATCGCCGTTGGTAGCCAATACTTCGAATTGTTTGTCGCCGTCGAGGTTGGCGATTTCGATGATGGAAATATCGAAGGTACCGCCGCCCAAGTCATATACGGCTACTTTGCGGTCTTTGTTGTCGCCTTTGTCCATACCGAATGCCAAAGCGGCTGCGGTCGGCTCGTTGATGATGCGTTTTACGTCCAAACCGGCGATGCGGCCTGCGTCTTTAGTGGCTTGACGTTGGCTGTCGTTGAAGTAGGCCGGAACGGTAATCACGGCTTCGGTTACTTTTTCGCCCAAGTAAGATTCGGCGGCTTCTTTCATTTTACGCAGGACTTCTGCGGAAACTTGCGGCGGGGACAGCTCTTTGCCTTGCGCTTTCACCCATGCGTCGCCGTTGTTGGCTTTGATGATTTCGAAAGGCATTGATTCGATGTCGCGTTGAACTTCTTTGTCTTCAAATTTATGACCGATCAAACGTTTTACAGCGTAGATGGTGTTTTTAGCGTTGGTTACCGCTTGGCGTTTTGCAGGCGCACCGACGAGGACTTCGCCGCCGTCCAGATAAGCGATAACGGAAGGAGTGGTGCGTGCACCTTCTGCATTTTCGATCACTTTGGTTTGACCGTTTTCAGAAATGGCCAAACAAGAGTTGGTTGTACCTAAGTCAATACCGATTACTTTTGCCATATTATGTTGCTCCTAAATAAATAAACTTTTCTAAATTAATAATCCTGTGGAACATTTCGTTCCGATGGCTTATAAATAAGGTTGCTTCATTTTTTTTCAAGGCTTAATTTAAATTTTTTTTAAATTAAATTCAAGTACTTGATTTATTTATCCACAAGCCGTTTATTCTTTTTTCAGACGGTCGGTTTTAATTTTCCGATTCCGGTTTATCGGAATGATTTTCCAATAGCAGAACATCGGACTTTGAAACCGGATAAGGCCGTCTGAAGATTTTATGCTTGATAAACTTTATCAAGCGGTGCCTTCAATCTTCTTTTTTCGCCACGACAACCATCGCAGGACGCAATACGCGGTCGGATAATGTGTAGCCTTTTTTCATCACGCTGACGATGGTGTTCGGCTCTTGCTCGCTGACCACTGCCTGCATGGCTTGGTGGTAATGCGGGTCAAGTTTCTCGCCTGCCTGAGGATTGATTTCTTTAATATGGGTGACATCAAACGCTTTTTGCAATTCGTTCAAAGTCATTTGCACACCCATTTTCAAGGCATCGAAATTACCGCTTTGGTCGAGCAGCGCCATTTCAAGATAGTCTTTGACAGGCAGCATTTCTGCCGCAAATTTTTGTCCGGCGAATTTATGGGTATCGGCAATTTCTTGCTGATGGCGGCGGCGCAGGTTTTGCTCGTTTGCCAAACCGCGCAGCTCGCTGTCTTTGAGCTGGCCTTCCAACTCGGCAATACGCGCCTGCAGATCTTCGTAAGTCGGCTCGGCTTGTACTTCGGCTTGTTCGGTTTCAACTGCTTCAGCAGTTTCTACGGCTGCCGCTTCTTCGGCTTCGTTTTGGTGTTGTTCGTTACGATCCGTCATTTCTGACATCCTTTTAGAGTGTTAGCATTCAATAACCCATATATAAGGCCGTCTGAAAAAACTTCAAGCATTTGAACGTCGATTATCAAATGCCTTGTTAAAAGACGTTGGAAAACGGTAAGATAGCCATCTGATTTTATTCTTCAGACGGCCTCGAATATGAAAAAAGACCATTTGAATTCAACCGATTTTAATCTGTGGCACACCATCCGTGAAGAAACCGAAGCGGCCGCCGCGACCGAACCGATGCTGGCGAGCTTCCTGCATCAAACCGTGTTGCGCCACGATTCGCTCGATTCGGTACTTGCCTACCATCTTTCCAGCAAGCTCGGCAGCCCGATTATGGATGTGCGCGCGCTGTTTGAAATCTATCAGCAGGCTTTGAGCGTGGACACCCGTATCAGCAAATGTGTCGAGGCCGACTTGAAAGCCATTTACGAGCGCGACCCGGCTTGTGATGAATATTCGCTGCCGCTATTGTATTTCAAAGGTTTCCACGCCGTACAGGCACACCGTATCAACCACTGGCTCTATCAAAACGGCCGTAAAACGCTGGCGTATTTCCTGCAAAACCGCATGTCGGAAGTCTTCGGTGTCGATATCCACCCGGCCGCCCGTTTCGGTCACGGCCTGATGCTCGACCATGCCACCGGTTTTGTAGCCGGCGAAACCGCCGTCTTGGGCAACAATATTTCTATCCTCCACGGCGTAACGCTGGGTGGTTCGGGCAAAGAAAGCGGCGACCGCCACCCGAAAATCGGCGACGGCGTGATGATTGGTGCGAACGCTTCGATTTTGGGCAACATCCGCATCGGCGTAAATGCCAAAATCGGCGCAGGCAGCGTGGTGGTTGCCGATGTACCGTCTTCGATTACCGTTGTCGGCGTACCGGCCAAACCGGTTGGCCGATCATCCAAAACCCCGTCTGCCGATATGGATCAAAGCATTCAATTATCGACTACGGATTTTGTGATTTAAGCAATCTGCCATTTAAAAGGCCGTCTGAAAACAAATCTTTCAGACGGCCTTTTATGATTTAAATCTTGGTGTTAACCGCGTTTGCGCAAGGCTTCCAAATGCATTTTAACCTGCTTGACTTTCTCTTCGGTAAACAGGTTGGCAATGTTTTTCCAAATGCTGTGATAACCGTAAGGCCCGTGCTGCATTTCGGCTTTCGCCTCTGCCACCGACCAGCCTTGATAAATGATGCGGTACATTCCGGCAATCAAACCGGTACGGTCTGCGCCGTGATAGCAATGGATAAGCACTGCGCCGTTTTGCTGTTGTTTTTCAATTAAATATAGGATTTCTGCAATCTCTTTCGGCTTAATGCTCCATGACAGCAACGGTCGGTTTAGCAAGGTCAAACCATACGCTTTCAAATGGTCGTCATCATTGCGGTCGAAAAAGCGCAGGTTGATCACGCTTTGAATGCCCAGTTTGACGATGGCTTCGCCATCTTCGGCAACAGGCTGCTCGCTGCGGTAAAGCTTGTCGTCAATGCGATAAAGGTTTGCATCGTGTTTGACGGGCGTTGCCCAACGCTCGGACTGAACGGCTTTGCTGCCGCTATCCGGCGGAGCGGCCGAACAAGCAATGGGCAAGCCGGAAGCGAGAAGGCACAATAAAAGACGACGCATAAAATTCCTGTATGAAAATCAATTGGAAATCAAAATATCATGCAATTCTATCAAAACCCGTTCGGATATTCTATCCGCGCAAACCGCGTTACAATAAAGCCTCTTTTTTCAGACGGCCTTTCATCATGACCTGCCTTGCTTGGAACACCACGCCTTCCCTTGCTACCCTTTGCCGCGCAATCGAACAACATACCGCGCCGCTTTATTTGATTGTCTGCCTGCCTGAAAACCGTATTCCCGATTTTCCACTGTCGAATCATCCCTCCGAGCTTGAAGGCCGTCTGAACAACCGTCTCGCTCAAGCCATGAAATGTCTTCAGTTCAACAGCGTCAATATTTTGGAAAACCTATTGCCTGATGTGCATCTCTGGCTGGTGCCGCCACACCGCGCCGACCGCTTACACGAACATTTCCATCATATCGAATGGCAAACCGAAGCCATACCCCAATCCGCCCTATTCCTCTAAAACCTTGGTTCAGACGGCCTGAACATCAAGCCGCGCCCGAACACGTCCTGATTATCGGCGCAGGCATTGCCGGCGCAGCGACTGCGCGCAAACTGGCTGAACACGGCGTACGCGTTACGGTTTTGGAGGCAGGCAAAGCGGCGCAGGCAGGCAGCGGCAACCGCCAAGGCTTGCTCTACGCCAAAATCTCGCCACACAATACCGAACAAACCGAACTACTGCTGACAGGCTACGGCTACACGCGCCGATTGTTGGAAGACTTGCTGCCTGATTCCGACGTATGGGGCGGCGACGGCGTATTGCATTTGAATTTTGACGACGGCGAACGAAAACGCAATCAAGCCTTGGGTTTGCAACACCAGCATAAGCACCTCTACCGCAGCGTATCTGCCGAAGAGGCTGTACACATCGCAGGCATAGACGTATTTTCAGACGGCCTTTACTGGCCGCAAGGCGTATGGCTGAATCCGCCCGCCGTCGTGCATACCTTATTGAATCATCCGCTGATTGAGTTGCACGAACACTCGCCGCTGACCGCCGTATCGCATGACGGTACACAATGGACGGCACACACGCCGGACGCGCATTTCAACGCCAGCCATATTGTTTACTGTATGGGCGCACACAGCCCAACCGCCGCCGACATCAACGTCTCCGCCCTGCCTTTCCGCCAAATCCGCGGACAAACCGGCGTTGTGTCCGCCAGCTCGTTTTCACAAAAACTGCGTTGCGCCATTTCCGGCGAAAGCTACATCAGTCCGAGCTGGCAAGGCCGCCACTGCTATGGCGCGACATTTATCCTCAACAGCAACGATGAAACTTGGTATCCAAACGAAGAAGCCGAAAACCGAGCCTCCCTGCAACAGCTCAATCCGCCATTGGCACAATCCTTGTTTGAGCAAGATTCGTTTTCAGACGGCCTTCAAGACACACAAGGCCATGCCGCCCTGCGTTGCGACAGCCTCGACCACTTGCCCGTTGTCGGCGCACTCGGCGACATCGCCACCATGCAGTCCGCCTACGCCAAGCTGGCATTGGACAAAAACTACCGCCTCGACGAAATCCCCTGCCCTTACCTGCCCAATGCCTACATCAATACGGCACATGGCACGCGCGGCCTGGCGACAGCCCCCATCTGCGCAGCCGCCATTGTGGCCGAAATACTCGGCTTGCCCCATCCGCTATCGCAAAGGCTGAGAACCGCACTACACCCCAACCGCGCCATCATCCGCGCGATTGTTCGGCAGCAGCCGTTGTTATCCGTTTAAAGATTTCGTTTTAAATAAAAAAGGCCGTCTGAAAGTCATCAAAACTTTCAGACGGCCTTTAGCTATCCGTTAACTGCTTAGAATTTCCATTCCAGCGATACAGCGTAATTGCGGCCTGGGGCGCGGTAGCGGTCTAAGCCTTTGCCATCGCGGTCAACGCCGTTGGTAGTGCTGTAACTATACAGGCCGCGCAGGGAATCCCAAGTGGTGTATTTGCGGTTGAACACATTATACACGCCTGCACGCAGGGTCAGGTTTTTCACCGGTTTGTAGAAACCGTACATATCGAACACGTAAGCCGATTTGTTCAGCCATGGATAATCCACTACTTTTTCTTGCAAAGGCGTACCCCAACCAGTGTTTTCAAACACGGTATATTGAGCTTCTTTGGCTTTTTTCGCACCCAAATAAGTCAGGCGGGAGAACACACCCCATTTTTCGCTCGGGCTTTCGTAATCGACACCGGCAATCACTTTCAGAGGCTGAGTGGACAGCAGGCTGTTGTTGCCTGACAGTTTGCTCTTCGCGTAACCGACAGAACCAAACAATTTCCAGCCTTCAGGTACAAAAGAAACCACTTGACCTAAATTCAGACGGCCTGTCAGCTCAAGACCACGGATTCGGGCCTTGTCGATGTTTTGCATCTGCCATTCCAGTTTTTCGGAATAAGGATTGCTACAAATACCATAATAGTAATTCATCTGAGTACAGCCGACATCGCCACTGGTGGTCAGCTTCTGCTCTTCAGACAAGAAGTTGCGGTAATTGCTTTGATACAGGTTGGCATCCAAAGTACCTTTTTCGCTGCGGCCTTGCAGAGAAAGGGTATGGGTAGTGCTGCGCTCGGCTTTCAGGTTCGGATTAGGCAACCAGGTACCTGAGCCGTGGTTGTAAGTGAAATACACTTCAGACGCATTCGGCACGCGGAAACCGGAAGTTACATCGTAACCCAAACGCCATGTCTGACTCAGCTGTGCAGCCAAGCCGACAAAACCGCTCCAGCCTTTATAAGTGTTGGCTGCAGGTGGTGTTTTGTCACAAGCATGACACTCGGCATTCAGTTGCTGCGGCGTCATTTTGGTGTAGTCGTAACGGATGCCCGCACGGCTTGAAAACACATTGTTCCATTGGATTTGGTCGGACAGCGAGAAACCGTAGTTGGTGGTTTTCACCGGATGCTGGATGGTGCTGGCTGTTCGGACGATGCGGCCGCTGAAGTAGTAATCGTCGCGGTTTAAGTTTTCAAACTCACGCTGGCTGGCAAACGTTTTGAAGGACAAACGATGTTGGCCGCCGAATTGGAACGGCTGGCTGTCCATACGCAGGGTAATGCGTTTGAAGGTTGTATCCATGCTGCGGTTATAGATTTCGTCCAAGTCCTTCTGATTGTAGTTGCGCGTCCAGGTGGAATAATCCATCGGGAACGAGCCTTTGTTGTTAACCGCCGCTACTTTAGTTTTCTGATAATCGAAGTCCGCTTTCAACAACGACAACCAATTCGAATCGGGCGTCCACTCGTAAAACAGGTTGGCATTGCGCCGTCTGTTTACGTCATCGGCTTCGCGCCAAGAAGAAGCGGTCAAGTTATAAGACTCTTCGATCGTGTAATTGTGGCCCTGCTGACCGTTGAGCGACGCGCCGATACGGTGGTTATCGTTGATTTGATAAGCAACCTTACCCAAGAAGCTGTGGTATTTGTGTTGGGACGGATCAGGAATACCGCGAGCAGAACCACGGATATTCGCTCCGCTGCCGGCACCCTCTACCGGATAACCACGCTCGCCCGCGCTTTCAGTCTCATGACCGCGACGTTGTGAATACAGCAAAGCGGCATCCACGCGATCGTTGCTCAAGCCGAAGCCGAGTGTATTTGTCCACTCGCGGTTGCGGCTGCTGTAACCGTTTTTCATCATCACGCCGAACTGACGCTCAGGCAACAGCAAATCATGACCTTGCAATGTTTGGTAATTCACGCCGCCACCCAATGCACCGCTGCCGGTATTGAAAGAGTCTGCGCCCTTCACGATTTCGATGTTGCGCACGAGTTCGGGGTCAATGGACAGGCGCGAGCTGTTGAAGTTGCCATAACGGGCGTACAGCGAGTTTTCTTCAGAATCAGGCAGGTTTACGCCGTCAATGCTGACGCCGACACGGTTGCCTTCCACGCCTCGCACGGCAAAGCCTTTCTGATGGCGGCCGCTGTCGCTCAAGCCGACGTCGGTGGAATAACGTACCAAGTCTTTGTTGTCGCGCACCATTTCTTGTTGGATACGGCCGAGGTTGACACGTTCCACGGTTGCAGGCGCATTGCGCTGGCCTTTAACGCGGACTTCTTTTATCTCTGCTTTAACGGGTGTGGTTTCAGTCGCAGCTTCATCTGCTGCCAAGACTGGAGTGCCGAAAATACTGCCGACCAGCGCGGCAATAGGGAGCATTTGTAATGGTTTCATATTATCAACTCAAGATGTAATGGATTGTTCATCCATCAGTTAATACATAATAAATTTTCTGATAATCATTAATGATTAATAAGACAGCAACCCGTTCAAACAAAACTTTGTAGTGTAATTAAAGGCCCCTGCAAACATCTACGCCGAGACCTTGTCTGTTTGATTGAATTATTTTTTAGAGTCTGTGCGGCTTCATACCTTCAGGCGCTTCCGCACCTTCCGGCAAACCGAAGGTTTCACGCAAGACAACTTTATAGAATTCAAAAGCTTCTTGTGCGCCTTGAATGGCTTCCGCTTCAGCTTCCGGAGTCAAGTTCAAAGCGTTCAGATGCTCGACAAAAGCGCGCCAGTGTTTGCCGCGGCCGTTTGGATGCGGAGCTAGGTGGCGTGCGCCGAATTCGCCGTTGTATTCAAGTTTTTGAGCGTGTTTGAACAAGAATGCCGCGCCCAAATTAGAACCTTCGGCGCAATACAGCCAGCCGATGGCTTTATTGCCGGTTTCGTGTGGCAATTCTTTGTCAAATTTGTAAGGCTCTTCACCCAAGTCTTTCAAGTCTTGAGTCACGGCATCGTAACGCGCCATGTATTCAAGCTCTGGAATGGCTTTGTTCAATTCGGCATCTTTATAGATATGGTCAACAGCCTTGTGGAAAACAGATTGAAGTTTCAAGAATTTGATGTAGTTTTCTTTGCTGGAAAAAGGTTGAACGGACATAACCAAGTTATCAACGCTGTCGTGCGTTGTCGTGGTTTGCTCTTTCAAGCGTTTGGCGAAAGTAAGCTCTTGGGTTTCACTCATGATGTTTCCTTTGAATTAAGAGACTAATAGTTTCAGACGGCCTTTATGGTTAAAAATACCGTCCGATTTGAAAAGAATCGTTTTAAAAACAAAGAAGATAACTTTTAATTTGCTTCAGGTTCATTGATCGCACACCTTCCACAAATCTACAAGTCTCATCGTGTTTTTCAGGAATAAGAATATATATTATTTTCATAATAATGACAATAAACAAAACCAAGACCTATTAATAAAATTTAACAGCCCATAGCAATAATCTTTTGAAGTCTTTTCAAACTTTTCAGACGGCCCAAACCTTATTAAACAGCCGCCATTCAATCAAATATCAACCTAAATTTGGGCTATCCTGCTGTTTTCCTTTATAATGCGATACTCTTTGCACCTTCTTTATCCCCTGCCGAACCATGAAACGGATTCCTGCCTACCATCGCTGGTGGCGCTACAAGTCTTATCTTCCTGATGCGACGCTGCCTGCACATACGGTGGAATGCCCGGATTGCGGCTGCCGTATGGATATTCCGCGCCTGCGTCAGGGGCAGGAAGCGCATTGTCCGGTGTGCAACCATGAAATTGTGGAGGTGGAAAACAATCCGTATATCGCGCCGATTGCCTATGCACTGACAACCTTGATTCTGATGGCGTTCGCGTACAATATGGTGTATATCCGCGTCGATTTGTTCGGCGTGACATCGATTTTGTCGTTGCCGCAAATGATGCGGCTTTTGATTTCGCTGGATTATGGTTTTCTGGCGGAAGTGATGTTTATCCTTACCTTCGGCGCGCCTTTACTGTTTTTGCTGCTCTGCCTTTATGTTTATACGGCTTTGATACGTGAAAAAGCCTACCCTGCGCTGCGCTTTGCAACGCGTGTATTGGTGCGGCTGCGTCATTGGATTATGGTGGATGTGTTTTTTATTTCCACTTTGGTGGCGTATATTAAGCTCTCGTCCGTTGCCACAGTAGAGTTCGGTTCGGCGTTTTATCTGATGTTTCCGTTGTCGGTCATGCTGATTCGGACTTCGGTATCAATTCCGCAGCATTGGGTTTATTATAAGATTCACCGTTTAACCGGCGGCCATGCGGTTCAGGCGGCCACTGAAGACAAAATCTGTTGCAGCCGTTGCCTGTATTTCCGCGATAAAGACGAGCAACCTTGCGGCGTATGCGGTGCGGACTTATACCGTCGCCGCCCGAAAAGCCTGAGCATTTCGCTGGCGTTTTTAGTCGCGGCGTTTATCCTGTATTTCCCTGCCAACATCCTGCCGATCATGATTTCGTCCAACCCGACGGCTTTGGAGATCAACACAATTTTCAACGGCATTGTTTATATGTGGGACGACGGCGACCGATTGATTGCCGTGATTATCTTTAGTGCCAGTATTATGCTGCCGGTTTTGAAGATTATTGCGATGGCGGTTTTGATTTATTCCGCATACTTCAAACCCGTAATGAGCGCGGACAAGATGTCGGTTTTGTATCGGATTACCGAATCCATCGGCCGCTGGTCGATGATTGATATTTTTGTGATTATTATTTTGATGAGTTCGTTCCACACCAATATGGCGCGCGTCGTGCCGGGTGGTGCGGCGATTTACTTCTGCCTGGTCGTTATTTTGACCATGCTTTCGGCCTATTACTTCGATCCCCGTCTGATTTGGGACAAGCAACAGCAGCTTTCAGACGGCCTTGATTCTGACCAGACCTTAACACAATGAAAAAACACGATTCTTCACCCAATTATCACGCCCCGGCGCGTGTCAAGAAAACCAATGTCTTCACGTCCATCGTGTGGCTGATTCCGCTGATTGCGCTGATTGCCGGCGGCTGGCTTTTGGTTAAAGACATCCGCAACCGCGGCCCTGTCGTTACACTGTTGATGGACAGCGCCGAAGGCATCGAGGTCAACAACACCGTTATTAAAGTGTTGAACGTCGATGTTGGACACGTTACCCGTATCAAATTGCGCGACGACCAAAAAGGCGTGGAAGTCACTGCGCAGCTCAGCGCGGATGCCAAAGACCTTATCCGCAGCGATACCCAATTTTGGGTGGTCAAACCGCGTATCGACCAAAGCGGCGTTACCGGCTTGGGGACCTTGCTTTCCGGCTCATATATTGCATTTACACCGGGTAAAAGCCAAGAAACCAAAGATGTATTTGTCGTCCAAGACATTCCGCCGATTGCCGCCATCGGTCAAAGCGGCCTGCGCCTGAATTTGATCGGCAAAAACGACCGCATCCTCAACGTCAGCAGCCCGGTTTTATATGAAAACTTTATGGTCGGCCAAGTAGAAAGCGCGCATTTTGACCCGTCCGACCAAAGCGTGCATTACACTATCTTCATCCAAAGCCCTAACGACAAACTGATTAATTCCGCCAGCCGTTTCTGGCTGGAGAGTGGCATCAATATCGAAACCACAGGCAGCGGTGTCAAACTCAACTCCGCCCCTCTGCCTGCCCTGCTGTCCGGCGCGATTTCCTTTGACTCGCCTAAAACAAGCGACAGCAAAAACGTTAAAAGCGAGGATAGCTTCACGCTTTACGACAGCCGCAGCGAAGTTGCCAACCTGCCTGACGACCGCTCGCTGTACTACACCGCGTTTTTCAAACAATCCGTACGCGGCCTGTCTGCCGGTTCGCCTGTCGAATACAAAGGCCTGAATGTCGGCGTGGTTTCCGATGTCCCCTATTTCGACCGCAACGACAGCCTGCACTTGTTTGAAAACGGTTGGATTCCCGTACGCATCCGCATCGAGCCTTCTCGTTTGGAAATCAATGCCGACGAGCAAAGCAAAGAGCATTGGAAACAACAATTTCAGACGGCCTTAAACAAAGGCCTGACCGCCACCATCTCCAGCAACAACCTGCTGACCGGCAGCAAAATGATTGAGTTGAACGATCAGCCTTCTGCCTCGCCTAAGCTGCGACCGCATACCGTTTATGCAGGCGATACCGTTATCGCGACCCAAGGCGGCGGTTTGGACGATTTGCAGGCAAAAGTAGCCGATTTGTTAGACAAGTTCAACAACCTGCCATTGGATAAAACCGTTGCCGGCTTGAACGGCTCGCTTGCCGAACTCAAGTCCACACTCAAATCTGCCAATGCCGCCCTAAGCTCCATCGATAAACTGGTTGGCAAACCGCAGACACAAAACATTCCGAACGAGTTGAACCAAACCCTGAAAGAATTGCGTCAAACCCTGCAAGGCGTATCGCCTCAATCGCCTATCTACGGCGACGTACAAAATACGCTGCAAAGTTTGGACAAAACCTTAAAAGATGTTCAACCCGTGATTAATACTTTGAAAGAAAAACCCAACGCGCTGATTTTTAACAGCAGCAGCAAAGACCCTATCCCGAAAGGAAGCCGATAATGCGCCTCTTCCCGATTGCCGCCGCCCTGACGCTTGCCGCCTGCGGTACTGCACAAAGCACACAATATTTCGTTCTACCCGACAGCCAGTACATCCGACCTGCTGCACAAGGCAACGAAATCGCGGTCAAAGTCAACCTTGCCGAACCGCTTGCCAACGGCGGCCTCGTTTACCAAACCGATGCCTATCATGTGAATCTGGCGAAAAACCACCTTTGGGCGGCACCGCTCGATGGCGCGTTGGCAGCCAACCTCAGCAACAAGCTCAACCGCCTCAATCCGCATCGCACCTTCGTGCCTGCTTCACGCAGCCAAAGCAGCCAAACCCTGAAAGTCTATATCGAAGCCTTCCAAGGCAGCTATCAAGGGCAGACTACCATCAGTGGTTATGCACAATGGCCGGACGGACGCAGTAAACCGTTTAACGCCGTCACGCCCCAACAAGGCGACGGCTATACCGCCATGCTTGAATCGTTGGAAAACGGTTTGTCACAGGTTGCCGATACGATTGCCTATTAAACCCAAAGGCCGTCTGAAAGATGTTCAGACGGCCTTTTTCATGTTTCAAACATTCATTACAACGCGCGGTCAAAATACAAAGCCACGCCGGAACGCTCACTCATCGCCAACAAATAATCCATCAATTTTTGCGGCCATTGAATACCGCGCACAACGGTCAGGTTGCGCAAAATAGGGAAAGTCAGGATATCTTCCAAACTAATCTCACCGCCCAAGCCCTCGCCTTCGCAAACCAGCGCTTCCAGTTCGGCCAAGTCTTGATGCAGACGCTCCAGATATTGTGCCGTTTTGTTCAGGTTAGTCTCGAAATTGCCGATACTTTTCTCTTTTTTGTCGATAAAGTATTTTTTCGCTTCATCGGTCTCAAATTCGGGCAGGCCGATTTTAACCATGCGCGGCTGTACCAATTTGTTATTGTATTCGCCCACTTTGTCCAACCAAGCCTGCACTTCTGGACGAACTTCTTCTTTCAGACGGCCTTGATCGATGTAACGGACAATATCCAAACTCTCTCCCATAAACGAACCGTCTTCTTTTTGCAGAATCGGCACTTGTTTTGAGCCAATCATGCCGATCGGCGTAGCTTCGTCATCGTTTGCCAAGACAACTTCTTCCACCGCCACATCGCGCAAGCCGAAAATCATCCGCGCACGGACGCAAAACGGGCAATGGTCATAAATATACAGTTTCATCGAAATTCTCCTTAAAATTTCAAAACGGTTAACCATAACACCCAAGGCCGTCTGAAACAAGGCTTCCTGAAACATAGTGCGGCATTCGCATACAAATCTAGGGCTGTCGGCAATAAACTGTTACAATGGCAACGTTTTTATCAAAAAGAAAAAAACGCACGCCATGACCACTATTCGCCAAACGCCCCAAACATCGAGTGCAACGCTGGAAGGCCTCCTCGCTTGGTTCGACGGCTATATTGCCGCGCTGCCCGATTCCGATAAAAACCTGATTCAGACGGCCTTTGACTTAGCTAAAGAACATTACCCCGCCGATGCCCTAACGACTTACGGCGAGCCATTGATGGAACATTTCCTCGGTTCGATGCAAATCGTCAGCGAACTCGACCTTTTGCCCGATGCCGTGGCCGCCACGATTTTGTCCGACATCGGCAAATACGTTCCCACTTGGCACGAATTGGTTACCGAACGCTGCAACAGCACCGTTTGCGAACTGGTCAAAGGCGTGGACGAAGTACAGAAACTGACCCAATTCGCCCGCGTGGACAGTCTTGCCACGCCGGAAGAACGCGGCCAACAGGCCGAAACCATGCGCAAAATGCTGTTGGCGATGGTTACCGACATCCGCGTCGTCCTGATCAAACTGGCCATGCGTACGCGCACCCTGCAATTCTTAAGCAACGTTCCCGACAATCCTGAAAAACGCGCCGTTGCCAAAGAAACCCTCGACATTTTTGCCCCGCTCGCCAACCGCTTGGGCGTGTGGCAACTCAAATGGCAGCTCGAAGATTTGGGCTTCCGCCATCAAGAGCCGGAAAAATACCGCGAAATCGCCCTGCTTTTGGACGAAAAGCGCACCGAGCGCCTCGAATACATCGAAAACTTCCTCAATATCCTGCGTACGGAACTGAAAAAATACAATATTCATTTTGAAGTCGCCGGAAGACCGAAGCACATCTACTCCATTTACAAAAAAATGGTAAAGAAAAAGCTCACTTTCGACGGCTTGTTCGACATCCGCGCCGTACGGATTTTGGTGGACACCATTCCCGAATGTTACACCACGTTGGGCATTGTCCACAGCCTCTGGCAGCCGATTCCGGGCGAGTTTGACGACTATATCGCCAACCCGAAAGGCAACGGTTATAAAAGTTTGCACACCGTCATCGTCGGCCCGGAAGACAAAGGTGTGGAAGTCCAAATCCGCACCTTCGACATGCACCAATTCAACGAATTCGGTGTTGCCGCCCACTGGCGTTATAAAGAAGGCGGCAAGGGCGATTCCGCTTACGAACAAAAAATCGCTTGGTTGCGCCAACTCTTAGACTGGCGCGAAAACATGGCCGAAAGCGGCAAGGAAGACCTCGCCGCCGCCTTTAAAACCGAGCTGTTCAACGATACGATTTACGTTTTGACTCCGCACGGTAAAGTCCTCTCCCTGCCTACAGGCGCTACCCCCATCGACTTTGCTTATGCCTTGCACAGCAGCGTGGGCGACCGTTGTCGCGGCGCAAAAGTCGAAGGACAAATCGTGCCGCTGTCCACGCCTTTGGAAAACGGTCAACGCGTTGAAATCATTACCGCCAAAGAGGGAAATCCTTCCGTCAACTGGCTATACGAAGGCTGGGTCAAATCCAACCGCGCCATCAGCAAAATCCGTGCCTACATCCGCCAGCAAAATGCGGATACCGTGCGCGAAGAAGGCCGCGCCCAGTTGGACAAACAGTTGTCAAAAATTTTCCCCAAACCCAATCTACAAGCATTGGCGGAAAAACTCGGCTTCAAAAAAACCGACGAACTTTATACGGCCATCGGTCAGGGCGAAGTTTCCAACCGCGCCATCCACAAAGCCTGCGGCGCGCTGAATGAACCGCCTCCTGTGCCGATTGATGAAACCAATATCGTCAAGCAGTCCAAAATCAAAAAAGGTGGCAAAAACGGTATTTTGATTGACGGCGAAGACGGCCTGATGACTACACTTGCCAAATGCTGCAAACCGGCACCTCCGGACGACATTATCGGTTTCGTTACGCGCGACCGCGGTATTTCCGTCCACCGCAATACCTGCCCTTCTTTCCGCCACCTTGCCGAACAGTCTCCTGAAAAAGTGTTGAATGCCAGCTGGGCAGCCTTGCAAGAAGGACAAGTCTTTGCCGTCGATGTTGAAATCCGCGCCCAAGACCGCTCCGGTTTGCTGCGCGACGTTTCGGATGCGCTGGCGCGGCACAAGCTCAATGTTACCGCGGTGCAAACCCAATCACGTGATTTGGAAGCCAGCATGCGCTTTACCCTTGAAGTCCGCCAAGTCAACGACCTGCCGCGCGTATTAGCCAGTCTGGGCGACATCAAAGGCGTTTTAAGCGTAACGCGCTTATAATTCCCATTTCCCAAGCAAATCCAAAGGCCGTCTGAAAGCAACTTTTCAGACGGCCTTTTAAGTTTTTAACACACCAATATCTCAACGCCTCAACTTATCTTTCTTAAAAAGCCAGCCGTTGGCCTTAGCCGCTTCAATATATAACCCCCTCTTCTATTCTTACAACCAGTCGTTATTTCCTACCGGCATCATTCTCAGGCAAACTTATTATCTTCATGATAAACAAGATATTTCCAATTTAAGGGAGCCTCATGGATACACGAGATTTGTACCCTCACGAGATTTTGCAGGAAGCTATCGGCAAGAGCTGCGCCAAGTCCGAGTTCAGCATCAAAATGTTGGTGATTTTGAGTTTTTTAGGCGGCGGCTACGTCGGCTTCGGCTATCTTGCCTGCCTGCGCGTCATCAGCGGCATTCCGGCCGAATGGAACGGCCTGGCCGCTCTTTTGGGCGCGTCCGTGTTCCCGATTGCACTGATTTGTATCTTAATCGGCGGCGGCGAGCTGGCAACAGGCAATATGATGATTATGGCCTTGGGCAGATTGACTGGCCGTGTCAGCACCTACAAACTGGTACGCAACTGGCTCATCGTCAGCTTGGGCAATCTGGCAGGAGCCGTTGCCATGGCCTATTTCCTCGGTCACTATGTCGGCCTGGCAGAGGGAGCAGCTACGGCGAAAACCATTGCCATCGCAGAAGCCAAAGTTAATATGGACTTCGGCCGTGCATTCGTCTCCGCTGTCGCATGTAACTGGATGGTGTGCATGGGTATTTGGTTCTATTTCGGCTCACGCCATACTTCAGGCCGCATTTTGGCAACTTGGTTTCCGGTCATGATCTTCGTGTTAATCGGTTTCCAACACTTTGTTGCCAATATGTTCATCATTCCGGCCGGTATTTGGGCGGGTGCAAATGTCAGCTGGGGTCAATTTTTCTATAATATGATTCCCGTCTTCTTAGGTAACGTCCTCGGCGGATCGTCTTTTGTTGCCGCTTTCTATCTATTCGCTTATAAACATTTGTTAAAAGATGATTTTTCCATTTAGTTCAAACTGACTCACTACCCCGTATTCATCAGAAATACGGGGTAGTTTCATTTATCAGGCCGTCTGAAAGCGCCTTTAGTGTCGCATAATTACGCTTTTTCTCTGCGTAACGTTTCATTTATAGGAAAGATAGTTTCATTGTCTTTCCTTTTCTCAAATTTAAAATAATTTTTGCAATCTTTTGTTTTCAAATGACTTCCCCTCAAAAGCGCTACGATTTTTCATAAAGCCCGTGTTCCGTGCTTTGCAAAACAAAAAATTTACTGTATTCTGAATTTAATTATTTACAATTTAATATGGATTGGTTACATATCCTATTGTATTTGAAAATAATTTATCCTGACTCTCTCGTGAAAAACAGGATTTTTAAGCTGTATTTTTATTAGAAAAAAGTTTGGGTACGAATTGCTTGCAATTTCAAAACCCGTATTTATAAGTTAGATGAGGAATAAGTACATGAATCCCATGTATATCACTTTCGCGATCTATTTGGTCGCCGTATTACTGATCGGCCTCGCCGCCTATTTTTCAACACGAAACTTCGACGACTACATTCTCGGCGGCCGCAGCTTGGGTCCGTTCGTGACCGCAATGTCTGCCGGTGCTTCCGATATGTCAGGTTGGCTTTTGATGGGCTTGCCAGGTGCCATTTACCTGAGCGGTTTGAATGAAGCTTGGATCGCCATTGGTCTGATTGTGGGTGCATACCTCAACTGGCTCTTGGTTGCAGGCCGTCTGCGCGTACATACCGAATACGCCAACAACGCACTGACGCTTCCTGATTACTTCTTCCACCGCTTCGGTGCCGGCGGTCACTTGATGAAAGTGGTTTCTGCACTGATTATCTTGTTCTTCTTCACTATTTACTGTGCTTCAGGCATCGTAGCCGGTGCTACCCTGTTCCAAAGCCTGTTCCACGGTATGTCTTACACTCAAGCCATGTGGCTGGGTGCCGGCGCGACCATCGCCTACACCTTCTTGGGCGGTTTCTTGGCCGTAAGCTGGACCGATACCCTGCAAGCTTCTTTGATGATTTTTGCATTGGTACTGACTCCTGTAATGGTGTACTTGGGTTTGGGCGGTGCAGATCAAATGAACGCTGCTATCCAACAAGTTGCCGCTTCTACCGGTAAAGAATACAGCAGCCTGTTTGCCGGTACTACTTTCATCGGCATTATCTCTACCGCTGCTTGGGGCTTGGGCTATTTCGGCCAACCACACATTTTGGCCCGTTTCATGGCTGCTGAAAGCGCTAAATCTTTGGTTTCTGCACGCCGTATCGGTATGACTTGGATGATTCTGTGTATGGCCGGTGCCGTGGCTGTCGGCTACTTCGGTATCGCTTACTTCGGCGCCAACCCTGCCCACGTTGATGAAATGAACGGCAACCACGAACGTATCTTCATCGCTTTGGCTACCCTGCTTTTCAACCCTTGGATTGCCGGTATTATCTTGAGCGCGATTCTCGCCGCCGTAATGTCCACCCTGTCTTGCCAATTGTTGGTTTGCTCCAGCGCGATTACCGAAGACTTCTACAAAGGCTTCCTGCGCAAAAATGCCCAACAAGCTGAATTGGTATGGATTGGCCGTCTGATGGTATTGGCAATTGCCGTGATTTCTATCCTGATCGCTTCTGACCCTAATAGCAAAGTATTGGGCTTGGTAGCTTATGCATGGGCCGGCTTTGGTGCCGCATTCGGTCCGGTTGTTATCCTGTCTGTTCTGTGGAAACGCATTACTGCCTATGGCGCACTCTCCGGCATGATTGCTGGCGCGCTGACTGTGGTTATTTGGGCTGAATGGATCAAAAAACCTGCTTTGGCCGCACAAGAAACAGGCTTCTCTACCGTATATGAAATCGTTCCCGGCTTCATCATTTGTACCCTCGTGATTGTTTTGGTATCCCTGATCGACAAACAACCGTCACGCGAATTGCAAGAACGTTTCGAAAAAGCAGACGCAGAATACCGCGCCTCTAAATAAGACGTTTTCAGACGGCCTGCATGATTCCGTGCAGGCCGTCTATCTGTGTTATGAAATAAACTGTTTCAAAATAATCTGAGCCTTGTCAGAAAAAACAGCAATTTATGCGGATGCATCTTGTATCCGCATCATAATTTTATTACGATATTACTATCCTTCAGAATACCTGTTTTAGCAGTCTTAATTCAGGCCGTCTGAAACCATGAAAAAAACCTTTGGAGAACATAAATAATGTTTAACTTCGCTTTTCCAACACAAACTCCTCTGCGTCAAGCTGTAACTGATGCCTACCGCCGCGATGAAATCGAGGCCGTTCAGGATATGTTGCAACGTGCACAGATGACCGACGAAGAACGCAATGCCGCCTCCGAGCTTGCCCGCCGTTTGGTTACTCAAGTCCGCTCCAGCCGCACCAAAGCAAGCGGCGTAGATGCATTGATGCACGAGTTCTCTCTCTCCAGTGAAGAAGGTGTTGCACTGATGTGTCTGGCCGAAGCCCTGCTGCGTATTCCGGACAATGCAACCCGCGACCGCCTGATTGCCGACAAAATCTCCGAAGGCAACTGGAAAAGCCACTTGAACAACAGCCCTTCCCTCTTCGTTAACGCGGCTGCATGGGGTCTGTTGATTACCGGCAAACTGACCACCAACACTTCCGAAAAAAACATGGGCTCTGCCCTGAGCCGCATGATCAGCAAAGGTGGCGCGCCTCTGATCCGTCAAGGTGTAAACTACGCAATGCGCCTGTTGGGCAAACAATTCGTAACCGGCCAGACCATTGAAGAAGCGCTGCAAAACGGTAAAGAGCGCGAGAAAATGGGTTACCGCTTCTCTTTCGATATGTTGGGTGAAGCCGCATACACCGAAGAAGATGCCAACCGCTACTACAACGACTACGTTCAAGCCATTCACGCCATCGGTAAAGATGCCGCAGGCCAAGGCGTTTACGAAGGCAACGGTATTTCCGTTAAACTTTCCGCCATCCACCCACGCTACTCACGCGCCCAACACGAACGCGTTATGAGCGAACTGTTGCCACGCCTGAAAGAATTGTTCCTTTTGGGTAAAAAATACGATATCGGTATCAACATCGACGCCGAAGAAGCCAACCGTCTCGAATTGTCTTTGGACTTGATGGAAGCTTTGGTTTCAGACCCTGACTTGGCCGGCTACAAAGGCATCGGTTTCGTTGTTCAAGCCTACCAAAAACGTTGTCCGTTCGTTATCGACTATCTGATCGACCTGGCACGCCGCAACAACCAAAAACTGATGATCCGTTTGGTTAAAGGCGCATACTGGGACAGCGAAGTGAAATGGGCTCAAGTAGACGGCATGGACGGCTACCCGACTTACACCCGTAAAGTCCACACCGACATCTCCTACCTCGCCTGCGCACGCAAACTCTTGGATGCGCAAGATGCCATATTCCCACAATTTGCCACCCACAATGCTTATACTTTGGGCGCAATCTACCAAATGGGTAAAGGCAAAGACTTTGAACACCAATGTCTGCACGGCATGGGCGAAACCCTGTACGACCAAGTGGTCGGCCCGCAAAACTTAGGCCGCCGCGTACGCGTGTATGCCCCGGTCGGCACACACGAAACCCTGCTTGCCTACTTGGTACGCCGCCTGTTGGAAAACGGTGCGAACTCTTCTTTCGTGAACCAAATCGTTGACGAAAACATCAGCATCGACCGCCTGATTAAGAGCCCGTTCGACACCATCGCCGAACAAGGCATCCACCTGCATCCGGCATTGCCTCTGCCGCGCAATTTGTATGGCAAAGACCGTCTGAACTCTCAAGGCGTAGATTTCAGCAACGAAACCGTATTGCAAAACCTGCAAGAAAAACTCAACCAAGCTTCTTCCGAAGACTTCCACGCCGCTTCCATCGTCAATGGCGAAGCGCGCAATGTGGGTGAAGCACAACCTGTCCGCAACCCTGCAGACCACAACGATGTTGTCGGTACTGTCAGCTTTGCCGATGCCGCATTGGCTCAAGAAGCTATTGGTGCAGCCGTTGCCGCCCTGCCTGAGTGGAGCGCCAAACCTGCTTCAGAACGCGCCGACTGCCTGCGCCGTTTTGCCGACCTGTTGGAACAACACACGCCTGCATTGATGATGCTGGCCGTCCGCGAAGCCGGTAAAACCTTAAACAACGCTGTTGCCGAAGTACGCGAAGCCGTTGACTTCTGCCGCTACTACGCCAACGAAGCTGAAAACACCCTGCCTAAAGATGCCAAAGCTGTCGGCGCAATCGTTGCCATCAGCCCATGGAACTTCCCATTGGCCATCTTTACCGGCGAAGTGGTTTCTGCATTGGCAGCCGGTAACACCGTTATCGCCAAACCTGCCGAACAAACCAGCCTGATTGCTACTTACGCCGTTTCCCTGATGCATCAAGCCGGTATTCCGACTTCTGCGCTGCAACTCGTACTCGGCGCAGGCGATGTCGGTTCTGCCCTGACCGGCGATGCCCGCATCGGCGGCGTGATCTTCACCGGTTCTACCGAAGTAGCGCGTCTGATTAACAAAGCACTGTCCAAACGCGACGACAACCCTGTCCTGATTGCCGAGACCGGTGGTCAAAACGCGATGATTGTGGACTCTACCGCACTGCCGGAACAAGTCTGCCTCGACGTATTGAACTCTGCCTTCGACAGCGCAGGCCAACGTTGCTCCGCTCTGCGTATCTTGTGTGTTCAAGAAGATGTTGCCGACAAAATGGTCAACATCATCAAAGGCGCAATGGACGAATTGGTTGTCGGCAAACCGACCCAACTGACCACAGACGTCGGCCCTGTCATCGATGCTGAAGCCCAACAAAACCTGTTGGCCCACATCAACCGAATGAAAGGCGTAGCGAAGGCTTACCACGAAATCAAAAGTGCTGCCGACGTTGATAGCAACAACTCTACTTTTGTTCGTCCAATCCTGTTTGAATTGAACAACTTGAACGAGTTGCAACGCGAAGTGTTCGGTCCTGTATTGCACGTTGTCCGCTACCGCGCCAGCGAGTTGGATCAACTCATCGACCAAATCAACGCCAAAGGCTATGCGTTGACCAGCGGTGTACACAGCCGTATCGAAGGCACTGTCGAACACGTCCGCGACCGCATCGAAGCTGGTAACATCTACGTGAACCGCAACATCGTCGGTGCCGTTGTCGGCGTACAACCTTTCGGCGGTCACGGCTTGTCTGGTACCGGTCCTAAAGCGGGTGGTCCATTCTATCTGCAACGCTTGGTTCGCACTCCTGAATGGGTTGCGCCAACCCTCAGCCGTATCGGCCAAGCAGATGAAGACGCGCTCAAACGTTTGGAAACTTTGGTTCACAAACTGCCGTTTGATGCAGAAGAGAAGAAAACTGCAGCCGCAGCTTTGGGTCACGCACGAGTTCGCACTCTGCGCAAAGCCGAAACCGTATTGGTCGGCCCGACCGGCGAACGCAACTCATTGAGCTGGCGCTCTCCGAAACGTGTTTGGGTACATGGCGGTACTCTGTTGCAAGCCTTCTCTGCCCTGACCGAGCTGGCTGCTGCAGGCATTCAAACCGTTGTTGAGCCTAACAGCCCGTTGGCTTCCTACTCAGCCGATTTGGACGGTTTGTTGCAAGTCAACAGCAAACCTGAAAACGCAGGCATCAGCCATGTTGTCGCTATCGAGCCTTTGAGCAGCGAGCGCAAACAAGAGTTGGCCGGCCGCGACGGTGCGCTTATCCGCATTCTGCCTTCCGAACAAGGTCTGGACATCCTGCAAGTATTTGAAGAAATCTCTTGCAGTATCAATACTACCGCTGCCGGTGGTAATGCCAGCCTGATGGCAGTTGCCGACTAATCGTAGCCAAATCAAAGGCCGTCTGAATTTCAGACGGCCTTTTTTATGTTTTTTTATTTACATTTTTGCCGGATATTCGCACAAATCGTTAATCAAACATTTGCTGCATTGCGGTTTTAAAGCCTTGCACGTATAGCGGCCATGCAAAATCAACCAGTGATGGGCATCCATCAAAAATTCTTTGGGAATAAAGCGCATCAACTTGGCTTCAACCTCGCGCACATCCTTGCCCGGAGCAATTTTGGTACGGTTGGAGACGCGGAAAATATGGGTATCGACCGCCATAACAGGTTGCCCGAATGCAGTATTCAACACCACATTGGCTGTTTTACGGCCAACACCGGGCAAAGATTCCAAAGCCTCTCGGTCGGCAGGTACTTCGCCGTTGTATTTCTCCAGCAAAATACGGCAAGTCTGCATGATGTGCTTGGATTTGGTTTTGTAGAGGCCTATGGTTTTGGTGTACTCCATCACGCCGTCCAGCCCCAAATCCAACATGGCTTGCGGCGTATTGGCAACGGGAAAGAGTTTGGCAGTCGCTTTGTTTACGCCGACATCAGTTGCCTGCGCGGACAATAAAACGGCGATAAGCAGCTCAAACGGCGAGCTAAAATTTAACTCGGTAGTCGGATGAGGATTAGCAGCGCGGAAACGCTCGAAAATTTCTTGGCGGATTTTTTTGTTCATTGTTTAGATTATTTTTTTATTGGCGCAGCAATTATAGTGAAATCATGCTGATACGGCTACTTCAAGTAAAACAAGGCCGTCTGAAATTGTTTTCAGACGGCCTTGTTTTATAAAAGCATTGCTGTTTTAAATGCGGTTTACTTCTTACTCAAAGTCAGCCCTGTCCAACCAAACACCAGCGTCAGAGCCAAGCTCAAGTAGCAGAAGAAGGCATAAGGCAGGTATTCCCAAACAGGCACGCCCAAGGCATGGCTGATAAATACGCCGCAGACGCTCCAAGGCACCAACGGGTTGATGACCGTACCCGCATCTTCCAGCGTACGGGCAAGGTTGCGAGAATGCAGACCAAGCTTGTCATAAACCGGCTTAAAGGTTTCGCCGGAAAGCAGGATACTCAAATATTGCTCGCCAATCAGGAAGTTGACACCGACCGATGTCATGGCCACGCTGAAAGTAGCGCGTCCGGCATTGGTCAGGAACGCACGAATAGCTTCCAGTAAAGACGGAATCACACCAATGCTGAACAACAGGCCGCCCAAGCTCATGCCGAGTATCACGATGGTTTGCGTAAAGAACATGCTTTCCAAGCCGCCGCGAGAAATCAAACGGGCAATGTCTTTAAATGCTTCGCCTTCGAGTTTGTATCCGCTGTAAAACCACGCGCCCAGCTGTTTCAAATCAGGCGTACTGTGGAAGTAAGTCACAATCAGCGCCACCATAACGGTAAACAACATAGCCACAATGGCATTCACGCGCATCAGGGCAAGGACAACCAGCAAGGCAAACGGAATCAACGAATAGGCATGCACCAAACCGGTTGCTTCCAATTGTGCGCGGAAAGCTTCGACGCTGTTCATGTCATGCGCGGCAACATTGGGCAAGAGCCACAACATCAACGCCGCACTGATCAACCATGCAGGCACAGTGGTGTACATCATGTTTTTGATGTGTTCGAACAAATCAATGCCGACAATCGAAGCGGAAATACCGGTCGTATCGGAAAGTGGCGACATTTTATCGCCAAAGAACGCCC
Organism: Neisseria subflava; assembly: GCF_024205745.1. Lineage (NCBI taxonomy): Bacteria > Pseudomonadati > Pseudomonadota > Betaproteobacteria > Neisseriales > Neisseriaceae > Neisseria > Neisseria subflava. The sequence continues at coordinate 260,760 of NZ_CP073117.1, forward strand.
CCGACACAATCGCACCTGCCGTCATCGCCATATCGGCATGAAACGCAGCCGCCATACCCATAAATGCCACGCCGACAGTCGCACAAGTCGTCAAACTACTGCCGATGGAAATACCGATGATCGAGCAAAGCGCAAACGCCGAGAAATAAAAATAAGTCGGCGAAATCAATCCGAAACCGTAATACATCAGCGTAGGAATCGCACCGCTCATCATCAGCGCGCTGACCATCAGGCCGATAAAGAAAAACAGATAAATCGCGCCCATGCCCTGCCCGACCGCGCCTATCATACCGTTTTGCATATCTTGATATTTCAAGCCGCGCATCAAACCGTACAACAGCAAGACCACAATCGCCGTCACAATCGACATATGCGGCAGCCATTCAAGCGAAATAATCGTATAACCCATTGCCGCAACCAAAGCGAAAGCCACAGCGATGGCCTCAAAGCGCGGCATATTAAGTAAGGATTTGAAAGCAAACATTGTTCTTTGCCTTTTTAATAAGTATTTAACAGATTTTAGCATAACAGGCCGTCTGAAACCCGATTTTCAGACGGCCTGCCTGTTATTTTATAAAAACAGCCCCAGTAAAACTGCGACACTTTCTTTAAAATATATTAAATTATTAACATTAAATACTGTTAAATTTAAATAAATGAAATTTTATTGCTTTTTAAAACATCCATCATGCAAAAATGCCACCACTTGCTCGACCGTTTTACGGTTAAACAGCATCCCGCTATGGCTGAGAGGCAAAACGACATGATCGCGCATATTCGGACAATGCGTTTCTCTGACCAAAACCGTGCCATCATGTTCGCCATGCAAACCTAAAACACGGCCCAGTCCATACGGTTTATTGCCGGCAATACTGCCCAACTCAACACCCTCGGGCAATTCAGGCATACTGCCGTCCAATGCACCTTTATACGAGCCGCCCAATACCGGCTTTTGCAAACCCATATTGAACACACGTTGCGCGGCACGGCTGCCTTGGTGCGGCGTACCCATGGTAACGATACGGCCGCTGACTTTATCCGGATATGCTGCTGCAAAATTGCGTAAGACCAACCCGCCCAAACTATGGCCGACAAAGTGCAGCGTTTCATCAGCATGGTTCTCATCAATCCATCGCGCCAAATCTTCAACATGTCGGTTCATCGAATGTAAAACGCTGTAATAATCGAACAGCGCAACTTCAAAACCTTCTTGTTCCAGCAAATACGCCAGCGGTTTCATTACCCATGAATGCATGTGCAAGCCATGCAGCAAAATGATTTTGGCCATTTTTTCCTCCTATCATTTAAATCATTATGCCACAAAGTAAAAAGGCCGTCTGAAATCCCATAAGGTTTCAGACGGCCTTTTATCATGATGAATTATTCGTCAGCTTTGTAGCCTTTTATAGCAAAGAAGACGATATAGACATAACAAATCGCTGATACAACGAAAGAAATCATCAGACCTTGAGTATCTGCTGCCCAACCTTGTATCACAGGCACAATCGCACCGCCGACAATTGCAGTACACAATACGCCGGAAGCGCTGCTGGTGAATCGGCCCAGGCCTTTGGTTGCTAAAGAGAAAATCGTTGGGAACATGATGGAATTGAAGAAGCCGATGGCCAACAATGCCCACATCGCAATATCAGCACTGGCTTTACCTGCCAACATAGCAATACCCAACAGGGCAACGGCAGCGGTAGCATTGAATGCCAAATAGCGGTTAGGCGCAATTTTTGCCATGATGGCAGAGCCTAAGAAGCGGCCAACCATCGCGCCGCCCCAGTAGAACGACAGATATTTTGCGGCAGACGAGTGGTCCATCCCTTTCAGATAACCCAACACGCTGACCAACAAAGAACCGATAGATACTTCTGCACCAACGTAACAGAAAATACCGGCCGCACCAAAAACCAAATGACGGTATTGCCATACGCTGTGTTTGCCATCATGATTGTGTTCGCTCTCTTCTTCAGCAATTTTGTTTGCGTCAGGCAGACGAATCATTTTGACGAACACAGCCAAAATAATCAGCAAACCGGCCAAACCTAAATATGGAATTTGAACAGAAGAAATTTGCTCGGCTTTGCTGACAGTTTGTGTCGCATCAGCCAAAATCAGGAAGGCGCCAATTTGCGGAGCAATGGTCGTACCCAAAGAGTTGAATGCCTGAACCAAAGTCAGTGTTGCAGATTCTTTACCTGGTTTGGACAGCAAAGTCACATAAGGATTACCCGCCACTTGCAACAGCGTTACACCTGAAGCCAAAATAAACAGCGCACCCAAGAAAGTAGGATAAGAATGGCTGCCGGCGGCAGGATAGAACAACAGACAGCCGATGGCAGTTAATACGAAACCGCCAATTACGCCGTTTTTATAGCCGATTTTGCCGACAAAATAACCCATAGGAATCGACATAATTGCGTAAGCGGTAAAGAAGCAGAACTGAATTAGCATCGCCTGAACATAAGTCAGCTCGAAAATATCTTTCAGATGCGGAATCAAAATATCGTTCATGCAGGTAATGAAACCCATCATGAAGAAGAGTGTGGTCAAGACGACCAGCGCAGGAGTATGATTTTGTTGTGAATGCGCAGACATAATTTGCCTTTCGTTTTGTTAAGACTCGCCAAAAATGAGCTGAAAGCAGTTCATTAAACTTAACACTCATTAACAGCCGTCCGTATCATACTGATAATCCGTCACTTTGAAAACTATTTTCTAACAGCCGACTACATTACTCTTTAGACGTTTAATTTTAAAAAATTCAATAATATTGGATTTATCTTTTGATATATTGAAAAATAAAGGCATAATCCTCTTATTGAACCTGTTATTTCTTTTTTACAATATCACTTGATGTAACTCAAAACATGCCCCTTCTTTACGCTTACTTTGCCCTGATTGCTTCTGCCTTCACTTCGGCCACACTACTTCCGGGTACATCCGAGGCGGCATACGCCGCATTTGTATACCAATATCCGCAACATGCCCTCGGCGCATGTTTGTGTGCCGGTTTGGCGAATGGCTTGGGCAGTATGGTTTCGTATTACATGGGCAGAATGTTTCCGGCCAAGAAAAGGCCGTCTGAAAAAGTATTGGCGCGTATACAAAGATGGGGGATTTGGCCGCTGTTGTTTGCATGGCTGCCGATTATCGGCGATGCCCTCCCTCTTGCCGCAGGCTGGCTCAGGCTCAATGCCTTGCATTGCGCCATCATTCTGATTGCAGGTAAACTGCTGCGCTATGCCATGATTTATTGGGGAATGAACGCAGTTGCCGGATAAGCCACCACAACTAAAAATAAAGGCCGTCTGAATGGTTCAGACGGCCTTTGCCTTTAATTCAACAATTACAAGACTTTCACAATGCTTTCGCACAGGTAGTCGATATTATCATCGGTAATGCCTGCAACATTAATGCGGCCGGAGCGGACGGCATAAATGGCAAACTCGTTTTTCAAACGGTCAACTTGCTCGGGAGTCAAGCCGCTGAAAGAGAACATACCGTTTTGTTCGATAATAAAATCAAAGTCTTGAGTTGCGCCTTTAGCCTTGAGCAACTCGACAAATTTTTGGCGCATGGCTTTGATGCGGCCACGCATTTCATCGAGTTCGGCAATCCATTGTGCTTTCAAATCATCATTTTTCAACACCAGCGCAATGGTGTTCGCACCATGTGAAGCCGGGTTGGAATACAAGGTACGGATGATGGTTTTGACTTGGCTGTGGGCGCGGGCTGCAGTTTCTTCATCTTCAGCCACCAAAGTGAACGCTCCGACGCGCTCGTTGTACATACCGAAGTTTTTGGAATAAGAGCTGGCAATCAGCAATTCTGTATTGTGTTTCAAGAACACGCGCAAGCCGTAGGCGTCTTCTTCCAAACCATTGCCGAAGCCTTGGTAGGCAAAGTCAAACAATGGCAACCAGCCTTTTTCGGCAGAAAGTTTTGCCAAAGTTTCCCATTGTTCGTGCGTAGGGTCGATGCCGGTAGGGTTGTGGCAGCAGCCGTGCAGCAGGACGATGTCGCCTTTTTGCGCTTGGCTCAAGTCTTCAATCATACCGTCCCAATCCAAACCGTGTTTGGCGGCATCATAGTAACGATAAGGTTTATCTTGGATACCGACCGCTTTGGCGATGGCGTTGTGGTTAGGCCAAGTCGGATTGGAAATCCAGATGGTTTGCGCGTTCAACTGACGTTTGGCAAACTCGGCCGCAATACGCAATGCGCCTGTACCGCCAAGGCTTTGCGCTGTTTTGGCACGACGGCTGGCGATGATTTCGTGGTCTTTGCCAAACAGCAGGATTTGGGTTTGCTCGTTGTAGTCGGCAACACCGTCGATGGTCAGGTAGTTTTTAGTTGTTTCGCTTTCCAACAGGCGTTTTTCAGCCTCTTTGACGGCTTTGACAATAGGCGTCGCGCCGGATGCGTCTTTGTACACGCCGATACCGAGATTGACTTTCTCCGGACGGGTTTCGGCTTTAAACGCCTCGCCCAAACCTAAAATCGGATCAGCAGGAGCAGCTTCGATATGCTTGAAAAACATGATTTTTCTCTTTACAAGTAGTAAAACGGTTGAAAAAATACAAACTTAGTACGATTTTACGCCGTTTCAGGCCGTCTGAAAACGGATTATTACAGGGTTTTAACGCAAGATTGCCAACAAATCCAAAGGCGTGGCAATACGGAAATCGGCAAGCCAGTTTTCGGTTTGGTCTTCGGCAGAAATATAGCCCCAATCGGCAAGCACGGTCGTCATGCCTGCATTTTTTCCTGCCTGCATATCGCGCTCGGCATCACCGACATAAAAGCATCGCTGCGCCTCGACACCAATCTGTTCGCACGCGTAAAACATAGGTTTCACGCTGGGCTTGGGTGCATCACATGTATCGCCGCTGACAATGACGGCAGGAGGCACGGTAAACCCGAGCTTAGGCACGAGGACATCGGTAAAACGCATGGGCTTGTTGGTAATAATGCCCCATTTGATACCGCGTTGAACTAAGGCTTCCAACATTTCGTTTACGCCGTCGAACAAGATGGTTTGGTCGGCATAGCAGCGGCTGTATTCGTCCAAAAACTCTCTACGCCATTGCATATAGTCCGGATGGTCGGGCGTAATACCTGCACCCAGTTTGAGCAAACCGCTTGCACCGTGACTGGCCTGCGGACGGATTTCATCCATGCTTTTTTCTGGCAAACCGTGTCGGCGCAATACCGTGTTGAGCGCACCACCCAAATCAAGTGCAGTATCGGCAAGCGTGCCGTCAAGGTCGAATAATACGGCTTGGGTCATAAGTGTTCCTTTGATGATTTTAGAAGGCCGTCTGAACAATCCAACAAGTTTCAGACGGCCTGAATATGGTTAATGGTGATGGTGTTCGTTCATTTCCTGAGAACACAAAACTTCATCTTTATGCGGATGCTGTTCGCTTTCAATCTGAATCGTACAATGCCCGATGTTGTGATGCGCCAATTCATGTCCGATGCGGTAGGCGATTTGTTCGGACTCTGCAACCGTCATGTTGCCATCGACAACAATATGGCAGGACAAAACGTGGATATTGCTGGTAATCGTCCAAACATGCAAGTCGTGAACAGACTTTACACCTTCCGTATTGCGGATAACGCTGAGCAACTCATCGGTATGGATGTTTTCCGGCGCGCCTTCCATCAAAATATGCAAAGTCTGTTTAAACAGCTTCCAGCCACTACGCCCCACCAAAGCCGCTACCAATACGCTGGCAACCGTATCCGCCCATTGCCAGCCATACGCCATCATCAGTACCGCTGCGACAATCGCCCCTATCGAGCCGAATAAATCGCTGATTACATGCAGGTACGCGCCGCGCATATTGACGTTTTCTTCAGTATCGCCATTTTTCAACATATAAACGGCGACACCGATGTTGACCAGCAAACCGATGATACTGACCACCAACATGCCGCCCGTCAAAATTTCCGGCGGATAAAACAATCGTTTGACTGCTTCATAAAAAATCATTGCCGCAATCAACACCAGCGACAACCCATTAAACATCGCCGTCAAAATTTCAAAACGCTTATAGCCAAATGTTTTTTGCAGCGTGGTCTGTTTCTCGCCAAGTTTGAATGCCCACAATGCCACACCCAGCGAAAACGCATCGCTGAACATATGCCCCGCATCGGAAAGCAGGGCCAAAGAGTTGGTCAGCCAGCCGCCGACCGCCTCAACCAGCATAAATCCAGCAATAACGAAAAAGGAAATACGCAATACCTGCTTATTGGCGGTATGCGTATGCGCGTGCGAATGATCGTGATGATGTGCCATGATGATTTTACCGTTTCAGACGGCCTTTTTATCCTGTTTCAAACTTTTCTCAAAATCTTCCAATATATCCAGCTCGAAACGGCTGAATCCAGCACGTTCCCGAGCTTCGATATTGACGTAGCCGCGGAAGATAAACATATCGTAACGCGCAATCAGGCTGCGGAACAGGGCAACCGGTTCCAAACCGCGCTCACGGCAAAGATGCTGATACCAATGATTGCCGATGGCGACATGCCCCACTTCATCGCGATAAATAATATCCAACACATCGCAGGTTTCCACATCGCCACGCTGCGCCACTTTTGCGCGAATACCCGGCGTAACATCCAAACCGCGCGCTTCCAATACCCGCGGCACCAAAGCCATGCGCAACAAGGGATCGTAAGCGGTTTTATACGCCATATCCCACAAATGCCCGTGCGCTTCAAAATCGCCATAATCGTAGCCCAAACTGTTCAGACGGCCACGCATCAAGCCGAAGTGAAACACTTCTTCTTTCGCCACCCTTACCCAATCGCATACAAACTGAAACGGCATATTGCGAAAACGATACGCCGCATCCAAAGCCAGATTAATCGCATTAAATTCGATGTGCGCAATCGCGTGCAACATGGCCGCATAGCCTTCGACCGTATTCATCTTGCGCGGCGTAACTTCCGAAGGGGCAACCAAACACGGACGTAACGGATGGCCTGCAAAACGGCAATCCACAGGTTTCGACTCTTCAACCGTCAAACCTTCCGCCTCGCCCAACTGCGCAAATAAGGCCTGCGTCAATTTTCCTTTTTCATCAGGATTGTCCGACAGCAAAGCCTGTTCCAATAAAGGATAAGGATTCAGATACATACAAAACCATTGTTTTAAAAAGACAAATATTATAACCGTTTTAAAAAGCAAACAGAAAGACTATAATTTCAAGCTTTCCGTAAAATGACATTAAATACCACACCAAACCCTTGTGTGCTTCATTAAAAAAACGTCAAAACCAAATACAGGCCGTCTGAAGAAATGAAATTATTTCAGTCACTTGATTGGATTTTTCATATTTACACAAATTAAACCCTCCATTCAGCCCCTTGCCTGTTACACCATAACGTCTATACTGAACCCATCTCTCCGAACAAGGAACCAAAACATGAAAACTACCCGACTGTTCACCCTGACCGCTGCCGCGCTGCTTTCTTCAGCCATCGGCTTTGCACAAGCCGGCGCAGTGGACGCCCTGAAAAAATTCAATAATGATGCCGACGGTATCAGCGGCAACTTCAGCCAAACCGTTCACAGTAAAAAGAAAACCCAAACCACACACGGTACATTCAAAATCCTGCGCCCTGGCTTGTTCAAATGGGAATACACCAAGCCCTACAAACAAACCATTGTTGGCGACGGCAAAACCATTTGGCTCTATGACGTAGATTTGGCGCAAGTAACCAAATCCTCACAAGACCAAACCATCGGCGACAGCCCTGCCGCCATCCTCTCCAACAAAACAGCATTGGACAGCAGCTACACACTGAAAGAAGACGGTTCTGCCAACGGTATCGACTACGTTTTGGCTACGCCTAAGAAAAACAACGCCGGCTACCAATACATCCGCATCGGCTTTAAAGGCGACAACCTCGCCGCCATGCAGTTGAAAGACAGCTTCGGCAACCAAACCAGCATCAGCTTCAGCGGCTTGAACACCAAGCCTAACCTTTCTAGCGGTATGTTCAAATTTACTCCTCCTAAAGGCGTTGATGTCTTAAGCAACTAAGCCTCTAATGAAACACAAAGGCCGTCTGAACAACAGACGGCCTTTTATTTAGTTCAATTCAAAATCAAACACACTGTTACTTTTGACCTTGAATGGCAGCGGCAATTTTTTCTGCGCCTTTTTTCGCCCAGTCTGCCTGTTTGGCTTCCACCATCACACGCACGACAGGCTCTGTACCGGATGCGCGCAAGACCACGCGGCCTTTGCCTTCGAGTTCTTTTTCCACTTCAGCTAAAGCTTCTTTGGAAGCGTCCTGCCAGTTTTGGCCTTTTTTGATGCGGACGTTAATCATGGTTTGCGGATACGGCTGCCAATCGGCGCAGACGGTGGCAAGGTCTTGATTCAAGGTTTGCAATGCAGCCAAGACTTGCAGAGCGGAAATGATGCCGTCGCCGGTATTGTGTTTGTCCATGCACAAAATATGGCCGCTGGCTTCACCGCCAATCAGCCAACCGCGTTGGTGGAGCTGTTCCAATACATAGCGGTCGCCCACTTTGGCGCGGCAGAAATCAACGCCCTGCTCTTTCAAAGCAATTTCCATCGCCATATTGGTCATCACTGTACCCACCACGCCGCCGATTTCCACACCTTCGTGCGCGCGTGCTTTGGCAATCACATAAATCAGACTGTCGCCGTCGTACACTTTGCCATTTCGGTCAACCATCATCAAACGGTCGCCATCGCCATCCAAGGCAATGCCGTAATCGGCTTCATTTTGCAACACAGCCGCTTGCAAAGCTTTCGGATGGGTCGCACCACATTTCTCATTAATGTTATAGCCGTTTGGCTCATCACCGATGCTGACCACTTGCGCGCCTAATTCGTGGAATACTTTAGGCGCAACTGCATAGCCTGCACCATTGGCGGTATCGACCACCAATTTCAGACCGCGCAAGTCCAAATGACTTGGGAAAGTGGATTTACAAAACTCGATATAGCGGTCATCCGCACCATTAATCCGGCGTGCACGGCCCAAACGGCCGGACGGCTGGGTTTTCATTTCTTCATCGATTTTGGCTTCAATTTCCAACTCGATTTCATCGCTCAACTTCACACCGCCTTCGGCAAAGAATTTAATGCCGTTGTCGGAATAAACGTTATGGGAAGCAGAAATCATCACACCGGCAGACAAACGTAAAGCACGGGTCAGATACGCTACGCCCGGGGTTGGCAAAGGGCCGGTTTGAATAACATTGACACCGGCGGCAGTAAAGCCGGCAATCAGAGCGGCTTCCAGCATATAGCCTGAAATACGCGTGTCTTTGCCAATTAAGACGGTCGGTTTAATTTCGCCTTCGTGCTGTACCAAAACCTGACCCGCCGCATAACCCAATTTCAAGACAAAATCAGGATTGATAGGGAATTGACCGACTTCGCCGCGAACACCGTCAGTACCGAAATATTTTTTTGCCATGAGATAACTCCGTGATTGTTTTGTCGTATGTGAATATGGTTGAACTTCTTTAAAAAATATTGTGTTTGAAGGCCGTCTGAATCTTTCAGACAAACCACAATCTACTACTTCCGTATTATAGCAAGATCAGGCCTTCCTGCACGAAAAAAGCGCATCCTATATAGAATGCGCTTTCTATTCGAGAGTCAAAGTCAAATCTTAGAATTTAGCACCAGATTGATTAGCCATGTAATCAACTGCAGCTTTCACTTCATCATCGCTCAGGCTGCCGTTACCGCCTTTGGCAGGCATTGCGTTAAAGCCTTCGAGTGCGTGTTTGTGCAGGGTGTCTTTACCTTGTTTGATACGAGGAGCCCAGTCTTCTTTTTTACCTACATGAGGAACACCGGGAACCGCACCGCCGTGACATGCTTGGCAGCTGGCTTCGTAAACTTTTTTACCGTCTACACCACTGGCAGCTGCGCCTTTGTCTTCAGCTTTGGCAGCATCTGCTTTAGGAGCATCGGCAGGAGCCGCAACATCAGCCGCTGGAGCTGAAGCAGCTTCACCGGAAGCAGCGGCATCGGCAGGGGCCGCAGCATCAGGATCAGGGAAAGTACCGCCGGCTTTGTTGGCCATATAAGTAATCACGCGTTTCAATTCTTGGTCGGTCAAATCAGCCGCACCACCTTTGGCAGGCATTGCGTTGAAACCGTTCAAAGCGTGTTGGAACAAGGTATCAAAACCTTGGGCGATACGAGGAGCCCAATCGCCTTTGTTTTCAAATTTAGGCGCGTTAGGAACAATGCTGTCCGCCGCGTGACATTGGATACAGATTTTGTTGAAAATCTGGTCGCCTTGACGTTCGCCGACAGGGATGCCGTCGCCCAGTTTGAGTTGGCCGACTGGCTGGATACGGGTTTGAGTCGCAGCTTCGGTTGTTTCGTTAACATCGCCGAATGAACCGCTTCCTGCCAATTTGATCAGGAAGAAAATCACTGCAATAACAATAACGATACCGCTCACAAGGGTGAACAATGCAGAGCCTTGGGCTTTGTGGTCGCGGAGTTGTTTCATTTGGTAGGCCTCGCCGTTAGGTTAGGTTGTGCTGTAAGTTATAGTTTATGTGTTAAACGCAGTTAACAATATTTTGCTGGATTATACTGAATTCGCAAAGGCTTTCCAATCCATCTTGAGAAAAAGATACGCAAAAATCCTCAAAAAGGCCGTCTGAAATCTATAAGCCTTTGTAGTTAATTGATTATTCCAGCCATACAAAAAAGTGACCGCCAATGCCACTTTCAGACACTTTCAAGATAAACTTTGCCAATAAAGCCAATATGCGTTAACCTTACGGCTTCCGCACCCATAGCTCAGTTGGAAGAGTGTCAGTTTCCGAAGCTGGAGGTCACAGGTTCGATCCCTGTTGGGTGCGCCAATTATAAAGAGGCCGTCTGAAAGATGAAAATTTTTCAGACGGCCTTTTGATTTACTTCAAATAAAACTACATTCAATTTCAGATTGAACGGCTATTGCAACACTTTGGCGAATGCCTCGGCCACATAATCGATATTCGATGCATTCAAACCGGCCACACACATCCTGCCCGAATCCAGCAGATAAACGGCAAACTCGTCACGCAGGCGGTGTACCTGCTCTACGGTCAGGCCTGTATAGCTGAACATACCGCGCTGTTTGATGAAATAGCTGAAATCGCGATTGGGGATTTTTGCCGTCAAAACATCATAAAGTTTCTGACGCATGGCACGGATGCGGTCGCGCATGGCGTAAACCTCATTTTCCCACAAAGCGCGTAGCTCATCGCTGTTCATCACATCAGAAGCGATGTATGCACCATGCGCGGCAGGGCTGGAATAAATACGGCGGACGGTAAATTTCAACTGTCCGAACACCAGCTCTGCTTCTTCCTTATTGGGACACACTACGCTCAAACCGCCGACGCGCTCGCCGTACAGCGACAGATTTTTCGAGAAAGAGTTGCTGACAAACAAAGGCAGACCCATTTCGACGGCTTTACGGATTGCATACGCATCGCTGTCCAAATCCTCGCCGAAACCTTGATAGGCAATATCCATAAACGGAATCAGCTTGTGCGTTTTGATGATGTCCAACACCTCATCCCATTGCGCTTGCGACATATCTACGCCGGTCGGGTTTTGGCAACATGGATGCAAAATCAAGACGCTGTTTTCCGGCAATGTTTTGAAAAACGCTGTCATTTCTTCAAATTTCACGCCGACGGTTTCAGGGTTGTAATAAGGGTACGTCCCCACTTCAAAACCGGCGCCTTCAAAAATGCCTTTATGGTTGTCCCAAGTCGGATCGCTGACATAGGCTTTTGCATCAGGGAACCACCGGTGCAAAAAGTCGGCACCGACTTTCAACGCCCCCGAGCCGCCTAAAGTCTGTACGGTCGCAACGCGCCCTTCTGCCAATGCCGGATTATCCTTGCCAAACAACAAACGCTGAACCGCGCTTCGATAAGTGTCCAAACCTTCCATCGGCAGATAAGGCGATGGTCGCGGTACGGCCGCACGCTCTGCTTCTGCACGGCGGACAGATTCCAAAACCGGCATTTTGCCTTCGTCATCAAAATAAATGCCTATGCTCAAATTGACTTTTTCAGGACGCTCGTCGCGTTTGAAGGTTTCAACCAAACTCAAAATCGGATCGCCCGGATAATACTCGACATGACGGTACATGGTGCTTCCTTTGTTTTCAGACAGAATGATGAAGATTGTGGCACTAAAAGGCCTTGTTTGCAAAATCAGGCCGTCTGAAAAATTCAGACGGCCTGATTATTTTTAAACGCTACCAATCTACCCGTTTCAAATCATTTTGCGCCAATACATCCGCATGCTCGCTGCGGCTTTGATATTCCCTGTCCTGCAAAATGCGGCGCGCGACATAATTCAAATGTAGCTTGGCCGCTTCAGCAGCCTCCGCCGGTTTGGCCTGGGCAACGGCTTCAAAAATAGCGCGGTGCTGGGCAATCAATGTCGGGCGCGGGTCTTCGGTTTGATGTATATAGATAATGCCGCTGCGTGTTTGCTGATAAAGCATTTTGAGCAGGCTGCTGGAAAGGTGACTGAATAGGATATTGTGTGCGGCATCGGCAATGGCTTGATGAAAGCTGACGTCTGCTTCGGCCTGATGCTCCAAATTTCCGCTTTCACAGGCCGTCTCAAACTTCTGCCGCCAAAAGTCAATGCGTTTCAAATCGGCGTCAGTCCGTCTTTCGGCAGCCAGCGCCGCCATACAGCCTTCAACATGACAGCTGAAATCGAATACGTCTGTTTCCCAATTGGTATGTTTGCCGAGTAACTCCTGCCAGCTTTGTAAAAAATCCTGTTGCGGCTTGACGGAAACATAATAGCCATCGCCCTGCCGTGCTTCCAAAACCTGCTTGGCAATCAAGATATTCAATGCCACCCTGACCGACGGACGCGATACGCCGAATTCTTCCGCAAGCGTACGTTCGGGAGGCAATTTACTGCCTTCTTCATAAATGCCGGTAGCGATACGTTCTTCCAAAACGGCTAAAACCTGATCGCTGATTTTCTGCGGACGAACCAATTTCGTCATGTTGTATTCCTGATGATTGAAGGACAGTTTTATTCAGACGGCCATAAATTGGATTGACCAATTGGCCGCCCATTCTAATCAATCCCCTATTTTTTCGTCAAGAAATGTTATCAAATCGCAACATCAATAGAAAATCATAAGCAAATGACGCTTTCTATACCAAATATCTTCTTGCTTTCAGTTAAATAATTAAATTAATGAAATTCCAAATAATCAAGTTTAAACCCATATTGGTATTTTCATTAACTGCTTAAGAAGAATCAAATTTTACCATCACTGGTATAACCAAATCACGAACCAGCAAAACATGCAAATAAAATGATAAATATTGATATAAGTTAAAAACAGTATGTTTTAATTTTATTAAACTTTATATATACTACTTAAGTATTACTCGACATGACACTTAATAATAGAGAGAAACCACATGAAATACCCACCATTACTTATCTTGCCTATCGTCTTAGCCGTATCCCAAGCATGGGCAGACACTGACCCTGTACCTGAAGAAACAGTTACCCTTTCCCCTGTCACCGTCACCGGCACACAACAAGAAAAAGCCAACCGCGTTACTTTCAACCCCAAAGCTGCTTTGCAACCCCTCCCTGCCGGTGACGGGGCAGACCTTTTGCAATCCGTGCCTAATATGAGCATCATCCGCAAAGGCGGCAGCTCGGGCGATCCGCTGTTCCGTGGCTTGGGCGGCTCGCGCTTGTCCGTTAACGCCGACGACCAGTTTATTTATGGCGGTTGCGGTATGCGCATGGACCCGCCGACTGCCTATATCCACCCAAATTCATTTGATCAAGTCGTGGTCACCAAAGGCCCGCAAACCGTTACCCAAGGTATGGGCTTAGTCAGCGGCTCGGTACAATTTATCCGTAAAGATCCTGATTTCGCTGAGAAACCTTACAACATTAACGCCACCCTGACAGCAGGCAGCAACGACCGCCTTGACGGCTCGCTGGAAGCCGAGTTCGGCGGCAAATACGGCTACGTCCGTACCAATATCTCCCATAACGAAGCCGACGACTACAAAGACGGCGACGGCAACCGCGTCCACTCCAATTTCAAACGCGACAGCCAAATGCTGCAACTGGGTGTTACCCCGACAGAAAACACCACCATTGCCGGCACATACGAGCGCAGCAGAGCCAAGGTTGCCTACGCCGACCGCATGATGGACGGTAGCAAATTCGACCGTGATGCGTGGAATATCCGTTTCACCCAACGCAACCTCACACCATGGTTCAGCGAATTGGAACTGCGCTACGGTAAAAGCGAAATCGACCACGTGATGGACACATACAGCCTGCGTACCATCTACAATCCTGCCGGCAAGCAGATTAAAAATGCCAACAACCCTAAACGCAATACCGATACAGGCCGTCTGAAAGCCACTTTCGACTGGGACAAGCTCAACCTGCAAACCGGTTTGGACTATCTGGACGACGTCCACGTCGCACGCATGGAGCGCGGCGGCGACGGCTACAGCCACAAGCCTTACATGCCCAACCAAAGTTTCAAACAATGGGGTATTTTCACCGAAGCCTCTTGGCAGCAAACCGACAATCAACGCTGGGTAGCAGGTTTGCGCCATGACCAAGTCAAAGCGCATTACGATACCGCGCGCGTGACCGACCCCGTTTTGAAACATCAAAAATTCAATTTGAACTCAGGCTTCCTGCGTTGGGAAAGAAATACGGACAACGGCCTGAAATACTATGCCGGCTTCGGTATTGCCGAACGCGCACCTGACTATTGGGAACGCCTGCGCTCTGAAAACAAAGCCATCCGCGCAGAGCAAAACCGCCAAATCGATGCAGGTGTAATTTGGAAACGTCCTAATCTCCACGCTTCTGTATCCGTATTCGGCAGCGACATCAAAGACTTCATCATGATGGAGCGCCAAGGCATGAATTTCGGCGTGCGCAACATCAACGCTTCACGCTTTGGCGGCGAAGCCGAAGTCAAATGGACATTTGCGCCTAACTGGGAAGTCGGCACCAGCCTCGCCTACACCCACGGCAAAAACCGTACCGACGGCAAACCTTTGGCACAAACGCCGCCGCTCGAGTGGAACAACACCCTCGCCTTTGACAACGGCAAATTCAGTGCGGGCGCATTATGGCGCGTCGTAGCCAAACAAAACCGTTACAGCAAAGGTCAAGGCAATATCGTCGGCCAAGACATCGGCGCTTCTTCGGGCTTTGGCGTACTCTCGCTCAACGCCGGTTGGAAATTCAGCAAATACGCCACATTACAAGGCGGCGTGGACAACGTGTTCAACAAAACCTATGCTGAATTCGTCAGCCGTGGTGGCGACCCGTCTGCCGGTACTCAAACCATGCGTGTGAACGAACCCGGCCGTACTGCATGGCTGAGACTGCAAGCGAAGTTCTAATCAGCCTCGCGTGTATATAAAAAGGCCGTCTGAAAACCGATTTATATCGGCTTTCAGACGGCCTTGATATTTTTTAATGATATTTTTAAACAAACAGTCCAACGAAGCAATACAACGCCGGACTGTTTGTTCACTATCGGATTAAATCAAACCCAAAGAGTTGATGAACACCACAATAATCGCAATCGGCGCAAGATAGCGAAGCGTACCCAACCACAGGTAAAGCAGCTGTTTCGGAATGGTGCTGCCCATGCCCGCATCACGCAGGACAGACTGTTTGTCCTGAACCCATGATGTAAACACGGCAACGCTCAATGCGCCAATCGGCATGATGACGGCAGAAATAATAAAATCCCACAAGTCAAAAATGGTTTTGCCGAAAATTTTAAACTCGCTCCATACGCCGAAAGACAGCGCCGAAGGGATACCGACTATGAAAATCGCAATGCCGGTTACCCAAGCGTGGCTGCTGCGTTTTTTCTCGTCTTGGCGGATGGTTGCTGCGATGACGGTTTCCAGCATGGAAAACGCGGAAGTCAGTGTCGCAAAGACAACCAACAGCATGAACACGGCAAACAAATATGTACCCATCGGCATTTTCATGAATACCGCAGGCAACACAACAAAAATCAAACCAGGGCCTTGACCGGGTTCAAAACCAAAGGCAAATACCGCAGGGAAAATCACCAAACCGGCCAGCAGGGAAACAAACAGGTTCATCCACATAATCATATGGCCGGAGCGGAACATATCCTGATCCTTACCCAAATACGAGGCATAGGTAATCATCGCAGACACGCCGATACTCAATGCAAAAAATGCCTGACCCAAAGCAGTCAGCATCGTACCCGGTTTCAAATACGACCAATCCGGTTTCAACAAGAATGCCACGCCCTCCATTGCACCGGGCAAAGTCAGCGAACGGATAGCCAGCGCGATAAAGAGGATAAACAAACCCGGCATCAAGATGCGGTTTGCCTTTTCAATGCCGTCTGAAACGCCGCCTTTAACCACCCAAATGGTAATCAGCATGAACAAGCCTTGGTAAAACAGCGAGCCAAACGGTGAAGAAATCGTATTTTCAAACAGTGCCTTAAAGTCTGCGCCAACGTGAATTTCGCCGGTAAAACTGTGTACGACGTAGTTCAATACCCAGCCGCCGACCACGCTATAAAACGACAGCAAGATAAAACAAGCGGCCACGCCCATGCGGCCGACCCACGGCCACTGCGAACCGGGGCGCAATGCTTTGAAAGAATCAATGGCATTTTTACCGCCCGTACGGCCGATGTAAAACTCGGCCAATTGAACCGGCAAAGCCACCAAAATGGTGAAAATCAAAAACAAAAGAAAGAATACGGCGCCGCCATTTGTACCGGCTGTATAAGGGAATTTCCAAATTGCACCCAAACCGATGGCCGAGCCTGCCGCAGCAAGCACAAAGCCGATTTTGGATGACCAAGATGAATGGTTGCTCATGATGTAATATTAAGAAACGTGAAGATGCCGAATTGTAACAGGGTGAAGTCAAGCCGTGAGTGGCTGACGGACAGCCGATAAGCAATTCGCACGGATGGTGCGTACTTACCAGGCAAATTAGCACGAATTTTTGATAATTAAACTTTTAATAGCATAAAAATGATTTTTATATTTTAAATTTGACGGTTTATTTTAAAAATAATCATATAAAAGGCCGTCTGAAACCTTGTTTTTAAGGTTTCAGACGGCCTTTATCCTTAAGCCGCTTTATTTTTTCATGGCATCGGTCAAAACTTTGACATTGTAGCGGTACATGCCGATGTAGCTGTTGGCCGGTGCGCCACCCAATGCATCAGAATACAAACGTCCGCTGACATTGACGCCGGTTTCTTTGGCAATACGGTCAATCATGCGCGTGTCTTTGATGTTTTCAGTAAAGACGGCTTTAATACCCTCGCGTTTGATTTGGCGGATGATGGAAGCCACTTGTTTGGCAGACGGCTCGGCCTCACTGCTCACGCCTTGAGGGGCGATAAATTCAATATTGTAGCGTTTACCCATGTAAGAGAACGCATCGTGTCCAGTCAAAACTTTACGCTTGGCGGCAGGTACGGCATTAAAGGCAGCCTGCGCATCGCTGTGCAGTTTTTTCAGCTGCATTTGATAGTTGCCCAAACGTTGCTGATAATAGGTTTTGCCTTCAGGGTCGGCTTGAATCAAAGCATTGGCAACGTTTTGCGCGTAAGTACCCATCAGGACGGGGTCGGTCCAAACATGCGGGTCAAATTCGCCGTGATCGTGATGATGGCCTTCATGATCGTGGTCATGATGATGGCCGCCCTCTTCTGCTTTCAAAGCCTGAATACCTTTGGTCGCTTCGGCGAAAGGCACTTTGCTTTGTTTGACTGCGCGTTGTACATCGGCGGCTTCCAAGCCCAAGCCGTTGAGCAATACCAATTTTGCGCTGCGGATTTTTTTGATGTCGCCACTGGTCATGTGGTAGGCATGGCTGTCTTGGTTGGCACCTACCAAGCTTTGAACGGCCACACGGTCGCCGCCAATCTGTTTGGCCACGTCGCCCAAAATGCTGAAGCTGGTCACAACAGGCAACGGAGCGGCATAAGCTGCACCGGTCAATAATGCGGCAACGATGCCGAGTTTCCAATGTTTCATATTCTCTCCAGTGATATAACGTAACATTAACATCATCATAAAACAGACCGCCTGATTATTCAAGCGGCCGTCTGAAAAATCATGCCGTACGGTGTTTTTTACGGCGCAACCATTTTGCCAAAATGCCGCCTTCCCAACCGAACACGACGGAAATCAGGTAAAGCGTGCCGCAGCATAAAATAATCGCAGGGCCGGACGGAATTTCGATATGGTAGGAAAACAACAGTCCTGCCAAGCCGCAAAGCAAAGCCAATGCGACAGACAAAATCATCAGCCAACCCATGCTTTTCGCCCACAGTCTGGCGGTAATCGCCGGCAACATCATCAAGCCAACCGACATCAGCGTACCCAATGCCTGAAAACCGGCAACCAGATTCATCACGACCAGCACCAAAAACAACACATGCCAAAAGCCGCCCTTACCGCCGACAGCCTTGAGGAACAAAGGATCTATGCTCTCCAACACCAGCGGGCGGAACATGACCGCCATCAGCAAAATAGTAACACTCGCGGAAACGGCAATCAGCTGCAAAGCCGGAATGTCCACCGCCAACACCGAGCCAAACAGCAAATGCAGCAAATCGACGCTGCTGCCGTTTTTGCTGACCAAAACCACGCCGATGGCAAGGCTGCTCAAATAAAATGCGGCAAAGTTCGCGTCTTCTTTCAATGAAGTAAACCGGCTGACCAAACCGGCTAACAAAGCCATCAGCAAACCGGCCGCAAAACCGCCGACACTCATCGCAGGCAAACTCAAGCCGGCAAACATATAGCCAATGGCCGCACCGGGCAAAACCGCATGGCTCAAGGCGTCGCCCACCAAACTCATGCGGCGCATCACCAAAAACACACCGACAGGCGCCGCGCTCAATGCCAGGCAGAAAATCGATGCCAAGGCATAGCGCATAAAGTCAAATTCGACGAACGGCGCGACGACCAAATCATATAAATCCATGTTTTATCGCTTTTTTATTAATCTCTGAAAGCCTTAGGCCGTCTGAAAAACACTTATTTTCAGACGGCCTTGTCCATTAAACCGAGCACCAATCGGCCGCTTCCTGTTTCTGCATCATTCGGTTTGCCTGCGCCAAAAATTCATCGGTTAACACATTTTCAGTCGCACCGGCAGTCACTTTTTCACGCGCTAAAAGCAGTGTGTTGGCAAAATATGCCCTCACCTGCTCGTAATCATGCAACACGGCAATCACTGCCTGACCGTCCTGATGGCATTGGCGCAAAACTTCCAACAGCGCATAAGTCGTCCGCGCATCCACCGCGTTAAACGGTTCGTCCAGCAGCAAAAATTTGGCATCCTGCACCAGCATCCGCGCAAACAATACGCGTTGAAACTGGCCATTGGACAAGTGCGCAATTTGGCGCGTGGCAAAATCTTGCATTTCTACGCGTTCCAACGCCGCCATTACGCGCTTTTTCTGCGCCGCGTTCACGCGTCCAAAAAATCCGATTTCATACCACAGCCCCATCGCCGCCAGTTCAAACACCGTCATCGGCTGGCTGCGGTCAATATCCGACTGCTGAGGCAGATAGGCAATATCCTTGCGCGCCATATTTTCATAGCGCACGCTGCCCGTGTCCGTCTTCTGCAAGCCCATAATGGCTTTGAGCAAAGTTGATTTGCCCGCGCCGTTAGGCCCGAAAATCGTCCACATCTTGCCATCTTCAAACACCATATCGACATGATGCACCACCGGCCTGCGCTGATAGCTGACCGTCAGATTTTCCACCACGATACTCATGGCGATACCGCCCAAAAATATACAGCCCACAACGCCGCCAATGCGACAAGCGCAATCAGCAGCCTTTGCAGCAATCCGGTCAACAATACAGAATTCATAAGCCTAAAACCGCCCTTGCCCGAATACGGACAACAGGCCGTCTGAAAGAAAATTAAAACATTAAAATGATACTGTATAACGTTAACCCTGTAAATTTCTTTCGTTTTCAGACGGCATCGGGCAGAAGGCCGAATATCGGTTACAATCCGTTTTTTATTTGATGATTGTCCTATGTCTATTCCACTCTTAAACGAAAAACTCAATACCGAAACCGCCCGCATTTCATGGGAAGAGCTGCAACCCCACTTCGCACGCGGTGCCGCCGTCTATGTTGCGCCTGATTTGGATTTGATTGCCGTCGCCCGCCATGTTGCCGAAGATGAAGCCGCGCCATTGAAACAATGGATGGAACAAGGCAAATTCGGTGCTGTCAGCGATGATATGGCACGCACATTTTTAGCGGATAAGCAGGAAATGTGGGCGGTTGTCGTGGCGCCGTGGGTATTGGTACAGCCTTGCAAAGACTGATAAGGCCGTCTGAAAAATAAAAAACCGGAACATTTCGCATGTTCCGGTTTTTTATTTTTCAGACGGCCTATTGCAAAGTAAAGCCTGCTTTGAATTCAAGCTTCGGCACCCCGATAACGAAACGTTTGCCGATGCTGTCTTCAAATTCATACGCGCCTTCGATGCTGCCCCAAGGCGTGCTGATTTGCGAACCACTGTTGTACTCATAGGCTTCGCCCGGGTACAAAACAGGTTGCTCTTCAATCAGGCCGGCATGACCGACCTGCTCTGTCTCACCGTGTCCGTCGGTGATTTCCCAAAAACGCTGACGCAAAGTAATGATTTCATCACTGCGGTTGCAGATGGTAATCAGATAATTGAAGGCGTAGCGGTCGCGATAGACGTCGCTCTGACCGGCCATATAACGCGGCTCCACGTTAATCTCGATTTCATTCATAATTATTTACCCCGTATGGTATTTATTTTATTTCAATCCGGATAATTCCGGCGTGTCCGCCCTATTTTTGCAAAGGGTCGAAACACTTAAAATGCATCACGCTATCCAATAAAACAGGCCCAAGACCATCAAGGTCATCACAGCCGCAATCAAATCATCAAGCATAATGCCTAAACCTCCATGAATCCGCCGGTCAAACCATTTGATCGGCCATGGTTTCAACGCATCAAACAAGCGGAAAATAATAAAAGCCGTCAGCCACCAGCTCCATTTAAACGGAATCAGCGACAGCACCAACAGCATCGCGACAATTTCATCCCAGACGATACCGCCGTAATCCTGAATGCCCAGTTCCCTCTCGGTATAACCACAAATACGGATACCCCAGAAAAACAAGGCGATACACAATAAAAGCAATATCCAGCCGTCTATGCCCAACAGGCACAATACAAAAGCCAGAGGTAATGCTGCCAGCGTCCCTGCCGTACCCGGCGCAACCGGCGACAAGCCGCTGCCGAAACCGAATCCTAAAAAACACAATGGTTTGTGCAACAGCCAAGAAAAAGTAGGTTTACGTTCAGCCAAAATGATCAAATCCTAAAGAAGTCAGTTCCAATACGCCGCCTTCGGCATCCAAAATATTCAGACGGCCTGAGTCAGTAATTTTACCAATTCGGGCGACCGGTACGCCACTTTGTTCCGCTGCCTGACAAACGCGTTCTCTATCTTCTGGAGCGGCAGTAAAAATCAGTTCGTAATCATCGCCGCCGGCCAATACCGCCGACAACCATTGTTCGTGCGACAAAACGTTTTTCAATTCAGGCAACGACGGCACACAATCGGCAAATATTTCCGCCCCGACAGCAGAGGCTTTCAAAATATGCCCCACATCTTGAGCCAGGCCGTCTGAAACATCTTGCGCGGCATGGGCAAACGGCAACAATGCCTGCCCCAATGAAACGCGCGGTTCCGGACGGAGCAATTTATCATCGCAAACCGCCATGATTTCAGACGGCAATTGATAACGCCCCAGATGTTTGTTCAAAGCAGCAGCAGCCAAACCCAACCGACCCGATACCCAAATATCGTCGCCGACTTCGGTTGCATCCCGCCGCAAGGCACGCCCTGTCGGAACTTCACCTACTATCGTTACATTAAAGACCAAATCGCCTTTGGTGGTATCGCCACCAATCAATACCGTATCAAAACGCGCGGCCAAAGCAAAAAAGCTATCGCAAAAGCGTTTGAGCCAGTCTTGATTCAATTCAGGCAAGGCAGCACTGAGCAACACCCAACGCGGCTTGGCGCCCATAGCGGCCATATCGGATAAATTTACTGCAAGCATTTTCCATGCCAAATCTTCGGGCGAAACATCTTCAAAAAAATGTCTGCCTTTGACCAACATATCAGCGCTAAAACATAAATCAAATCCGTTACTTGGGCGAATAATAGCGGCATCGTCCCCTATGCCCAAAATCAGACCTTCCGATTTTTGTCGCTGCAAATATTGTCTGATAAAGTCAAATTCCGTCATATTTATCCAATATAACTATAACTTAGATTACTATATCTAAGTTTGTGCCAGCCTAATGTTTGCCTGCTAACACGTCAAACATCAAACTTCCATATTATTCAGATATAAAACTCAATAAGTTAAAGGCCGTCTGAAAATACAGATTTCAGACGGCCTCATGTTTTCAAACCACTCTGAGCAGGTATATTTACAGATAGACGATTTCGCCTGTCCGCCCCCTGCTCTCTTGGCTTGCCCACCAAATAAATTGTGGCAGGACATCTTCGTAGTTTTTACGTTCACTTTTCGATTCGCCCGGATGCGATTTAATACGTTGTGGCGAATTGATGGCACCCGGCACCAAAACATTGGCACGCAGGTTGTCAAAACGTTCCCACTCATCCGCGGCCACTTTACACAAATAATTGAGCGCGGCTTTGGAAGCACCGAAACCGCCCCAATAGGCTTGCGGTTTCTCGCCGTGGCTTTCGCCGACAAAAATCACAGAAGCGTCTTCGGATTGCTTCAACAATGGGAACAGCGCACGGGTCAAGCCCATAGGCGCAACGGTATTGATGCGGTATTGGTTGACCCATTCCGATACGGTTTGGAAGTCCAATGGCGACAAGGCATAAAAATAGCTGGCGCAATGCACCACGCCATCCAATTTTCCTCCTGTGGCTTCATCAATAGTTTCCGCGAATTGCTTAAACTCTTTCTCCTCTGCGCTCATCAAATCAAAGCAGATGGCAAACGGCTCAGGGCTGCCCGCAGCCACAATGGCATCATATACTTTTTCCAAACGCTTTTGATGACGCGCCACCAAAATGACAGTCGCTCCGGCAGCCGCATAGGCTTTGGCAACCTGCTCGCCCAAGCCTTGGGATGCGCCGGTAATCAAGATGGTTTTGTTCGCTAATGTCGTCATGACTGTTCCTTGAACTTTATGGTTTCAGATATTGTATCGGCTTGGTAAGTTTTGTAAAGTCAAAAAGGCCGTCTGAACATTCAGACGGCCTCAGTTTATTCAACCCGTAAATCCAGCATCAGCTTTTCAGCCGCGGCAAAGCCTGACTGAACTGCAGCTTCCAATGTTGCCGGATAGCGCGGATGGAGATAGTCGCCGGCCGGATAAATACGGCGATGGTGCAGCCATGAGAAATCAGGTTGTACAAAATCAACCGTTGCCGCCGTAGTCGCGCGTTTTTCCGTAATAATGCGTACGGCTTCAGGCTTGCCCAAATCCGGACAAACCCGCTTAATGTCCGCATGAATTTTTTCGGCTAAATCTTTATCCTTCCAAGCTTCGGTGTAATCGGAAACGCTGATGACAACCGCAACTTCATTATCCGGCAAACCCAACGCCCCCCGATGCAGTACCCATTGCGCCGTACCATCAGAAAACCCGGTTAAAGGTGCAGGCAGTTTGACTGCTTGAGCATAACGCAAATAAACCGTAGTAATCGCATGATAGTACAACGATTGATAGGCCGTCTGAATATAGTCAGGCGTATCTTTAGGCAGAAGTGCGTCAACATGATATGGCGCAACAGCCAAAATCACCGCATCAAATATTTCACCATTGATTTCAATTCGGCCATCAATATGATGGTTTAAATGGGAAACACGAGTTTCAAGATGTATCTTTGCACCATGCTTGTGCAGAAAATCCAAAGCCGGTTCGGCTACGATCCGCCCCAAATCCTGCTTAGGCAAAAGATAATCGCTGTTCGCCTTTTCAGACCATACGCCATCATTCAATACATTACATAAAATGCGCAACGATGCCTGTTCTAACGGCGTATTTAAAGCACCCCAAACCAAAGGTTGCCAAAATTGGCCAAGCAGGCTGCGGGGAACATTTCGTGTTCTCAACCACTTCGCAACCGTCAAATCGGTTTTATGATGAGCTGCCCAACGTTGCAAAGCCGACATATCCGACAGCAATTTGATTTTCAATGAAAAAGAAAGATTTTTCGCACGTAGGATGCCGACAAGCAAATGCCAAGGTGCAGGCAGAGAGGCCGTCTGAAACTGCAATCCTTCATGGATGTACCATTGCAAAGGCTGGCGTAAAAAGACTGATTCAGGTTGAATGCCAATATGTTGCATTAAAGTTTGAACACCATGATACGCACCCAACAAGATATGCTGCCCATTATCCAAAAAGCTGAATCCATCATCTTTCTCAGCCAAGGCACGCGCCCTACCGCCAGCCTGTCTCCCGGCCTCAAACAAAGAAATATCAGCTAGATGAATCAGGGAAACCGCCGCAGACAAACCTGCCCAACCGGCTCCAATCACAGCAATTTTTGGACGCTTAGTATTCATGGTTTAAATCCAAACAGCCAAGTTTTCAAAGCAATACGTTTTTTACGGGGAGAAGGAATCGCAATTTTATAAGTCAAAACATTTTGCGCACCATCACGGTCGATTTCATTCAACAACGCATAATAAATAGCCGCCATAATCAGGCCGACTTTTTGCGATTTCTTATCCTCAGCCGGCAAAAGCAACATCGCTTCACGATAAGTTTCACGCGCCCTATTCACTTGAAATTGCATTAATTTTGCAAAATTATCTGTCGGTTTGCACTGCATAATTACGTTGGCAGGCACGTCAAACTTCTGCATTTCCTCTATCGGCAGATAAATTCTTCCCTGTCGCGCATCTTCGCCCACATCGCGAATAATGTTTGTCAACTGCAAAGCCAAGCCCATTTTGTCCGCATATTCCAAAGTTTGGAGATTTGAAAAACCTAAAATCCGCGCAATAAGACGCCCTACTACCCCTGCAACACGGTGGCAATACAGCTTTAATTCATCAAAACTACCATAACGAGCCTGCTCCAAATCCATCTGCATGCCATCAATCAAAGCTTCAAATTCATTCTTCGGCAAGTCAAAATTTGCCCGAATATCTTTTAAAGCCTGATGAACGGGATGCTCAGGCATCTCATTGTTAAAGACTTTCTCCAAATCAATGCGCCACCAATTCAACGTTATCTGAGCTACATTTGGATCGGTACAGCCATCAACCACATCATCTAGTTCGCGACAAAAAGCATATAAAACAGTGATCGCATTTCGTTTTTCTACCGATAAAAAACGAAAGCCGGATAAAAAACTGGAATGGCTTTCTGCAGCCTTTTGATGACAATAATCCAAAGCAAGCACTGTGTATCCTAAAAATATCGTTATAAATAATTAGCAGGGATTTTATCTGTATTTAAAAAAGTACGCCAATATCAAAAATTCATCTTACAATAAGGCCGTCTGAAAGCTGATGTTAAGTATCTTTCAGACGGCCTAATATCCTACGTCGCCACTATCGAAACCACCAGCATCACCACCAGCAGCTGTATCAAAGAGTAGCCCCTCTGCACAGTTGTCCCATTCCGTTTTCCGTCAAATACCTTTAAGTACATATCTTTAATTCCCTTTATCTTTTTATCCCCATCCGACAGGATGGCTATCCGTTTGTCCCTTTTCACCCAATGGCCCCCATTGGTCCAAGCTCTCATTGCCGGCCCCATACAAAGCCGCCCGTCAGCCCGAACCGGCAAACGGTTCGGCATCAGGGCGGCGTACGGCAGTTAACCGTCAGGCTTATTTTTTCACGGCAGGCTGTGCGGTCTTAGGCGCGGCAGAAGAAACCGTCGCCTCCGCCTTCAACTTGTTCAGCACCGCATCACCGATGCCCTTCACGTTTTTCAGCTCCTCCACCGATTTGAACGCACCGTTCTTCTGACGGTATTCCACAATCGATTTCGCCTTAGCCGGGCCGATACCCGGCAAGGCCTCCAGTTCGGCAGAAGACGCGGTATTGATGTTCACGGCAGCCAAAGAGAACGCTGCACAGACGGCGGCAAATGCACCAAATAAAAATTTCTTCATCAGATTTTTTCCCATAACATATTTGATTGAATCAGTCATAAAGTCTACCGAATGGTTTTATCCCACTCTGTAAACACTGCACATACGCAGATAGGGCAACAGCCTATACCCGCATAAATGCTTACGACATATTAACGCAAATATCGTTTGATTTCAAATATTCTAAACAGTTAACCGTAACTTTCGGTACTTTTGTTCAAGAATAACAACAGGGCAATCATACAATACCTGTTACCCATCACCAAACCGACAGAAACGACAGGCATGTAAAAAGCCCCCGACATTAGTCGGGGGCTTCAGAATGGGTGTTTGGCGGTGACCTACTTTCACATGGAAGAACCACACTATCATCGGCGCTGAGTCGTTTCACGGTCCTGTTCGGGATGGGAAGGCGTGGGACCAACTCGCTATGGCCGCCAAACTTAAACTGTTACAAATCGGTAAAGCCTTAATCAATTATTTGGTGATGACTGAATCAGTCAGTAAGCTTTTATCTTTTGAAGTTCTTCAAATGATAGAGTCAAGCCTCACGAGCAATTAGTATGGGTTAGCTTCACGCGTTACCGCGCTTCCACACCCCACCTATCAACGTCCTGGTCTCGAACGACTCTTTAGTGTGGTTAAACCACAAGGGAAGTCTCATCTTCAGGCGAGTTTCGCGCTTAGATGCTTTCAGCGCTTATCTCTTCCGAACTTAGCTACCCGGCTATGCAACTGGCGTTACAACCGGTACACCAGAGGTTCGTCCACTCCGGTCCTCTCGTACTAGGAGCAGCCCCCGTCAAACTTCCAACGCCCACTGCAGATAGGGACCAAACTGTCTCACGACGTTTTAAACCCAGCTCACGTACCACTTTAAATGGCGAACAGCCATACCCTTGGGACCGACTACAGCCCCAGGATGTGATGAGCCGACATCGAGGTGCCAAACTCCGCCGTCGATATGAACTCTTGGGCGGAATCAGCCTGTTATCCCCGGAGTACCTTTTATCCGTTGAGCGATGGCCCTTCCATACAGAACCACCGGATCACTATGTCCTGCTTTCGCACCTGCTCGACTTGTCGGTCTCGCAGTTAAGCTACCTTTTGCCATTGCACTATCAGTCCGATTTCCGACCGGACCTAGGTAACCTTCGAACTCCTCCGTTACTCTTTGGGAGGAGACCGCCCCAGTCAAACTGCCTACCATGCACGGTCCCCGACCCGGATTACGGGTCTGGGTTAGAACCTCAAAGACACCAGGGTGGTATTTCAAGGACGGCTCCACAGAGACTGGCGTCTCTGCTTCAAAGCCTCCCACCTATCCTACACAAGTGACTTCAAAGTCCAATGCAAAGCTACAGTAAAGGTTCACGGGGTCTTTCCGTCTAGCAGCGGGTAGATTGCATCTTCACAACCACTTCAACTTCGCTGAGTCTCAGGAGGAGACAGTGTGGCCATCGTTACGCCATTCGTGCGGGTCGGAACTTACCCGACAAGGAATTTCGCTACCTTAGGACCGTTATAGTTACGGCCGCCGTTTACTGGGGCTTCGATCCGATGCTTGCACATCTTCAATTAACCTTCCAGCACCGGGCAGGCGTCACACCCTATACGTCCACTTTCGTGTTAGCAGAGTGCTGTGTTTTTAATAAACAGTCGCAGCCACCTATTCTCTGCGACCCTCCGAGGCTTACGGAGCAAGTCCTTAACCTTAGAGGGCATACCTTCTCCCGAAGTTACGGTATCAATTTGCCGAGTTCCTTCTCCTGAGTTCTCTCAAGCGCCTTAGAATTCTCATCCTGCCCACCTGTGTCGGTTTGCGGTACGGTTCGATTCAAACTGAAGCTTAGTGGCTTTTCCTGGAAGCGTGGTATCGGTTACTTCATGTCCGTAGACACTCGTCATCACTTCTCGGTGTTAAGAAGACCCGGATTTGCCTAAGTCTTCCACCTACCGGCTTAAACAAGCTATTCCAACAGCTTGCTAACCTAACCTTCTCCGTCCCCACATCGCATTTGAATCAAGTACAGGAATATTAACCTGTTTCCCATCGACTACGCATTTCTGCCTCGCCTTAGGGGCCGACTCACCCTACGCCGATGAACGTTGCGTAGGAAACCTTGGGCTTTCGGCGAGCGGGCTTTTCACCCGCTTTATCGCTACTCATGTCAACATTCGCACTTCTGATACCTCCAGCACACTTTACAATGCACCTTCATCGGCCTACAGAACGCTCCCCTACCATGCCAGTAAACTGGCATCCGCAGCTTCGGTTATAGATTTGAGCCCCGTTACATCTTCCGCGCAGGACGACTCGACCAGTGAGCTATTACGCTTTCTTTAAATGATGGCTGCTTCTAAGCCAACATCCTGGCTGTCTGGGCCTTCCCACTTCGTTTACCACTTAATCTATCATTTGGGACCTTAGCTGGCGGTCTGGGTTGTTTCCCTCTTGACAACGGACGTTAGCACCCGCTGTCTGTCTCCCGAGGAACCACTTGATGGTATTCTTAGTTTGCCATGGGTTGGTAAGTTGCAATAACCCCCTAGCCATAACAGTGCTTTACCCCCATCAGTGTCTTGCTCGAGGCACTACCTAAATAGTTTTCGGGGAGAACCAGCTATCTCCGAGTTTGTTTAGCCTTTCACCCCTATCCACAGCTCATCCCCGCATTTTGCAACATGCGTGGGTTCGGTCCTCCAGTACCTGTTACGGCACCTTCAACCTGGCCATGGATAGATCACTCGGTTTCGGGTCTACACCCAGCAACTGTTCGCCCTATTAAGACTCGGTTTCCCTACGCCTCCCCTATTCGGTTAAGCTCGCTACTGAATGTAAGTCGTTGACCCATTATACAAAAGGTACGCAGTCACACCACAAGGGTGCTCCCACTGTTTGTATGCATCAGGTTTCAGGTTCTATTTCACTCCCCTCCCGGGGTTCTTTTCGCCTTTCCCTCACGGTACTGGTTCACTATCGGTCGATGATGAGTATTTAGCCTTGGAGGATGGTCCCCCATATTCAGACAGGATTTCACGTGTCCCGCCCTACTTTTCGTACGCTTAGTACCACTATTGAGATTTCGAATACGGGACTATCACCCACTATGGTCAAGCTTCCCAGCTTGTTCTTCTATCTCGACAGTTATCACGTACAGGCTCCTCCGCGTTCGCTCGCCACTACTTGCGGAATCTCGGTTGATTTCTTTTCCTCCGGGTACTTAGATGGTTCAGTTCTCCGGGTTCGCTTCGCTTATCCTATGTATTCAGATAAGGATACCTCCTAAGAGGTGGGTTTCCCCATTCGGACACCGCGGGATCATAGCTTTATTGCCAGCTCCCCCGCGCTTTTCGCAGGCTTACACGTCCTTCGTCGCCTATCATCGCCAAGGCATCCACCTGATGCACTTATTCACTTGACTCTATCATTTCAAGAACCTCTTTGACTTCGTTTGCCTACCCGTTGACTAGGGAAGCAAACTTGAAATTCCTACTTTGATAAAGCTTACTGCTTTGTTGTGTCTTAATCCTGCCTTTTGTGTTTCAGGATTAAGTCGATACAATCATCACCCAAATACTGTGTTTGTTTTCTTTTCTCTTGTGAGAGATTTTTTATCCTTTGCAAAGAACAAAAAATCAAAACAAACTCATTGTCTTTGTTTGTTGATTTCGGCTTTCCAATTTGTTAAAGATCGATGCGTCGATATTTCACTTCGCAAATCAAAATAAGCTGCTAAGTATAGCAGGCTTCCTTTGATTTGTAAAGTTCTTGGTGGAGGCAAACGGGATCGAACCGATGACCCCCTGCTTGCAAAGCAGGTGCTCTACCAACTGAGCTATGCCCCCGTTCTTGGTGGGTCTGGGAGGACTTGAACCTCCGACCCCACGCTTATCAAGCGTGTGCTCTAACCAGCTGAGCTACAAACCCGGATTCTCTTCTTAAGCGAATCTTGTCTTCACTCAAGCTTTTCTCTTCCGCATCTTTTACAGTTTACCGATAAGTGTGAATGCATCAGACCTCTTCTTTCTCTAGAAAGGAGGTGATCCAGCCGCAGGTTCCCCTACGGCTACCTTGTTACGACTTCACCCCAGTCATGAAGCATACCGTGGTAAGCGGGCCCCTTGCGGTTACCCTACCTACTTCTGGTATCCCCCACTCCCATGGTGTGACGGGCGGTGTGTACAAGACCCGGGAACGTATTCACCGCAGTATGCTGACCTGCGATTACTAGCGATTCCGACTTCATGCACTCGAGTTGCAGAGTGCAATCCGGACTACGATCGGTTTTGTGAGATTGGCTCCACCTCGCGGCTTGGCTACCCTCTGTACCGACCATTGTATGACGTGTGAAGCCCTGGTCATAAGGGCCATGAGGACTTGACGTCATCCCCACCTTCCTCCGGCTTGTCACCGGCAGTCTCATTAGAGTGCCCAACTAAATGATGGCAACTAATGACAAGGGTTGCGCTCGTTGCGGGACTTAACCCAACATCTCACGACACGAGCTGACGACAGCCATGCAGCACCTGTGTTACGGCTCCCGAAGGCACTCCTCCGTCTCTGGAGGATTCCGTACATGTCAAGACCAGGTAAGGTTCTTCGCGTTGCATCGAATTAATCCACATCATCCACCGCTTGTGCGGGTCCCCGTCAATTCCTTTGAGTTTTAATCTTGCGACCGTACTCCCCAGGCGGTCAATTTCACGCGTTAGCTACGCTACTAAGCAATCAAGTTGCCCAACAGCTAATTGACATCGTTTAGGGCGTGGACTACCAGGGTATCTAATCCTGTTTGCTACCCACGCTTTCGAGCATGAACGTCAGTGTTATCCCAGGAGGCTGCCTTCGCCATCGGTATTCCTCCACATCTCTACGCATTTCACTGCTACACGTGGAATTCTACCTCCCTCTGACACACTCTAGTCACCCAGTTCAGAACGCAGTTCCCAGGTTGAGCCCGGGGATTTCACATCCTGCTTAAGTAACCGTCTGCGCTCGCTTTACGCCCAGTAATTCCGATTAACGCTCGCACCCTACGTATTACCGCGGCTGCTGGCACGTAGTTAGCCGGTGCTTATTCTTCAGGTACCGTCATCAGACAGGGGTATTAACCCTGTCCTTTTCTTCCCTGACAAAAGTCCTTTACAACCCGAAGGCCTTCTTCAGACACGCGGCATGGCTGGATCAGGCTTGCGCCCATTGTCCAAAATTCCCCACTGCTGCCTCCCGTAGGAGTCTGGGCCGTGTCTCAGTCCCAGTGTGGCGGATCATCCTCTCAGACCCGCTACTGATCGTCGCCTTGGTAGGCCTTTACCCCACCAACTAGCTAATCAGATATCGGCCGCTCGAATAACGCAAGGCCCGAAGGTCCCCTGCTTTCCTCCTCAGAGAATATGCGGTATTAGCTAATCTTTCGATTAGTTATCCCCCATTACTCGGTACGTTCCGATATATTACTCACCCGTTCGCCACTCGCCACCCAAGAAGCAAGCTTCTCTGTGCTGCCGTTCGACTTGCATGTGTAAAGCATGCCGCCAGCGTTCAATCTGAGCCAGGATCAAACTCTTATGTTCAATCTCTAACTTATAACTTCTGGTCTGCTTCAAAGAAACCGACAGGACAATGTCTAAAACATCATCTTGTCTGTCTTTCAAACAGTGTGAGGCCTAATGCACTCACACTTATCGGTAATCTGTTTTTTAAAGAGCGAATCGAATTATACAGTACATTTAGCAAATGTCAACTAAAATTATCGAAAATTTCAACCAACTGTGTTATACTGTCTGCTTCGTTTTCTTCACCGCGTCAGCAGCGAAGAACCGAACTATACGCCTCACAACAAAACCAGTCAACACCCAATTTCAAAAAAAACTAAAAATTTTCACAACTATCTGTATTTAAATAATTTAAAATTTATTGAATTTTATCATTCAATAGATAAACCAGATATCCTAAGATAAATAGTCCTGCGGCTTTGCTCTTATTTGCCACATTCAACACTCTATATCTCTATATTACTGGCGCTTTAGTCCCATCTACTCTTACAATCTCTACTTTCTCCAATAAAACAATCATAAATTTAGAATAGTCCCTATTATGAGCAACGAAAAGATTCAACAAAAATTTGAACAAGCATATCACTCTTTTATCGAAGAGGAAAATTACGAGGAAGCGCTAAAACGTGCCGAGATTCTTTGCCTTCTCAATCCCCAATCTGTCGAATTTCATCATAAAGTTGCTTATGCCTATCTAAAGCAATTGAAATGGGAAAAAGCCATTGAGGCTGAAATGAAAACGTTAGATCTGGATAGTACCTATATCCCCGCTTTGGATTTACTTGCACATGCTTACGGCGCTCTAGATAATTGGGAAAAAACCGGGTTTTACGGTCATCAGGCTTTGGTTCTAAAAGACAAAGCCATTCCAAACCTAAAATATGAAATCATTCCGACACCAGCTCCAAAAAACGGCAAACGGATTATCTCCTTTTCTTTATTTGGCAATAATTCCAAATATATCGAGCCTGCCGTCTTAAATACCCAGCTTGCGCCTGTGCTTTTCCCAGGTTGGACATGTCGTTTTTATGTCGACGATTCTGTATCGGCTGAAGCTGTTCAACGATTTAGAAATAACGGAGCAGAAGTAATTAAGGTTGGCGCACCATTAGACAACTGGCCGGGTACGATGTGGCGCTTTCTTGCCATTAATGATCCCGAGGTTGAATACGTTATTTTCCGTGATGCAGATTCTATTATTTGCTATCGTGATGCAGCGGCCGTATCCGAATGGATAAAAAGTGGCACCCTATTCCACACTATTCGTGACTCAGGCTCGCATACTGCCCTGATTCTTGCGGGTATGTGGGGCTCTAAAGCGGGTGCAGTCCCAGATATGCAGGAAAGAATTCAGAATTTTGTCGACGAGGGCTACCCTTCCAGACATTTTGCCGACCAAGATTTTCTAGAAAAAGAATTGTGGGCCTATATCCGTCAGAATCTGTTTGCACATGACAGATTATTTGATTTCTGTAATGCACACGAAATTCCCGGCGAGTTCTACTCTAATTATCAAATCGCTTTCAGCGAAGGGGTTACCAGCTTTAACGCAACGACTGATTATGAAGACGGCAGTCTGGCAAGATGGACGCTGTACTCTAGTGCTTCTCCTTTGGTCAATCCGGACTACTCGCTCAACGTTGTTCCTGAATTTAAAGTCTGCAGTTATGTGACTGAAGTGAAAAACGGGGTGGTTTCAGCATTCCTACCGAAGAGATATGGCAATGCGATTAAAGCAAAACTGGCCAGAATCAACATCGAACAAATTTAATTTGATTTGATTCCTATATATCTCATTTAATGAACCCGTTATTTATGAGCAAACACATTCTCCTCGGCATTACCGGCGGTATTGCGGCGTATAAATCTTGTGAACTGGTCAGGCTGCTGAAAAAGCAAGGACATTCAGTATCAGTAGTGATGACGGATTCTGCGACAGAATTTGTCTCCCCACTGACTTTCCAAGCTTTAACCGGCAACCCTGTTTTATCGGATACCTATTCAGGTGCTGCCAATAATGGCATGGCGCACATCAATCTGACGCGTGAAGCTGACGCATTTCTTATTGCACCTGCGACTGCCAATACGATTGCCAAAATTGCCAACGGATTGGCCGACAACCTGCTGACTACTTTAGCTGCAGCCAGAAAATGTCCTTTGGCCGTTGCGCCTGCAATGAATGTCGAAATGTGGGACAACCCTGCTAACCTACGCAATATTGAGCAACTGGTTTCAGACGGCATTACCGTGTTTTACCCAAACAGTGGCGAACAGGCTTGCGGCGAAACAGGCACTGGCAGAATGGTCGAAGCAGTCGATCTGGCAGATTTGCTAGAGGATTTATGGACACCCAAGCTACTGAGCGGCAAAAAAGTTCTGATTACAGCCGGCGCAACGTTTGAAGCCATCGACCCTGTCCGCGGCATTACCAATATTTCCAGCGGACAAATGGGCATGGCTTTAGCGCGCGCGTGCCGTGCTGCCGGAGCGAAAGTCACGCTGATTTACGGTCAAATTCAGACGGCCTTGCCAGCAGGCTTGGCTCATTCCGAACAAGCTGTCAGCGCAGAAGCCATGTATCAGGCAGTTCACCGCCATATCCATGAACAGGATGTCTTTATTTCCGTTGCAGCCGTTGCAGACTACAAAGTCAAAAACAGCAGCAATGAGAAACTGAAGAAAAACGGCAATCAGCCCCCGGTTATCGAACTGACGGAAAATCCGGACATTCTCGCATCTGTTGCCGCCTTGCCTTCTCCACCATTCTGCGTCGGCTTTGCTGCCGAAAGCCATCAAGTCTTGGAATTTGCTCGGGCAAAACGTTTGCGCAAAAACGTACCGATGCTGGTAGCCAACCAAGTTTCCGTTTCCATGGGTAAGCCAACCAATCAAATCACCATTATTGATGACCTTGCCGAAACCTCATTTCCGGAAACATCCAAACGCCAAGCAGCAGATGAAATCGTCAAACGTTTGACTGAATTGTTGGCTTGATCAAACCAAAGGCCGTCTGAAAATTTTTTCAGACGGCCTTTGTTCAAACACATTAAATTACAAGCCCAATTCGCGCAGAAAACGAATATCATCTGCCCAACCGGATTTTACTTTCACCCAAATCTTCAAGAAGACTTTGGTATCAAACAATTTTTCCATATCAAGGCGGGCTTCAGTAGAAATTTTCTTCAATTTCTCCCCACCCTTGCCAATCAAAATCGCCTTTTGGCTGTCTTTATCGACCAACACCGCGATATAAATGCGGAACAGTCCGCTTTCCTCTTCCTCAAACTGCTCCACTTCAACATTCATCGCATACGGCAGCTCTTCGCCCAAATAGCGGAACAATTTTTCGCGCACAATCTCCATCGCCAGGAATCGGCTGGATTTATCCGTCACCATATCTTCCGGATACATCGGGATACTTTCCGGCAGATACGGCTTGAGCAGTTCCAGCAGATTGGCAATACGCAGGCCATGTTTCGCGCTGACTGCCTCGCTGGCGGCAAATTCAAACTCTTGGCGCACTTCATTAATAAACGCCTCAAGCGCAAATTTGTCTTTGGCTTTGTCTTTATCGATTTTATTGACCACCAATACCACAGGCGTATGCTTAGGCAACTGCTTCAATACCACGCGGTCGGCATCGGTAAAGCGCATGGCTTCCACCACAAAAACCACCACATCCACGCCGCTCAACGCTTCGGTTACGTTTTGATTAAGACGGTCATTCAAAGCATTACGGTGATTGGTTTGAAAACCCGGCGTATCGACAAACACAAATTGCGCCGTGTCGTCGGTGTAAATACCGGTTACACGGTTGCGCGTGGTTTGTGCTTTTTTACTGGTAATACTGATTTTCTGACCGATTAGATGATTCATCAGCGTGGATTTGCCGACATTCGGGCGACCCACGATGGCTACAAAGCCGCAACGATAATCTGTCGGGTGTTGCGACTCGTTTTGCAAAAAGGTTTCGATATCCATTTATATATGACTTTCTTGATTGTTTCAGACGGCCTTTGCATTTTCTCAAAGGCCGTCTGAAATATTATTTTTTAGCTTTTTTCAAAGGAAACTTCTGTTCCAACCATTCTAAGGCTTCACATGCCGCTTTTTGCTCGGCCACTTTCCGACTGCTGCCGCGTGCATTGCAGATGAAACCAAGTTCGCCCAAATCACAGGAAATCACAAACATCGCATCAGCCGTCTGCTCCGCCTGCTCTTCGATTCGGTATTTTGGCAGGGCAAAGCGGCGTGCCTGCAAGGCTTCCTGCAAAGCGGTTTTACTGTCTTTCTTGCCGATATTCAAATCCGCACGTTTCACGCGTTCCGCAAACAAATGGCGCACCACTTTTTCCGCCGCAGAAAAATCCGCGTCAAAGCTGACCGCCGCAAACATCGCCTCCATCGCGTCAGCCAAAATCGAAGGCCGTCTGAAACCGCCGCTCTTCAACTCGCCGGCACCCAAATACAAACCGTCGCCAACATTCATTTCCAACGCGATTTCAGCCAATACACCTTCATTCACTAAAGCCGCGCGCATCCGCGACAACTCGCCTTCCGACAATTTCGGAAACGCGTCAAACAACATCCGCGCCACGGAATAGTTCAAAATCGAATCGCCGACAAATTCAAAACGCTCATTGTGTTTGGCATTGTAGCTGCGGTGGGTCAAAGCCTGCTGAAGCAGCTCAATATTGCGGAACTCATAGCCCAGACGCTTTTGAATCGCTCGATGCGCCTGCTGTTTGAGCAAATCAGGTTTCATTCCATACTTTCAAAAAACAGCCGGAAAGCACGCCTCATCCGCAGTGAAACAAAATAAAAAGGCTACACCGGCAACTTTTTTATTTTGGCTCATTGTTTCTTACGTCCCTCAAGCCGATAAACAATCAAAAGCCGTCATGTTCAAACCTGACGGCACTTACCGACATTGTACCATCAAACCGCCCCTGCACACATCCGTGCGGAAAAGCGGCGAATCGTGTAAAATCATGCCAAATCATCTCTTTGTCAACTCCATGAACAAATTTGCCCAAGCATTGGCCGCAGCGCTCGACCGCTGCATCGTTACCAACACCGTCGCCGAACAAGGCGAGCCCGTCGGCTTCCTCTACCGCGAAGCCCCCGTATTTGAAAACGACAGCGGCTGGCGTATTTTCAGCGGCGACGAAACCGACGAATACACCGACAATCCCGACAATTTCAGCATTGTCAGCCTCTCCGCCATTACCGCAGACAATCCCGACATCGCGCCCCTGCTGACTCAGGCAGAAGGCAGCGCGTGGGAATTGAACGAAGACGGTGAGTTCCAAGCCGTTGCCGATTGGCAGCCGCAAGAATAACCCATTCCCATTTCGTTTCAGACGGCCCTCTTTATAATAAGGCCGTCTGAAACCGAGCCGAATCCCTATTTCACAAATATTGAAGGAATCATCATGAACATTATCGAACCACGCCTCGATGGCACCAACCTGCGCATCGGCATCGTTCAAGCCCGCTTTACCAACGAAATCGGCAGCGAAATGGTCAAAGTTTGCTGCCGCACCTTAAAAGAATTGGGCGTATCCGAAGACAACATCACGCTTGCCACCGTTCCCGGCGCGCTTGAAGTGCCTATCGCGCTGATGAACCTCGCATCCTCCGAACAATTCGATGCCCTGATTGCCATCGGCGTTGTCATTCGTGGCGAAACCTACCACTTTGAATTGGTATCCAATGAGTCCGGCGCAGGTGTCAGCCGCGTTGCCCTTGACTACAACATCCCTATCGCCAACGCCATCCTGACGACTGAAAACGACGAACAAGCCGTTGCACGTATCGAAGAAAAAGCCTCCGATGCCGCCAAAGTTGCCGTAGAATGTGCCAACTTGGTCAACCATCTTTTGTCAGAACAATACGAAGACGACGAAGAATAAGCTTCTCCCCGTATTGAATACCGCATATTTTCAGACGGCCTCTCAATCATGATATTGAGGCCGTCTGAATCATTCAATATTCAGCCGACAACCATCGGCACTCTCTTCACAAGGAATACCCATGAAAAGCCCACGCCGCCGCGCACGCGAGCTTGCCGTACAAGCTATTTATCAAGCAGGCATCAACAAAACTGCCGCTCCCGAAATCGCCAAAAACATCCACGAACTGTCCCAAACATCCAATATGGATGAAGAGTTGTTCAACAAACTGTTTTTCGGTGCACAAACCCATGCCGAAGAATACATGGAAAAAATCAGCCCCCTGCTCGACCGCGACGAGAAAGACCTCAGTCCTATCGAACGCGCCGTTTTGCTGGTTGCCTGCCATGAGCTGAGCACCATGCCTGAAACCCCCTATCCTGTCATCATCAACGAAGCCATCGAAGTTACCAAAACTTTCGGCGGCACCGATGGCCATAAATTCGTCAACGGCATCCTCGACCAACTGGCTTCACGCATCCGCCCTGACGAACCGCGCCGCAAAGGCTAAAATTGACTTCACATCGGGTCGAGATTACTGATTTTTGCCCTGTTTAGGCTCATCTGCTTATACAGCCAAACCATCGAAAAGGCCGTCTGAAATTCAGACGGCCTTTTATCTTTCGATTTATTCTGATTTTGGCATTTCATAACCGGGACAGTTTTGCTTGTCGCTGCTTGCCCAGATGATACCGCTGTCGTTGTAATAAACGGTACAGGTTTCATTAGCGTTGGTTTCTTTGTTGGGTTCTGCCTTCAAAATATAACCTGAATCGGAAGGATTAGGCATAGAAGCCGTACCTTCGGAAAAACTAATATTGAAATATTGATTCTGCTGTAAATTTTCAGCAGGAAACCCTACAAATGTACTTTTTTGAGTGTAGTAGCGTTCGATCTGTTGGGCGTTATGCAGCATCTGCGTGCGGACGGCGGCAAGGCGCGTTTGGCGGATGTAGTTTTGATAAGACGGATATGCGATGGTAGCAAGAATGGCTGCAATCACAACGACTATCAGCAGCTCGATAAGCGTGAAGCCTTGTTGGTGTTTCATTGTAGTTATGTCGTAAATAATTAGAATAAGACGTGGATATTATAGTAGTTTTCTTGCGGCTTAAATGTTCAGATTCGGAGGGAGTTTGGGAATTTATGTAAATGAGGTGCAAGTTCTGAAAAATGTTTACTACCCTTTATTTTTTATTTCAATAAGTTAAACTTCAATTTGAGCCGACCGTCTCTTGGTCAGCCTTGGTCTTTACAGTAAAATCCAGTTGTTTTTTTGTTTCTATCAATACATCTGTTGCTTGTCTGCGACGTTATTTTATTGAATTGGTTTCTTTTATATGTCTAAAGTTTTCAAGTGGGCGGCCGGTACGGCTGTTGTGGTAGCAGCGGCTTTCGGCGGCTGGTCTTTGATGAAGCCTGAGCCTCAGTCTTCTTTTATTACAGAAGTAGTCAAACGCGGCGATATCCGTCAAACCGTGTCGGCAACCGGCGAAATCTCACCTTCCAATTTGGTATCCGTGGGCGCGGAAGCTTCAGGTCAGATTAAAAAACTGTATGTGAAACTGGGCCAACAAGTGAAAAAAGGCGATCTGATTGCAGAAATCGACTCAACCAATCAGATCAATACCTTAAATACCGAAAAATCCAAACTGGAAACCTATCAGGCAAAATTGGTTTCTGCCGAAATCGCACTTTCCAGTGCGGAGAAAAAATATAAACGCGAACTTGCCTTATGGAAAGAACAGGCAACTTCCAAAGAAGACTTGGAATCTGCACAAGACTCTTTAGCCGCAGCCAAAGCCAATGTTGCCGAACTGAAAGCCGCCATCAAACAATCCAAAATCTCCATCAATACAGCCGAATCCGAACTGGGCCACACGCGGATTACCGCCACCATGGACGGCACTGTGGTCGCCATTCCTGTTGAAGAAGGCCAATCCGTCAATGCGGCGCAATCTACGCCGACCATCATCCAACTGGCCAATCTGGAAACCATGTTGAACAAAATGCAGATTGCTGAAGGCGACATCACGAAAGTCAAAGCCGGTCAGGATATTTCGTTCACCATTCTGTCTGAACCGGACACCCCGATTAAAGCAAAATTAGACAGCGTCGACCCCGGCATGACCACCATGTCTTTGGGCAGCTACACCAGCAGCACGGACACGACTTCCAATGCGATTTACTACTATGCCCGCGCCCTTGTGCCGAATAATGACGGCAAGCTCTCCATCGGCATGACCACTCAAAATACAATTGAAATCAACGGCGTGAAGAATGTCTTGCTGGTACCGACACTGACCGTGAAAAAGCATAACGGCAAATCCTATGTCAGCGTTTTGGGTGCAGACAATCAAGCTGTCGAGCGCGAAGTAACCGTCGGTTTGAAAGACAGCATGAACACCGAAATCAAAAGCGGCTTGAAAGAAGGCGAAAAAGTGATCATTTCAGAAATGAGCGCAGATGAAAAGAATAAGAGCAGCGAACGCGCGATGATGGGCGGCGGCCCTCCTCGCTGATTGATTAAGGCCGTCTGAAAGATTTGGCTGTGTTTCAGACGGCCTTAGTTCCCATGTTTCTATTTTTCGCCCGGAAAGATTATGAGTTTAATCGAATGTAAGAATATCAACCGTTTTTTCGGTAGCGGTGAAAACCGTGTGCACGTATTGAAAGATGTCAGCCTTTCTATTGAGAAAGGCGACTTTGTGGCGATTATCGGCCAGTCCGGCTCAGGCAAATCGACGCTGATGAATATCTTGGGCTGTCTGGATACCGCCACTTCCGGCTCTTATCAAATCGACGGCATCGAAACATCGCAAATGCAGCCGGATGAGCTGGCGGCTTTGCGCCGTGAGCGTTTCGGCTTTATTTTCCAGCGTTACAACCTGTTAAGCTCGCTGACCGCCCGAGACAACGTCGCCCTGCCTGCCGTGTATATGGGCATGGGCAGCAAAGAGCGCGCGGAACGTGCAGAAAAACTGTTGGGCGATTTGGGTTTGCAAAATAAAGAAGGCAACAAACCCAGCGAACTTTCCGGCGGTCAGCAACAACGCGTTTCGATTGCCCGCGCGTTGATGAACGGCGGCGAAATCATCTTTGCCGACGAACCGACCGGTGCATTGGATACCGCCAGCGGTAAAAACGTGATGGAAATCATCCACAAGCTGCACGAAGACGGGCATACCGTGATTATGGTTACCCACGATCCGGGCATTGCGGCAAACGCAAACCGCGTCATCGAAATCCGCGACGGTCAGATTATTTCGGATACGTCTAAAAATCCGGATATTCTGCCAAGCAAAGTGGAGAGGATTAAAGAAAAAGCTTCCTGGTCGTTTTATTACGATCAATTTATGGAAGCATTCAAAATGTCGGTACAGGCGATTATGGCGCACAAAATGCGTTCGTTACTGACCATGCTGGGGATTATCATCGGTATCGCTTCGGTGGTATCGGTAGTGGCGTTGGGTAATGGCTCGCAACAAAAAATCTTGGAAGACATCAACTCGATGGGCACAAACACCATCAGCATCTTTCCCGGCCGTGGTTTTGGCGACCGCCGCAGCGGACGAATCAAAACGCTGACGATTAATGACGCAAAAGCCATCAGCCAACAAAGCTACGTCGCCTCCGCCACTCCTCAAACCAACTCCAGCGGCACCTTGACCTACCGCAACACCGACCTGACCGCCTCGCTTTACGGCGTGGGCGAACAATATTTCGACGTGCGCGGTTTGAAATTGGAAGAAGGCCGTCTGTTTGATGATGACGATGTAAAAACCGATGCCCAAGTCGTCGTCATCGACCAAAATACCAAAACCAAACTCTTCGGCGAAGGCGTTGATCCTTTAGGCAAAACCATCCTCTTCAAAAAACGCCCGCTAACCGTCATCGGCATTATGAAAAAAGATGACAACTCGTTCGGCAATTCAGACTCGCTGATGCTTTGGTCGCCTTATACAACGGTCATGCACCAAATTACCGGCGAGAGCCATACCAACTCCATCGTTGTCAAAATCAAAGACGATGCCAACACGCAAGTTGCCGAAAAAAGCCTGACCGAGCTGCTGAAAGCACGCCACGGCACAGAAGACTTCTTTATGAACAACAGCGACAGCATCAAAGAAATGGTTGAAAGCACAACCGGCACCATGACACTGCTGATTTCTTCCATCGCGGTCATCTCTTTGGTGGTCGGCGGCATCGGCGTGATGAACATCATGCTGGTCTCCGTTACCGAGCGCACCAAAGAAATCGGCGTCCGCATGGCAATCGGCGCACGCCGCAACAATATTTTGCAACAGTTTCTAATTGAGGCCGTCTTAATCTGTATTATCGGCGGCCTGTCAGGCGTATTGTTGTCCGCAAGCATCAGCCTGGTGTTCAACTACTTTGTCACCGACTTCCCGATGAGCATTTCCATGACTTCCGTCATCGGCGCAGTTGTCTGCTCCACCGCCATCGGTGTCGCGTTCGGCTTTATGCCCGCCAACAAAGCTTCCAAGCTCAACCCGATTGATGCGCTGGCTCAGGATTGATTATGTTTCAGACGGCCTATTATCTTAGGGCCGTCTGAAATGCTGTTACCCGAAAGATTTTTTATGAAGACGAAACCTTTTTCCCAAGCAGCCTTATCATTGGCTGTTGCCCTTGCCCTAAGTGCGTGCGCCGCACCTAAAGCCAACCCGAACCTGACACTGGAAGCGACCGGCCAAGTCATGAGCACGGCGGAAACTGCCGAACGCTACGATGTAAACGGCAACTGGTGGGAAATCTACCAAAGCCCGCAGCTCAATGCGCTGATGGAGCAGGCGCTGGCCAACAATGTCGATTTGAAACAGGCGGCCATCAGCGTCAACAAGGCTTTGTACCAAGCCAATATTTTGGGTGCGGATTTGGTGCCTTCGTTCAGCGGCTCGTTGGGCGCGAACGCTTCTAAAAACCTGAAAACCGGCAGCCACGGCAATACCTTCAGCAGCCAGCTTGGTTTGAGCTACGAATTGGATTTATGGCGCAAACTCAGTGCCACTGCCGATGCGCAGGTATGGGAATACCAAGCCACGCATGAAGACATGGCCAACACACGCCTGACTTTGATTAATAATGTCGCCGATGCGTATTTCAATATCGCCTACCTGAACGAAGCCATCGAGTTGGCAAAAAATCGCTGAAGCAATATCAGGAAATCAATCGCATTGCGAATGCCAAGTTTCGCTACGGCCGTGCCGACTCAAGCCAGCCGACCCAAGCCAAACAGTCATTGCTGAGCGCAGAAAACAGCCTGTTGTCTTTGCAAAACAATTTGGATACGCAAAAACAGGTTTTGCGTAATTTGTTGAATTTAAGGCCGTCTGAAAACATGGCCGCCGATCCGACACAATTCCGCCTGCTGCCGGCCAAAGGCGTGAACTTGGACGTACCGATTACCGTTTTGGCCAACCGCCCCGACCTGCGCGCCGCCGAATACCGCCTGCAAGCGTCACAACAATCGGTCAACGCGCAAAAACGCAGTTGGTATCCGTCGATTACTTTGGGTGCAAGTCTGAGTACGTCTTCCGATAAAGCGAAAAGCACGTTCAATATCCCCATGTTGGGCG
Source organism: Neisseria subflava (assembly GCF_024205745.1). Classification (NCBI taxonomy): domain Bacteria; kingdom Pseudomonadati; phylum Pseudomonadota; class Betaproteobacteria; order Neisseriales; family Neisseriaceae; genus Neisseria; species Neisseria subflava. The sequence continues at coordinate 304,145 of NZ_CP073117.1, forward strand.
GCTCGGCCACCATCAATCTGCCTTTCCTTAACTGGCAGACCATGAAATGGAAAGACAAAACCGTACAAGCGGAGATGGACAGTGCCAAACTGAATTTTGAAAAAGCCCTGACCACTGCGCTCAACGAGGTCAACACCAACTACCTTGCCTACAAAAACGCGCAGGCCAGCCTTGCCAATCAGGAACAGCGTTATCAGTTGGACAAGAAAAACAGCCATTACTATCAAGTCCGCTACCAACATGGTAAAAATGAACTGAAAGACTGGCTGGAGGCTTTGAATTCGGAATACAGCTCGGCTCAAAACCTGCTGAACCAACGCTATGAAGCCTTAAAATACGAAAATATGGTGTATAAAGCCATGGCGGGGCGTTATACGCCGAAATAGCATTTTCAGACGGCCTTTGGTTAATTTCCGTCAACGGCCGTCTGAAAAACATTCAAGCAACTGAATTTTCATATATAATCGCGCGTTTATTTGATTTTATCCGGACAACATTATGGCCTTCGCCTCTCTCTTTACGCTTTTGGACGACATTACCGCCGTTTTGGACGATGTAGCGATGATGACCAAAGTCGCCGCCAAAAAAACCGCCGGCGTGGTCGGTGACGATTTGGCGCTCAACGCCAATCAGGTAACCGGCGTATCTGCCGAGCGCGAATTGCCGATTATTTGGGCGGTGGCAAAAGGCTCTCTGGTCAACAAGCTGATTCTGGTACCGCTTGCGCTGTCGCTTTCCGCTTTCCTGCCCGCACTGATTACGCCGTTGCTGATGATCGGCGGTGTGTATTTGTGTTTTGAAGGCGTGGAAAAACTGTTGCACAAATTCCTGCACCGCAATGAACACGAAGACGGACACGATGCCGAGCCTGAAGTCATAGATGAAAAAACAAAAGTTAAAGGCGCGGTCCGCACAGATTTCATCCTCTCCGCCGAAATCATCATTATCGCGCTGGGCGTTGTTGAAAAATATGACCTGATGACACGTTCTTTGGTGATGGCCGCCATCGGTGTCGGCATGACGGTATTGGTCTATGGTTTGGTCGGCATTATTGTCAAACTTGACGACCTCGGTATGATGTTGATGCGCCAAAAAAGTGCCGCCGTGCAAGGTATCGGACGCGGTTTGATTTCATTTATGCCTTGGTTTATGCGCGGCTTGAGTATTGTCGGCACGCTGGCGATGTTCTTGGTCGGCGGCGGGCTGATCGCCCACAACCTTGGCTTTTTGCACGATTTCCTCCACGCGCAGCATTGGGACAGCGGCATGATGGAACATATCGCCAATTTGGTGGTCGGAGTAGCCGCCGGTGCATTGGCCTGCGCAATCGTCCTGCCTGCAATGAAATTGTTTCAAAAAGACTGATTTTGTTTCCCTGCCGTCTGAAAACTTTTCAGACGGCCTCAATACCATTTAAAGCATGAATATTTTCCGTAAACTCGAACAATATTGGCAACATCCGCTGCTTTACTGGCCGCTGGTCATCTTGATTGCCGCCGCGACACCGTTCACTTTCGCCCCGTATTATCATTTCTGGCTGATGCCGCTGTTGTTTGGCGCGCTGATACGCCTGATTGAATTGCGTCCGCGCTTTGCCGTCATGACTGCCTATCTGTTCGGATTAATCGGTTATACGGCGCAGTTTTATTGGATACACACTGCCTTGCATGATGTTTCGGGTTTGCCGGATTCATACGCCATCCCCCTCACCTTCCTACTGCCGGCATTTCTCGCGCTTTATCCGGCCATCTGTTTTTGGGTGTGGAGAAAATGCAACCTGTCGCGCTGGGCCAAAACCGGCCTCCTGCTGCCGATTTTGTGGACGCTGGCAGAATTTGCCCGCGAACGTTTCCTGACCGGATTCGGCTGGGGCGCAATCGGCTATTCCCAAATCATCAAAGACAGCCCATTGGCAGGCTTCGCGCCTTTGGGCGGCATTCATATGGTTACGCTGGCAACTGCTTTCCTCAGCGCATGGCTGGTGTTGCTGATTGACAACCACGGCCGTCTGAAACACCGCCTGCTACCCTTATTCCTTATCGTTGCGCTCTGCTCCGTCGGCTACATTTCCCAACAAACCGAATACACCCGCCCCGACGGCAGCACCAGCACGGTTGCCCTGATTCAAGGCAACATCGAGCAAAATCTGAAATGGAAGGAAGAGCAAATCATTCCGACCATTCAGAAATACTACGAACAAATCAGCAAGACCAGTGCCGACATCGTCATTCTGCCTGAAACTGCCCTGCCACTGATGCGCCAAGACCTGCCCGAAGGCATCTTGGAACAATTCGCCGAACAAGCGCAAAGCAACGGCAGTGCATTGGCCATCGGCATCAGCCAATATACGCCCGATGGCAACGGCTACGAAAATGCTGTCATCAATTTGAGCGACTATCACAACAGCACTTCCGATACCATCCCCTACTACGCCAAGAACCACCTCGTTCCATTTGGCGAATACAAGCCCTTGCCCGCCATTACCGAGCGTCTCTATAAAATGATGGATATGCCTTTGGCCGACTTTCAAAAAGGCGGCGACAACCAAGCGCCTTTGGTAATGAAAGATCAAAAAGTCGCCTTCAATATTTGCTATGAAGACGGTTTCGGCGACGAACTCATCGCAACGGCGAAACGCTCTACCCTACTCGCCAACATCAGCAATATGGCGTGGTATGGCAAATCCAATGCCATGTATCAGCAGCTTCAACAGTCCCAAGCGCGTGCAATGGAACTGGGTCGCTATATGGTTCGCGCCACCAATACCGGCGCAACCGCCATTATTTCCCCTAAAGGTACGATTGTTGCCGAAGCCCAACCGGATACAGAGACCGTCCTCGAAGGCCACGTTAAAGGCTATATCGGAGAAACGCCCTATATGAAAGCAGGCGGCTCAACATGGCTTATCAGCATTTTGGCCGTTATCGGCGCATTCCTTATCCTGATTGGCCGGAAGAAATCAGAATAAAAAAATTTTTAAGACCTTGTTATACAAGGTCTTTTTTATTACTAAAACTATTTACATACAGAAATGTTTGTAATATACTTATCCAAAACCTAGCAAATCACTCAAATTTTCTAAGACAATCAACCCTTGCGATTCAAGCAGTAAAAACTATTGAATCTATCGTTAATTTACAGAAAAAATCCAACCCATAACAAAACAAACCGCAGGCAGTGTTATACTGCTTGTCACACAATAAACAAAAAGCCGTTTTCAGACGGCCTAATCAAGGAGAGCATCCTTTATGGATAAAGCTTTTGCATTACCCGTTATCCACAGCGGCAACGGTAGCCTCGAGCAATACATTCATACTGTCAACAGCATTCCCATGCTTACCGCCGAAGAAGAAACACAACTGGCCGAACGTCAACAAAAAGGCGATCTCAACGCCGCCAAACAGCTTATCCTGTCCCATCTTCGCGTCGTCGTATCCATTGCACGCGGCTACGACGGCTACGGCCTCAACCAAGCCGACCTGATTCAAGAAGGCAATATCGGCCTGATGAAAGCCGTCAAACGCTACGAACCAAGCCGCGGCGCGCGCCTGTTTTCGTTTGCCGTGCACTGGATTAAAGCCGAAATCCACGAATTCATTTTGCGCAACTGGCGTTTGGTCCGCGTCGCCACCACCAAACCGCAACGCAAACTGTTCTTCAATCTGCGCAGCATGCGTAAAAACCTGAATGCCTTGTCTCCAAAAGAAGCGCAAGAAATCGCCGACGATTTGGGCGTCAAATTGTCCGAAGTCTTGGAAATGGAACAACGCATGACCGGTCACGACATCGGCATCATGGCAGAAAACAACGATGACGAGGACAACTTCGCCCCTATCGACTGGTTGGCCGATCACGATGCAGAGCCTAGCCGTCAGTTATCCAAACAAGCCCACTATGCCCTGCAAACCGAAGGCCTGCAAAACGCCTTGGCGCAACTGGACGACCGCAGCCGCCGTATTGTTGAAAGCCGCTGGTTGCAAGACGATGGCGGTTTGACCCTGCACGAATTGGCTGACGAATACGGCGTATCTGCCGAACGCATCCGCCAAATCGAAGCCAAAGCCATGCAAAAATTGCGCGGTTTCTTGGCAGAAGAAGCAGAAGCGGTTTAAGCCTTTCTTGATAAAAAGGCCGTCTGAATCTTTTCAGACGGCCTTTTCGATGGCAAACCTCATTGCATCTTCTCCCCCAACACATTCATTTTAAAGCCCACTTAAGCTATAATACCCACCACACACACTACCCAGTCATACCATAACCATGCAACTTACCGTCGTCGGACTCAATCACCAAACCGCGCCCTTGAGCATACGCGAAAAACTGGCATTTGCAGCTGCAAATCTGCCGGATGCCGTGTCCAACCTAGCGCGCAGTGAGGCGGCGGAAGAAGCAGTCATTCTTTCTACCTGCAACCGCACCGAGCTCTACTGCGTCGGTGAAACCGAAAAAATCATCGACTGGTTGGCGCAATATCACAACCTGCCTGTCGAAGAAATCCGCCCTTACCTCTATACCTTGGATAACAATGAAACCGTCCGCCACGCCTTCCGCGTCGCCTGCGGTTTAGATTCCATGGTCTTGGGCGAACCGCAAATTCTCGGTCAAATCAAAGATGCCGTCCGCGTTGCGCAAGAACAGGAAAGCATCAATACCCACTTAAACGCCCTGTTTCAAAAAACCTTTGCCGTTGCCAAAGAAGTGCGTACCGACACTGCTGTCGGCGAAAACTCGGTATCCATGGCTTCTGCATCGGTCAAAATGGCAGAGCAAATTTTCCCTTCCATTTCCGATCTGAATGTCCTCTTTATCGGCGCAGGCGAAATGATTGAGCTGGTAGCCACTTATTTTGCCGCCAAAAATCCCAAGCTCATTACCGTTGCCAACCGTACATACCAGCGTGCGCAAGAATTGTGCGACAAACTCGGTGTCAACGCCGAAGCCTGCCTGCTGAATGAATTGCCCGATATTCTGCACGATTACGACGTAGTTGTTTCTTCCACCGCCAGCCAACTGCCCCTCGTCGGCAAAGGCATGGTCGAGCGCGCATTGAAAAAACGCCACAACATGCCTGTTTTCCTGCTGGATTTGGCCGTTCCGCGCGATATCGAAGCCGAAGTCGGCGAATTGGAAGACGCATATCTCTATACCGTAGACGACATGATGGACATCGTCCAAAGCGGTAAAGATGCACGTAAAAAGGCAGCGGCGGCGGCTGAAAGCATGGTGGAAGAAAAAGTCAGCGAATTTATCCGCCTGCAGAAAAACCGTCAAAGCGTTCCGCTTATCCGCGCCTTGCGCGACGAAGGCGAACGTGCGCGCCGCCAAGTATTGGAAAATGCCATGAAGCAACTGGCAAAAGGTGTATCCGCCGAGGATGTCCTCGAACGCCTCTCCATTCAGTTGACCAACAAACTGCTCCACTCTCCGACACGCACGCTCAATAAAGCCGGCTCGGACAACAGCGAATTAATCGATGCCGTGGCGCAGATCTACCATTTGGATCAACACGACTGATCACAATTTAAAGGCCGTCTGAAAGAAGCGAACCGACCGACAGGTCATATTCAAAAGCTTTCAGACGGCCTTAAAACAATAAAATCCCAATTATCATTTTTTCATTTAAAATGAAATGCTTGAAAAAAAACCGTTAAAGTGTAAAAATCCTACCTTATACATTTAAACAGCATTCAAACAATAAAACTGTCTGCCGGTTCAAACGCATGCCGACAATACGATAGGCACCGGCAAAAGGAACTTTCGTGAATACTAAAACAAACACATATCTGGCTCTTGCTGTCCTCTCAGCTTCCCTTCTTTCAGGTTGCGACAAAGTCAGCACCTTTTTTGGCAAAGACGAAAACAAAGAGCTCGTCCAACGCATAGAAACCAATACCGATGACGGAAAGGTCGGCATGTTGTTGCCCGACTTCGCCCAACTGGTGCAAAACGAAGGACAGGCAGTCGTCAATATTCAAGCGACACCGGCAAAACGCACTGCGACACCGGATGACGACCACAGCATGGACCTGAGTCAATTCCCCGACAACGATCCGTTTTACGAATTCTTCAAACGCCTCGTTCCCAATATGCCCGACATGCCGCAAGAAGATACCGAAAGCGACGCTTTGAATTTCGGTTCCGGCTTCATCATCAGCAAAGACGGCTATATCCTGACCAATACCCACGTGGTTGCCGGCATGGGCAATATCAAAGTCCTGCTCAACGACAAACGCGAATACACAGCCAAACTGGTCGGCTCAGATGCCCAATCCGACGTTGCCCTCTTAAAAATTGAGCCGCAAGAAGACTTGCCGGTTGTCAAAATCGGCAACCCGAAAGATTTGAAACCGGGTGAATGGGTAGCCGCCATCGGCGCGCCTTTCGGCTTTGACAACAGCGTAACTTCAGGCATCGTCTCCGCCAAAGGCCGCAGCCTGCCGAATGAAAACTACACGCCGTTCATCCAAACCGACGTTGCCATCAACCCAGGCAACTCTGGTGGCCCGTTATTCAACCTCCGCGGCCAAGTAGTCGGCATCAATTCGCAAATTTACAGCCGCAGCGGCGGTTTCATGGGCATTTCATTTGCCATTCCGATTGATGTTGCCATGAATGTGGCCGAACAATTAAAAGCCAACGGCAAAGTCCAACGCGGTCAATTAGGCGTGGTTATTCAAGAAGTTTCTTACGATTTGGCCAAATCTTTCGGTTTGGACAAAGCAAGTGGCGCGCTGATTGCCAAAATCATGCCAAACAGCGCAGCACAACAAGCCGGTTTGCAGGTTGGCGACATCGTACGCAAAGTTAACGGCGAAGAAGTCCGCGCTTCCAGCGATTTGCCTGTTATGGTCGGCTCGATTATGCCGGGCAAAGAAGTGACTTTGAGCATTTGGCGCGGCGGCAAACAAACCGATGTCAAAGTAAAACTTGGCAGCGCAGCCGAGCAAACGGAAACTTCTGCAAAAGAAGCCGAACATCCGCAACACGAAGGCGGCCATGATGGATTCACCGTTGAAAATGCAGGTGTTACCCTGCAGGTTGAAAACGCAGACGGTAAACAACGCTTAATCGTTCTGCGCGTTAGCGGTGCGGCCGAACGTGCCGGCCTCAAACGCGGCGACGAAATCATTGCCGTCAGCCAAATTAGCGTCAATGATGAATCCACTTTCCGTAGCGCATTGGAAAGCGCAGGCAAAAACGTACCGCTTTTGGTGCAACGCGACGGCAATACTTTGTTCCTCGCGCTAAATCTGCAGTAGTCCGATTTTTTCAGACGGCATGATGATGTGTTAGATGATAAAATACCCATCTGTCAGAGGCGGTGGGTATTTTGTTATCCGCCTTCCAATTTAGGCCGTCTGAAAATATTTCACCGCTTATATACAATATAATTATGCAACTTATTAATTATTCAAATTCTATTTTATCTGTCGTCCCGGCAGCCATTGCACTTGCCTTGGCCATTGCCACGCGCCGTGTATTACTGTCCTTAGGTGTCGGCATTATCGTCGGCTCATTCCTGCTGGTAGGCGGTAATCCACTCGATGCTTTGGTTCACTTAAAAGACATGGCGGTCAGCCTGACTTGGGCGGATGGCGATTGGTCTTTGGGCAAACCCAAAATCCTGCTCTTTTTGGTGCTTTTGGGGATTTTCACTTCCCTGCTGACGCATTCCGGCAGCAACCAAGCATTTGCCGATTGGGCCAAACAGCACATCAAAGGCCGTCGCGGTGCGAAACTGCTGACCGCCTGTTTGGTATTCGTTACCTTTATTGACGACTATTTCCACAGTCTTGCCGTCGGTGCGATTGCCCGCCCTGTAACCGACAAATTCAAAGTTTCCCGCGCCAAACTGGCTTATATCCTTGACTCCACTGCCGCGCCGATGTGCGTTTTGATGCCAGTATCCAGCTGGGGCGCATCGATTATCGCTACTTTGGCCGGCCTTTTGGTGACTTACAACATCACAGACTACACACCAATGGGCGCATTCGTGGCCATGAGCCTGATGAATTACTACGCCGTCTTCGCATTGATTATGGTGTTTATCGTTGCCTGGTTCTCATTCGACATCGGCTCTATGGCTCGTTTGGAACGTGCCGCTTTGAATGAAATTCATGATGAAACCGTTGAAACAGGTCATCCCAACGGCCGTGTATTCGCGCTGATTGTGCCGGTTTTGGTACTGATCGTCGCCACGGTTTCCGCCATGATTTACACTGGCGCACAAGCTTCTGAAACCTTCTCTTTGCTCAGCGCATTTGAAAATACCGACGTGAACACTTCCCTCGTGTTCGGCGGTACTTGCGGCGTATTGGCCGTCATCCTCTGCACCATCGGCACCATCAAAACCAGCGACTACCCTAAAGCCATTTGGCAGGGCATCATCTCTATGCGTGGTGCCATTATCATCTTGATTTTGGCATGGATTATCAGCACCGTCGTCAGCGAGATGCACACCGGCGAATACCTCTCCACTTTAGTGGCAGGCAATATCCACGCAGGCTTCCTGCCCGTGATTTTGTTTATGCTCGCAGGCGTGATGGCCTTCGCTACCGGTACAAGCTGGGGTACATTCGGCATCATGTTACCGATTGCCGCCGCCATGGCCGTCAAAGTCGAACCTTCGCTGATTATCCCTTGCATGTCTGCCGTAATGGCCGGTGCCGTATTTGGCGACCACTGCTCGCCGATTTCCGACACCACCATCCTCTCTTCTACCGGCGCACACTGCAACCACATCGACCACGTTACCTCACAACTCCCTTACGCGCTGACCGTAGCCGCGTCTGCTGCCACAGGCTATCTCGCACTGGGCATGACCGGCTCTGCGCCTTTAGGTTTTGTGGTAACCGGTATCGTGATGGTTGTGTTGATTCTGATCTTGAAAGACAAGAAAAAAACAACTGCCTAATTCAAAACCAATATTCAGACGGCCTGAGATATTCCTATACTCTCAGGCCGTCTGAACATAACGATTATCCAATAGATACATTATTCAGGACAAACTAATGAATACGCCTTATCTTCCACGCGGCCCAGTTATGGCCGACGTCGCCGCCTATCATCTGACCGAAGAAGAAAAACAACGCCTGCTCGACCCTGCCGTCGGTGGCGTTATTTTGTTCCGCCGCAACTTTGAAAACGTTTCCCAACTCAAAGCTTTGGTTCAAGAAATCAAAGCCGTCCGTACACCTGAACTCATCATCGCCGTCGACCACGAAGGCGGACGGGTTCAACGTTTTATTGACGGCTTCACCCGCCTGCCTGCCATGAACGTATTGGGCGAAATTTGGGACAACGAAGGCAAAGAAGCCGCCTGCGTCCAAGCAGAACAAGTCGGCTGGGTTTTGGCAACCGAACTCTCCGCCTGCGGTATCGACCTATCCTTTACGCCTGTATTGGATTTGGACTGGGGTCAATGTGCTGTCATCGGCAACCGCAGTTTCCACCGCGACGCCAACATCGTGACCCAGCTTGCCCTTGCCCTGCAAAAAGGCCTGAACAAAGGCGGCATGAAATCTTGCGGCAAGCACTTCCCCGGCCACGGCTTTGTCGAAGGCGACAGCCATCACGTCCTGCCTTGTGACGAACGCAGCCGCGAAGAACTGGAAGCTGCCGACCTTATCCCATTCCGCGCATTGAGCCAAGCAGGCATGGCCGCAGTTATGCCTGCCCACGTCGTATACCCGCAAACCGACAGCCAACCTGCCGGCTTCTCCGAAAAATGGCTGAAACAAATCCTGCGCCAAGAAATCGGATTTAACGGCGTTATCTTTTCAGACGACCTGACCATGGAAGGCGCATGCGGTGTCGGCGGTATTAAAGAACGTGCCCGCCTTTCTTTTGAAGCAGGCTGCGATATTGTACTGGTGTGCAACCGCCCTGACTTGGTCGATGAATTGCGAGACGGTTTCCACGCACCGGCAAACGCCGATTTGGCAGCACGTTGGCAATACATGGCCAACACATTGACCGTACAAGAAGCTGCCGACATCATGGCAACCGAAGAATTCCAAGCCGCCCAACAGGCTACTGCCAAACTGGCAACGCCCAAAGACATCGCAGGCGGTGTCAAAGTCGGCGAAGCATTCTGATTCAAGGCCGTCTGAAACATTGACGGCAAATAAAAAAGGAAGACTTGAAAAAGTCTTCCTTTTTTGATTCAAACCGATTAGCGGTGTTGCGGATTGTAACGGCTTTCCAATCGCAGGAATACCCAACCCAAAAAGCTTGTCAGCACCAAATAAATCAGCGCGATTGTATAAAGCGGCTCTTCATAAACAGAATAGCGGCCGGTAATCGTGCTTTGTACATAAGCCAACTCTGCCACGCCGATAACGGAAAGCAATGAGCTGTCTTTCAACAACGTAATAAACTCACTGGCCAATGGCGGCAACATACGGCGCAAAGCTTGCGGCAAAATCACATAACGCATCGCCTGAGTATAGGTCAGTCCCAAAGAACGCGCAGCTTCCATTTGGCCTTTATCAATCGACTGAATACCGGCACGAAAAATCTCACAAATATACGCACCCGAGTTCGCAATCAACGCCAAAGAACCGGCAATCAACGCACCATAAGAACGGCGCAAATCAATGGCTGCTTCGCCGCTAATCAATACACCGTCGGCCGGATGAACGAAAAATGGGAACCAAACATAAGCCCAAATCACAATTTGTACAAACAATGGCGTACCGCGAAACAGCGTAACATACCAAAAAGAAATCTTACGCAACACCCAAGCCAAGGCACGCATCGGCACACCGGCTTTTTCCGGATTGATCAAACGCGCCAATGCCAGCAGCAAACCCAAAATCGAGCCACCTGCCGTTGCAACCACCGTCAGTCCCAGCGTTGTCAACACGCCGTATAAAAACATCCAGCGGTATTCATAAATAATGTCAAAACGAAAATCCATAACCATTCCGTCGGTCAAAATCGGTAACTAATCCGAATATTTTTTAAAATGAAGCTTAATATTTTACAAGAAAATACATTGCTTGAACGGTTTTTTGTTAAATTATTCCGCCCAACCCTGTTTTTTTACATTTCCAATGAATTTCAGCCCCTTTTAACCTTTCTTCATATAAGACATTTTCCGTATAAAAAACAAAGCGCAAACCCGAGACAAAATTGACCGAAACACAAAAACAGCGGATAATCCGCCCATTCTTCAAACATCTTTCAGACGGCCTTCCCTCTTCCCTTGAAGGCCGTCTGAAAACATTTTAAAAAGCATAAAACATGAAAGCACCCGAACTCTTATTGCCAGCAGGCGGCCTCGAACGTATGCGTGCTGCCTACGATTACGGCGCAGACGCCGTTTACGCCGGCAGCCCGCGTTACTCCCTGCGCGCCCGCAACAACGAATTTGCCAAACTCGACGTTCTCGAGCAAGGCATCAAAGAAGCACACGAGCGCAACAAAAAATTCTTCCTGACCGTCAATACGCTACCGCATAACTCCAAACTCAAAACCTTTGTTTCCGATATGGAGCCCTTGATTGCCATGAAACCCGACGCGCTGATTATGGCAGATCCAGGTTTGATCATGACCGTGCGCGAAAAATGGCCGGAAATGCCGATTCACCTGTCCGTACAGGCAAATACCACCAACTACTGGGGCGTAAAATTCTGGCAAAACATCGGCGTCGAACGCATTATTCTGTCACGCGAATTGAGCATGGAAGAAATCGCCGAAATCCGCCAAGAATGCCCCGACATCGAACTCGAAGTCTTCATTCACGGCGCATTGTGCATCGCCTACTCCGGCCGTTGCCTGCTCTCCGGCTATTTCAACCACCGCGACCCCAACCAAGGCACCTGCACCAACTCCTGCCGTTGGGACTACAAGGTTCACAACGCCGTTGAAAGCGATGCGGGCGACGCCCAACTTCTGCAAGGTTTCAACTTTGAAAAAGCCCAAGAAGAAGCCAACCAAAACTTTGAAGGCATCAACGGTCAAAAACGCCATCCCTACGCCGATAAAGTTTTCCTGATTGAAGAGTCCAACCGCCCGGGCGAAATGATGCCGATTATGGAAGACGAACACGGCACCTACATCATGAACTCCAAAGACCTTCGTGGCATCGAAGTGGTTGATAAACTAGCCAAAATCGGCGTGGACAGCCTTAAAGTCGAAGGCCGCACCAAGTCGCTTTATTATGTTGCACGCGTGGCCCAGTCCTACCGCAAAGCGATTGATGATGCCGTTGCAGGCCGTCCGTTTGATTACAGCCTGTTGAGCGAACTCGAAGGCCTTGCCAACCGCGGCTACACCAGCGGCTTCCTCGAGCGCCACCAAACTCAGGATTATCAAAACTACCTGACCGGCCACTCCATCGCCAAACAAAGCCAATATGTCGGCCACGTTACCGAAATCGATGAAAACGGCTGGGCGACCATCGAAGTCAAAAACCGCTTTGCCATCGGCGATTCACTCGAAATCATCCACCCAAGCGGCAACCAAACCATCAAATTGGAACAAATGACCCGCAAAGGCCAGCCTGTCGATGTTGCCCCAGGCAACGGTATTCAGGTCAAAATCCCCAACATGCAGGGCAAAGAAAAAGCTTTGGTTGCGCGGATTATGAATCCTTAAGCGTCAACAAAATAAAGGCCGTCTGAAAGTTTCAGACGGCCTTTTAAATTATCTATGCTGTTTTAAGCCTGTTCTTGTAATACGGCGGCAATCAATTCTTCCGCACCATCATCTGCCAGTTTTTTGGCGACTGCACGACCCAAGGCATCGGCGTATTCGGCGGGGGCTTGCGCGTCCGCCTGCAAAATGACCGAACCGTCAGGATGACCGACCAAGCCGCGCAAGGTCAGCAAGCCGTTTTCTTCAGTGCAATATGCGGCCAGCGGCACTTGGCAGCTTCCGCCCAAAGCGCGCGCCAACGCGCGTTCGGCCGTAACGCAGGCGTGGGTGGTATCGTGGTTCAATGGCTTCAAGACTTCATACAAATCTTCGCGATGCCCTGCAATTTCAATACCCAATGCACCTTGTCCGGCGGCAGGCAGGCTGTCGGATTCCGACAAAATCATGCGGATGCGTTCGTCCAATTCCAGACGCTGTAAACCGGCGGCAGCCAAGATAATCGCGTCGTATTCGCCGTTATCGAGTTTGGACAAACGGGTTTGCACATTGCCGCGCAAAGGTTTGATAACCAAATGCGGATAGCGCGCACGCAACTGGGCTTCGCGGCGCAGGCTGGATGTGCCGACGATGGTGCCTTTGGGCATTTCTTCCAAACGCGCGTATTGGTTGGACACAAACGCGTCAAACGGATTGGCGCGTTCGCCGATGGCTGCAAGCGCGAAACCTTCAGGCAAATCCATCGGTACATCTTTAATCGAATGCACAGCCAAGTCAGCCCGGCCGTCATACAAAGCCTGTTCCAACTCTTTGACAAACAAGCCTTTACCGCCAACTTTTGACAAGGTTCTATCCAAAATCTGGTCGCCGCGCGTGGTCATGCCCAAAATCTCGACTTCGCAATCGGGATACAGGGCTTTCAGACGGCCTTGGATATGTTTTGCCTGCCACATGGCAAGCAGGCTTTCGCGACTGGCGATAACGAGTTTTTTCGGGTTCATAATGGTTGCCTGAAAGATGGAAAACGGCATGAAGTCTATCATATTTTGGGCGGTTTTTCAGACGGCATGGGAGTGAATATGTTATATTTACACCTAAAAACCAAATTTTCCGAACAACATGAAACGCGCCAAACAATATCCTTTTTTATCCTTACAGCGGCAACGTTTTCATCTGAACTTTGAAAACGCCTCTTCCGCCGCCAACCTTCCAAGCGAACGCGACTTCTACCGCTGGGCGTGGTCTGCCTTGAAAAACGAATACTGCCGCGCAGACATCAGCCTGATTCTTCTGGACGAAGAAGAAGCCCGCGCTTACAACCGCGACTACCGCGGCAAAGATTACGCCACCAATGTATTGAGTTTCGCGCTCAATGAAGGCGAAATTCTGCCCGACCAGTTTTCAGACGGCCTGTATGGCGATTTGGTGATTTGCCCGCAAGTGGTTTTGAAAGAAGCCGCCGAACAAGGCAAAACACCCGAGCAGCATTTTGCCCACCTGACCATACACGGTACTTTACACCTGATGGGCTACGACCACATCGAAGACGATGAAGCCGAAATAATGGAAGCCGAAGAAATCCGCCTGATGCTGGCGGCAGGCTTCCCCAACCCCTACCAAGAGGACGAATATTAAAATGGACGGTACGCAGTCGAAACCCAAGTTTTTCGAACGCCTAATCTCCCGACTTGCCGGTGAGCCCGACTCCGCCGAAGACGTATTGACCCTGCTGCGCCAAGCGCACGAGCAGGAAGTTTTTGACGCCGACACACTGACCCGGCTGGAAAAAGTATTGGACTTTGCCGAACTGGAAGTGCGCGACGCCATGATTACGCGCAGCCGCATGAACGTATTGAAAGAGAACGACAGCATCGAGCGCATCACGGCCTACGTCATCGAAACTGCCCATTCGCGTTTCCCCGTCATCGGCGAAGACAAAGACGAAGTTTTGGGTATTTTGCACGCCAAAGACCTGCTCAAATATATGTTCAACCCCGAGCAGTTCCACCTGAAATCCGTCTTGCGCCCTGCCGTTTTCGTTCCCGAAGGCAAATCTTTGACCGCCCTTTTAAAAGAGTTCCGCGAACAGCGCAACCACATGGCGATTGTCATCGACGAATACGGCGGCACATCCGGCCTGGTTACCTTTGAAGATATCATCGAGCAAATCGTCGGCGAAATCGAAGACGAGTTTGACGAAGACGACAGCGCCGACAATATCCACGCCGTTTCTTCCGAACGCTGGCGCATCCACGCGGCTACCGAAATCGAAGACATCAACACCTTCTTCGGCACGGAATACAGCAGCGAAGAAGCCGACACCATCGGCGGCCTGGTCATTCAAGAGTTGGGACACCTGCCCGTGCGCGGCGAAAAAGTCATCATCGGCAGCCTGCAATTTACCGTCGCACGCGCCGACAACCGCCGTCTGCACACCCTGATGGCCACACGAATTAAAGAAAACACGGATAAACCATGATTATTCTGGATCACGTCTCCAAACACTATCAAACACGCGACAAAAAAGACTTTGTCGCCGTCGAGCCGACCAGCCTCGAAATCAAACAGGGGGAAATCTTTGGCCTGATGGGCTACTCCGGCGCAGGCAAATCTACTCTGCTGCGCCTGATTAACTTATTGGAACGTCCGGATACAGGTACCGTCAGCGTGTGCGGCCAAGAACTGACCGCGCTCAACGCCACGCAACTGCGCCACGCCCGACAAAACATCGGCATGGTATTCCAACAGTTCAACCTGTTGAGCAACCGTACCGTTGCCGAAAACGTCGCCTTTCCTTTAGAAATTGCCAAATGGCCGTCTAAAAAAATCCAAGCGCGTGTTGAAGAATGTTTGGAAATCGTCGATTTGCAAGACCGCGCCAACCATTACCCGTCCCAACTTTCCGGCGGTCAAAAACAACGTGTCGGCATTGCCCGTGCGCTGGCGCCGCAACCGCAAGTCATCCTCGCCGACGAACCCACTTCCGCCCTCGACCCTGCCACTACGCGCAGCGTTTTGAAGTGTTTGGAAGACATTAACAAACGCTTTAACGTAACCATCGTCATCGTTACCCACGAAATGAGCGTTATCCGCCGCCTGTGCGACCGTGCCGCCCTCTTGGACAAAGGCCGTCTGCTGGAAATCGTTGAAGTACACGGCAACCAAATCCATGCCCAATCCGAAATCGGGAAAGAGCTGATTCGAGAGGACTAATATGGCAGATTTAACATTTGAAAGTGCTGTTGAGACCATCGTCAGCATGAAAGGCGAAATTATCCAAGCCTTGGGCGAAACCTTTATTATGGTCGGCCTATCGACTACTTTCGCCGTCATCTTCGGTACGATTTTGGGCGTATTGCTGTTTGTGACATCAAGTCATCAGTTGCACTACAACAAACAGCTGAATTTGTTTTTGGACAACCTAGTCAACCTGATGCGCGCATTCCCTTTCGTCATCCTGATGATTGCCATGATTCCTGTTACACGCGCCATCATCGGCACGACCATCGGCCCGGTTGCCGCCTCATTGGTATTGAGCGTATCCGGCTTGTTCTACTTCGCCCGTTTGGTCGAGCAAAATCTGCGTGAAGTACCCAGAGGCGTGATTGAAGCAGCCTCCGCAATGGGTGCCTCGCCCATGAGCATCATCTGCAAAGTGCTTTTGAATGAAGCGCGCGCAGGTATGGTTTCCAGCATTACCGTACTGGCTATCGGCCTTCTGTCGTACAGCGCGGCGGCAGGCATGATTGGCGGTGGCGGCTTGGGCGACCTTGCCATCCGTTACGGCTACTACCGCTATCAAATGGAAGTCATCATCTTCATCGTTGCCATCCTAGTTTTACTCGTTATCCTGATTCAAGGTATCGGCAACAGATTGGCACGCAAACTGGACAAACGTTAAACAAACCAGGCCGTCTGAAAGGGATTTACTATTTTTCAGACGGCCTGTTATCTATTTAGAACATATTAGGATATATATTCCAAATAAATTTACAAAAAACATCCTCATAGTTCCAAAATAGATTTACAATCCCTCTTTTTTGACGACGGTAGCTTGAGGCCGTCTGAAACCGTTTTATCATCCATCAGGAGTAAAATATGCAAATCAACACATTCTTCAAAACCCTTTCAGCCGCTGCGCTCGCCATCGTACTGGCTGCCTGCGGCGGTCAAAAAGACAGCGCGCCTGCTGCTTCTGCCGCTTCTTCTGCCGACAACGGCGCAGAGAAAAAAGAAATCGTCTTCGGTACAACCGTCGGCGACTTCGGAGATATGGTAAAAGACCAAATCCAACCGGCTTTGGAGAAAAAAGGCTATAAAGTCAAACTGATCGAATTCACCGACTATGTGCGCCCCAACCTTGCTTTGGCTGAAGGCGAATTGGACATCAACATCTTCCAACACAAACCTTATCTGGACGACTTCAAAAAAGAACACAAACTGGACATCGTTGAAGCCTTCCAAGTACCGACTGCACCTTTGGGCCTGTACCCTGGCAAACTGAAATCTTTGGACGAAGTGAAAGACGGTGCCAGCGTTTCTGCACCTAACGACCCATCTAACTTTGCCCGTGCATTGGTTATGTTGAACGAATTGGGCTGGATTAAACTGAAAGCCGACGTTAATCCGCTGACTGCTTCTAAAAACGATATTGCCGAAAATCCAAAAAACATCCAAATCGTGGAGCTTGAAGCCGCCCAACTGCCACGCAGCCGTGCCGACGTTGACTTTGCCATCGTTAACGGCAACTACGCCATGAGCAGCGGCATGAAACTGACTGAAGCCCTGTTCCAAGAGCCAAGCTTTGCCTACGTTAACTGGTCTGCCGTCCGCACTGCCGACAAAGACAGCCAATGGCTGAAAGATGTAGCCGAAGCCTACAACTCTGACGAGTTCAAAGCCTACGCACAAAAACGCTTTGCCGGTTACAAATATCCTGCTGCATGGGGTAAAAACGCAGCTGCAGGTGCTCAAGCCGAAGCTGCTTCTACTGCTTCTGCAACCAAATAAGTAACTTTTTGAAAAAAGGCCATCTGAACATTCAGACGGCCTTTTTCTATTGATTATCTCTTCCCAAAGCTCAAAACAAGTTTTTTGATTAACGCCAAATACTTACACAATTCCCTTTTTAAACCAAATCAATATGTTGTAAAAAAGTTCAATAAAAAATCATGTTTTTATTCAATATAATCAATCACTAAATGAATTATTCTACTTTTTTATAATATTCACTAGTAATGTTCCGCTTATCCTGATATTATACCGCTCATCTAAAGACATCCGGTTATCTGCATTACAGACCGTTCATCTGAATTGCTTCAAACCACTTTGTCGGATTTTCCCATGTATGTTGTGTTTCTCCGTATCGAAGGGGTTTGAGCGGTCGAAATACCGTATTGCTTAGATATTAAAGCTTCGTGCTTTGAAATGAGTGAATTTTTGTTTTAAGTGTCGTAATCTCTTGCTAATTACTCCCAGCTGCAAGAGTTTCAGGGTTGCCCCTTGGGCAGCCCTTCTTTTTTATCTTCCATTTTTTCAGTAATCAAGACTTCCCTGCCCTATACTCATAGTCAAAACCGCAAGCAAGGCGCCCTTCTCCTCAACCTCCAATCTTCTTCAATTCATTATTCGGCATCACCAGCCAAACCTGTGCCTTTTTAACTTGAGCCGCAGTACGGATGGACGCCTCATCCATAATGGAGAATGCGGTAGAAAAGGCATCAGCAACCGCCGCACTCTCCGCCATGACACTCATGCTTTTATAACGCGGTTGGCTTCCGCCTGTACGCGGATCAAAAAGATGGGTAAATTTGCCAGCTTCGTCCATTACCGTGCCGTAGCCGCCCGATGTGGCAAAGGCTTGGTTTTTCATGGCAATAGTAGTCAGGATTTGGTCTTCTTGGTCGGGATTGCGAATGCTGACATTCCACTCGCGCCGGTTGGCATTATCAAAGCCGTAAATCTCCCCCATATCAATCAATGCCTGGGTAACGCCTTGCTGCTTTAACAATTCAACTACTTTATCAGTGATATATCCCTGCGCAATGCCGTTGAGCGACAAGCCCATACCTTTTTGGGCAAAACGGATTTCTTTGGTATCAAAATCAACTTTGTTGAAATCCACTAATTTGAGCGTGTCTTTGATACTGCGTTCGGATGGCGGTGTTTCGGTTTTGGGGTTTCGTCTGAAATGGTCGGCATACAGATTCCACAAAGGCTGAATACTGGGATCAAATGCACCCTGTGTCAGCTGATGAATATCTCGACTGATGCTGAGCAGCTGCAAAAAATCGGATGGAGGATTTTTCAGACGGCCTTCTCGGTTTAAACAGCTAATCAGGCTGTCGTCCCGATACAGGCTGAAGATTTTTTCCAATCGTGAAACTTCCGCCAATACTTTGTTGACCAATATTTCCGCCTGCTTGCGCTCAACGCCGAACAAACGCAATTCCGCGCCCGAACCCAATGCAATGCCTCTCCAAATAACTGGCTGCTCTTCTTGATTCGGACTGGCCGGATGAGTCAGCTGATTGGTTTTGCGGCTGATGGCAAAAGGAATGCCGACGCCGGCGGCAAGTGTGGCGGCGATGGCAAAGAAACGGCGGCGCGTTAAAGGGTGGACATAAAGTATTCCTTGGATTTTTTATCTTTACATTGAAAGCCGCATTCATTAAATCATCAATCGGCAGCTTCCAACACAAAGGCCGTCTGAAACTGTTTCAGACGGCCTTTTATTGATTATTTTATTTGAAAATATATTCGTCGGGCATTTCTGCAAAACCGACTACTCTGCCGCCTTTTTCTTTGGCGAATTTTTCAGCCTGAGCCTTGTCGGCAAACGGAAGCGCGTCTTCCGCACCCATGCCGCCGATAAAGCTGCTTTCGATAACGTAATAGGCTTTTTTCGCATCTATCCATTCGGCGTCGGCATTGGGTTTTTCCCAATCTTTGACTTTGCCCATATCGGTAACATAGATGGCATGAATGCCTTTAGGCTCTTCGGGCAGCTTGGTGTAGCCGAACATCTGCTTGATGGTAGAAAACCAAACCGGTTTGTCAGGTTTGCCGTTCAAAAAGATTTGCGCTTTAGGGCCGTTGTGTTCGGTCAAATTCATGCTGCAGTAATGACCGACTGCGCTGTCGCTGATTTGTTGGGGCGCAGGCGGAGGAGTATTTTCCTCTTTACTACAAGCAGATAAAGCAAGGATGGTGAATGCTGTAAATAATATTTTTCTCATATTTGTCTCTTTCCGAAAATCCAGGCGGCTAAGACCAAAGGAATGATAACCCATAATACCTGCGCCGTCAGCAAAACCGGCATAGTCAGGCTGATTTGATCGCTCAAACCGGCCATACCTGCGTACATGGCGGTGTTTTCATAACCGGTCAGGTTGAGCAGACGGTAAATGTCGGAAGGATTGAACAATAGAATGGTCTCTACAACAGGCGCGGTAATGACTTGTTCGGTATCGGCAACCAAAATGCCCAAAAGCGCCATATCGAAAATCACCACAAAAAACAGCCATACGCCGATGGCGATACCGGCGGCAGTACCGCGTTCTTTGACTTTTGCGCTGATCAAATAACCCATAGACAAAAAGGCTGCACCAAGAATCACGCTGGCAACAATCAGGAGGGCGAAAGGTTTCCATGAGGCAAGATCAAAGCTGCCGTTTGCAAGCTGGAGGGTAATACCCGCCAATCCGTAGCCTGCCGTGGTGGCAAGGGCAAGGATGATAAGATGGCCGATAAATTTACCGGCAAGGATTTGGTTGCGCGAAATCGGATAGCTCAACAACAGCGCCATCGTGCCGCGTTCGATTTCGCCAATCAGCGCATCATAAGAGAGCAACATCGCAATCAGCGGAATCAGGAAAATCGACAGGCTGGAGAGGCTGACAACGGTAACAGTCAACGGATCGACTTTGACTGTGCCGGTGGGCGAGCTGCCCAGGAAACCCAATGACAGGGCAAGCGCGGCAAGCAGAAGCGCGGCGGCAAGTACCCAACGGTTGCGCAGGCTGTCGCGGACTTCTTTGCCGGTAATAATCCAAACGGGGTTCATACGTCTTCCCTTTTTAAGAATTGTGCGTACATATCGTCAAGTGTCGGGGTATGGATATCGATATAGGCAAGGTTGCCCAAATCACCCAATTCGCTCAAAAGTCCCATACGCTCTTCGGCTTTACATTGCGCTTTATACGACAGGCCGTCTGAAAGCGGCTGCCAACGCTCGCTCAACAGGCGCGCTTCTTTCAAACGGACATTGACGGTCAACGGCAAACCACTTTGGACGTGCAGCTCATCCATGCTGCCATCGGCAACTTTCACGCCGTTTTTCATGACGATAATGCGGTCGGCGTGGCCATCAAGTTCGGCAAGCGCGTGCGTGCTAAGCAATACGGTTGCACCGCGGCCATTCAGTTCGCGCACGACTTCGTAAAACATTTGGCGTGAAGCCGGGTCAAGGCCAGTGGTCGGTTCGTCAAACAATAAGACTTTAGGCTCGCCCAACAAGGCTTGTGCCAAAGCGAGACGCTGACGCATACCTTTGGAGTAAGTGCCGACACGGCGGCGTGCCGCTTGAGAAATACCGACGCGTTCCAACAACTCACGGTTTTTACTCAAGGGCTGTTTTTTCAGCTTGGCATAGAAATCCATGGTTTCAATGCCGGTCAATGAAGGATGAAGCGCGACGGTTTCAGGCAGGTAGCCGATTTGACTGCGAAGCAGTGCGCCTGCCTTGCTGCCGGTACGCTCGCCCAGCAACATGACTTCGCCTTCGGTCGGCGTAATCAGGCCGAGTATCAGCTTCATGATGGTGGATTTGCCCGCACCGTTATGCCCTGCCATGCCGACGCTTTCGCCTGCTTTGAGGACTAAATCGACTTGGTTGACGGCTTTTTGACTGCCGAATTGTTTGGTCACGTTTCTTAATTCGACGTGGTTGGTCATGAATAATTCCTTTGTGCCGTTTCAGACGGCCTCATTCAAAAGGCCGTCTGAAAACATGTTTAATTCAAAGATCCGTTTTCGGCATCGCTCCAATCGGATTGGCGCGTATTGGCTTCGTGCAACAGCTCATCCTTCATGGCTTCGTATTTGGTGCTTGTTTTGTTGCTGATCGGTTTCATCAATGGCTTACTGTCGATGACGCCGCCCGGCAAAATAGCGGGGAACTGCGATTGCGCCCATTTGACAATGCTGACAGCAGGACTGTTCATCAGCAGACGGGATACGGGGGCGCGCCAAATGATTTGGTCGATGATGCCGTTTGGTCGATAGGCGTTGTCGCCAAAACCATCGCCATCAAGGTCGAATGTGCTGTTGTCGCTCCAATAATTGCCTCGGCCGCCCTCTCCCCAATCAAGGAAACGGGTGCTGACGTATTTAACTTGGCTTTCGTTGTTGATAAACGAATTATTGAACAGGCTTGTGCCTTCAATAGCTGCGGTAAAGTGGATGCCGATTTGACAGTTTTCAAAGTGGTTGTCAAAAATTTTATTGAAGTTGGCGTTATAGGCGAATACGCATTTACCGGCTTTATTGATAATGTTGTCGTTAATATCGGAATAGTTGACGTAGTTGAGCATGATGCCTTGGTCACGGCTGCCCACGGCGATATTGCCATACACTTTAAGACGCTCTGAGAACATCAACACATAGCCCATATTGTTGCCGACGGAGATGTTGTTGCTGATCTCGCTGTCGTTGGTGTACATATAATGCACTGCAAAACGCAAATCACTGAAACGATTGCCTTTATAGGTATTGTTTGTACTGGTATTGGAGAAAATACCGTCACGGCCTTTGGAAATATCGTTGTCGACGACTTGCGCGCCCGGCGCATTCCAAACCGTTACGCCATTACCGCGCTCATTCACGCGCAATGTGGCTTCCCCGACAATCTTATTTTCGCGCACCATCGATTCTGCCGCGCCATGGATGTACACGCCGACAGAGTTGTCCAAAACATTATTGTGTTCAACCAATGCACGCGGAGCCGTTTCCTCGAGGTAAATCCCTGCATCCATGGCCGGCAGGCTCAAACCTGAATTGGAAACTGTCAGATTGCGCAGAGTCACGTCAGGCGCATGAACGGCAATGGTACGCCCGCTCCTGTCGCCGACAATCTTGGCGGAGCGGTCGGCCGGACCTTCAATGGTAATCGGTTTGTCGATATAGAGTTTGGTCTTGTATGTACCGGAGGCAAGCTTGAGCGTATCGCCGGCTTGGGCGCGCGCTAAAGCATCATTGAGATTGTCTTGTGCGGATACGTTGATGACTGCGGCAAAGGCCGTCTGAACCATACTGCCAAGCAGCAATACGAGTGCGGCACGTTGCCATTTGGAACGATGGATTTGTGTGTGCGTCATAATCATATCTCTGTTTCAGACGGCCTGTTTGCCACATGATAAACCGATGCGGAAACAGGTATTTTGGTGTTATAGCAAAGCTGTCTGATGATGGCTTATATCTCATTGCAATATCTGCAGACAAACAGCTTTGCTATAAAGGCCGTCTGAAAGAATGTCTTTTCAGACGGCCTGAAGGATTAAATCATCAAACCAAAATTATTTTGGTTTAACAATCATTTGGCCTGACATTTCCATGTGCAATGCGTGGCAGAACCATTGGCAGTAGTACCAGTGTACGCCTGGACGGACTGCTTTGAAGGTTACAGAAGATGTCGCTTGCGGGCCGATCTCCATAGCGATACCGTAGCCTTCCAAAGTGAAGCCGTGAGTCAAGTCCTCAATGGTCTCAACGTTGGTTACGTATACGGTCACTTCGTCGCCTTGGTTCACTTCAAATTGAGGGATACTGAATGCAGGCGCAACGGCTGTCATGTACACGCGTACTTTGTTGCCTTCGCGTACGACTTTAGCGGCTTTTTCCAGCTCAACGCCGTCTTTTTGCGCTTGTTCCAAAGCATCTTTCCAGAACCATGGGTCTTTACGGTCCCAAGTTTTGCTTGGGTTCACTTTGGAAGCGGAAACCAGACAGAAGTCATGTGGTTCTGCAAAAGTCGGGTTGTCGTGAACCAGACGCATTTCATCGCCGGAGATGTCGATCAATTGGTCACACTCAGGTTTCAGAGGACCTGCGTTCAGGAAGCGGTCTTTGGAGAATTTATTCAAAGACACCAACCATTTACCGTCGGCTTCTTTAGTTTCGCCCATGGTAGTGTGGTTGTGGCCAGGTTGATAGTGAACGTCCAGTTTTTGTTTAATCGGATCGATTTTCTCGCCTTTGTAGGCTTTAATCGCATCGTCGATGTTCCATTTCACCATTTGGCTGTCGATAAACAATGTTGTATAAGCATTGCCGCGACCGTCAAATGCAGTGTGTAATGGGCCAAGACCCAGTTGAGGCTCAGCTACGACAACATCACGCTCTTTGATTTTGCCTGCAAACAAATCGTCCAGTTTGCTGACATCCAATACGGTAACGGTTGGAGACAGTTTACCGTTGAGCATAATGTATTTGCCGTCAGGGCTTGCGTTACAGCCGTGAGGAGAGTTAGGAACCGGGATGTAACGAGTGTATGGAGAGTTGGCTTCCGCACGACCATCCAACATTTTCACACCGTTAACTTCTTTGAAGTCGCCTTTTTTGATGCCTTCTTCGATGGCGGCCAGGTTAAATACCACACACCAGTCTTGTTCGTTAGAAGATGCACCTTGTACAGTCAGAGCGCGCTCAGAGTTATAGCAGGTAGAGAAAGAGTATTTACCTTGGTAGTCGGCATCACCGTTGTCCAAGTTACCGTCTACCAATACTTGCCATGCGATGTCCATGGTTTCGCCGTCAATTGCTGTATAAACGGCATTCCAAGTTTTAGGATCATCCCATTTGCCTACGCCGTCAACAGGAACGATATGCTCGCCGTTGGCAAAAACGTAACCGGTTTTCGGATAACGTTGCGGACGCAGACCGTGGATACCTGAAGCATTAGGAATATCGATGATTTTATCGGTTTTCATTACATCCAAACGGATACGGCAAACACGGGTGTTTGCTTTATCGTTGGCATATGCATAGCGACCGTCGTAAGTCTGATCGGTAAAAGACAAGTGTGGGTGGTGCAAGTCGCCGTTAGGGTAGCAACGCAGACCGCTGTCTTGCAGGAATTTACGGGTTTCCGGCGTAATATTTCCGTTCAAAACGCTCAGGCTCTCGTTGGTACGACCCCAACCGGTAGCACTGTCCATATTGAATACAGGGATACGCATCAGTTCGCGCATAGATGGCAAACCGATCAAGCGCATTTCGCCTGATTGACCGCCTGACAGGAAACCGTAGTATTGGTCAAGCTCGCCTGGACCTACTTCGGAAGTTTGTTTGCCCGGTTCGGCAGAATGAGCTGCTGCTTTCTCAGCAGGAGCTGCGCCAGAAGCGGCAGCTTTATCACCCTCACCGTTAGAGCAACCGGCCAAGCCCAACAAACCGGCACCGGCAATACCTGCACCGGAAGCAGCGGCAGTACCTAAGAATGAACGACGGCTTAAGCCGTTTTGTTCTAATTTTTCGTCTGACATACGACACTCCTTGGATAAAATCTGGCGGCCGATTTTTTCAGACGGCCTGCCGATGAAAAACTTTCTAAGTTGGGCTGCCGATACAGCCCTCTTTTTTATTTATAAATTACTACTTGTCAACACTGATTGCTGATTCTTTTTTAACAAACTGAACAACTTGTTCTTGAGCATTTTGCGCTACTGCCGCATCGTGCTGCTCAGATTTTGCCGCCGCTTGTTTTTGTTTTTTCTTATTCGTTGCCACTACTTGAGGACAACGCGTATCGTGGTGATACATTACCTGACAATGCAGACATTGGATACATTCGTTCGGATGAATATCGCCTTCTGGTGCAATGGCCTGAACCGGACATTCGTGTGTACAAATTTGGCATGGGTTACCGCACATTTTATAACGGCGCAGCCAATCAAACACACGGAAACGGCCCGGCAATGCGATACCTGCACCCAAAGGACACAGATAACGGCAGAAGAAACGTTCGATAAACAAGCCTGCGATCAGCAAAGCGGCAGCGAACAGAACAAACCACCATTCACGCATAAATTTCAAAATGATTGCAGTTTTGAAAGGCTCAATTTCAGCAAATTTTTCAGCCGTACCCAAATCGTACAGGGAAATTGCCAACAAGGCGAAGAAAATTACATATTTAATCGCACTCAGACGGGTATGCAACAAGTGTGGTACTGTAATTTGTTTCAGACCCAATTTTTTGGCGATACGGTTGGTTAACTCTTGCAATGCACCGAAAGGACACAACCATCCACAGAATGTACCGCGGTTCCACAACAGCATGGTCGCCGCTGTAAAAAGCCACAGAATGAATACCAGCGGATCCATCAGGAAGAATTCCCAGTGGAACTCAGTCAAAATGGCTGAGAACAACGTCAAAGTATTCACTACCGATAATTGTGCCTGAGCATACCAGCCGATATAAAACAGCGTAAAGATCAGGAAACAGAGACGGAACCGGTCATACCATTTTTCGTAACGAACAATCCAGTCTTGGAACAAGAATACCAACAGAAGAATTGTCAAAGCAATACCGACAACCACGATTTGACCTTGTTTGGCTTTCCAAACCTGTTTCCAAAGTTGGTTGGAAACACCATCATCACCGGCAGTTGCATCTTCGGCAATACCTGTACTTTCAGGGGCTGAAGCTGCAGCCGCAACTTGCTCAACCGGCGCGCTGATTTCAACCGGCGGTGCTTTAGGATCGTCAACGTAGTAGCCTTTTGGCAATTCGTAATCCAAATCTGTCGTTACAAAAGCTTTATCATTTACGCTCAATACGCGTTGAATCATCAATTGCAAACGCCATGGCTCGGCACCATCAAATTCCACACCTTCAGGGATTGCGAACCAAGATACCTCTTTGAATGCAGGTGCACCTTCCGCTGCCAAAGCAACTACACGTTCATGTTGCGCATCGGTAAAGCGGAAGCTGGTATCGCCTTGAATCATTTCAATACGGTCAAAGATACCGCCGCGAACATAACCCGAACCTTTCCAAGAATAGCGACCCTCGCCGGCCACCATCACGGCTTCTTGACCAGGTTTCAAACGTTTTTGCAGGTTGTTCCAGCCGGCTTCGCCTAAAAGACTTTTACCG
The DNA here is from genome assembly GCF_024205745.1 of Neisseria subflava. Lineage (NCBI taxonomy): Bacteria > Pseudomonadati > Pseudomonadota > Betaproteobacteria > Neisseriales > Neisseriaceae > Neisseria > Neisseria subflava. The sequence continues at coordinate 330,900 of NZ_CP073117.1, forward strand.
ATGGAAGGTTGGCTGACCAAGGCAACATACAGATCAATAAATGTATCATTACCATCGCCCTGTTCCGCATGATCTGCCACACCTGCTTTACCGCTTTTCTCAAACAGTTTATTGATTTCATCGATAGAAATATGCAAATGACCGACGGCTTTTTGTTCCAAAAGCGCATTCCATGACAGGATATCTTGTTTGTCTTGACTGGCAACGCGACGCGGACGGGTTTGAACGGCAGGTTCGGCAGACTGTTCGCCGGAAGCAGCTGCTGCATCGGTTTGAACTGCTTTATCAGTACCCAAATGATATTGATGGATTACCGCCTTAACAGAACGCTGAATACTGTCATTGATGACCATCAGGGTTACAGTTGCACCACTAATAATATCCCCTGGCGCAACACCTGGTTGAGGCGGGTTTTTAATAAAATTTAAGCCGATATATTTGTCAATGAATTTATCAACACGGGATTGAGGGATACCGATCAGCATAATCGGCTCATGGTGTTCAACCAATTTTGCTCCCGCAATAGTGCCATCATTGGCCAATGCAACCATTGTATCAATCGGCTTACTCGAATAACCACGCGTATTGACCACATCAGTCGTGATATAAACCAAACCAAGCTGCTCTTCGCCTTTATATACACGAGCAACCAAAGGCTTACCTTCAGGTTTGCCGTAGCGATCAGCACCAGGAAAAATTTCAGAAGGCTGAATTTTTGCCAAGAAATCAGGCAAGCGCTCTGCGTAAGCAGGCAGGCTTACTATCATCATAGAAAACACAGTAAACAGCACAAGGATTCGTTTCCAAATGCTACTTAAGCACTTCATTTCAAGACAGGACATGACTATTCCCGATATATCGATACTCTAAACACTTATATTATATGAATCATCTATCGGCAATAATTTGATTAAAATCAAGTTTACAAATCTTAAAACCAAATTCTACATGCTAATAATACTTTAGAACTATAAAAATAAATCTTTTATTAGTAGACATGAAATATAGGAAAATCAAATCAATCCAATGACCATCTCAATATCGTTAACTTATTTATAATAATACTCAAAACAATTTCTAAAATTTCATTTAGCATATATTAAATAGAATATAACCTGACTTAAATTTCCATAGGCCGTCTGAAAACGAATATCGAAAATACTTTAACCTGCCCCTGCAATGACAAAATACATTTCTTACAAAAACAAAAAGAGCCTGTATAAAACAGGCTCTTTTTCAGACTAATCTTAAGTCAGATTAGAATTTGTGACGCAGGCCAACAGTACCAGCAGTTTTCTCATATTTGTAGTCGCCTTTGCCTTCTTTCAACCAGCCAGCAGACAGCAGGGCAGAAGTACGTTTAGAGAAGTCGTAGTCAGCACCAACGATAACTTGGTTGTAAGCGCTGTTTTCTTGTTTTACGCCATCTTCTTTAGCTTTGAAGCCGTAAGCGTAAGAAACACGAGGAGTTACGTTACCGAAGCGGTAAGCGGCAGTTGCACCAACTTCAGTACGTTCGTTTTTCTTAGCACCAGCTACGTCAGCTTTGAAGCCTTCGTATTGACCTACAACAGCAACCATCAGGTTGTTAGCATCGTAACCAGCAGTCAGACGGTGAGCTTGGTGATCTTTGTAAGTACCAGCAGCCAAAGTAGTATTGTGGTTGAATGTATCCAAGTAGCCAGCATCCAAGACAGCATGTTTAGCGTAAGAACCAGCATAGCGACCAAAGAAGCCAGAGTTTTCGTAGTTCAGACCCAAATCGTAAGACGCACGGCTTTTCACAGCGTGATCGTATTTGTCGCCAGGGTTAGCATTGTCGCGAGGTTGGAATTGTACGCTTGCGCTGAAACCACCAAATACAGGAGTGTCGTAACGTACAGATACTTTACGAGTATCTACACGTTTAATTTTACCCAATTGCAGAGCGTCTGCGTTAGCATTACTAGATTCCCAAGGGTCGAAGCTATCGCTGCTGTCTTTCAGAGCAGTGTTCAGGTTACCGGCACGAACTTTACCGAAACCACCTTCCAAACCGATGAAAGATTCACGGTTAGCAAAACCAGAGTCACCACCGGCGATAGAAGTGTTTTGTTCAACTTGCCAAATAGCATTCAGGTTGCTACCCAAGTGTTCGTGGCCTTTGAAACCGATGCGAGAGCCGTAGTCAGCAATCTCAGTAGCAGTTTTAGAAGAAGTCTTACCCTCTTTTACTTTAGAAATTTCTACGCCAGCTTTGATTTGACCGTACAGAGTCACATCAGCCATAGCTGCAACAGGCAGAGCTGCCAAAGTCAGAGCAATCAGAGATTTTTTCATTGCTGTATTCCTTTTCTATTGTGAAGAAATAACTTAAGCAGACCGGACAATCCGCTTAGGCTTACATTATCGCTGGAATCAGCGATTCCATGACTGTTACTATAATTGCTCCTCTCTAAAAAAACAAACTTTATTCAATCCTCCCCACTACCTCGGAAACCAAATAAAGGTAGGCACAACCCAAATAATGGAAATTTATTATTTAAAATCAATGATAAATTCCTTCTAAAACCATATTTGCATTTTACAACACTTTATCAATTTACACATTAATCACGCTATTTTGTTGCTTTTATACCAACAATCCGCAATTAGGCCGTCTGAAAATCATTACCCAGAACACTCATCCACTCGGGCAACGATAGTTGCATCAATCCAAACTCATCAGGATAGTCAACACCTGTTAGATACAGGCCATCTGACATAAACGTTGGCGGAGCCTTCAATCTACTTTTTGCATGAAAGACCGACTCAAACTCATTCACACTGATCCTGCCACTACCCACATACACTAATGCACCCATAATATTGCGTACCATATGATGTAAGAATGCGTTCCCATGCAAATCAAGGCACAGATAGCGAGAAGTTCCACTAATACTTGCACTATATAGTGTTTTTACAGGGGATTTCGCCTGACATTCAGCTGCACGAAAGCTGGAAAAGTCATGTTCACCCTCCAATAAGGCAGCAGCCTGCTTCATTAGATTTAAATCTAATTTCAAATGCGTCCACCCTACTCTGCCAACCAATAATGGAGAACGAACCGGTGAAGATTCCAATAAATAACGATAATGGCGGCCATAAGCATCAAATCGGGCATGGAAATGAGGTGCAACTTTTTGCGCAACCAACACAGCAACACCATCAGGCAAATATGCATTGACACCCCGCACCCATGCTTGCTCCGGACGACTTACTGATGTATCAAAATGCACCACCTGGGCTGTTGCATGCACACCCGTATCCGTCCTTCCCGCAACAATAGTATTAATTTGTTCCCCCGCTATTGAAGACAATGCCTGCTCTAAGGCCGTCTGAACAGTCGGCAAATCTCCGGCCTGTTTTTGCCAACCATAAAAACGGCTACCGTCATAAGAAAGGGTCAAAGCCCAGCGCTGCACGAGATGCCCTGTTGTATTTACTTGTTCAGTCATTTCTTATACTTCTTGTAAATTGATATTGTTGTCTATACTCAAGTAACAAATATTAAAAAGGCGTGATCAACACACGCCTCCATTATGTATTTCAGACGGCCTTTATCTTCAACCATCATATAAAATAAAACCGAAATCTTACCCAACCAATAATAGACTCAGCCAAAATCTTGCTTTTTAATTTACCATAAAAAAGATGCCGTCTGAAACGGCATCTTCATTTTACTGGCACTTATGCGCCAAGTTCTTTCATCAGTTTTTGGGCTTTATGCAGAATATCGCCTTCAGCCTCTTCAATCAGCCCTTGCAATGTTTCTCGAGCCGCTTCAGGATCACCGATTTCGATATACATCTTAGCCAAATCATATTTAGCTTCAAGCGGTGCAGTCATGCCGACTGATTCTGAAACAAAACCTCTTTCACTATTGCTTTTATCGGCGGCTACTGAAACATCTTCAGCACCCCATTCCAATGCACCTTCTTCAATCACAAACTCAGAAGCAGCTTCTTCTTTCTCTACTTCTTCTTTGGTTTCTTGAATTTGCAAGTCTTGATCTTGCTTGACATCAAATGGCAGCGCATGGCCGTCTGAAGCTTCAGGAGTTTCTACCGTAAACTCGAGTGGCTCTTCATTTCTTGACTCGGAGACTTTTTTCTCTGCCGCCAAATCAAACTCATCAAATGTATTTGTCTGCTCTTCTTTACGTTCCGGCATAATAACAGATACCGGCTGATACGGATTTTCTGGTTCAGGCTCGTACACGCTTTCCGTTGATTCGATATTGTCCCAATCAGCATGGCGACGTTGCTCTGTCTCAACATCATGCGTTACTGCACCTGAAAGAATACCTGCCTGACTATTGTCAATCTTACCCAAATCAAGTTTGACATCATCGATATTGGAAGATTCTTCTACTTCATTGATAACCACATCATCTTCGAAATCATCTTCGATAAGCAGGCCGTCTTGAGTTTTTTCAGACGGCGTTACTTTAGTTGCAGCAACCGCAGCAGCAACATTTTTCTGCACAGCCTTCTCTTCATTCTTACGGCTTACAGACTCTGCTTCCGGCTCGTCTTTACGTTTACCGGCAGCTTTCAACAACAACCAAGCAGCAATAAGGGCTGCTCCGCCTGCCAATAACCATTTCCATAAATTGCCGTCTGATTCGCCTTCTGTTTGCTCCGCGACAGAATCCGTGGTTGCAACAGGCTCAGAAGCCACTACATCCTCTTGGGCATCAGAAGCCATAGCTTCTTGAATATCTGACGCAGGAACAGTCGATGCGGCATTTTCATTGACAGCTGCAGATGCTGCTTGTTCTGTTTGTTCAGCTGAAGCTTGTTTCACTTCTTCCTGTTGCTGTGTATTTACGCCAGCATCTTTAACCTGGGCTTCAGTTTTAGCCTCAGGCTGAACAACAGGTTTTTCTGTTTTAGCTTCTGTTGCATTGACGGTTGCATTACCTTTCTCTGCTGCTGTATTGGTTTTAACAGGCGCAGAAGCAGCCAAGCGTTGCAATTCGCTACGGTTTGGAATATTCAGCACTTTACCTGCCAACATACGGTTGGCATTATTATCGATAAACACATCCGGGTTGGCATTTACCAAAGCCTGGATAGTTTGATCCAGGGTCATACCTTGCGGACGGATGCTGGACGCAATGGCAATCAGGGTTTCACCAGTACGCACCAAATGCTGTCTGCCTGAACGTGCAGCCGTGTCGTTTTTAGCAGGGGCCGTCTGAACTTGTTTTTTCTCAGCCTTACGCTGCACATCCTTACGCGCTTGAGCTGCCTGATTACCTGCTGCTTTATTGTTTTTAGTTGCAGGCTGTTGGGCATTGCGTGTCGGCTCGGAGGATTGAGATTCAGTGGCCGGACGGGTACGAACAGATGCAGCATCTTTAGAATCATATCCGGCCGGGTCGATAATAGCGGTGTACTCACGCGATTGCGCGCCAACACCCACTTGGAAAACCAAAACAGGATCTTTGATGGCTTTAGAAGAGCGGATGGTAACGACTGCCTTATCGCCTGATTTGCGTACCGCCGCGCGCAAATTACCATTTGAAATAGTAGCCTTACCGCCATTAAGCAGAGCCTGAGCTTCCTCGCCAGTCACAGTGATACTGCCTGTAAAAGGCTCACCCAAATGAGATTGAACATTCAAGCCGCCCAAACCTGCAGAAGCGCTGAGCGATGTCATTAAAGCGATAGAAGCTGTAATTAATTTAATATTGTGATGTTTTTTCAAAACTGATCCCCTGTTCGGAAATTATGGTACTAACCAATGTGCGCGCATTTAACCATATATTTACTAGATATTACGTCATGATATATTTTTAACCCATTCCTGCCAAGCAATAGAGGCTGTTCAGCCTAAAATTCCTTAGCAAATCTATTACTTTTGCATGCTTGTGTTTCTTTTTTACAAATTTCGCCAACCCAAAACAAATATTTTATATAAATATATGTGATATTGAAGTCATGGGGAAAGGTGCAAAAAAACGCATCTCCCTGTATGATTAGCATTTACTCAATTAGTTTCATCATTAACATATGAAGATTTTGAGCGACTTATTCGCTGTATTCTTATTTTTCATCACATACATCATCACCAAAGACATGATTGCCGCAACGACTGTTGCGGTTATCGTCGGCATTGCCCAAGCTGCACTGACCTTTTGGAAACACCGCAAACTGGACACCATGCAATGGGTCAGCCTGATTTTGATTGTCTTTTTGGCGGCGCAACGATTCTGCTGAAAGACAACCGCTTCATCATGTGGAAACCGACCGTTCTGTTTTGGATCGGAGCGATCGTCATGCTGTTCAGCCACCTTGCCGGTAAAAACGGGCTTAAAGCCGTCATGGGCAAAGAAATGCAGCTCCCTGATTTTGTATGGACACGCCTGACTTATGCATGGATTGGCTTCCTGATTTTTATGGGTGCAGCCAACCTCTTTGTCTTTACGTATTTTCCAGACCAATGGGTCAATTACAAACTGTTCGGCACATTGGGTTTCACAATCATTTTTTCCATCGCACAGGGTATGTATCTGATGCGTTTCCAGTCTAAGGAGGATCAATAATGGAATATTTCATGCTTTTGGCCACTGATGCCGAAGATGTCCACGAAGCACGCATGGCGGCACGCCCTGCTCATTTGGCACGCTTGGAAGAATTGAAAGCGCAAGGCCGTCTGCTGACTGCCGGCCCCAATCCTCTACCAGACAATCCGGAACGCGTTTCCGGCAGCCTAATCGTGGCTCAATTTGAATCTTTGGACGCTGCACAAGAATGGGCTGAACAAGACCCTTACGTCGATGCCGGCGTATACGCAGAAGTATTGATTAAACCCTTTAAAGCCGTGTTCAAATGAGCAATATGCGTCAAATTATCGAGGAACACCTGCGGACGCTTGAGCCTGAGTTCTTCGATTTTGAAGATGAAAGCCATCTGCATGCCGGCCATGCCGGCAATAAAGGCGGCGGGCATTACGCCATAGTGGTGGTCAGCAACGCATTTGAAAACATTGGTCGCCTCCAGCGACAACGTATGATTAAACAGCTTTTGCAGGACTTGTTTTCAGACGGCCTGATTCATGCACTCAGTATCAAAGCGGCCACGCCGGACGAATACTTCCATTAAGATTACTGCCCAAACTTTGATTTCCAATCATTAATTTAAAAGAGAAATACGATGAAAAAAACCTACTTTGCTTCAGCCTTGATGCTTGCCCTGACTTCCGGCACCCTGTTTGCCCAAACTTTGGTTACCGTCAACGGTCAAGCCATCGACAGCAGCGTTATCGATGACCAAGTTGCTTCCGTACGCGCCAGCAACCCCAACATTCAAGACACGCCTGAATTGCGTCAAATGCTGACCGAACGCCAAGTTATCAGCACTGTTGTTACCCAAGAAGCCAAAAAATTAAAACTGGATCAAAGCGCTGAATTCAAAGCTGCATTGGAGCAAGCGCGTGCCGATGCCGCCAAGCAAGGCGCAGATAAAAAAGCCACATTTAAAACCGAATGGGCAGTTTTCGAAAATGATTTGTTAGGCCAAGCTTTCGCGGCACATATCGTCCGTCAATATCCTGTTCAAGAAAAAGATGTCAAAGCCGCTTACAACGATTTCAGCAACTTCTATAAAGGTACTCAGGAAGTCCAACTGGGCGAAATCGTAACCGACAGCAGCAGCAATGCCCAAAAAGCCATTGCCGATTTGGATGCGAAAAAAAGCTTTGTTTCGGTATTAAACCAATACTCAATTGACGAAGCGGCCAAAAAAGCCGGCGGTATCCCTAAAGCTTATGTTCCGCTTAAAGATTTGCAAGAATCAGCGCCTCCGCTTTACGCAGCTGTCAAAGACCTGAAAAAAGGTGCGCACACTAAAACGCCGCTGCAAAACGGTAATTTGTACGCCGTTTTCTACGTCAATGACCGCCGTAACGTTACCGTACCTTCTTACGAAGCCGCTAAAAACGAGATTGGCAGCGACTTACAGGCAGCCCGTGTTGATGCGGCCATTCAATCATTGCTGAAAAAAGCCAGTATCAAAGTCAACAAATAATAACGTGCCCGCCGTGATGGCGGCGGGCAATAAGGAACTCACATGAACATCAAGCCCAAAACTGCCGTTTTGGCTATCCTTGCCCTATCAACCGTCGGCTTGGCAACTGCCAAAGCACCTGAAATCGATCCCGCACGTATCGACAGCATGGTCGCCGAAGTATTGAGACAGGCTGATCAACACCCCAACCAGACTGCCAAACCCGATGGCCAGGCAATCCGCAAAGATGTGGTTACACGTTTGCAGACTTTGGAAATTTTGAAAAATGAAGCCATCAAGGCTGGTTTGGACAAAGATGCGGAAGTGCAAAATCAGTTGAAAAACGTCGAAGCTGAATTCTATGCCAACCAATACGCTGCTTATCTAGAACGCCAAATCGCGGTTGACGATGCCGAGTTGCGCCGTTTCTACGACCAGCAAACACGCATTATCAAGCTGCAACAAGTCAGCTTTGCTTCAGCCGAAGAAGTACTCGCAGCGCAAGAACTCCTGCTCAAAGGCTTGTCATTTGAAGAGCTGATGAAACGCTATCCAAACCCCGAACAGGAGTTCGACGGTTTCATCTCTCCGCAGCAGCTCTCTCCTCAACTGGCTACCGCTTTTGCCGACATGAACCGAGGCGATGTAACGCATGAACCGATTCAAATAGAAAACCGTTTTTATCTGTTTAAACTCAGTGCAGTAGAACGCGATCCCAATGCCGAACCTTTCGAGCTGGTGCGCAATCAGCTTGCCCAAGCTGTCAAACGACAAAAAGTCGAGAATCAGATCGAACGTATCTTGAAAGAAAACGGCATTAATCCGTAAATTGATTCAATGGTTTCAGGCCGTCTGAAACTATATTTAAACCCAGAGGGCGTATCTTACGCCCTTTTTTACAACTCCTTTTATTCAAAAACATCATGCGTGCTGTTATCCAAAAAGTTACCCAAGCCAAAGTCGACGTTTTGTCTGAAAACTCCTGTGAAACCTGCGGCGAAATCAACAATGGATTTATGATATTGCTCGGCGTTACCCACACCGATACAGAAGCAGACGCCAAATATATTGCGGATAAAACCGCCAACCTGCGTATCTTTGAAGACGAAAACGGCAAATTAAATTTATCGCTCAAAGATGTCGGCGGCTCGATATTACTGGTTTCCCAGTTTACCCTTTACGCCGATGCACGCAGCGGCCGCCGCCCATCTTTCTCCAATGCCGCGCCCGCAGAACAAGCGGATAAGCTTTATCACTACACCGCACAACTTCTACGCGAACATGGCTTGACAGTCGAAACCGGCAGATTCCAAACCCATATGCAGGTTTCCCTTTGCAATGACGGGCCGGTCACTTTATTGCTTGACTCGCAAAAAACATTCTAAACCCCATCAAAAAAGGCCGTCTGAAATATTTCAGACGGCCTTTCCATTTCTGATCATTAATAAATCAAGCCTTGCGCTTTCACCCAGTTCACAATATCTGCCTCAACGGCTTCAGGCGAACCCGGATTGTCGATTTTGACACCGTATTCATCAGCACCCAGCTCTTCCAAAATCTCCAGCTGCGAATCCAGCATTCCGGCTTTCATATAATGCCCCTGACGCGACAGCATACGCTCAAGATTAATTGCTTGAGGCGGAGTCAGATGGATAAAAGCCACCTTCCCTTCCGCACCACGCAGAATATCGCGGTATTGGCGTTTGAGTGCGGAACAAGTAACGATGGAATATTTTTCCCCATTTTTTGCCTGCTCCGTCATCCAGTCACGCAAATTGCCCAGCCATGGGTAACGGTCTTCATCCGTCAACGGAATACCGGCACCCATCTTGTCGCGGTTGGCTTGGGTATGAAAATCGTCGCCTTCGGCATACGGACATCGGTTGAGATGTTTTTGCAAAGACAGCGCGGCAGTGGTTTTACCGCAACCGCACACGCCCATCATGACAAAATGTGTCGTCATTTTTCTACTCCTTGTTTATCTAGATTTTAACGGTATTTAAAAACGGGCAGATTGTGTTATCTCAAAAACACTATCCGCCCGTTCTTCCGATTAAACCAAAACAAACAATACTGAAGATAAGGCAAAACCGATGAGTGCAATAAGTGTTTGGTTGACCGTCCACGTCTTCAAGGTCGTCGGCACATCCATATTCAATAAACGACCGACAAGCCAGAAGCCGGAGTCGTTAAAGTGGCTGCAACCAACGGAACCTGCCGCCGTAGCCAAGACCACGCAAGTAATCTGCCAATCGCTGAAACCTGCCGTCGCAACGGCCGGTGCCATCAACGCGGCAGCGGTAGTCAATGCAACGGTCGCAGAACCTTGCGCAATACGCAAAGCCAAAGCCACCAAGAAACAGCCCAGCAAAACAGGAATACCCAAGTCCGCCATGCTGTCTGCCAAAGCCTTACCGATACCGGAGGCACGCAACACGCCGCCGAACATACCGCCCGCACCGGTAATCAAAATGACCGAGCAAACCGAACCCAATGCGCCATCGATGGTTTTCTCCAATGCGCTGGCTTTTTCACCACGTTTGCCACCCAATACATACAGGGCTACCAAAACGGAAATCAGCAAAGCAATCGGTGTCGAACCGATCATGCGACCAAATTGCACCCAACCTCCGTCTGCGCTGACGACTTTCTCACTGATTAAAGTGGATAAACCAGTATTCAAGAAAATCAACAGCATAGGAATCAGCATAATACCGACAACGGTAGATGCTTTTGCAGGTGCTTTCGGTTGGTCGTTATCTTGCGTACCGCCGCTGAGCAGGTCAGGAACAGGCACATGAATGCTGCGACCCAAAACTTTACCCAATAAATAGCCGCTGAAATACCAAGTAATCAAGGTAACAGGCAAACCTAAAATCAGCAGTTGACCGATGTTTGCACCATAAAATTCAGAAGCAGCAATCGGGCCGGGATGAGGCGGCAGGAAGACGTGCATGACCGAAAATGCGCCAATAGATGACAGCGCGTATGGCAGAACAGTCTGCTTCATACGGCGTGCCGTTGCAAACACAATCGGCAACATCACCACCAAGCCGGCATCAAAGAAAATTGGGAAACCAAAAATCAAAGAAGCCACACCTAAAGCAAATGGCGCACGATTCTCACCAAAAATCCGAATCAGCGCATCTGCCAGAGATTGAGCACCGCCGGAAGTTTCCACCAAACGGCCGAGCATTGCGCCCAAACCAACCAGCAACGCCACGCTGCCGAGCGTACCGCCAAAGTTTTTGACCAACACATCATTAACAATGCTGCCCATAGGCAGACCTGTTACGATGGCAGTCAGCAGGCTGACCAATACCAACGTCAGCAAGGCATGAACGCGCAGTTTTACAATCAAAATCAAGATCAGCAAAATCGCTGCCGCGGCGATACCGAGCAAGGTGCCGGCACTCAGCGTTTGAGTCCATCCATCCATTTTGAAGCCTTTCTCTGTAAGAAAAATACAAACTTATTAATGTTTCTTAACACATTTGGATACGATAACACATTTTTACACAGAATTATATGGCTGGATTTAGTCAAAATATAACCTTCTCTTTTTCAAAACCCTTTTGCCAGATGCTTGATAACTAAGGATGGCAAAGAAAAAACAAGAGCAATAAAAAGGCCGTCTGAAATGTAGTTAATTTTCGGACGGCCTGACATCATGCTTTCAATAAGACAGAAACGAATATTTTTTTATCAATTACCTAATATTAAGATTCTTGATTTATACCTTGGTAAAATCAACTCATTTTTCCAAACGGAATTCCGCTGTTTGGTATTGAAATCATCTTCAGAGCAACAGCCCATTGACGCATGAGGGACTGTTACGCATTACTGCTTCGATTTCGGCAAAATCCTCGGTCTAAATTTTTAGTCGCATCAAAAGAATTTGGGGCGATAGCGTTTTTATACGACTCCTAAACATCCATCATACTTTTTCTTAAAAACTCTGAAAGTGCCATGATACAAAGGCCGTCTGAAAAATTCTTCAGACGGCCTTAATTCTTAAACTTCTGCCGGTGGTTGCGGTGTATTTTCATCTTCCTGCTGCGTTTTCACTTTGGCAAAACGACTAAACCAAATGCCTGCTTCGTAGAGCAGAATCAGCGGAACAGCAAGCAGGGTTTGAGAAATTACGTCAGGCGGCGTGATGATTGCGGCCACGACAAACGCACCGACAATCACATACGGACGCGCATTCTTAAGCTGTCCAGTCGAAACAATGCCCATTTTGGCAAGCAACACCACAACGACGGGAACTTCAAACGTCGTACCGAATGCCACAAACATGCCCAAAATAAAGGACAGGTATTTGTCGATATCGGTCGCCATATTGACGCCGACAGGGGTTACACCGGCCAAGAATTTAAAAATAACGGGAAACACCAAAAAATAGGCAAACGCCATACCGACGAAGAAAAGCGTCACGCTGGACAACACCAGCGGCGTAATCAAACGTTTTTCATTTTGGTATAAGGCAGGAGCGACAAACGCCCAAACTTGATACAGCGTGTGCGGCAACGACAACAGAAACGCCGCCATCAAAGTAACCTTGACCGGCACAAAAAACGGCGCGATCACATCGGTCGCAATCATGCTGGTATCTTTAGGCAGATTGGCCATCAATGGTTCGGCAACAAAGGTATAGAGCTGCTGGGCAAACGGCATCATGCCCAAAAAGCAGACGACGATACCGATGACGATCCACATCATGCGGCGGCGCAGCTCGAGAAGATGCTCGATAAGCGGTTGGACGGGTTGTTCGTGTTGAGGTTCGGACACCGGTTGACTCACTTTTTACTTACGGACGCGCAGTTTGGGCTTGGCGTGGAATTTCGGGCGCATATCGCGTTTGCGGCTCATCGCCTGCTTACGCAAAGAAGTCGTATGCGGCGGAGGAACATCGGCAACAGGAGATTCGACATAGCTGACTTCTACCGCAGGAGCAGGTGAAACCGAAGCCGTCAAATACTCACGCCAAGCGCGATCTTGCTCGGACTCGGCATTTTCAGCCTCGACAAGCTCTTGGGTTTGCACTGCCCCACCCTGCTCAGAAGCTTGGATTGCACTTTCATTCTCAGTGCCGTTTGAAGCCATATCAGGCAAAGGATTGCCAAACTCATCCACACCGAAATCGGCAGGCGTTTTCTGTTCGGGCAGGCGTTCCCACGGCTTGAGGCCGTCTGAAATATCGCTCAGATTTTTTTGTGCATCGTTACCCAAGTCCTTGATACCGTCGCGAAACTCAGATGCGGCGGTTTCAAATTCCTGCTTCACCTTGCGTAATTCGTCCAACTCAGCCTGAGTGTTAAGCTCCTGCTTGACGTTGTTGACGAATCCTTGCAATTTACCGACCAAACGACCGGCCGTACGCGCGGCTTGCGGCAGACGTTCGGGGCCAAGCACTATCAGGGCGACAACGCCGACCAGCAGCAATTCGCCCAAACCGAAATCAAACATGGATTATGCTTTGTCTTCGTCTTTTTTGTGTTCGATGACTTCGTCTTTTTTGGCATCTTTGCCGTCTGTACCTTCGTTCAGGCCTTGTTTGAAGTCATGTACCGCACCGCCGAGGTCTTTGCCGACGTTGCGCAATTTTTTGGTACCGAATACCAAAACGACGATAATCAGTACGATAATCCAGTGCCAGAGAGAGAAGCTACCCATGATAAATCCTTGAATTTGTTAAAAATAGATAATAATTATGCAGGCGTACCCATGATATGGATATGCAGGTGGAAGACTTCTTGCCCGCCACCTTTGCCTGTGTTGATCAGGGTTTTGAAACCGTCGGTCAAACCTGCCTCATGGGCGATTTGAGGAACTTTCAACATCATTTTGCCCAACAGGGTTTGATGTTCGGCGGTTGCGTGTGCCAGTGAATCGAAGTGCACTTTCGGAATCAGCAACAGATGCACCGGCGCGGCAGGACGGATGTCTTTGAAACAAAGCATCTCGTCGTCTTCGTAAACGGTTTGTGCCGGAATATCTTTAGTTGCGATTTTGCAGAAAATACAATTATCCATAATGGCTCCAATGGCCGTCTGAAAACGGGCGTAACGAGTTTCGACCAAAAAAGGGAAATCGTTTTACCCAAAGAGACGGATTCTGAAACAGGTCAAATACGAGATTGTAATATAAATTCAAGATTCTTTGCGAGAAGCTTTTTCCACTAATCCCGACAAACCTTGACGGCGCGCAAGCTCGTTGACCACATCTTCGGCACGCAATCCGTGATGCGCCAATAAAACCATGGTATGAAACCACAAATCCGCCACTTCGTAAACCAAATGTTCGCCACCGCCATCTTTAGAGGCCATCAAGGTTTCACCCGCTTCCTCGATGACTTTTTTCAGAATCTTGTCTTCGCCTTTGTGCAGCAGTTGGGCAACATAAGAGGCATCCGGATCGCCGCCTTTGCGCGAATCGATGACGTTTTGAATTTGGGTAAGGATAGTATCGGTCATGGTCGGTTTCTCTTATTTTCTTTCAGACGGCCTTAAGGATGTTTATGTCCGTAAATCGCCTCTTCGTCTTTCAACACAGCATCGACTGCCTGCCATGCTCCGTCTTGCCAAACTTTGTAAAAACAGCTTTCACGCCCTGTATGACAGGCAATGCCGCCGTTTTGCTCAATCAGCATGACCACTGCGTCGCCATCGCAATCCAGGCGTAATTCGTGTACTTTTTGCGTATGTCCAGATTCTTCGCCCTTCATCCATTGTTTTTGGCGGGAACGGCTGTAATAGTGGGTAAAACCGGTTTCTACGGTTTTTTGCAGGGCCTCAGCGTTCATCCAGGCAACCATCAGCACACGGTGTGTCTGCCAATCTTGGGCAATCGCGCAAACCAAGCCTTTTTCATCAAATTTTACGGCATTCAGCAGCGTTTCGTTTATGTTCGACATTCGCGTTTTTCTCCCATATTTTCAGACGGCCTTTGGATAGCAATCACAAACGTACTTCAATTCCTGCTTCGCGCATGGCCAGTTTCGCTTCGCGGATACTCGCTTCGCCAAAGTGGAAAATACTGGCGGCCAATACCGCATCTGCCTTCCCTTCTTTAATACCGTCCACCAAATGCTGAACCGAACCGACGCCGCCGGAAGCAATGACCGGAATATCCACCGCCTCGCTGACCGCGCGCGTCAAAGGCAGGTTAAAACCTTGCTTGGTGCCGTCCCGATCCATACTGGTCAGCAAAATCTCGCCTGCACCGCGCCGCTGCATTTCGACAGCCCATTCCACCGCATCCAAACCGGTCGGATTACGTCCTCCGTGGGTAAAGATTTCCCAACGGGTGTTTTCAGGGTTGACTGCTTTGGCATCCACGGCAACAACAATCGCTTGCGAACCAAAAAAACCGGCCGCTTCGTTTACCAAATCAGGATTGGTTACAGCGGCCGTATTGATGCTGGCCTTATCGGCACCGGCATTAAGCAGACGACGGATATCGGCAACCGTGCGCACACCGCCGCCGACCGTCAATGGAATAAAAACTTGTGATGCGACTGCCTCAATAACGTGCAAAATAGTGTCGCGATTGTCACTGGAGGCAGTGATGTCCAAAAAGGTCAACTCATCCGCGCCTTCATCGTTGTAGCGTTTGGCAACGTCAACCGGATTGCCTGCATCGCGCAAGCCCAAAAAGTTGACACCTTTTACCACGCGACCGTCTTTTACATCCAGACAAGGAATAATTCGTTTTGCCAATGCCATACTCAATACCTATTATCCGTTATCAGGCCGTCTGAAACCGTCAGGCCAAAAATTTGCCCAACCAATCCGGCAAATGTTGCAACAGCTGAAAATAACCAATGCCGGCTATCATCGCCAAAACACAGGAAATAATGAAATTGCTGTCAATGCGGCCGACAATGGAAAAAATTAAACCGGCAAATGCCCAGATTATCCCGTTGAAAATCATCCAATAGGTATCGATAATCGGCAAATCAAACGCCGTCAGCTGCCGCAATATCACTGCAATCAGTGTAAACCACAAACTTTCGCTTAGCGGATACACTTCGCGGTCGGATGACCAGATAATCCAAAAACCCAAAACAAACGCTTCAAGCATACCAATCCCTTAATAAAATAAGATATTGAGTGAGTTGTTTTTTATAATTATTTCAGACAGATTTTAAGTCTAAGGACTTTGCAAAATGCCGCTTTTGAAGGTATTTTCAGCTATGCGCCAACTCCTGCGCTGTTACCCCTTGCAAAGCCCTAATCTGCATAATTAAACGCACTTAGGTCAAGCCAAAGAATCGGCCAGTTTTTGTGCCTGTACGAAATCAATACTCCCCTCATAAATTGCGCGGCCGGTAATCGCACCGCTCACACCCTCTTTTTCAACGGCACACAATGCGCGGATATCGTCCAAATTCGTCAAGCCGCCGGAAGCGATAATCGGGATATTCACTGATTGAGCCAATTTGACTGTAGCTTCGATATTCACCCCGCTCATCATGCCGTCGCGACCGATATCGGTATAAATAATGCTGTTGACACCATCGTCTTCAAAACGCTTGGCCAAATCGACGACATGGTGTTCCGTTACCGTTGCCCAACCGTCTATCGCCACCATGCCGTCTTTGGCATCCAAGCCGACAATAATCTGACCCGGAAATGCCTTACATGCTTCGCGTACAAATTCAGGATTTTTCACCGCGGCCGTACCGATAATCACATCGGTCAGCCCTAAATCCAAATACTTTTCGATGATGCCCAAATCACGGATACCGCCGCCAAGCTGTACCGGAATATCTTTGGCTACGGCGGCCAAAATTTCTTTAATCGCCGGAAAATTTTGAGGAACGCCTGCGAATGCGCCGTTCAAATCAACCAAATGCAAACGGCGTGCACCTTGATTGCGCCAATGCAACGCCATCTCTGCCGGCGAATCGGAAAATACCGTCGCCTGCTCCATCAAGCCTTGTTTTAAGCGAACACAGCGTCCTTCTTTCAAATCAATGGCAGGTATCAACAGCATTTTTTTCTCCTCTACTCAATTTCAGTATATTTTACACAAATTAGCGATTTTTAGTAGATTTATGTTAAAAGCCTCAAATCTGCCAATTTAAAAAATTACGCAGCAGCAGCAATCCTGCCTGATGGCTTTTTTCCGTATGGAACTGTGTGGCAAACACATTGTCCTTACCGACAATGCAGGCAAATTCATTCGGATATTCGCTGACGCCTAAAACAATCTCTTCATTTTTCGGTGCAAAATAATAGCTGTGAACAAAATAAAAATACTCGTTCTGCCCAATGTCTTGAAATAAAGGGTGCGGACGGGTTTGACGCACTGTATTCCAACCCATATGCGGTACTTTCAGACGGCCTCCCTGTGCATCGGTTTGATTGGGCAAAAACCGTTTTACTTGACCTTCAAACCAACCCAAACCATCTGTATCGCCTTCCTCACTGTGTTCAAACAATAATTGCGCACCTACGCAAATGCCAAAAAACGGCTTGTTTTTCAGGCCGTCTGAAACTACCTCACCCAAACCGCTTGCCTTCAGCGCCGACATACAATCCGGCATGGCACCCTGCCCCGGAAAGATAACCTTATCCGCCGCCATCACCTCTTCAGGCCGCGAAGTCAGATAAACCTCGGCATGTTTGTCAGACAAGACCTGAGCCGCCTGAACAGATTTCAATACTGAATGCAGGTTTCCCATTCCATAATCGACAATCGCTACTTTCATTGCTTCTCCTCAGGCCGTCTGAAAACATTTAATGATTAATATAATAATAAGAATGATTGTAGCAAAAGATGGTTTAAAACAAAATATTGTTGATATACAAGACAAATAATAAAGGCCATCTGAAATCCCAATCGGTTTCAGACGGCCTTTATTCATTCACACGATGCCTTATTCTTCAGATGCGGCTTCTGCTTCTTCTTGAACAGACTCTTCGCTCAGCGTGCCTTTGGTAGAAGGCGTTTGACCCACCATGCGCGGATCGTATTCGACCGCCATGCGCAATGCGCGGCCGAAGGCTTTGAAAACAGTCTCGGCTTGATGATGTGCATTACGGCCGCTCAAGTTATCGATGTGCAAAGTCATCATGCTGTGGTTCACAAGGCCGTGGAAAAATTCTTCAAACAAATCGACATCAAAACGGCCGATCAGGGCGCGGGTAAAGTCGATGTTGTACACCAAGCCAGGGCGGCCGGAAAGGTCGATGACTACACGGCTCAACGCTTCATCCAGCGGAACATAGGCATGGCCATAACGGGTAATGCCGGCTTTATTGCCAAGCGCTTGTTTCAGTGCCTGCCCCACCACGATACCGATGTCTTCAACCGTGTGGTGATCATCAATGTGCAAATCGCCTTTGCAGGTAATATCCAAGTCAATCAAACCATGACGTGCTACTTGGGCAAGCATGTGTTCAAGGAAAGGAACGCCGGTATCCAAGCGGTATTTACCGGTACCGTCAAGATTGAGGCTGACGGTAATTTGGGTTTCGCTGGTATTGCGGGTAACGGTAACAAAACGGCCTTCGGTTGAAACACCAGCTTCGACTGCTTCGACAGTTTGTTTTTCCAAACGCGCCGCCTCAACCGCTGCTGCTTTTTCTTGGTCTTTGCTATGATCACGGTTCAGCCAGCCTTTGCGTTTGTGCATGCCGGATTCCAACTTCGCAGCCAGGCTTGGACGAATGCCGCGTGCAGACTCATCGCCTGCTTGTTGTTCCAAACGGCGTTTGAGCTGAGACAAAGAGGCGGAGTTTTCATAACCGCATGCGCGTGCAAGCTTGGTCAATGAGCCGGCTTCTTCAACCAGTAACAGAAAATTGGTCAAATGCAGTTGAGCTTTGTTCATGATGATAGTTTCCTTGGAATCAAAGATTAGGGGAAAGGTTTTTAATAACGGCCAAGACGGCATCATTTTGCGCTGCCGAGCCTATGGTTATGCGGACACACTGATCCAAAAGCGGATGGCTGCCATGCAGTTTTTTAATTAGTATGCGGTTTTGCTTCAATGTTTCAAACAACTCGTTCGCATCAGGAACACGAACGGTAATAAAGTTGGCTTCGCTTGGAAAAACTTCCAAACGGTTTAATTTCAACAATTCATTCATCACGCGCGAACGCTCGTTTTTTAATGTATCAATGTTTTGCTGAATGATTTGATGATGTTTCAATGAGAATTTTGCCGCCGCCAAGCTTAATTGATTCATATTGTAAGGCGGAAGAATTTTAGCCATTTCACCCATAATGCTTGGGCTTGCCGCCGCATATCCCATCCGCAAGCCGGCAAAGCCGATTTTACTGATGGTGCGCATTACGACCAGGTTTTCGACTTCGCCCGCCCACGGAAGGAAACTGTCATGATGAAACGCACCATATGCCTCATCGACAACCACAATGCCGGTAGCCGCACGAATGACCGCCTCCACTTCTTCTCGCTTAAAGCACACGCCGGTAGGGTTATTGGGATAGGCAATAAAAATTAATGACGGCTGATGTTGCTCGATAGCGGACAAAACGGCAGGGAGATTCAAAGAGAAATCCGGATTTACGGGAACACCGACATATTCCATGCCATAAAGCGCGGCATTATGACGATACATAACGAAACTTGGCTCAATACCCAATACACGCGCATTTGGTTTGGCAACCAGCATAGTCAAAAACTGGATAAGCTCGTCGGAGCCGTTACCCAACGCGATTTCCGCTTTATCGGGAATACCGAAAACTTCCCTCAATTCTTCATAAATACCGCTCTTAGCAGTATGGGGATACAAATGAATCGGTGCCTGCTTTGCCAAATCTGCCCATTCTGACAATAAAGATTCATACCCGGCGAAAGGATGATGCGGACACTCCATGGCGTCCAACTTAATAAAACCTTCCGGCAAATCGGCAACCTGATAGGCTGTCATTACTTTAATATCATCACGGATAACATCAGCAACGCGATTCATGGTTTTCTATCCTCCTGAGATAAAGTATTTAGAATAATAGCACAATCTTTATTAAATATATATATTAATAAGACTATAAAACAAGATAAAGTTTCATTCGTTTGAAGAAAAAACAATAAATCCTTTCTTCAGTATCTTTAAGCAATATTCTTGGCTTACCCCGCCTTTTTAGCGGTATAATTTTAAGTTTCCAGTACGGCTTTACGCCCTCAATATTGTGAACAATACACGCTCCCCATTACCTTATCTTACAACTTCCGTAAGCCTTATCCTGCTGATTCTGCTTTCCTTATCATGGGAATTGTGGATCGCGCCATTGCGCGAAGGCGGCTCATGGCTGGCACTGAAAGCCCTGCCGCTGTGCCTGCCATTGACCGGCATTTTGAAAAAACGCATCTACACCTATCAATACAGCTCCATGCTGATTCTGATTTACTTTGCCGAAGCCTGTATGCGCCTGGCCGACACAGCCGTCGCCAGCCGGATTTGCGCCGCTGTTTCCGTATTATTGTGCATTGCCTTTTTCCTCGGCTGCCTTGCATTTATTAAACAACAAAAACACACATCAAAATGACCTACCACACACTTTCAGACGGCCTGACTGAATCTTCAGTAAAAACCTTTTGGCCTTTATGGCTCAGCTTTCTTTGGATTTGCGCCGTCCCTTTTCTCTCACTCTACCGCGTCGGCCCACTGCCCAGCTTTTATCTGGAAGCCATCTCACTGAGCGGCTCATTGGTACTGACATTGATTAGCGCACACAAAGGCCTGCTGAATATCCGCCTTCCTGCACTCAGTATCGGCTTGTTTGCCATGGCCGCATTTTGGTCGCTCCAAGCGCGCCTCATGCATTCCACCTACCCCGGCATGAGCGACATCACCGCCTGGACCTTTGTCATTTTGGCACTGGGCGCATGGTCGGTGCGGGGCTGGGTGACAGCTTACGGACAAGAACGCATCGTCAGCATCTTTGCTTGGTCTTTATTGATAGGTGCATCCATACAGGCTGCCATTGTCTGGCTGCAATTTAAAGGTTGGTCCAACGTAGAGTGGTTGAACGGCATCATCGCCCGAAGCAGCGGTACCGTAAACGGCCAACTCGGTCAGCGCAATCATTTGGGACATTATTTAATGTGGGGCATTTTGGCGGCATCCTATTTATGGACGGCGCGCAAAATGTCCAATGCAGCAGGTTTTCTGTTCGTATTGGCTTTGACTGCGACCCTCGGCCTTGTCAACTCGCGCACCATCTTAGGCTACATTGCCGCCCTATTCCTGATTACGCCGTTATGGTTTTGGCGTACCCGCTTCCAACACAAACGCGCACTGTGCATTTTCCTTCTGACCGCAATCCTGGCCGCCGCTTTCCAATTCGGCATGGGCAGCCTGTTGGATTTGTTTGGCAACATCAAATACGAAACCGCTGTCGAGCGCGCAGGCACCAGCGGTTTTGAAGGCTCCATGCGCCAAATCGAATGGAGTAAGGCATGGATTGCCTTTCAATCCGCGCCTTGGTTCGGGCATGGCTGGAACAGCTTTGCCCAGCAAACCTTCCTGATCAATGCCCAACAACAATACTTCCCCAACAATATCCTTGGCGTACTGTTTACCCATTCGCACAATATCGTCATGCAGTTATTGTCCGAAATGGGCATTGCCGGCACCTTGCTTGCAACCTTAACCCTGCTTGCAGCCGTATGGCGACTGTTGGGCCGCAACCAAACACCGGCTTCTCTGTTTTTACTGACCGCCGCTGCCGTCAGCCTCTGCCACAGCATGCTCGAATATCCGCTTTGGTATATCTACTTCCTCACCGTATTCAGCCTGATTCTGTCGCTGACACCTTCTTATCCGAAAGATATTTCAGATGGCCCTTTATCTACCCGAATCAGGCAGTGGGCAGGCGGTATAGCCGCTTTATCGATTTTAATCGGCATGGCAAACCTCAGCTGGGAATATCAAAATCTGACCCAATATAGCCGTGTAAAGGAAACCGACAATCCGCAAACAGTTCAAAATAAAATCGACGGCTTGCAGCAGCTTTCCAAAGAAAGCTCCATGCTTGCCTATTACGCCGATTTAAGTTTGAGCAAACGTGCCGACCCGACCGATGCCTACATCCGCCCGTGGGCAGAAGAAGCCGCACTCAAAGCCCTGACCTACCGCCCCTACTCCAGCGCCTATCAAGTCGGCCTCTACCTCTACCGACAAGGCAAAAAAGAAGAAGGTGCGCAATGGATGCAGGCAGTGCAATATTATTATCCGTATATGATGTATTTCTACGCCGACAAAATACGCAGCCATCCGGTATTCGCCCCACTGCTGCCCAAACTTTTGTCCGATTGCAAAGATTTCATCAATGCACCGAAACACCAAACTGCCAAATCATGTGACAAACCCTAAACAAAATACACTCAATTGTCAGTTTGTCCCTACAGGCCGTCTGAAAATGTAAAGAGCGACAAGTTTCTATGCAAAAAAGCGCAAAAGCACAGAAAATTACGCTATCAACAAAAGCAGATTGCATGTTAAGATTGAATACAACTCTATTTTAATCGCCGCACCGCCTATTTAGTGCCACGGCGCATACAATCACGAAAAGGAAATTCCATGAGTCGCGTATTACTCGTAGATGACGATGCCCTCTTGACCGAATTACTGACCGAATACCTGACTGCCGAAGGCCTCAACGTCCACAGTGTTTCTGACGGCGAAGCCGGCGTTCAAGAAATTCTGACCGGACAATACGATGTCGTCGTATTAGACTCCATGATGCCTAAAATGAACGGTTTGGACGTTTTGAAAAACGTACGCACCCAAAGCACTGTGCCCATCATCATGCTGACTGCAAAAGGTGACGACATCGACCGCATTATCGGTTTGGAAATGGGTGCGGACGATTATGTACCGAAACCATGCACACCGCGCGAACTCTTGGCGCGTATCAACGCCATCTTGCGTCGTGCGCAACACAGCAACGAACAAAACAACGCGCCTAACAGCATTTCTGTCAGCGACGTTGTCCTCTACCCTGCCAAACGCCAAGCCAGCATCAAAGACATTCCGCTTGAATTGACCAGCACCGAGTTCAATCTGCTCGAAGTTTTGATGCGCCATGCCGGACAAGTTGTCAGCAAAGAGACCCTGTCTATCGAGGCACTCGACCGCAAGCTGGCTAAATTTGACCGCAGTATCGACGTACACATCTCCAGCATCCGCCACAAATTGGGCGATGCTTCCCTGATTCAAACTGTACGCGGCTTAGGCTACCTGTTTGTTAAAAATTAAAGATTAAACAGATCAATGAAACTGTTTCAACGCATCTTCGCCACATTTTGCGCAGTCATCGTCTGCGCAATCTTTGTGGCGAGTTTTTCATTTTGGCTGGTACAAAACACCCTTGCCGAAAACCAATTCAACCAACGCCGCACCATCGAAACCACATTGATGAGCAGCATCATTTCCGCCTTCAACTCACGCGGAGACAGCGGTGCGCGCGAAATTCTTTCCGAATGGAAAAACAATCCGGTTTCCAATGCCGTTTATGTCATTGCCGGCGACGATAAAAAAGATATTTTAGGCCGCGATATTGACAGCCTCTCCATCGAACGCGCCCGTATCTTTGCCATCAACAACCCCGAATCTGATTTGGCACACATCGAATACGACCGCTTCGGCGAAGAATACCTCTTCTTTATTAAAGGCTGGGACAATCATCAAGCCCAACGCCTCCCTAGCCCGCTCTTCATTCCCGGCCTGCCGCTTTCGCCTATTTGGCACGAATTTATCATTCTGTC
This sequence comes from Neisseria subflava, assembly GCF_024205745.1. NCBI lineage: Bacteria > Pseudomonadati > Pseudomonadota > Betaproteobacteria > Neisseriales > Neisseriaceae > Neisseria > Neisseria subflava. The sequence continues at coordinate 354,678 of NZ_CP073117.1, forward strand.
TTTTATCATCGTTGTGGGGCTCTTGATGGCATACATCCTTGCCAACAACATTACCAAGCCTATTAAAATTTTGGGTAGTGGCATGGACAGAGTGGCCAATGGCGAACTTGAAACCCGCATTTCCCAACAAGTTGACGACCGTGACGACGAATTGTCTCACCTTGCCGTACAGTTCGACAAAATGGCCGAAAAACTTGAAAAACTTGTTGCCAAAGAGCGCCACCTGCTCCACCACGTTTCGCATGAAATGCGCTCGCCGCTGGCGCGTATGCAGGCGATTGTCGGCCTGATTCAATCTCAGCCGCAAAAACAAGAGCAATACCTCAAGCGACTCGAAGGCGAACTGGTGCGCATGGATACTTTGGTCGGCGAATTGTTGACCCTCTCTCGCTTGGAAACTTCCAATATCCCTTTGGAAAAAGAAAACCTCAAATTCGTTCCGTTCTTAACCAACTTGATTGAGGACAACCAAAGCATCGCCCACCAAAACAACCAAAGCGTTACCCTGAGCATTGACCCCAAAATCCCTGAAAATGCCGTGGTCAGCGCCAACGAAGGCTATCTATACCGCGCCTTTGACAACGTTATCCGCAATGCCATCAATTACAGTCCGGAAGGCAGCACCATTCAAACTCATATTGGACAAGACGGCAAAAACTGGATTATCGATGTTACCGATAACGGGCCTGGCGTGGACGAAATGCAGCTTCCGCATATTTTCACTGCCTTTTATCGCGCCGACTCCAGCGCACACAAGCCCGGTACAGGTTTAGGGCTTGCCTTGACGCAGCACATTATGGAACAGCACTGCGGTAAAATCATTGCTGAAAATGTCAAACCCAACGGCCTGAGGATGCGTTTTATCCTTCCCAAAAAGAAAGCCGGAGACAAAAAAGAAGTCTAAAAATAAGGCCGTCTGAACCTTTTCAGACGGCCAAAAACACAAATAAGGAACCATCATGAGTGCAACCGTCCAAACCGGCTACTTCTTCATGCCTGAACACATCATCCTCGTCGGCGCCAGCGAACGTCCGCACAGCCTTGGCGAACGCATTTTCAGCCACCTGCTCGGTTCCTCATATCAAGGCAAAATCACCCCCGTCAATCTTCGACACAGCAGTGTCGCAGGCATTCCCTCCTACTCCAGCCTCAGCAAAATCCCGGGCCAAGCCGATTTGGTTGTTGCCGTTATCCCGCCCGACCATTACGACTCGCTGTTCAAAGCCTGCCGTAAAAAAGACCTGCGCCACATTATCCTGATTCAAGATTGGGAAAACCTGCCACCCGAATCCTGCAAAAACGCCCGTTCCATTATTCAAAAATATCACGGCGACGAATTGAACATCACCGTGTGCAACAGTGCAGGCATCCAACTCCCCTCACTCAACCTCAACATCGGCACCCAAACCGACTATCCGGCCGGCCATATCGCATTACTAACCGGCCACAGCACCGTCAGCCGCAACATCAACCATCTGCTGAATACGCTGCACCAAGGCGTATCACGCCACATCAGCCTCAACTATGACCTAAGCCCCACCACATCCGCCGACTGGCTCAACCGCTTCGGTCACAACCGCCATACCAAAGTTGCCGTGATCCACTACAATCCAGCCGAAAACCAACGCGAGCTGTTCAGTGCCATCCGCCACTTTACACGCCACACACCGCTTATCCTGTTGTCCACACACTACACCAACGACACAGACAAAGCCATCCTGCGCAGCCTCAGCCGCCATTGCAATTTCCAACCGGTATTCAATACCGCCGAACTGGAAACAGCCCTAAAAGCCCACCTATCCGGCATTCCCGTCATTACCAACCCTACCATTCTGTCCGACACGCCGATAGAATGGCTGCGCACTACCGCCGATGCCTGCGAATTGACCCTCGACCTCCCAACCGAAGCACCATCCATCCGACAAGGCTGCATCGGCAGCAACCCCACGCCTGCACGCATCCACCGTCTGGCGCTCGAACAATTACAAAATCCGCATACTCAAGCCCTGCTCGGCATTATTTCGCCAGATACGCCGGATGCGTACAGCATTCATCAAACTCTGGATAATTTGGCACAAAAAACCAGCAAGCCCATTCTCGTCAGCTATCGTTTTTCAGACGGCCTGACTCGGTTTAACACGCCGGAAGAAGCCTTACTGACACTTTATTTCCGCAATCAAACAGCCTATTTGCAACAAGTACAAAATACCCCTGCCCCAGCCAAAACAGGCCGTCTGAAAACACCTAAAAGCAAAAGTATCGATAAAGCCATTGCATCCGGCCAAACCGAACTGATGGCGGAAGCGCTATACCTGCCTCCGTGCCAAACCCAAAAACACCATGCCGTCCAGTTCCGGTTCAGCCGCCATGCCATTTACGGCAACATCCTTACCGCCCATTACAACGGCAAAACCGAAGCCGCATTACCTCCCTTTACCACGCTCGATATTCAGCGTTTAAGTCAATTTGCGGAACTCGACAACACTTCCGTTCTCAATCAATTTCTGCATTCCCTAAACACGCTTATCCACAACGACCAGCATATCGGCGACATTATCCTCAACTACAATGGTAGCCAATACAACAGCACCATCATTCCCGAAATCGTGGAAAAACCAGCCACACCAACAACCAAAATCCCCAAAAAAGCCGTCCAAACCTTGGAACAGGCCGCTGCCAAAATGCAAAGTGCCGCCGCCTACCTCCAACAAAAAAATCCGGCAGCGGCCGAATTCCTACGCAACACAGGCGAAGCCGCGTCCGAACTGCTGCACCCTAAAACTGAAACGCCCAAGATACAAAACGTACTCGCACCCTATCCGAGCCGAACCGATACATTTACTCTACCCGACGGCAACACACTACACATCCGCGCACTAGAGCCTGAAGATGCCGAAGCCAAACAAAAATTTGTCCGCCAATTACCCGCGGCTGACCGCTATACGCGCTTCATGACCCATACCAACGAGTTGCCGCTGCCCACACTCGCACGGCTGACCCGTCCCGATTTTCATACCGAATGCGCATGGGCAGCCTTCGCTTCAGACGGCCGTATCGTCGCAGTCAGCCGCTACAGCCGCATCAATCGCAATGAGTGCGAGTTCGGCATTACTTTGGCACCTGAAGCACGCAAAACCGGCTTGGCCGGCAAAATGATGAGCCTGATTATCCAAACTGCCACACAGCAAGGTTACCAAACCATGAATGCGGAAATCCTCAAAGAAAACACACCGATGCTCAAACTCGCTGAAAAATCAGGATTTACCGTCACCCCATCGGAAACCGACCGCGGCCTGTATCAAGCCAGCCTCGATTTGAACGAATGGCAAAACAGCAACAAAAACAAATAAAAACTTGCATAACCCGTGTGAAATATCCTAAAATTAGCGGTTTCTATATATCCGCATTTTTCAAAAGGACTCAAAATGGTAGTTATCCGTTTGGCTCGCGGCGGCTCAAAACACCGCCCTTTCTTCAACGTAGTCGTAACTGACTCTCGCAACCGTCGTGACGGCCGCTTCATCGAGCGCGTAGGTTTCTACAACCCCGTTGCCAACGAAAAACAAGAACGCGTGCGTTTCGACGCAGACCGCATCAACCACTGGGTTGCTCAAGGCGCGAAAGTTAGCGACGCAGTTGCCAAACTGATTAAAGAGCAAAAAATCGCTGCTTAATCAGCCAAAATGACCATGACAGACACTCAAAAACGGGTAGCCATGGGCTACATCAAAGGCGTATTCGGTATTAAAGGCTGGCTTAAAATTGCCGCCAATACCGAATATACCGATAGCCTGCTGGACTACCCCGAGTGGCAGTTGTGCAAGGATGGCAAAACCCTGAATGTTGTGCTTGAGGCAGGTAAAATTGTCAATGGCGAACTTCAGGTCAAATTTGAAGGTATAGACGATCGCGACCAAGCATTTGACTTGCGCGGCTATACCATCGAAATCCCCAGAGAGTCATTCGCCCCTACTGAGGAAGACGAATACTACTGGGCAGATTTAGTCGGCATGACCGTCATCAACAAAGAAAACATCGTCCTCGGCAAAGTCAGCAACCTGATGGAAACCGGTGCAAATGATGTTTTGATGATTAAAGGCGAACACGGACAAATCCTGATTCCCTTTGTCTCCAACTATATCGAATCTGTCGATACCGACAGCAAAACCATTATCGCCGACTGGGGTTTGGACTACTGATGCTGATTCAAGCCATCACCATTTTCCCGGAGATGTTCGACAGCATTGTCGAATATGGCGTTACAGGCAGAGCAAGAAAACAAAATCTTTGGCAGTTTCAAGCCATCAATCCCCGAAAATTTGCCGATAACAAACTTGGCTATATCGATGATCGCCCCTTCGGAGGTGGTCCAGGAATGATTATGATGGCGCCGCCGCTTCAAGCGGCAATTGAAGAAGCCAAAGCAAACTCGCAAAAACCTGTCAAAGTAATTTATCTCAGTCCGCAAGGTCAGCCGCTGACACATAAAAAAGCGGCAGAACTTGCCGAACTGCCCCATCTTGTTCTTCTATGCGGACGCTATGAAGGCATAGATGAAAGACTGCTGCAAAGCAGTGTGGACGAAGAAATCAGCATTGGCGACTTTGTCGTCTCGGGTGGCGAATTACCCGCCATGATGTTGATGGATGCCGTCTTAAGATTGGTTCCGGGTGTATTGGGCGATATACAGTCAGCCGAACAAGACTCGTTTTCAGACGGCCTTTTAGACTGTCCTCATTACACCAAACCCGTAGAATTCCAAGGCATGATGGTTCCCGAGGTCTTACGCTCAGGAAATCATGGCTTGATTGCCGAGTGGCGATTGAAACAATCGCTGCGACGCACTTTAGAGCGCCGACCTGACTTATTAGAAAAGCGCAGTTTAATCCCAAAGGAATCCCGCCTCTTAAAAGAAATCTTGCAAGAGCAACAGGAAATCCAATCATAACTTAGGAAAAACAAATGAACTTGATTCAACAATTAGAGCAAGAAGAAATCGCTCGCTTGAACAAAGAAATCCCTGAATTCGCTCCAGGCGACACCGTTGTCGTATCTGTACGCGTAGTTGAGGGTTCTCGCAGCCGTCTGCAAGCATACGAAGGTGTTGTTATCGCTCGCCGCAACCGTGGCCTGAACAGCAACTTCATCGTTCGCAAAATCTCTAGCGGCGAAGGTGTAGAACGTACTTTCCAACTGTACTCTCCTACCGTAGAAAAAATCGAAGTTAAACGCCGTGGTGACGTACGTCGCGCCAAACTGTACTACTTGCGCGGCCTGACCGGTAAAGCAGCTCGCATTAAAGAAAAATTGCCTGCTCGCAAAGGCTAATAGCTTTCATCAAAAACCCACTTCAATGAAGTGGGTTTTTGTTTTTATACAAGATCTCCTCGTCTTTCTTACACAATCCTGCAAGCCAATCACAATACACATCTCGCGCATAAACTTAAACAGAATCATAATTCCCCTGCTTCTTTTAACCTTTATACAAAAGGCCGTCTGAAACAAAAGATTCAGACGGCCTTTAATCACATCGAATGGTTATTTAAACCATCTTGCCAATGCAGGGATACGTGATAACAACAGTGTATCCAAAATCCAAATAACAGCGATTGCGGCAATGGCAGTTGGGAAAATCACAGCCAAAATCAGAAGTGGCACAGCCATTGCCCACCATACCGGTAATTTGATTTTCTGTGCAGGAGGAACCAAACCACGTGCTTCCGACGGACGGCGTTTCCACCACATTACACAGCCGCTGACACAGATAAAGATAATCGCCAGACAGAATAAGACATTTGCCAATACGCTCCACCAGCCCAATGTACCCATATGCAAAGCAATACTTGCCGCCATGAATTTACCAAACCAGTTGTAATCGTCGAAATGAATATCAGCTAGGATTTTACCGCTGTATTGATCAATATGTACCGTGCGGTCAGCGGTTGGACTAATCATATCGTAACTCATTGAGTCTTGCGACAACGTCCATACACCGGTCTCACCTTTGGGTAAATTGAGCTGATAACGGCCTTTAAAGCCAATTTCACGTGCAAAGCGGTCAACCGTCTCCAAAGTCATCGGCTCGCTTGGATTAATGCCGTTTTCACCCATTGTCGTACCGGAAACCGGCATAGGCGTCAACTCCAAAATCCATGGCACTTCTTTAGATTTACCGTCGTTCAGCACATCACCATGGGTTGGTACGGAAGATACAGGATTCGGCTCGACGCCCCATTTACCCGCAGGAAATTGGCTCCACGCCTGAACCGCTTTACCCCCCCAAATACCTGCCCAAGCAATACCTGACAGACAGAACAGCAACAAAATCAAAGAAACCCAAGAACCAAATGCTCCGTGCATGCTACGCCACCATGTGCGTCCTTTGCCTGCTTTCGGCACAAGCATGGATTTCAGGCTGCGCTGTTTCGCCCACCACAAATAAATCCCCGTGATTATCATCAGGATGGTCAGCGACGCGGCAGTTTCCAGCAGATAGTCGCCCACCGGGCCGATCATCATATCGCCGTGGATTTCGTCCATCGTGTGATACCAGCCTTGACCACGCGGCATCGTATTCACAACTTTTGCCGTATAGGGATCAACGGCAACCATAGTGGCTTTATCGTCATTGTTCACGCGGAATACGGCAACCATATCATCTGCGCGCGGCGCAATATATTGCACTACAGAAGCAGTTTCCGGATTCACAAACTGTCTGGCGGCCTCAGCCTGAGCCGACAAAGGCTGCACCACTGCCTGCGGCGTAATATGTATGCGTTCGCCTTCTTTACCGGTAATATTGGCGAATAGCAGCATTCCCAACCCTGTAACAGCCAGCAGGGTTAAAAACGGCGCAACCAAAAGTCCGGCATAAAAATGCCATCGCCAAACAGTCAAATAACGGCGGTTAGCCTGTTGTTCATTTTGGGAAGTTGGTTTTGTTTCCATATTTTCTCTTCATATAGTTAAAGCAGACTAATTACTACGAATTAGCAACAGGTATTTTAATCAAAAACATTCATTTAAGAAACCGTTTTTCCAATGCAGCTTTGAAATACTTCAATATTTAGTTTTTAGGCCGTCTGAAAAAACAAAATAGACAGAAAACAACACTTTACTGAAAATCCGTTTTAATCATTGCGGTTTCGGCAGAATTTGGTAGAATACAGACATTACTTATTTATTCATCAAGCCGCCAAGCTTTGGCGGCTTGTATTTTTATTTCCAATCCGGCTACCGCGCGTGGCCGGATAAAATTTTAAAAGCATTATCATGCTTTCATGGAGAACCCAATGCAAAAAATCCCTTTGACCGTCCGTGGTGCAGAATTATTGAAACAAGAACTTCAACACCTCAAAAGCGTAGCACGCCCAGAAGTCATCGAAGCCATCGCCGAAGCACGTTCGCACGGCGACTTGTCTGAAAACGCAGAATACGAAGCCGCTAAAGAGCGTCAAGGCTTTATCGAAGGCCGCATCGCCGAGTTGGAACACAAACTCTCTATGGCGCACATCATCAACCCTGCCGAAATCCATGCAGAAGGCAAAATCGTATTCGGCACAACTGTAACACTGGAAGATTTGGAAACTGAAGAACAAGTTACCTACCAAATCGTCGGTGAAGATGAAGCAGACATCAAAGAACGCAAAATCTACGTTGGCTCTCCAATTGCCCGCGCCTTAATCGGCAAAGAAGAAGGCGACGTTGCAGAAGTTCAAGCACCCGGCGGCGTACGTGAATATGACATCATTGCCGTACAATATATCTAAATAAACAAAAGGCCGTCTGAAAACATTTTCAGACGGCCTTTTGTTGTACCTAAAAACACCATAATAGAAAAAGTGAAATCTTCCCAAGAGAAATATAATGAATCTACTGTACAAAATTATCCAAACCGCTGCCACCATGTGGCTCGGTATGCAGCTGACCGCAGGCTATGTTACCGCCCCTATCCTGTTCCGCCTTCTGCCTAAAATGCAGGCGGGAGAAATTGCCGGCATTTTATTTGCCATTACAGCGATATGTGGCTTAGTTATTTTTGGCGCAGCCTATGCCTTTTTCAGACGGCAACTGGCCTCACTTTCTTGGTGGATCTTGGTACTTTGGCTACTCTTAGCCTGCAACCATCTTTTGGTTACGCCTGTTATCGAAGCACACAAATATGGGCTGGATAACTGGCTGCTGTCCCTAGTAGGTGGAACATTCGGCGTTTGGCACGGCTTATCCAATATCATCTTTTTGATTTGTACGATACTGGCAGCCATCTGCGTATGGAAATGGCCCAAACCAAACTAATCTGTCTCAATAAAAGGCCGTCTGAAAAGAAGTCTTTCAGACGGCCTTTTATTTTGAATCATGAACTCCCCCGACTCTTCAAATATAAACCATAAAAAAATGCCCTGCATATTGCAGGGCATTTTTCACAAACCGATTAAGGTTTAGCGTAACCGTGAACGCCATTGTAAGGAGCTGGGATCCAACCTTCATCAGTAGCAGGCAATTCGCCTTGACCTTCGATAGTTTGGCCTGGAGCAACTTGACGAGTAACAACGCTGCGGATTTTAACATCAACGCGACGGTCAGGTTCGATACAAGCGATAAGGGCAGCACGTTTCTTAGCTTTAGAAACTTTTTTACCCAGTTTAGCAACTTCAGCTTCACAAGTAGCAGTCATTTGAGCTTGAGACTCGCCCAGACCTACTGCAGAGATTTTGCTAGAAGCAACGCCACGGCCTACCAAGTAGTTAGCAACTACGTTAGCACGACGCTCAGACAGAGCTTGGTTGTATTCTTCAGAACCCATGAAGTCAGTGTGACCTTCAACACGTACAGTTTGTACGCTGTCGTTGCTCAGGCGTTGAGCCAAAGCGTTCAGGTTTTCTTGAGCTTCAGGACGCAGGTTGTCTTTGTCGAAGCCGAACAGAGTTTTAGTAGACAGGGAAACAGTTTCATCAACATACTCAGGAGCTTGTTGTACAGGAGCAACTGCTTCACGATCACCACATTCAACGCGGCCTTCGGTAGCTTTGTCGAAGTAGCTGTTTTTCCAGCATTCGCCGTAGTTGTTACGGACGATTTCTTGAGATTGGCTGCTTACGGTGTAACCGTGTTTGGTGTGCGCTTCGCTGGCCATAGCGGTGCCAGAGGCAACCAAGGCAACGAACAATGCGCTTAATTTCAGCTGTTTGGTCATTTTATTCCCTCATCAAATTGTTATGCGGCGGACTAGGAAAGCAACCGCTGCAAAGTACCAATATACAGGCCGCAGTATCAAAACAGCGGCAAATCGGATATATCAGGTTGCACTATAAAGAAGCGCAAGGCAAACTGTCAATACTCGATGCCTTCAAACAATTATGAAGTGCCTGCTTCCTAGTAGTTAATCATGCCGAAAAATCAATCTTGTGTCATTAATTTAGGGCAAAATCAGACAATTCACCTACCTAAAGTTGTACAAAAACAACAAAACCCCTTTCCCTCTTCTTTCCTGAATTTCCTGTTTTCATATCATTAAAAGATATTTTCATTAAAAACAAACGTTTTCAAAACTCAGGGCAAAACCGGGCAAAATATGTTAAATTACAGACCGTTTGTCGCACAAAATCCACAATAACAACGTATCCGATACTGCTACCATGAAACTGCAACAATTACGTTACGCCCTTGAAGTTTACCGGCACAATCTGAATGTCTCCGAGGCTGCAGATGCGCTTTTTACATCCCAGCCCGGCATTTCCAAACAAATCCGCCTGCTTGAAGAAGAATTGGGTATCCAAATTTTTATCCGCAGCGGCAAGCGTGTGGTTTCCGTTTCACAACCGGGCAAAGCCGTGTTAGAGATTTCGGAACGGATTTTGCGTGATGTACAGAACATTAAAAATATCGGCAGCGAGTTTACCGATCACGACAGCGGCTCGCTGACCATCGCGACAACGCATACCCAGGCGCGTTATGCCTTGCCCACAATCGTTGCGGAATTTGTCAAAAACTACCCTAAAGTCAATTTGACCATCAAACAAGGCAGCCCTTCTGCCATTGCGCAAATGGTCAGCAGCGGCGAAGCGGATTTGGCAATTATTACCGAACGCATTGACGATCATCCCGAGTTGGGCAAACTGCCCTGCTATGAATGGAACCATGCCGTCATTGTTCCGCACGACCACCCTCTTTTGGACTGCCGCAATCCTTTAAGCCTTGAAGATTTGGCTTCTTTTCCGCTGGTTACTTACGAATTTGCTTTTAATTCCGGCAGCAGCATTGCGCGTACATTTAATAAAGCGCATATTGAGCAACCTGATGTTGCCTTATCGGCTGCCGATACGGATGTATTGAAGACGTATGTTCGCTTAGGCTTGGGTGTTGGTTTGATGGCCAAAATGGCGTACGATCCCGCGGTCGATCAAGATTTACAGCTGATTGATGCGGCGCACTTATTTGAACCGTCGCCCACTTGGATAGCCTTACGCTCGGATACTTACCTGCGCGGTTATACCTATGATTTTATACAGATGTTTGCACCGAAACTGACCCGTGAAGCAGTTGACCGCATTCTGTACACGCCGGTTGTTGAAGATTTTTCAATTTAACATCTAACTATAACTTGCGTAACTTAACAATTATTCTTTAATTCTTGTTAAAAAGGCCGTCTGAAATATTTCAGACGGCCTAAGATTCAGATAGCATGCGAACAACCAGAAACCATTTTCTTCAAGGTTGTCGCATCTAAGATTTTGATGTGCTTGTGTTCAACAGAAATCAAGCCTTCATGATGGAATTTAGACAAGGTGCGGCTGACTGTTTCCAGTTTCAGCCCCAAATAGCTGCCGATTTCCTCACGCGACATCCGCAAGATAAAATCATTGGCGGCAAAACCTCGTGAATAGAGACGCTGGGACAAGTTGAGCAAGAATGCCGCCAATCGCTCTTCAGCGCGCATATTGCCCAAAAGCAACATAACGCCCTGATCTCGGACAATTTCGCGGCTCATCAAGCGAAAAAAGTGAGAACGGAGGCTGGGAATATCCTGACCGAGTTCTTCAATATGTGTAAACGGAAGCTCGCATACCTCGCTGTCTTCCAAAGCCACAGCATCACAGCTGTGAATATGGGAACAAATCCCATCCATACCGATCAGCTCGCCCGACATAAAAAAGCCGGTTACCTGATCTCGTCCATCTTGGCTGGCGACTGTTGTCTTAAAGAAGCCCGCACGGATGGCAAACAAAGAGGTAAACGGCTCGCCGGCACGGAACAGGTATTCACCTTTTTTCAGACGGCGGCTTTGACGAATAACCGCGTCTAATTGTGAAAATTCGTTAGGCATCAGTCCGACAGGCAAACACAGCTCGCGTAAAGAACATGTGGAACACAAGGTTTTCATTTGATGTGTTGCATTGTGTGTGGCCATAACGCACCCTTAATCTGCATAGTTCTATAAATCCCTGATGAAGCCGAATAACTATTGACCCAAGTCAAAGTCGGCATATCATTATCAGGCATTCTACCAAACTATCGAAATTTTGACTAAAATTTTCCCTAATTTCCCTACTTCATACTACAAGCCCCGACCATGAAAATTATCCCCATCTCAAATAACACCAACACAAACAATGAATTACCGGAATTTGACCGTGAATTGATTGCCAGTTTGCCATCAAGCGGTCCTCGCTATACCTCCTATCCGACTGCCGACCGCTTCCATGAAGGCTTTAAAGAAGCCGAATATATCCAAGCTTTAAACCTGCGCAACATGGGCGCGCTCAACAAACCCCTTTCACTCTACATCCACATTCCCTTCTGCAATACTATCTGCTACTACTGCGGCTGCAACAAAATTATTACCAAAGACAAAAGCCGTGCCGATGCCTATATCCAGTATCTGGAAAAAGAAATGGAATTGCTGGCACCTCATTTAGGCGGAAGACACCAGCTCGCGCAGCTCCACTTCGGCGGCGGCACGCCCACATTCCTGAGCGACGACCAACTCGAACGCGTCTTCGACATGATTCGTAAATACTTTCAGCTGATTCCAAACGGCGAATACTCCATCGAAATCGACCCACGCAAAGTCAGCCGCGAAACCGTCCTCAAACTGGGCAAACTCGGTTTCAACCGCATGAGTGTCGGCATTCAAGACTTTGACCCTAAAGTACAGGAAGCCGTCAACCGCATTCAAAGTTATGAAGAAACCAAAGAGGTGATTGATGCCGCGCGTGAAGCCGGGTTTAAATCCGTCAGCGTCGATTTGATTTACGGCCTGCCGCACCAAAACACCGAAAGCATCAAAACCACCATCGACACGGTCTTGTCCCTCAGTCCCGACCGCCTCGCCCTCTACCACTACGCCCACCTGCCGCATATCTTCAAACCGCAACGCCGTATCGACACCAATGTCGTACCTGGAAGCGAAGAAAAACTCGATATGCTGCAATATTGCGTTCAAACCCTGACTGAGCGAGGCTACGTTTTCATTGGTATGGACCACTTTGCCAAACCTGACGACGAACTCTCCATCGCCCTCAAAGAAGGCTTCCTGCAACGCAACTTCCAAGGCTACTCGACCTATGCCGACTGCGACTTGGTGGCAATCGGCGTATCCTCTATCGGCAAAATCGGTAGCACCTACTCCCAAAACGAGCGTGACATCGATGCCTATTACGCCGCACTCGATGCCGGACATCTGCCGATTATGCGCGGCTACCAGCTCAATCAAGACGATATTTTGCGCCGCAACATCATTCAGGATTTGATGTGCCGCTTCTCGCTCGACTATCGGATTTACGAAAGCGTGTTCGGCATTCCGTTTAGCCGTTATTTTGCAGCCGAACTGGAAGATATGAAGCAACTGGAAACCCTCGGCCTGGTCCGTCTCAAACCGCACAGCCTGACTGTTACGCCGAAGGGCCGTTTCCTGATCCGCAACATCGCCATGGTGTTCGACTACCATCTGCGCCATAAAGAAACCAAAGCCAAATACTCGCAAACTGTGTAAACAGGAATGGAAAAGGTCGTCTGAAAATTTTCAGACGACCTTTGTTTTTATTTTCAATACTTTCGGGTAACATAAAACCATATTTCCCGCTTTATCAGGATTCAAAGTTAATTTGTATAGGCGCGCACCCTATGATTACCGAACAGCAAAACGATATCCTCAGCATCAATCAAGTGCAGCTTCTCCTTGCTGAAAAACGCACGGCACTTGCTATCATGCGTACGGGCATTGCCGTTTTCGCACTCCCTTTGTCTATTTTCAGTGCGCTGATTGCGACATCAAAATGGTACGAGGCCGTTGATGTTTGGCCTTTGCTCGCACTGGTCAGTCTGATGAACATCAGTTTGATTATTTTCTCGATCTATCTGATTACCCGCTCGCTCCGTAGAATGCACCAATACGACCGAATGATTGCCGATATCAAATACAATAATCAGTCTTTGCGTAAACTGATTAAGTCATAAAATGCAGATCGTTGGGGCTGAAATAGGTCGTCTGAAAATCAACATATAGAGGAACTCCAGATTTGTATTAAAACATGATTCTGCCAAACATACCGTAATTGATCTTGGAGACCTTACTGTACACTTTGTTCCCCCTATTTGAATCGATACGATACCATTGCAGTACAAGATATAAAATGAACATTAAACATAAAGAATGGATAAAAATCTTACTCCTCCCTCATTTAATAACGGCTATTTTTTTAGGGCCAGCAATAATTGTTTTTTGGTCAGGTGGATTTGTCGGTCTCTATTCTGTTATAAACGTGTTCAGTGAATTAGGTTCGCTTAATTATTATATTTATATTGGAATTCCTTTAATTTTTATAATGTTTTTACTTGGGTTTTATTGGAAAAATCTGACGATAGGGAAGATACTGACTTCTTCTGCGATATATTTATGGTTTCTCTTAGGGTTTTTATGCCTAGGGTGGCAGATATAAACTTATTGAAATGACCAACTCAATTGGATATTGGTAGGAATCCTACTGGATACACTTGCCGTGTTTAGACAAATACGAATGCAGTCTGCAATTTTGATTTGTCCGGTCTCTTATCTCAAACGCTTTTAAAATATGGAACAACCCGATTTTTTCCCCATCCCCAGTCCCTGTATAGGTGTCTGCGAAGCCAATGCCAAAGGCTATTGCAAAGGCTGTCTGCGCAACCGGGAAGAGCGCTTGTACTGGCTCCAGATGACCGATAGCCAAAAGCATCAAGTCATGCACCTTCTATCCCTCAGGAAGGCCAAAATCCGCAACCGCAAAATGGAAAAACCCGAAACGGGCGAACATCCGGTTCAAAACCTGCTCGATTTCTAAAATTGCCCCTACCTACCGCACACCACAATAAGGAAAAACATGAAAAAACTGCTTGCCTGCCTGCTTTTGCCATTGACCGCCCTTGCCTTGGGTGCCTGCCAACCTAATGCAACTTCAACCGACAACAAACCTGCCGAACTTAACTGGCAGCAGCCTAAACTGACCAGCAATGTTTGGAAAATCAGCAAAGAAGGCCAACCCGATTCCTATCTGCTCGGCACCATCCACATGGGGCAAACCAATCAAACCTTGTCTTCCGATGCAGTCAAACTATTGCAATCCACCGACCAACTGACCACAGAAGTCGATCCACTGCCGGACAGCAGTCCGGAAACGAAAAAAATGTATCAAAAATACTTCAAGGAAGTCATGAGTACCGAACCGCTCAGCCTCAAGCTTGGCAAAGCAGATTTCCGTCTTTTACAAGAAATCTATTCACAAAATGAAGAAAGCCGACCCATCGCCCAATTTGCCGACAAACTCCATCCGTGGGCGGCATTCATTTTTGCCGGCAGTACATTTCCCAAAGGGTATAGCTCAGAAACCGGTGCAGATATGTTGCTGACCAACGCGGCCGCCGACATCAATAAGCCGCGTGGTTCATTAGAAAGCTTGGACGATGTTACCGCGATCTTCAAAGCCCAGCCTGAAGAAACCATGCTCAACTTTCTGAAAGCCAGTATTAAAACCAATAAAGAAGAAACCGAAGATATCAAAAAACTCCATCAAGCCTATTCAGACGGTCGCTTTGAAGAACTCATCCCACTTTTAGAAGAAACCGAACAACGCACCCTCAAACTTGTTGATACCAAATACGCCAAAACCATGTCCGATTGGCTGAAAAACGACCTCCTGATTCGGCGTAACTTGGCATGGTTACCTGAAATCCGCAAGCAATCTGCCAAACAAAGTACCCTCTTTGCCGTCGGTATTGCCCATTTACCCAGCGAAAAAGGCTTAATCGAACTATTGCGTCAAGAAGGCTATCAAGTAACGCCCGAACCCAAAGTCCTGATTTGGCAATAAACCCCAATCAAACGACAAGGCCGTCTGAAAGTCTTTCTTTCAGACGGCCTTTATTTAATCTCTATTAAATGAAGCAGTAAGCAGCGTTGAGCGCAAAACTCAATCGCCCAATGCCGCTACCATCACCGCTTTAATCGTATGCATCCGGTTTTCTGCCTGATCAAACACAATACTGGCTTCGCTTTCAAAAACTTCTTCCGTTACTTCCACACCATTCAGGCCGAATGTCTCATAAATCCATTCGCCGACCTTGGTTTCGCGATTATGGAAAGCAGGCAGGCAATGCATAAACTTGACTTGCGGATTTTCCGCCGCCGCCATCAATTCGGGGGTAACGCGGTAACCTTTCAGCAAATCGATACGCTCCTGCCAAGCCTCTTTAGGCTCGCCCATGCTGACCCACACATCGGTATGGATAAAATCCACGCCTTTCACGGCTTCCTGCGCATTCTCCGTCAACAGAATCCGTCCGCCGGTCTCTTTGGCAACAGCCTGCACCGTCTCGATAATGTTTTCAGACGGCCACAAACTTTTCGGCGCACCGATACGCACGTCCATGCCCAGTTTCGCAGCCAACACCAGCAACGAATTGGCCATGTTGTAACGCGCATCACCGACGTAAGCAAACGCAATTTGATTCAAAGGCTTGTCGCTATGCTCGCGCATCGTCAGCGCATCGGCGAGCATTTGGGTCGGGTGGAACTCGTTGGTCAAACCATTGAACACAGGCACGCCTGCATACTTGGCCAGCTCTTCCACCACATCCTGTTCAAAACCACGATATTCGATACCGTCAAACATCCGCCCTAAAACACGCGCCGTATCCTTAATGCTTTCCTTATGCCCGATTTGGCTGGCAGAAGGCTCCAGATAAGTCACCCCTGCCCCTTGGTCGCGTGCTGCCACTTCAAACGCACAACGGGTGCGAGTCGATGTTTTCTCAAAAATCAGGGCGATGTTTTTTCCCTTCATACGCTGCACCTCGCGCCCTGCTTTTTTAGCGGCCTTCAATTCGGCGGAAAGGTCGAGATAGGTGGTAATTTCTTCCGGCGTAAAATCCAAAAGTTTTAAAAAATGGCGGTTTTTCAGGCTCATGTCTTATTTCTCTTTTTCTAGCGTGGGCGTTACCCAACATTTTTCTCCATGCAGATTTTTCCGGGCTTCCCCGACCTTCTGCTACTCAATTTTTCAACGTTCGAAGCCTGCCCGAAGCGCGGCCCCTTATCCTCTATCAAAACTCAAAACAAGGCCGTCTGAACCTCGCCTTGCTCCAAGGCAAGCAACGATTGTTTGCGGTTCAAACCGCCTGCGTAGCCGGTCAGCTTACCGTCGCTACCGATAACGCGGTGGCAGGGAATCAAGATAGACACCTTGTTCTGCCCGTTTGCAGCGGCAACGGCACGAATGGCTTTGGGATTACCCAACTGTTGCGCCTGCTCCTTGTAGCTGCGCGTTTCGCCGTAAGGAATGGTCAGCAGCGCATTCCACACCTGCTGTTGAAAAGCTGTACCTATTGTTTCCAAAGGCGTTGCAAAAACTTTCAGACGGCCTTGAAAGTATAAATCCAATTCTTGGCGCAAAAGTTGCGTTTGCTCATTTTCTAGGAAAATAAATTGCCCGCGCAAAGCTTTTTGGACAGCCATGATTTCCTGTTCCATATGTTTCTGCCCGACAAATTCCAGCAGACACAAACCCTTACTGCCGAACACCGCCAACATCTCGCCCAACGGCGTGGCAACCGCGGCCGCAGTCAGTTCGTGCGGACTATCCGGATAACGCGTTTCCAACAGTCGGACAGCTCGGCGGATACGGACATATTCTTCAGGCGTACAACCGATACAGTCAATAAAATCCTGCTCAAGCTGCTTGGCTTCGTGTTCCGTAAACCGCTCGTGCAGCAAGGCTTCGAGGTCGGCAGGAAAGTTGGTTTCCAACTGCTCGCGGATGTCATTCCACTTTAATGGAAGCGCATTTAAAGAAGGCAGAGTAATCATCTGCATTTACTCCCGATAATCAACAAACCCCAAACGATTACCCGACGGATCATAGAATCCACCATCCGGTACGGCGGCTTTAAAACTTATGTGCAGGTTGGCTGGAAGTTTCCGCCTACCCTATCAATGAAATTCACTCAAAATTTTATAAAATCCAAAAATTGGAATTATAGAATTTTCTTTAAAACAACAAATTCTTTGTCTTTTTCTATCTTAAATTTTCCCAAGATCCACTCACCACTCTTTTTAAACTCTCCGTTTTCTCCACAATAGCCTCTTTGCTCAACCTTGGTCGCTTGCAGAATCACTTCATCATCACTTACAAATCGATAAAGACCTTCTGAATGCGGAAAACAATCATTACCGCATTCTGCTGAATAACTGCTACTAAACCTGCCGTCTTTATCAAACTCAATGTGCTTTCCATAAATGTGATTGTCAGAGCCGGCTGTTTCTACCCGACTGAGATAATATGCGTTTTTGGGCGCATCCATGGGTAACTCGTCAATATGCCACAATCCCACTAGTACATTTTTTTCTAAAATTTTTCCTTGATTGATTGAAACTGCTTGAGGCTTTGGCTCGGACTCAAGACAACCTGTCAAAGATAATGACAATCCCAATACAACAAGGGCTGAGATAAATTTCTGCATAGAAAACCTTTAGTGAAGAAATCGATTAATAACAGTCAAAGCATTGTCCCAATGTATGCCAATTTTGATGAGGCAATACCTTTTCTGCCGTTTTCAGACGGCCTTTTCACTTCAACAAACGTTTCAACATACCTTCATACACTGCCGACAGCTTCGGAATATCTTCCAAACGTACGTTTTCGTTGACTTGGTGGATGGTCGCGTTAGACGGGCCTAACTCAATGAGTTCTTTGGCAATGGCTTTGATGAAGCGTCCGTCCGAAGTACCGCCGGTGGTGGACAATTCGGCCTCAACGCCACAAATCTCGGCAATGGCTTCGCGCGCCACATTGGTCAATTTTCCGGCCTGAGTCAGGAACGGTTGGCCTGAGCAAGTCCACTGCAAATCATATTGCACGCCGTGTTTGTCCAAAATGGCGTGGACACGTTGTTTCAGCCCTTCTTCGGTAGACTCGGTAGAAAAACGGAAATTGAATTTGACGTTCAGCTCGCCTGGAATAACGTTGGTCGCGCCTGTGCCGCCGTTGATATTGGAAATTTGGAAACTGGTCGGCGGAAAGTATTCGTTGCCCTCGTCCCAGACTTCTTGTGTCAGCTCCAGCAAGGCCGGGGCAAAAGTATGCACGGGATTGATTGCCAAATGCGGATAAGCAATATGGCCTTGCTTGCCTTTGACGGTCAGGTTGCCCGACAACGAGCCGCGTCGGCCGTTTTTCAACATATCGCCCAATTTATCCACGGCAGTTGGTTCGCCAACGATACAGTAATCAATCAACTCGCCGCGCGCTTTCAACACATCGACAACTTTGGTCGTGCCGTCCAGCGCATCGCCCTCTTCGTCCGAAGTAATCAGGAGTGCGATACTGCCTTGATGATCGGGATTTTCGGCAACGAAACGCTCGCAGGCGGTAACGAAACAGGCGATACTGGTTTTCATATCCGCCGCGCCGCGGCCATACAGACGGCCTTCACGTTCGGTCGGTTCAAACGGGGGGAATCCCATTTTTCAACAGGGCCTGTCGGCACGACGTCGGTATGTCCGGCAAAGCAGAACACCGGAGCCTGCGTACCGTGGCGCAACCAAACATTTTTGGTGTCACCAAAATGAAGCTCTTCGACGGAAAAACCGATTTTTTGCAGGCGTTCGGCCAGCAGTTGTTGACAGTTTTGGTCATCCGGCGTAACGGACGGGCGGGAAATCAGCTCCTTGGCAAGCTCTAAGGATTGAGTTTCGGTCATATTTGTTTGTTCACTTTGAGAAACAGGCCGTCTGAAACGTTCTGAATATGATTTTCAGACGGCCTTGAGTTTATTATGGGCAATTTGTCTTTCTACGTCCTGAGTTATTTTCCATGACAAGCTTCATAAAGCGGCAGTAATTCTTCCACTGTTTCCGCTATCCATTTCGCGACATCCTGCTTGCCCAAATCATCGCGTTCGATGTGTTTTCCGATACAGAAGAAATCTTTGTCGTCTCGAAGCTTTCTATCGCCGTCGCTTTGTTGGGCGACGGTACGATAATCGTCATATTCGCTTTCCGCACCGTGCCACATATCGAATGAAGCGTATTTTTCAGTATCAAAATTATCCAGCCAGCGGTTGTAATCAGGCAGCGCGATGGGGGAAACATCGGCTTTATAACAGTGCCAATCCAAGCTGACACTCAAACGGCGGCGATTCAGCAAAATCGATAAAATCGCTGCGGAATTTTTATATTGTTCGTATTTGAAATAAGCAAAGAAATGAGCGCGTACCTGCCAGCCGTTACACCAGCGTTCGATATGCGGCGGCGCAAACGGCGCACCCAATTCGGCGGCAACCTGCTGGATCAGCTGCTGCCATACCTGCCAGTTTTCTTTATAGTCTGCCTTGATTTGCGGAATGCTTTCAGGCTGGTATTTTTTAAGCTGGGAAAACTGGAAAAAAGGGATATTGAACAAATCGCAACTTTTTGGGGTCAGCATAGTGTATTCCTTGAGACGATTGTTTCAGACGGCCTTATTTGCGGCGGCGTGCAGCCATAATTTCGCCGATTTCGGTCAATTTTTCTTTGGGGATAAAGGTTTTGCCCATATCAAACAAAGGCTCTTCAATTGCTAGATGAACATCATATCCTGCGACAAAACGTTTGAATGCTTCGGCATCAGGGATATAGGTGTTGTCCGCTTCAAGCTTGGCAAATTCAGCCGCCACGCCGTCCCAGTTGCTATGCAGGCTGACATGTTGGCGCAACAGCTCGTCAACGCTTTCTTGTGCTTGCGGCGCATATTGCAACAAAAGCGGAAAGAAGTTTTCTTCTTCATCTTCATGGTGTAACGGTGCGGCAACGTTGAAATACTGGGCAATTTGGCGGATGGTTTGCAAAACAACCTGATTGCAGCCATTTTCGGCGATATAGTCCGACAACATGGCAACCTGATTGCAGAAACGGCGCACTTTGCCGTGGCAGGCGTACAGCATTTCAATGGGTTCGGCAAAAGTAACGCTTTTGGTTTCAAACGGATTCATAGGATTTATTCTTAAATTAATGTTTCCAGATTATAACAAAACAGCCTGCGCAAGGCAGGCTGTCTGTTTTCGAGCTTTAGGCGGATTAGTCAACCAAAGTAACTTTACCGTTCATCAAAGCGCCGTGACCTGGGAAGGTACAAGCGAATTTGTATTCGCCGCCAGCCAATTTAGCAGGATCCAGAGTCAGGGAAGCTTCTTCGCCACCACCGATCAGTTTGGTGTGAGCAACAACGCGTGCGTCGTCAGGTTTAACGTAGTCAGTTGCAGCAGCACCGGCACCGTCTTTGAAAATACCGTCCATGTCTTCGGCCTTACCGATGACGATGTTGTGACCCATGCTTTCTTTAGGTTGGGTACCGGTGTGTTTCAAAGTGATGGTGAATTCTTTACAAGCTTTGCTTACTTGGATTTCTTTAGTGTTGAACTGCATAGCGTCGTTGGCTTCAACAGTAGTCGCGCAGTTGCCGGCAGCAGGAGCGGCGGCAGTATCGGCTGGAGCGGCTTCAGAGGCAGGAGCGGCATCGGCAGGTGCAGTAGTTTCTGCAGGAGCAGCTTCAGAAGCAGCGGAAGCAGCAGGGGCTTCAGAAGGTTTTGCAGCTTCTTGAGAGCATGCAGCTAAGCCGATAACGGCAGCGGAAATCAGAGCCAGATAAGCTTTCATTGATGTATCTCCTAATGATGAGAGTCTTGTTAAGTTCTATTAACAGCACCACGCGAATATATTAATAAAAGGCAAACGCCAAACTAAAATTTATCCGCATAGCGTGATGTGAAATTCAGGCGTTATTTTGCTACAAACTTCACACGAAATCAAAGTTTCAAGCCAAGTTTACATCAGTTTACCTAAAAGAAAACAGATACTTTTTAGGTCGTATTTCTTTAGTATTAGATGCTATAAGCCGAACGATATAAGTTTTAACGTTTCTTAACGAGAATCTCATCTGGCATGATTTTAACGGCTGTGCTTGCGTACCAATTCTGCCAATGCCGCCGCCAATTCGGGATGTTTGCCTTCCAATTTGGCTGCCGCCTCATCAAAACTGTCTAAAGCTGCCTCGCTCAATCGCAAACTATTGGTTTTCGGTTGAGCTGGAGGACTGGGGACTACCCTGACCACCACCTCCCTTACCCCTGCATGCAATGTTTGCAACTTGGGCAACATGGCAGGCAGGATCATTTTCAAACGCGAAGCAGCCATATTATTGGCGGCAAGAAAGACCAATCTTCCGTCTTCTACGCAGGCCGTCTGAAAATGCGGATGCAGGTTGGCCGGCAAAACCGTTTTGATTTTTGCATCCAATTTCCGCCATTGTTGCGATTGTTGCAACAAGCCCTCCAATAAATGATCGCGCTTGCCTAATTGTGCTAAATCCATAGTTTCAGACGGCCTCTCAGTGAATTAACCAAACAATTACAATTGAAATACAGCAAAACCGCCTTTATTTCAAACAGCATTACCGCGTTATACAAGCGCTTGTGTTAAAATCTCAGTTTCGCCCACTATTATATCAAGGCGCAGGAATTATTCATGCTGACAAACATTGCTAAGAAAATCTTCGGCAGCCGCAACGACCGCCTGCTGAAACAATATCGTAAATCCGTTGCCAAAATCAACGCGCTTGAGAAACAAATGCAGGCCTTGAGCGATGCAGAACTGCAAGCTAAAACAGCCGAATTCAAACAACGTCTCGCCGACGGACAAAGCTTGGACGACATTTTGGTCGAAGCCTTTGCCGTCTGCCGCGAAGCATCGAGCCGTGTATTGGGCATGCGCCACTTCGATGTACAGCTGATCGGCGGTATGGTCCTGCACAACGGCAAAATCGCCGAAATGCGTACCGGTGAAGGTAAAACTCTGGTGGCCACCCTTGCCGTTTACCTGAATGCATTGTCAGGAAAAGGCGTACACGTCGTTACCGTCAACGACTACCTCGCCTCCCGTGACGCGAGCATTATGGAGCCGTTATACAATTTCTTAGGCTTGAGCGTCGGCGTGATCGTCGCCGATTTGCAACCTTTCGAACGCCAGACTGCTTACGGTGCCGACATTACTTACGGTACAAACAACGAATTCGGTTTCGACTACCTGCGCGACAATATGGTGACCGACCAATACGACAAAGTTCAACGCGAATTGAACTTTGCCGTAGTCGACGAAGTGGACTCCATTCTGATTGACGAAGCGCGTACGCCACTGATTATTTCCGGCCAGGCGGATGACAACATCCAGCTCTACCGCGTGATGAATGCCGTTCCTGCCCACCTTATCCGCCAAGAAACCGAAGAAGGCGAAGGTGATTACTGGGTAGATGAAAAAGCACACCAAGTTATCCTAAGCGAAGCCGGTCACGAACACGCCGAGCAAATCCTGACTCAAATGGGCTTATTGCAGGAAAACGATTCGCTCTACTCTGCCGCCAATATTTCCCTGATGCACCACCTCATGGCTGCATTGCGCGCGCACACCCTGTTCCACAAGGACCAACACTACGTCATTCAAGACGGCGAAATCGTGATTGTGGACGAATTCACAGGCCGTCTGATGGCCGGCCGCCGTTGGTCCGAAGGCTTGCACCAAGCCGTTGAAGCCAAAGAAGGTGTAGAAATCAAACGCGAAAACCAAACGCTTGCATCTATTACCTTCCAAAACTACTTCCGTCTGTACAACAAACTGTCCGGCATGACCGGTACGGCCGACACCGAAGCATTCGAGTTCCAAAGCATTTACAACCTCGAAACCGTCATCATCCCGACCAACCGTCCTGTACAACGTAAAGACTTCAACGACCAAATCTTCCGCTCAGCCGAAGAAAAATTTGAAGCCGTTGTCAAAGACATCGCCGAATGCCACAAAAACGGCCAGCCGGTTTTGGTCGGTACAACCAGCATCGAAAACTCCGAACTGGTTTCTGACTTGTTACGCAAAGCAGGTCTACCACATAACGTTCTGAACGCCAAAGAACACGAGCGCGAGGCATTGATTGTGGCTCAAGCCGGTAAAGTGGGCGCAATTACCGTTGCCACCAACATGGCCGGCCGCGGTACCGATATTGTCTTGGGCGGCAACCTCAAACATCAAATCGAAGCCATCCGTGCAGATGAAACCTTGAGCGAACAGCAAAAACAAGCGCAAATTTCCGCCCTTGAAAGCGGTTGGCAAGCCGAACACGACCAAGTTGTGGCTGCAGGCGGTTTGCACATTATCGGTACCGAACGCCACGAAAGCCGCCGTATCGACAACCAATTACGGGGTCGTGCCGGTCGTCAAGGTGACCCTGGCTCCAGCCGTTTCTATCTGTCGTTTGAAGACCCATTGCTGCGCCTGTTTGCACTCGACCGTGCTGCCGCCATCCTCAACCGTCTGGCACCTGAGCGCGGCGTCGCCATCGAACACGGTCTGCTGACCCGTCAAATCGAAGGCGCACAACGTAAAGTCGAAGGCCGCAACTTCGATATGCGCAAACAAGTTTTGGAATACGATGACGTTGCCAACGACCAACGTAAAGTGATTTACCATCAACGCAACGAAATCCTGACCAGCAAAGACGTCAGCGATTTGACCCGCGAAATCCGCGCCGACGTTATCAGCGACTTGGTTGATTACCACATCCCGCCTGACAGCATGGAAGAGCAATGGGACATTCCGGCATTGGAGCACCAACTTGCCGCCGATTTCCGCCTGCATGTCGATATTAAAGGTTGGCTGAAAGAAGACAGCACTTTGGACAACCAAGACATTAAAGAACGCCTCATCAAGCGCATCGAAGACGAGTATGCCGAAAAAGTCGAATTGGTCGGCAAACAGGCTATGTCAGATTTTGAACGCAATGTTATGCTGCAAGTTATCGACAACCAATGGCGCGAACACCTCGCCGCTATGGACTACTTGCGCCAAGGTATCCATCTGCGCAGCTATGCTCAGAAAAATCCGAAACAGGAATACAAACGCGAAGCTTTCGCCATGTTTGAAAACCTGTGGCGCGGCATCAAACAAAACATTGCCGCTTTGCTGACCGCCGTTCAAATCGAGCGCAACAGCGAATACGACCACACTGCCGCACAAAGCGTCAGCGATGTTCAAACCGTCCACTCCGATGCGCCTGATATGGAAGAATTGCTCGGTCAATCGCAAACCGATTTGGTTACCGAAGCGTTTGATCCTGACGGCACAGACTTCAGCCCTGAAGCGCTTGCACAAAATGGCCTGATTGTTCACCGCAACGATCCTTGCCCTTGCGGCAGCGGCCTGAAATACAAACAGTGCCACGGTAAATTGAACTAAGCAGTCATCTCAAAAGGCCGTCTGAACAGATGTAACAATGAAGTCAAAGATTCTCGTTTCACTGTTCAGACGGCCTGAGAATTATCCAAACAAGCAAAAAATTTCCACACCCAATTTCAAAAGAGTATCCCTATGGCAGGCAATACTTTCGGACAAATCTTTACCGTTACCACTTTCGGCGAAAGCCACGGCGCAGGCTTGGGCTGTATCATTGACGGCTGCCCGCCCGGATTAGAATTGAGCGAAGCGGATATCCAATTTGACCTTGACCGCCGTAAACCCGGCACCAGCCGCCACGTTACCCAACGCCGCGAAGCCGACCAAGTCGAAATCCTCTCCGGCGTATTCGAAGGCAAAACCACCGGCACACCCATCGCCCTCCTGATCCGCAATACCGACCAACGCAGCAAAGACTATGGCAATATCGCCACCAGTTTCCGCCCCGGCCATGCCGATTACACCTACTGGCACAAATACGGCACACGCGACTACCGCGGCGGAGGTAGAAGTTCCGCCCGCGAAACCGCCGCACGTGTTGCCGCCGGAGCAGTCGCTAAAAAATGGCTGAAAGAAAAATTCGGCACGGAAATTACCGCCTACGTGACCCAAGTCGGTGAAAAAGAAATCCAGTTTGAAGGTTACGAATATATTTCCCAAAATCCTTTTTTTGCAGCAAACCAAAGCCAAATTGAGGACTTGGAAAACTATATGGACAGCGTGCGCAAATCATTGGATTCTGTCGGCGCAAAACTTCATATCGAAGCAGCCAACGTCCCTATCGGCTTGGGCGAACCGGTTTTTGACCGCCTCGATGCAGAAATTGCCTATGCCATGATGGGCATTAATGCCGTCAAAGGCGTTGAAATCGGTGCAGGTTTTGATAGCGTAACGCAACGCGGCAGCGAGCATGGCGACGAGCTCACGCCTCAAGGTTTTCTATCCAACCACTCAGGCGGCATCTTGGGCGGCATCAGCACCGGACAAGACATTCATGTGAATATTGCCATCAAACCGACCAGTTCCATCGCTACACCGCGTCGCAGCATTGATATAGAGGGCAACCCTGTCGAGCTTGCCACACACGGCCGACACGACCCCTGCGTCGGCCTACGCGCCGCTCCGATTGCAGAAGCCATGCTGGCCTTGGTATTGATTGACCACGCCTTACGCCATCGTGCGCAAAATGCCGACGTAGTGGTTGATACGCCAGATATTGCCAAGACTCGTGGGTAATATCTAAAAAGGCCGTCTGAAAACGCCTATTTATATGATATTATAATATGCACTTTTCAGACGGCCTTAAACTATATATCAGGACCTTACAATGGAAAATACTGAAAACCACACATCCGTCGCACCACCTGCCAAAATCCACACAGCCGCCTATGTCCTTGCAGGCGTTTCCTTTATTCCGCTTATCGGTTTGATCTTCGGCATAGCGGCTTTGGTTTTAAGTATATTGGGATGGCGCAAACGTGGTGCAAAAATTGTTGCCTTGATTGCCTCCTTAGGAATGTTATGCACCGTTGCACTTTACGGCACATTGTTTTATTTCGGCTTTGTTCAGCGAGGAGGTGTGTACGACGAACTGAGGCAGCAACTGACGGTAAATACTTTGTCTAGTTTGGTTTCCGAAGTCGAATTCTACCGTCTGCAACACGGTGTCTATCCTGAATCATTAGAGCAGCTCCAAGAATCTCAGCCGAACAAGCCGATATTTATGTACGATACGAGTACTACGCCTTTGAGTTCCGAACCGCTCCGACTGTTTTATTACGAACGCAGCGGTGACACTCATTATTACTTGCGCAGCGTGGGCAATGATGGTGAAGCGTTTACTGCTGACGACATTCTGCCAAATATTGAACAGACCCAAAACAGCAAAATCGGTCTGTTATTGCAAAAAGAAGCTCAGTAAAGATTGAATGGGTACTTCAAATCCTCTTCGGAGGCTGAAAAATACGAAGCGCGACATCTGCCCACTTGAGGTCGTCTGAAACTAAACATTTAGAATCGAATATTCTCAGAAAAATTTAGCCAAATCACAGTCTTTATACTACAATAGCACCTTATTGCCGTATGACGAAAATACGGATTTATATTAGAGGAATACAACCGCAATGGCACAAGAAACCGCTTTGGGCGCTGCGCTGAAATCTGCCGTCCAAACCATGAGCAAGAAAAAACAGACAGACATGATTGCCGACCACATTTACGGCAAATATGATGTATTCAAACGATTCAAACCGTTGGCCGTTGGTATCGACCAAGACTTGGTTGCCGCCCTGCCCCAATACGACCCTGCACTGATTGCACGCGTACTGGCCAACCACTGCCGCCGTCCGCGCTATCTGAAAGCCCTGGCTCGCGGCGGCAAACGTTTTGACTTGAACAACCGCTTCAAAGGCGAAGTCAGCACAGAAGAACAAACCATCGCCCAACAACACCCAGCCGTTCAACAAGCATTGGCTGCACAAGCCGAACGTCAAGCCGCTAAGGCTACCGCCGAAGCAGAAGCGGCTCCTGCTCAAGCTGAGACCAACGAAGCTGCTGAATAATGTTCAGACGGCCTGATAAGGCTCATACTAAATAGAAAAACCCCAATTCAATACGGCACTTAAACGTCGATGAATTGGGGCTTTTTTATTGCCCTAACATTATAGTAAACTGATTAAAAATAGCTTTGTTTGCCTTACTACTCTAAGTTTTGAAACCAAAATCTTTTCCAAGATATTCCCAATAAGGTATTTCTGTATTACCTTGATTATTCTTGTATCAGTTCAAACATTGAACAACATTATTTGTTCGACATTAAAGCAAACTAAAATCTCCTCTTATGAACATAAAAGGCCGTCTGAAATATCTTTCAGACGGCCTTTTTAAATCAAATAATCAATTAAAACACTGCTTGTAAAACCAAATAGCTGACAACAGACAAAACGGCAGCGGCAGGCAAGGTAATAACCCAAGCAAGGCCGATCGGTTTCATCAATTTCCAGTTGGCATTGCGGTTAACCAAGCCGATACCCAAAACAGCACCCACCAAGATATGGGTACTGGAAACAGGCAAGCCCATAAATGATGCGGCCATCACGACGGCGGCGGCCGAAAGCTCTGCTGAGAAGCCGGAGGCAGGGTGCATTTCTGCCAAGCTGGTGCCTACGGTTTTAATCACTTCTTTACCGACAAACCACAAGCCGACGATCAAAGCGATACCGAAAGTCAACATGGCAATCGGTGGCACGGCGTTTTGAGCGGTAATGCTGTTGGTACGCAACACATCCATAATCGCAGCAAATGGACCAATCGCATTGGCAATATCGTTCGCGCCATGGCTGAATGCGAAACCGCAAGCGGTAAATACCTGCATCCATGAGAACATTTGGAAAGTCGATTTATCCAAATCTTTGCGTTTCAAACTTTTGGCAAATACAAACGTACCCATCCAAATAGCCGCGCCGATCATGAAAATGGTCAGAAAGCTGTTCACATTGCTCATGCCCAAATGCAGATTTTTCAGACCTTTGAAAATCAACATGGCCGCAATCATCATACCGCCGACAGAAGCAATAAACGGCACCCAAGAATGCAGGGCTCTGTAAGAATCTACTTCACCCTTACGGCTGTCAAAGCGGTGCAGACCGCGATAATACTCAGACTGCAATTCTGCAGGATCAAAGTCTGGCTCATCATAAATTTGGGCATCGTGCGCCATTTTGGTGGCGTATTCGACTTTTTCAGATTCACTTAAGGCTTCAAAAAACAGGCGATGCTCTTCTTTATAAGCTTTCTTCTCCAGCTTGATGCCTTTGAGCGTATTATCGGCCCAAGAGTTGTAGTCCAAAACGTTTTTCTTGATTCGTGAAAACAACAGATAGGAAACGATGCCGCCCAAAACCGGAGACAATATCCAAGACAAGGCAATTTCGCCCAACTTGTCCCATTGAATCAGCGCAACGGAATCCACACCGTTCAATGCCGCCATACACAAGGCGCTACCGACGATACCGCCGATAATGGCATGTGTCGTGGAAACCGGCAGGCCTTTGCGCGATGCAAAAAGCAACCACAATGCCGCAGCCAAAAGCGCAGACATCATAATAAAGACAAACTGCATCGGATCCAGATGCATGCCATTCAAATCGACAATACCCTTACGGATGGTATCTGTTACCTCACCACCGGCAATCACTGCACCGCTGACTTCAAATACTGCCGCAATCAACAAAGCTTGAGGAATGGTCAATGTGCCGGAGCCGACACTTGTACCGAAAGAGTTGGCAATATCGTTACCACCCACATTAAACGCCATGAAGACGCCGAAAAAGGTAGCAAGAATAAACAGGACTGAGTGGTTGTAGTGGGTATAACCCAGTCCCCAATAAATAAAATAGCCGACCATGCTCACAAGCATAGCGGCAAAAACTGTATTAATCAGCTTCAAGTTCGCACTCGACTGAGTTTGAGCCATGGAAAGTTTCCTTTTGGAAAACATGTTGAGTCGCGTTATTTTAACCTCTTTGTAATCTTTCTTGCACCAACTATTTACATTAAATGCCGAAATTCCCGTAAAAACGTCAAAAGGCGTTAAAATGTCATTTTACCTTCTCTTTCTGTAACCGAAATGCAACCCCAATACTATATCGGCATCATGTCCGGAACCAGCATGGACGGTGCCGATGCCGTACTGATTCAAATGCAGGGCAAGCAATGGCAACGCGCCGTTGCTCATAGCTTTCTACCCTATTCAGACGGCCTGCGTCAAGAATTATTGGCACTGCAAGACATAGGCGAAAATGAATTGCACAGAAGCAATATCCTGGCGCAAACACTCAGCCGCCTATACGCCCAAACCGTCCAACAACTATTGACAGAACAAAACCTATCAGCCAAAGACATTGTCGCGATCGGCTGCCACGGACAAACCATCCGCCATGCGCCAGAACACGGTTACAGCATTCAACTGGTCAACCTCTCGCTTTTAGCCGAACTGACCGGCATTTTCACGGTCGGCGACTTCCGCAGTCGCGACCTTGCCTGCAACGGTCAAGGTGCGCCCCTCGTCCCCGCTTTTCACGAAGCGCTGTTTCAAGATGCGAATGAAACTCGTGCCGTACTCAACATTGGCGGCATTTCCAATATCAGCATTCTTCCGCCCGACAGCCCTTCTTTCGGCTTCGATACCGGCCCCGGCAATATGCTGATGGATGCATGGATGCAACATATTTGGCGACAGCCTTACGACAAAAACGGGGAAAAAGCCGCACAAGGCAAAGTCCTCCCAGACCTGCTCGCTTCCCTGCTCGACCATCCTTACTTCAGCCGCCCTTATCCGAAAAGTACAGGCCGAGAGTTATTTTCCCTAAGCTGGCTTCAAGGCCGTCTGAAAGGTGATGAAAAGCCGGAAGATGTGATACGCACATTGGTCTTTTATACCGCACAAACCATTTTTGATGCAACCAAGCAAGCTGCTCCGGCGATTCATAATCTTTATATCTGCGGCGGCGGTATCCGCAATCCGGTTTTGATGCAAGACTTGGAAACCCTGTTTTCTACTGACACCAAATTGCACAGCACAGCCAAGCTCCATCTTGACCCACAATGGGTCGAAGCCGCCGCTTTCGCCTGGCTTGCAGCCTGTTGGTGCAATCAAGTTCCGAGCAATCCCCACCATGCAACCGGCGCACATTCACACCGAATCTTAGGCTCGGGACATTACGGCAACTAAAGTTGAATCAATAAAAAGGCCGTCTGAACATTTTCAGACGGCCTTTACTATATTAGCCTTTACTTATTCCTCTTCTGGCAAACGGTTGATTTTCACACGGGCAATCCGTTGTCCGTCTTTTTCAACCACTTCAAAACGCCAGCCGTGATAATCGATGAAATCTCCTACATCAGGAATACTTTGCAACTCTTCCATAATCAAGCCGGCAACGGTATGAAAATCCGCATCTTCCTCTTGAGCAGGCAGATTTAACTGAGAAGCCAATTCCACATACTCCAATGCACCATCCACAGACAGTGTTTCATCCTGACTGGCTGGAGCAGCTTCTTCTTCCTCACGCTCAAACTCTTCGGGGAATTCACCGGCAATGGTTTCCAACAAATCTTTCATGGTTACCATGCCTAACACCGCACCGAACTCATCCACCACCAACGCATAATCCGCGCTGCTTTGACGGAACAATTCAATCGCATTCAACGCCGTCGTACTGTCCGGCAAAATCAATGGCTGGCGCAAGGCCGTCTGAATATTGATTTCTCCCGATTCAAGCAGCTGGTTCAGCAAATCTTTTTTACTGATATAGCCCAAAGGCTCATCTACACCTGCTTTACCGACAACCAACAAACGGCTATACGGCGTATTTTTCAGCTGCACATTTTGTTCTTCCCGGCTTTGGGAAATATCCAATTTTTCGATTTCCCGACGCGGAATCATCACGCCCATAATCGGACGCTCCGCCAAAGTCAGTACACTGCGAATCATAGATTTTTCGTTTTCTTCAAAATGCTCGTCATCGCCGCCATTATCGCCTGCTTTTGCCAAAATGCTTTCGCGGATACCCATCATACCCAACACATTTTCAGCAGTGCGCTTACGCCAAGAAGTGCTGATGTAGTCATTTTTGCGGGCATTCTTTTGCGAAACCTGATTAAACAGTTCGATCAAAATCGAGAAGCCGATCGCCGCATACAAATAGCCTTTCGGAATATGAAAATGGAAGGCTTCCGCAATCAGACTGAAACCAATCATCAACAAGAAACCCAGACACAACATCACAACGGTCGGATGTTTGTCCACAAAGGCAGTCAACAGTTTGCTGGCAGAAATCATCACCGTCATCGCCACAACAACCGCACCCATTGCCACCACAATATGATCCACCATCGCCACTGCCGTAATGACAGAATCGATAGAGAAAACCGCATCCAAAATCAAGATTTGCGCCACAACGCCCCAAAAAGCGGAATGCTTCTTCTGCCCTTCAGCAACAGCAAATTGATTGTGGCCTTCAAGGCGTTCGTGCAGCTCGGTAGTCGCTTTATAAAGCAGGAAAATACCGCCGGCAAACATAATCATATCTTTACCGGAAATATCCAAGCCGCCCAGCTCAAACAAAGGACGCGTCAGCGTCATGATGTGCGCCATAAAGCCCAGCATGAAAATCCGAATAACAACGGCCAAACCCAAGCCCGTTATCCGCGCCCTATCACGTTGCGACGGTTTAACCTTGTTTGCCAAAATCGCTACGAAAACAAGGTTATCAATACCTAAAACAACTTCTAAAACCAGAAGCGTGGCAAAGCCTATCCAAGTATGCGGCTCTGCCAACCAACTGAAATCCATAATGATTGTGTTCCTTTAAAATACAAAAAGGCAGCCGTTCCGCTTAAAACGGACAGACTGCCAAAGTTCGGACATAAATAAAGGGAAAGAAGCGGTATAACAACTACTCTGCTCTGCGTCTTTCATGAAAAATTTATGCCTCGGTCAAAAATGATGGCAAACAGTTTATCAGTTTGGCGAAAGAAAGGCAAAGTCTGACAGCATATTTTCTTTTAAAAACAGCCTACAGCTGTCAATCAATCACTTTCTCCAGCTTTAACAAAAGGAGTCGGTCGATGTATATGGTGATCATAGCTTGAGACCTTTGCAATAACATAGGTTACTAAAATTTTATGCTCAATCTCATTTTCAAAATGCAAAACCTTTCTGATTTTCCTACTTTTTGCTCAATATTAGGAGGGTTTTAGTCAATTGAAAATTTTTTGGCGCATTTTTATGCGTCAAATTTCGTTAACAGACTATTTTTGCAAAGGTCTCAGCTTGTTCGGTTTGCTGAAAGAAGATTCTCATAAGAAATCCCCTAAATGCCTGGGTAGAAATTTAGAGGATTTTGCCAATACCTCAAATCTTACACATTATACCGTCTCATAAATATCAATATTCGGTATGCCGTCCAAACCTATGGTGCTCAAAATATCCCACCAAAGCCATTCCAAGTAATACCAAGGGTCTTCAGGAAAGACTTCTTGGGCATATTCCAAAGTCGGCCATATGTCTTTTAATTTCTGCACCTGTTCTTTTGAAGTTCCAGTCAGAGGAGTTCCAATACCATTAGTATAATCATACAAACGAATTGAACCATCATCTATAAGCTCTTCAAGAAAAGAACAGAATTTATCTTTTAAGTTCGGATCTTGAAGATCAATATGCATGTATTCTTTATATGAATTAAAGATCGCAGACAACTTCAAATTAAAATCAAGAATCTCAAATTTTTGTTTCTTATCCACGGGAATATCCTTTATAAATTATTGAAATTTAAGCTCCAATACACCACCCTTAAAAGATGATGGTACCTTGTGGAACTCTAATGTCCATCGAGCGTTAGTTAAATGTTGAAACCTTTGCAAACCCCCTGTAGCCAATCGCCGCAACCCGGACACAAGATTTCAACTATTCCATATCTAAATTTCTTTTTCCCCAAAAGTCTCCCTTTTCCCCGGATACCCAAATGCTCCTCCTAAATAGGTAGAAATTTAGGGGATTTTGCCAAGGTCTCAAGCCGTCTGAAAATTGGGATTCTTTTCAGACGGCACGATTTATATAGGCAATAATTTTCTTAGAAAATATAACGATTATATTCTTTCAGAAATTACGGATATACTTAATCTCCATACAGTTAAAGTAATTAATCTGCCATCTAAATAAGAATATTCTAATTGAAGAGCATCATCTTCAAAGCAAATATTTCCAGCTGTAAATGTATTGCCATCTAGCCTACCTGTTATCTTATATTGTGTACTATCACCTATTCTTTCAAAAGGAATAATAACAGATTCATCTGTATTAACCTCTTCCAATATAAACTCATCAATAATGAAATAGTCAAGTTCCACATTGTAAACTTTATTCACTTCAATAGCCATTGGACAACAATTAAGGAAACAATATAGATCGTTATTTTCTATAGAAAAATATGCAAATTCCTCAATTGTTTCATCCATTTTTTTTAGCTTTGCTGAGTAAATCATTTTTAACCTTTCATAAATTATTTTACTTCATAAATTGTTTTATCTTTTGGATTGCTACGATTTATAGCTTTCCAAAACTCTTTTCCACTTTTCACATGGATGGTTGTGATGGCACTTTAATAATTTGTTCCTATAAAGGCTGATAAATTAAGTATAATCATTTAATCAATCATCATCAAAATATCTTAAAATATTAACCAATAGATAAAATAAAAACCACCATGTAACATGGTGGTTTTAAAATTTGGCTCCCCGACCTGGGCTCGAACCAGGGACCTGCGGATTAACAGTCCGTCGCTCTACCGACTGAGCTATCGGGGAATTAAGGATAGGATTATATAGAAAATATCAGAAACCTGTCAAGCAACAATCTATATAAAAACAAAAATATTTTTATATCTTTTTAATTTATAAAACTTTTATAAGATTTCAGCAATTTGTTTGGCCGCACGTTTCGCATCCAACAAAATCAAGCCCAATTTACCGCTTTCTTTTGCCATCAATGCCAACACTGCATTTTCACCTGCTTGACTCAACAGAATATAGCCATTTTTACCTTTAACCATTACCTGATCCAACTCACCGCAAGCCAACTCATGTACAGAACGATTGCCCAATGCCAAAAGCGTTGCCGACATCGCACCTACACGGTCTGCATTCAGGTGGGAAGGCAGCATGGTTGCGATCGGCAGGCCGTCTGTAGAAATAACTGCAGAAGCAGTGATATCAGCAGAGGTATTGTTCAAATCGCTTAATACAGAGATTAATAGTTGTTGCATAGTCGCTCCATTCTAAAATAAATATCGGTCAGGCAAAAATCAACGGCTGCCGTATCGGTGGTACAGCACTTTAACCAAAGTAACAAAAGCCTCTTTATTTAAGTCAGGCATTCCGCCAATTACCAAAATCAGCTTGGTCATGCCAATATACAGAGGGAAAAAGGTCAATTCACTTTGGCCTGAAGGATCACAAATACCCCATGCACTATTATTGATATGCAGGTTATTGCGAATCAAAAGACGGTGATTGTCTTCCATTTTGGCCACTTCGCTCGCCAAAAGACCCAACTCTTCCGCAGCCTCGTGATGGAAATTGGCATTGGCAAAATACAAACCGTTTTCATCAGCCAATAAAGCTTTGCCAGAATTAGACAACTGTTCCAACAATGTAGGCAATTGCTCGTCAGTCAAATGGATATCGTCTGTACTGATTTCCTCATCACCATACAAAAATTCCAAGCGTTGGAGGCGGTATAGCAGGTTCAAAGCGGTATTGATGTCACTGGTATCCGCCCACGCCAAGATTTTTTCACTGCTGATGGTTTCAGACGGCTCTGCACGCAACAGACCATACAATAAAGTTCTGCTGGCACTGGGCGTATCACTTGAAACAGCATAATACGCACCCGCCGGTGTAATCTTAGGATATAAATTTGCTTGTAAAGAGAGTGTCGCTTCCATCTTATACCTCTAATCCGGGGTCAATTGAGAACAACATGGCAGTAACCAATTGTTTTACATCGTCTTCTCGACGCGCATCAATCTCAAAAACCGGTACATTAAAATTATTCTGTGCTAAATATTTTTGATAAACATCCACGCTTGGTAAGGATCGGATATCCATCTTCGTTACCCCTACAACCAGAGGTGCTTTTTTCAGCAACTCCCGGAATGCATCCAAGAAGAATTGCAAGTCTTTCAATGGATTGCTTCTTGTATTATCCAAAAGAAGCACCAAGCCCATACTGCCTTGGCTCAGAATTTCCCACATGAAATTAAAACGCTCCTGACCAGGCGTACCATACAGGTGAACCTTGGTTTCTTCATCCAAATGAATGACACCGTAGTCCATTGCCACAGTTGTGTACCCCTTGCGGACAAGTGTCATATCGGATGCGGATGCATCGGTTTGAACCGGTGGTTCATCAGATAAAGCTGAAATTGCAGTGGTTTTACCTACGCCAACAGGACCGGTAAAGATAATTTTATTTTCTTTCATGACGTGTCCTTTACGATTTACCCAGCAACTTACGCATCAGGCGTTGCAACAGGCCGCGAGGTTGTTCTTTCGACGGACCGGCAATTTTTTGAGCCTCTTTGCTCATTGCTGTTTCAGGTACGTCTTTGCTATTCACATCAATCTGTTCGTTCAACGAAGGCGTATTGTTCGCATCAGTTGCAAACTCTGTATCTGTCGCCAAAAAGCCTGTCATATATGTTGCCGATAAATAGTTCAAAATATCAGGCATTTCTAAAGGCATGACTTTATAGAGGATGTTCAGATTAACAGATGTTTTCGTCAGAAATGCCGACAAACGCATAGATTCCGGAACATGTGCCAAACGGGTTAAGTTTGGCCAACGCTTGAGTGTAAAGACAGTTTGCGGTGTCATCGGATAAATCAGACGGCCTGATGCAGTCCAAATAGCCATTTGCCACAAGCATGACATAATGGTGACTTTGGCTTTTTCTTTCCATTGAGGATTATCAGGAACAGCCTTACACACGACAGCCAAGTTATCGTTCTTACACAATTTCTCTAACTCGTTGGCACTGACTGTCAACAGTACTCGCTGGATGCTAGGAAACACGATTAATATCGGCTTACCTTCATGCAAGACAGCAATATCTTGGTGTCCTTGACTGGCAAATTTCAGCGCACCCAACAAGCCTTTATTTGGATTAAATCGGCGAATAGTTGCTTTTCTTGTGCCATCGGAATTTGATTGTCTTTTATTCTCTTCAGCCGCTTGTTGTTCAGACGGCTCAAAAACATTGCCGCCTTGAGCCAGGCTGCGCAAAACAGGAAACAAGGTATCGAATTTGACCGGCTTAGCCAAATAAGGAGTTGTTACTGTCGGCAACTCGGAAGAAAACATAGCCACAGGTACTTCCGGATAAGTTTTCTTCGACTCTTTCCAAGCCTCTACACCTACCGGAGTATCGGTATCAACCAATATCAAGTCCGGTTTTTCATCAGAATCAGAGGAAACGATGACGTAATTCGTCGTATTGTGCATTTTAAATGCCATACGGAATACCGCCTGCTGTTGCTCACCCATCTCCTGTAGCATAACCCGTATGGTTTTAATTTTTGGTAAATGATTATTCATCACTCGTACTTTCTACGATTATCTTATTTTTTTGAATATTGGTTCATTCGTTGCAAGAGACGGCTCATTGCCAAGACAACCTCTTCAGGCAGGCTGACAACACGTTCACGCAACAAGCGCAGAAATTGTTCCAAACGTCCCCAATCTTCAACGCGTTCGTACAAATCAAACAAGATAATGTACAACTGCGATTCTTGAGGATACTGCAAAACAGCCTGTTCCAAAGTACCAATGGCCAAATCCAACTGACCGTAGGCCAACAAAGATTCCACTTCTTTCAGAGCTTCATCAGCTGGTGAAGAG
This sequence comes from Neisseria subflava, assembly GCF_024205745.1. NCBI lineage: Bacteria > Pseudomonadati > Pseudomonadota > Betaproteobacteria > Neisseriales > Neisseriaceae > Neisseria > Neisseria subflava. Next base: position 391,916 of record NZ_CP073117.1, read on the forward strand.
CTGGCGCTGATAACTGAAGAGTCTTTTTGAACCAACTCACGATATTTGGCTTTCATCTGCAAAGAACTTGGCTGAATATAACCACGTTTCAAGCCAATTTCTTTAATTTGCTGTTCAGACGGCCCTTTTTCCAAGTCATCAAAAATTTCGTGATAACCAAGGCTATAACCCCAACCAAGCATACGTTCTTTTACTTGACGGCCATATTGACCCAAAGAGTGGTAAAGCTTCCACAGATGCTTGGCAAACTGCCCTACTTCTTCATTCTGATAATCCAGACGCAAGGCATCGATAATGAGACCAGCAGGCTTCGCAGAAGTTTGGATTGCTTTATTGTATTGATGCAAAGCAGTCTCGTAGCTGATCTTGTCTTTCAGGATTTTTGCACTACGCTCCGGTTTGGCAAAACCAATAACTGCCCCCATCTCTTCAGGGCTGATTTCGCCAAAATCTTTCTTACCTAATACGATAGGCGCACGTTTGCCCATACCTGGAACGACAATGCGTTCAACCGAATCGTTTTCAAAAGCAATATGCTCGTCGGAAGCAACTTCCAAACCGCTTTGTTCGCCAATTTGACGATCTACTTCCTGCATATTCCAACCGAGATGATGCTCGGCAAAAACACGCAGGCGCAGGTTAGTAGAATCCAAAGCCAGACCGGCTTTCAGGTATTCGGCTACGCTGTCTTCAGAAAGGGAAGCACTATGACGCTCAAGCGTATCCGCCAGCATGTCGATATTACCGACTCGCAGATTCAAACCGATTAATTCATGAACCAGTTTTTCCGGCGCACCGTCTTCCAAAGTATTGAGATAACCGGCCAAAGACTCCGCTGCTTTGCTCTCATAGCCGAACTGTTTATAAACCTGATATTCGGTCAACGGATCGACTTCTTGTGCGGAAACAGAAGCTGTTGCATCGTTTGAGCCGCTTCCACCCCATTCCCAGTCTTGATTATCCGCATTGGAAACTGTCTGGTTGACTTTCTCAATCCAGTCGTTTCCATCCTCAGAGGAGGCTGTATGAGCAGCAGATGTACGGCCGCTTTTTGATGCATGCGCGCTTTGTTTGTCTGAATTGTTACTTTGTTTATGACGAACAAAAACCAACACCAGCAAAAAAAGCACCAGCAAAAAAATAGTTAAAAATTGATAGTTCAAGAACACCTCCCGGTCTTGTGCTGCAAACTGCATTTATTAACATCTGTTGCTTTACACGCAACTTCAACGTTATTCATTCCCCAAACGAATGATGATAACATGAATGCACTCATTTTTACATTAAAAACCCTACTTACATAAAGGACTTGATACCAATTTACAACTCAAACACACCAATGGATTCAACATGCGAGGTTTGTGCAAACATATTCATGATTCCTGCCGCCTTAAACTTATAGCCCTTATCAACCAAGACACCGGCATCTCGTGCAAATGTTGATGGATTACACGAAACATACACTATCTTCTGAGGCAAAAACGGCTTGTGTAGCGATTTGACAACAGCATAAGCCCCATTTCTCGGCGGATCGAGCAACATCTTGTCAAATTGCCCCACGACTCAACAGTCTTTTCATCAGTATCAAATAAGTCTGCAACAGAAAACGTCATATTCTCGGCACAACGATTCAGGCGTGCATTTTCCCTTGCCCTATCTACCAAATAATCGGCGCCTTCGATACCGACAACTGATGCGCCACTTTTTGCCAGCAGCAAACTAAAATTACCCAAACCGCAAAACAGATCGGCAATCCGCTCCCCTTTTTGAGGGTTTAAAAGTCTGACGGCCCTTGCCACCATCACTTCGTTCAGCTGCGCATTAATCTGCGTAAAATCACCGGGTTTGTAAGGCATTTCCATATCAAATTGAGCAAAAGTATAGTTCAGGGCAGGCGCATTCTCAGGGTAAAACGGCAAGGACTCGGCACGATCCTGCAACCATATTTGCCATGCCTTTTCAGCACCCGACAATATCTTATCAAACCATTTACGCAATTCGCTTAATATTTGTCCAAACGGTTGATTTACGAAACGAATGTTGAGCACTGTCACATTTTTCCCGCAATAAAACTCAACAAATTTCACTTTTACACCGTCATCATGCAGCTTTTGCAGCAAATTGCGGACATCAGGCAATCTATCGGACACATGTTTAGGCAAAATCTGGCAATAGCGGATATTGACGACATCATGGCTTTTTTTGGCCTGAAAACCGAGTTTCAGACGGCCTTTTTTATCGACCGAAACACTTAAACGTGCTCTATCACGATAATACCAGGAGTAACCATATAAAGGGGGTAAAATTAGCTCCGGCTTGACCTTACCTATCCGTTCCAACTGCTCTTCCAAAATCCGTTGCTTTAACGCAACTTGCGCTCCGAAAGAAACATGTTGAAGCGAACAGCCGCCACATGTATCAAAATAGCAACACGCGGGCTCGACACGTTCGGAAGAAGCCTTCAAAACCTTTTCAACCTGAGCCTCGGCAAACTGCTTTTTCTCTTTATGTATGACAAACGTTACACGCTCCCCAGGCAGCGCACCGCCGATAAATACAGTCTTCCCATCGACTCTGGCAACACCCCTGCCCTCATAATCCAAAGAAAAAACTTCCGTCTCTTGATACTGTTCTTTCACACCCATACCGTTTCCGCCACGCAGCCGCCACCCGACCGTTTGACTGTCTTCCAATACCGAAAGCGCATATTTTCTCACAAAAACACAGAGTTTCAGGTATCATGCGCCAAAAACTTTCATTTCAAACCCTACAAAAAAAGACGACATGAAAAAAATACTGTTCGGCCTGACCGCCGCTCTTTTAACTTCAGCCTCTGCTGCAAACACACTTATTCCAGACGTCTCCCCCGCCTCTTCCGGACAACACGTCGTTATCAATATTACGCAACAACGTTTGTTCCTCTACGACAACGGTAAATTGAGCAAAATTTATCCCGTTGCCGTCGGCAAAGCCATGACCCAAACCAATCTGGGCGAACATAAAATCGGCGCAAAAGCCTACAATCCGGTTTGGCACATCCCTAAATCCATCCAAAAAGAACGCAATGACGGCGTAAAAAGCGTACCGGCCGGTCCAAATAACCCGCTGGGCCCCGTATTTGTCCGTCTTGGCGACCCGAAATTGAGCCTTGGCATTCACGGCACCAATGCCCCTGCCAGCGTACCCGGTGTCCGCAGCCATGGTTGCGTGCGCATGAAATCGCCTGATGCATTGGAATTCGCCAAAACCATCGCAACAGGTTCCCCTGCTTCCGTTATCTACCAAATGGCAAGCCTGAACGAAGATGCCAACCAAAACTTGTGGCTGGCTGCCTATCGTGACCCATACGACAAGAAAAACCTTGATACGGCTGCCCTGAAAAAAAGCATTGCCGCCTGGGCAAAAGCGCACGGTAAAACCATTCCTGCCGCTCGTGTGGATGCAATCCTGAAAGGACGCACCGGCGCAGCAAACTGTCTGACCTGTGCCAAAGGCGTGAAACTCAAATCGCCCTTGAAATCTTTGGCATGGACCAGCGGCACAGATGCTTACAGCAAACCTAAAGTTATGCCGAAACCGGCTCCTGCTAAAGATGTGGTATTGCCTCAAGGCACTGAAATCGAAGTCGATGCTACCGACGATACAAACAAGGCAGCATCCGAACCAAAACAAAGCGTTCGTCCGACTCCGGTGAAACCGGCAAAACCTGCTGCCAAACCGGCAACCACTCCGGCCGATGCTCCTGCCTCTGCACCTAAAGCCGCTTCCGAACCGGCTACTGCCCCTGCCTCTGCACCTAAAGCCGCTTCCGAACCGGCTACTGCCCCAGCCTCTTCTCCTGTGAAAGATGCTCCGGCAAGCAGTGAACCGGCAGATTTGCTGTTCTAAGCAGAACAAAATACATAGCCAAAGGCCGTCTGAAATGAATTTTTCAGACGGCCTTTTCGTATAACTGGATATTGGAAATAGATGCCTCTCTTAATTCAGACGGCCTTTTTACTTTCCAAATATTCTGACAAACCGCGCTCGCGCAAAATACAGCTCGGGCATTCATGGCAACCACCGACTATGCCGTTATAACAAGTATGTGTGTGCTCGCGAATGTAATCCAACGCACCCATTTCATCCGCCAATGCCCAAGTTTGCGCTTTGGTTAAATACATCAAGGGCGTATGGATTTGAAAAGCGTAATCCATGGCCAGATTCAGCGTAACATTCATCGACTTGACGAACACATCGCGGCAGTCGGGATAACCGGAAAAATCGGTTTCGCATACGCCGACAATGATATGGCGTATTCCCTGCCCTTTGGCGTAAATAGCGGCGTAAAGCAAAAACAAAGCATTGCGTCCATCTACAAATGTATTGGGCAGGCCGTCTGAAGCTGTTTCAATAGATGCCGTATCATCCATCAAGGCATTATGCGTAATCTGTTGCATCAGGCTCAAATCGAGTACGGTCTGCTTTACGCCCAAATCTTGGGCAATCCAACGCGCGCGCTCCAATTCGATGGCATGGCGTTGCCCATATTGAAAAGTGATGGCCTGCACATTTTCACGGCCATATGTTTGAATTGCCTGAATCAGGCAGGTTGTTGAATCCTGCCCGCCCGAAAAAATAACGAGTGCCTGCTGTTTTTCCATAGTAAATTCCTAGTTTTGTTAACGCGGGAGGTTTGCGAACCGCGTGATTCGAAGATTGACGGATTATAACGGATTTCGTCTATAATCACGGCACTTCATTTTCTTTTATATAGCATAATTATGAGCATCTACGCCCTGAAACCAAAATTTCAAAACCTGTTGCGCCCCATGGTTAAGCGACTGTATCAAAAAGGCATTACTGCCAATCAGGTTACTCTGTTTGCCTGTGCCGTTTCCATTTTGATCGGTTTGCTTTTAGCATTGTTTGCAGGTGTATCCACATTATTCTGGCTTTTGCCGATTTGGTTGTTTGTCCGCATGGCATTGAATGCGATGGACGGCATGTTGGCACGGGAGTTCGGCCAGCAATCAGCATTAGGCGGCTATTTGAATGAAATCACCGATATTGTCGCCGATGCTGCTTTGTATCTGCCTTTTGCCTTCATCGCGCCCTTCGGCGGCGTGCAAATCGCCCTGTTTATTTGGCTGGCGGCAATGACCGAGTTTTGCGGCGTTTTGGGACAAGTTCATGGCAACGGCCGTCGTTATGACGGGCCATTCGGCAAAAGCGACCGCGCATTCTTTATCGGCGCATTGGCCGTATGGTATGCAATCGCCGGCAGCTTCCATTCGACTTTCTATATCCTTATGTGGTTGGCCTGCGCGGCATTGGTTTATACCTGCTACAAACGTGTCATCAATGGTTTGAAGGCCGTCTGAAACTTGTCCACTTTTTTGGGTTAATCATCATTGATTAGAGTATTTAAACCCATCAACCTGTTTTACTGAAAACAAGAAGGCCGTCTGAAACCGATAGTTTATGGTTTCAGACGGCCTTTTATTCAGTAGCCAAGATAACTTACTGTTTACCCAGTTGACTGTAATCTACCAACATATATTTGGCAGTAATTTTCTGTGAAGCATTGCCTTCATCCCCCATCAGAATCATCTGCGGCTTGCCGTTAACGGTAATCGAATCGACGGCTTCAACGTTGGTGATGTGTTGCAGATTAGGCAGAGAGATTTTTTGCGGTTCATCGGTCGGATTACCGCTCCAAGTCCACAGTTGTGAGAATTTCTGTCCATTCTCATCCTTCACTTCATTGGCGATCACGTAGGTTTTCAACACAGGATCATAGTTGAGGGAACGGATACCGCCGCCATCAATATCAATCACCGCCACTTCATCAAACTCAGGTTTGGCATTGCGCTCAAATACATCTTTCGGATTGCTGATAAACGCGACCAAAGCCATGTTGTTGAATTCAGGATCACGAAATCCCAAAACAAGACGTTTTTTCACCGGATCAAACGCCATGCCCTCAATATTGATTTCTTCAAAAGAAACTTCTGCCTTGGTTCGCTCGCGAATCAAATCATGCAGCTTGTGGTCGGTTTCCAAAACCTGCGTCAGATTGTCGTAGCTGGTCAGCCCCAACATATTGCCGTCTTGGATTTTAAAGCGCATCAGGTGTTCGCGGTCGGGCGAACGGTTGCCTTTACGGGTACGCGAATGTGAAGTCAGTGCGTAGATAAAGCCTTCATCGTCGCGCGCCAAAGCCTCCAAGTCGCTCAGGCGGCGTTTGAAACCGGTAATCACGCGCGTATCCAATGCCTCGTCTTCCACAAACCTGCCTGTTTTATCAATGCTGATGATACTGAACGCATGGTTGGGTTCGTCTTCCGCAATCAGCAACTTACCATCCGGAAGCTGTTGTACGGCAGAAGGCTCAAATACGCCGTTAAACATATTGATACCCAGCGAACGCAGCTCTGCCGCGTTGTTGGCCGGAGGTGTCAATAATGACGGCAATGTTTTCACGCCGATAAATGCTACCAACGAAGCCAGCAAGCCCCAACGGAATACCGCGTAAGATAAGTTAATGTATTTGAACTGTTTATCCGCCAACAAACCGAGCCAGTAAAGATGATCGCTCATCTTTTCATAGATTTGTTTACGGTCGCCCATAATTTCCTGCATCATTTCCCAATATTGATCTTTTTGCAGTTTCACTCGGTCTTCATAAATCAAAATATTGGGTTGGCTGCCGCCAAAAAAGCGCGTTTCGGTACTGCTGAGGCGGGTTTTCAAATCCCGCAGCTTAGAACGGCCGCGGACAAAATCCTTAAACCATGTACGCGCCGCCTGCATTTTGCCGATACGTTCCGGCGAGGCAGAAAGCAATGCAAACACGATAGACGCGGCGGCAGTAATCATAAACGTACTGGCCGGAATCAAAAACTCGGGCGACGATGAAAAAATAAACGCACCCGAAATCATCAGTGCAGAAACAATAAAACCATTCAGCGAAATCATAATGTTCGCTTTGGTTGCCGCCAGCGCCAGCAATTCCATCTCCGAGCGTACGGCGTTGCGGAACATGGTTTCCACGCCCTTATTCGTACCCAACAAATCAGGCGCATTCAAATCCTCGGCTTTATTTTTTTTCTTCTTCGCCTTGTTTTTTTTGCGTTTGGCTTTCTTCTCATTTTTTTCAGACGGCATTTCAGGATGTTCAACCACTCCCTGACCTTCTACCGCTTCAGTCACAACCTCAACTTCATTTTCAACAACACCGTTTTGACTGTGATCCCAAAAATCAACATCCTGTTGGGATTCGGCAGCTGCGCCGTCGTTTAAAGGTTTTTCTTGGTCGCCCACCAGCTTCGACTGACTATCTTCCTTCCAATCATTCAAACTCATATCATGACTCCCAACATCAAACACTTTGAACTACATGGAAAATAAAAAATATATTTAGTTCATTTATTTCAGGTAATTTACATGCTATTTACATTCTTTAAATGCCTAAATAGCAAACTGCCGCAGGACCAAAAGCCCTGCGACAATCCACTTTATATCGAAATATTAATAATCGATGCGTTCTTTAATAATTTTCAAATCAGGGTAAGACAAAACAATGTCGTACTCACGTCCATCTTTAAAAGCTTCGATATCCAATACAGGCTGACCTCGACGGCTATCGGCATCAACATCTTGAACTTGATAGCCGCGTTGTTCCAACATTCTTACGGCTTTAGCACGGTTTTGCTCGAAGTTTTTGTCGCTGTAAATTTTGTGTTCGATGTAATCGCTGGCACCAGCAGTAGCAGCAGACAAAGCAACGATGGCGGTCAATAAGAATTTTTTCATGTTTGATTTCCTTTTAAAATATGTATTCGGGTTTCGATGGATGTATTAAAACATGACAAAATTAGTAGTTAATTAGTGCTTGGTTAAACACAGTAAAGGCCGTCTGAAAACTGTTCAGACGACCTTTAACCTTAATCATCAAATTTCAAACGTATTGCCCAAGTGTAAATCTGGAGGGTTAGAAACGATGAAAAGCCTGCAGCGAATATTCACCCAACAAATGGACAAACCATGAACAAATTTTGCGAAATCACCTTTTGCCAACAAATCGGCAGCAACAAACAGCACAACCAAGATGCCCTTTTTAATGGCGAACAAGTGTTTCAATATAAACTCAAAACCGCTGAAACACGTCTTGAAACCCGTCCACGCTTTATCATCGGGATAGCCGACGGCATTTCCAATAGCAACCGTCCCGAAAAAGCCAGCAAATCAGCCATGCACCTATTAAGCCGTACAGCCCAACTCAGCCGTCAAACCATCAATCATGTACAAGCCACTTTATCTCAAGAGTTGGCAGAGGATTATTTTGGTTCCTCAACCACTTTCGTTGCCGCAGAAATCGATCAAACCACCGGCAAAACCAAAATCATCAGCGTAGGCGACAGCCGCGCCTATTTGATTGATACACAAGGAAAATGGAAGCAACTGACGCAAGATCACTCGATACTCTCCGAATTGCTGGATGGTTTGTCGGATAAAAAAGAAGAAGATTTTGCCACCATATATGGCGGCGTTTCTTCTTATCTAGTAGCAGATTATTCCGAATTCCAAGACAAAATATGCCATATCGAACTTACACTTAAAGCAGGAGAAAGCCTACTACTTTGTTCAGATGGCCTAAGTGACGCCCTTTCAGAAGAAATAAGAGAAAAAATTTGGCAACAATATGATAACGATAAGTCCCGTCTGACTGTATTTCGTAAATTAATTGCGAAACAAAGAGTTTATGATGATATGTCGGTAGTAATTTGTAAGGTTATCCAAACACCCTCTATCTAACCTTTTAACGATCACTGTCATTAGTTTTAAGTGAAATTTGGAATCATCTTTTACCATATCTCTCCATCATTGCATTCGTCCGTCTATCGGATAATCATTGCATTTATTCGATATGTCATGATACTGTTCAAAAAATATGACTATTAGGAGTTTCTCATGTCCGAACAGCAAAAATACTTTTCTACCCAAGACGGTACTTCGCTTTTCTACCGCTATCGCCCTGCTGCCGATGGTTCTTCCGACAAAGCTATTGTGCTGTTCCATCGCGGGCATGAGCATTCCGGTCGGATAATGTTTGTAGCGGATGAGCTGGGTTTTGATGATTTTGCCTATTTTGCTTGGGACGCGCGCGGTCATGGTTACAGCCCCGGTGAACGAGGCGATAGTCCGAGTATCGGCACTTCGGTTGCAGACGTAGATGATTTTATCCGACACATCCAAAACGAATACGGCATCAAACCTGAAAACATTTGCGTGATTGCGCAAAGTGTCGGTGCGGTATTGGTTTCTACTTGGTTGCACGATTACGCGCCGAAAATCCGTTGCGCCGTATTGGCTTCACCTGCGTTCAAAGTCAAACTCTATGTTCCGTTTGCCCGTACCGGTTTGAAAATTATGCAAAAATGGCGTGGCAATTTCTTTGTCAACAGCTACGTCAAAGCCCACTATCTGACTCACAATGTCGAGCGTCAAAAAAGCTACGACAATGATCCGCTTATTGCCCGCGCTATTTCTGTGCGCATCCTGCTGGGTTTATATGAAGCGGCCGAACGCGTCGTTGCCGATGCGCAAGCCATTACTACGCCTGTACAACTGTTGATTTCAGGCAGCGATTGGGTTGTTCATCACAAACCGCAACACGATTTTTACAACCGGTTGGGCAGCCATATTAAAGAACGCCATATCCTGCCCGGTTTCTACCACGATACTTTAGGCGAGCAAAACCGTGAAATCGCGTTTGTTGAAATGCGCCGTTTTATCCGCGAGCGTTTCAATCAGCCTTTGCAACAAGTCGATCTGACTCAAGCGCACTTATTTGGAGACAGCCGTCGCGAAGCTGACGAACTGGCTACACCTTTGCCTGTTTGTACGCCTCGCGGCGCATTTTGGGCAACATATCGCGCCTCGCTCAAACTGGGTTCGCGCTGGAGTGAAGGCTTGAGAATCGGTCAAGAAACAGGTTTTGATTCGGGTAGCACGCTGGATTACGTCTACCGCAATCAACCGCAAGGCAGCAATGCTTTCGGTGTATGGGTGGACAAATACTATCTCAACGCCATCGGCTGGCGCGGCATTCGCCAACGCAAAGTCAATATCGGCAAAGCCATTCAGACGGCCTCAGCCAAACTGCGTGAAGCAGGCAAACCGGTACACGTTTTGGATATCGCATCCGGTCATGGCCGTTATGTATTGGACGCACTGACTGCCGACACATTGCCTGATTCCGTACGCTTGCGCGATTACAGTCCGATTAATGTCGAAGCCGGCCGTAAGCTGATTGCCGAGCGCGGCTTGCAAGAGACAGTAACCTTCAATGAAGTCAATGCCTACGACCGCGCCAATTATCACAATTTACAGCCGCGCCCTACCTTGGGCATCGTCTCCGGCCTGCACGAATTGTTTGCCGACAATGATTTGATTTTGAACTCGCTCTACGGCTTCGGCGAAGCCATTGAAACCGGCGGCTACCTGATCTACACCGGCCAGCCGTGGCATCCACAACTGGAAATGATTGCCCGCGCCCTGACCAGCCACAAAGCAGGCAGCCCAAACTGGGTAATGCGCCGCCGCAGTCAGCAGGAAATGGATCAGTTGGTTGAAAAAGCCGGTTTTGAAAAAATCCATCAATGGATAGACGAAGACGGCATTTTCACCGTGAGCTTGGCAGTAAAGAAATAAAAATAAAGGCCGTCTGAACAATTTTTTAACTTCAGACGGCCTTATTTAAACCATGTACCTATCCATGAAACCCTCCCTCAAAACCTCCCTGCTCAAGCTGATTTTAGTCGGTATCCTGTTTTACACCAGCTACGGCCTCTCCAACCATTACGCGGCATCGTTGGACTATGTGCCTGAAATCGCTTTTGCATGGGAGAGCAATATTCCGTTTTGGGCATGGACGATTGTGCCTTATTGGTCGCTGAACCTGATGTATGCCGCGGCATTTTTTCTTTGCCGTGATACACATGAACAAAACCGATATGTAGCGCACCTTGTCGTCGCCCAACTGATTGCGACTGCTTGCTTTGTGCTGTTTCCGCTACGTTTCGGGTGGCCTAAACCGCCTGCCGATGGGCTGTCAGGCTGGCTGTTTGATTCATTGGCTGCATTTGATTTGCCGTACAACCAAGCACCATCTTTGCATATCGCGTTGGCGATTATCGTGGGTGCATTTTATTGGACGCGCTTTCCCAAAATCCGCCTGCCGCTTTTCTTATGGCAAAGCCTGATTGCCTTGTCGGTACTGACGACTTATCAACATCATTTTATTGACGTGTCGACCGGCGCATTGCTCGGCTGGCTGGTGTTGTGGGCTTTTCCACGTCAGATGACTTCGCCGTTAAAACTGGGTTTGAGTAATGTACGCTCAAGAAAGATTGCGTTGCTGTATTTTCTTGGCGCGTGTTTAATGGCTTTGCCTGCGCTGCTGGGTGGTGTGTGGCTGTGGTTTATATGGATTAGCGTGTCTTTGCTGATGGTGGCCTTTGCCTATTTGACTGGGAATGCAAACATATTCCAAAAACAGGCTAACGGTAAATTATCGGCGGCAGCGACGGTTTTACTATTGCCTTATCTGGTGGGCGTACGGCTAAACATGGCGTATTGGTTACGCGGTAAAGCGAAAACGGCACAAGTCCGCCATGATGTATGGATTGGCAGCGTTTTGGGAATTTCAAACCATCTGCCTGCTGTATTGGATGTATGCGCCGAATATCCCTGCCGTAGCTATCAAGGAGAATATCGCTCCCTACCTTTACGGGATATGGTAACGCCGTCTGAAAACGATTTGGTTCAGACGGCCTCAATATTGGAAACCTTACGCCAAAAACACGGCAAAGTGCTGGTATGTTGCGCTTTGGGTTATGGAAGAAGTGCCGCAGTGGTGCTGACGTGGCTGCTGGTCTATGGTGGCTGCAAAGACTTGGTGCAAGCGAAGGCCGAACTCAAACAGGCTCGGCCGCAAATAGTATTATCGCCGGCCACGGCCCAAGCAGTCGAAGCTGCGGCCAATCGTCTAAAACAAGGATAATGATGAACAACGCAACCGACAGCCGTGTTACTGCCCACCTGCTCTCTACCACACATTATGTTGCCGCCTGCAACGCCTTACTGCTCGCCTTGTCGGTAAAATATGGCGGCGCATGGTTTGCGGTGCAACTTGTCTTGGCAGCAGTTTTGTTGTACTGCCATATCCGTATTCACTTCGATCGTCGCGTGTTCCAAGACTTTGCCGACAACCGCTACTCCCCTGAAGACTTCGACCAATCCTTACAACAAAACGGTTTGCGTCAAATTTCAGGCAACCGTACGTTGACCCAACGAATAAACGGCACACTTTCCCTATGGCGTAAAAGCTTATACCTGACCGCTGCACAATTTTTAATTTTGCTTATCCAAAGCATTTGATTATTTTTGCTGATTTACCCAAACCGAATCCTTAGCGGTATCTCACTCCCAAAGGCAGAAACAATGAAAAACTTCCTCAAAAAACAACTTGCCTGGCTGACCGACCAAGCCTTGTGCCTGTCGGTCTCTTTTCTTACGGGCGTGCGCCCCAAAAGCCCGCACGAGCTGACATTCAATCAGCACCAAAAGGTCTATTATGCCAATCACGGCAGCCATGGCGATTTTGTGCTGGTGTGGATTTCCCTGCCCCGCCGCTGGCGCTTGTCCACGCGTCCAGTCGCCGGTTCGGATTACTGGCTGACAAGCAAACTCAAACGCTTCATCATTCAAAACGTTTTCAACGCCTTGCTGATTCCGCGCCATAGCGATAATCCGCAAGCGATTACCGAACAGATGAAAGACGCGCTAAACGCAGGCGACTCCTTGATTATTTTCCCTGAAGGCACGCGTAACACTGATGACAACACCATCCTACTGCCGTTCAAGTCCGGCATTTATCATTTGGCAAAAAGCAAACCCGATACCGAATTTGTGCCGATTTGGATAGACAACATCAGCCGCGTACTGCCCAAAGGCAAAATCCTGCCTATCCCGCTTTTGTGTGAAGTCCATATCGGACAGCCGCTTACCTTGCAGGAAAACGAAGACAAAGACAGCTTTTTGACACGCAGCCGTGAAGCGCTGCTGGCACTCAGGCCGTCTGAAAACGACCGCAGCGAACTTCGCCAAAATGAACCTGAAGTTCAGCAAAACAAAGGAGGACAAGCATGAGCCTTTCTACGACTTCCCAACAAATCATTGTCGAACAAGCCGCCGCTCATCTGACTCCACAAGCCAGCTATATTTTTGTCGGCGTGTTTGCCGTATTGTGTTTTGCCAGCATCATCGGACAATGGCTCAAGCGCAAAAACGGCGCCGATAATGCCACCATCGCCAACCTCAACGCCCGCATTTACGCATGGTGGCTGATGACGCTGGTGTTACTGGGCGCGTTTTGGTTCGGCAAAATCGGGACGGTTGTACTGTTTTTCCTGATTTCATTTGCCGCACTGCGCGAATTTATGACCCTTGTCTATCGCCGCCGTAGCGACTATTACAGCATGGTTGTCTGCTTTTACCTGCTGCTGCCGGTGCAATACTATTTCGTCTATGACGGCTGGTACGGCATGTTCAGCATTTTTATTCCGGTTTACGGCTTTTTGATACTGCCGATTATTGCCAGCCTCAGCGGCCAAACCGCGCATTTTTTGGAACGTGCCGCCAAAACACAATGGATGGCGATGATTTGCATCTTCTGTCTGTCCCATGTTCCGGCGCTGATGTTTCTAGACTTGGACGGCTTCGATAATAGCAACAATATCCTGTTGCTGATCTTCCTGATTGGCGTGGTGCAAGTATCGGATGTGTTGCAATACGTTTGGGGCAAACTGATTGGCGGTGCAAAAATCATGCCTTCGCTTTCCCCGTCCAAAACCATTTCCGGCACTGTCGGCGGTATTTTGTCGGCCACAGCCATTGCCGCTCTGATAGCGCCGATTACGCCGTTCTCGCACGGCCAAGCAGCCGTTATCGGCTTTATCGTCTGCCTGATGGGTTTCTTTGGCGGCCTGGTTATGTCTGCCATCAAACGCGATTACGGTGTCAAAGACTGGGGCAATATGATACGCGGACATGGCGGTATGCTTGACCGCGTTGATTCGATTTGTTTTGCCGCGCCCGTGTTTTTCCACATCACCCGTTATTTCTGGAACGGCTAAAACTTTAGGCCGTCTGAAAGCTGTTTTTCAGACGGCCTTTAATGCATGAAACTGCCAGCCCTGCCAATTCGTTATACAATACGCGACATTGTTATTACATACACACAACATGAATAAACCCTCTCCAATCTTTCCCATTTTTCTTGCTACGATTATCTTCGCCCTCATTGTTTGGTCAGGTATTAATCCCCATGACCGCGCTGTCTGGTACGCCGAAATCATTCCCGTAGCATCCGTATTCTTCCTTCTGGTTGCCACCTACCGCATTTTCCGCTTCAGCAACCTGGCCTACTTATTCATGAGTTTCTGGCTCATCATGCATTCCATCGGTGCATACTACACTTTTGCCGATGTGCCATTTGAATCCATCAACCGCTTTGTCGAGCCAATTTTGGGCGAAAACCGCAATCATTACGACCGTATTGCCCATTACATCATCGGCTTTTATGCCTATCCAATGGCTGAGTGGCTGCTGCGCCGCAAACTGTGCAACCTGCCGCTGGCCTTATTTTTCTCCCTGTTCTTCATTATGAGCGTGGCTGCCGCCTATGAAATCATCGAATGGCAATATGCCGTCATCGACGGCGGAGAAGCCGGACTGGAATTTTTGGGTTCTCAAGGCGATATTTGGGACGCGCAAAAAGACATGCTTGCCGATACTTTGGGCGCGTTAACCTCGCTGTTTATTTTTGTGTTTACCCGCCCCGATAAACGTTTGGGTTCCTCTTAAATATATCTCTTTAAAATAAAAGGCCGTCTGAAACAGATTTTCAGACGGCCTTTTTTCATTTTTCTATCGTTGTTATTGTAAAAATTAATAAATGCGATAGTTAAAAACATAAGCCGATTTTGAAACAAAATCCGTCATCAAAATTTTTAAGCACATGAAATATATAAAAAACCATGTCTGTTAAGATTTTGTAAACAATATGCCTACGTCAACCTGAATTTTTCGATTTGATTTAAATCAGCATATCTTGTGTCATTAATCCATAAAATATCCGGAATTCTACAAAATATTGATTAACCCGATAGACGTTATCATTAAGATGAGAAACACAAAATGCAGAAAATTCCAGAATTAGTCTGCCCTGCCGGCAACCTGCCTGCACTGAAAACCGCTGTGGACAATGGTGCGGACACGGTTTACATGGGTTTGAAAGATGCGACCAATGCACGAAACTTTCCGGGGCTGAATTTCGATATGAAATCGGCACGGGAAGGCGTAGCTTACGCCCATGCGCGCGGACGCAATGTACTGATGGCCATTAATACATTTGCACAAGCCGGCCAAGTGGAGCGTTGGCACGCTGCTGTGGATACGGCGGCGGATTTGGGTGCCGATGCGATTATTGTAGCCGACCCTGCCATCATGGCGTATGCGGCAGACAAACATCCGAATTTACGCCTGCATATGTCGGTACAAGGTTCGGCCACCAATTACGAAGCCATCAATATGATGAAGGAGCTGTTCGGCATCCGTCGTGCCGTTTTGCCGCGTGTACTGACCATCGATCAGGTCAAACATGTGATTGACAATACTGATGTGGAGATTGAAGTTTTTGGCTTCGGCAGTTTGTGTGTGATGGTGGAAGGCCGTTGCATCTTGTCGAGCTATGCAACAGGCGAATCACCCAATATGCAAGGTGTCTGCTCTCCGGCAAAATCCGTCCGCTGGGAACAACTGCCCGACCGCATGAACGTACGTCTAAACCAGGTATTGATAGACCAATACAAACCCAATGAACCCGCAGGTTATCCAACCTTGTGCAAAGGCCGCTTTGAAGTCAATGATGAAACCTACTATGCTTTGGAAGAACCGACCAGCCTAAATGTTTTGGAAATGTTGCCCGAACTCATCAAAATCGGTGTGTCCGCCATCAAAATCGAGGGACGCCAACGTAGCCCGATGTATACGGCGCAAGTAACCAAATCCCTGCGCCAAGCACTGGATGCAGCCGCAGCCGACCCGTCGCATTTCAAAGTCAATCCGTCCTGGAACAATGCCTTGAGCAAAGTTTCGGAAGGTCATCAGACAACTTTGGGCGCATACAACCGCCCATGGAAATAAGGGGGAAAAAATGAATTCATTGAAATTGTCGCTGGGCCCTATTTTATTTTTCTGGCAAAAAGAAGCCCTGCTGGAATTTTACGTTTCCATGCTGGATACGCCGTTGGACACGGTCTATTTGGGCGAGGTAGTCTGCTCACGCCGTCAGAAAATGCGTTTTGCTGACTGGTTCGGACTGGCTGAAGACCTGGCAGAAAGCGGTAAAGAGATTATTCTTTCCTCACAAGTCCTGCTCGAAAGTGAATCTGATCTGAAACGCCTACGCAAAATCACGGAGCAGGGAAAGTTCAAAGTTGAAGCCAACGACATGGGGGCGGTTAAATTGGCACGCGAACACGGTATCCCGTTTGTTGCCGGTGCAAGCCTGAATATCTACAACGAAACCACTTTGGACGTATTCCGAAAATTAGGGGCATTCCGCTGGATTGCACCGTCTGAGCTGAGCCGCGATAAGGTTGCCGAAATCATCAAGGCTTCAGACGGCATTGAAACCGAACTCTTCGCTTGGGGTAAAATGCCGCTCGCCTATTCATCACGTTGCTTTACCGCCCGCCATTACAATCTGAATAAAGACAGTTGCGAGTTCCGCTGTCTCGACCACGAGCACGGTATGGCCATGAATACGCGCGAAGGCCAGCCGTTTCTCACCATCAACGGCATCCAAACCATGTCTTACGGCTGCCAAAACCTACTGCCCCACCATGAAGACTTAAATAAAATCGGCATGAATATGCTCAGACTGTCGCCACAAATGCACGGCATGGCTGAAATTATCCAAATTCACCGTAATGTATTGGACGGAAAAGCCACATGGGAAGATGTTCGCCCCGAGTTGGAACGGCTGACTACCGGAACGCTGGTTGACGGTTATTGGCGCGGTCAGCCCGGTATTGAAACTGTGAAGGAGACATATTATGGCGCTGCCTGAAATCATATTACCCAAATGGATGGCGAAAATCGGTACCAAACTTCCCGGCAAGCCTCCGCGCTTTGTTTTAGTCTCCGTATTGAATACCATGCTGAAAAAAGGTTTACTGCCTGCCGATATGGAACTTTTTGCCGGAAGAAAATTCGAAATCGAAGTTTTGGATGCCGGTATTAAAGTGCGGTTTAGTGCCAATACAGAAAAATTCCTGGATGACAACTTCAGCGGTACCCCCGATCTGAGGCTGGCCGCCAACGGTATAGACTTCATGCGCATGATGATGCGCGAGGAAGACCCCGATACCTTATTTTTCAACCGTAAATTGCAAATTGAAGGCGATACGGAATTGGGATTAATTACCAAAAACTTACTCGACAGTGTCGAGTGGCCTTTCAGCGAATGGTTCCTGAAACGCAGTACATCCACTTTGGATTGATTAATTTTGGTTGAAACAAGAACAAAGGCCGTCTGAATGTTTCAGACGGCCTTATATATTTAGTCTCTTTAATATGTCTTTTCTTATCGGCTTTATCAAATATAAAAAAGCGTACCTTGTTAGGTACGCTTTTTTCAATCCGACTCAAAATTAGAATTTCGCGCCAGACTCGTTTGCCATAAAGTCTACAGCTGCTTTAACTTCATCATCGCTCAGGCTGCCATTACCACCTTTAGCCGGCATAGAATTAAAGCCTTCGATAGCATGTTTGTGCAGAGTGTCTTTACCTTGTTTGATGCGAGGAGCCCAGTCTTCTTTTTTACCCACGACAGGAGCGCCTGGAATCAAACCGCCATGACATGTTTTACAGTTGGCTTCAAAAACAGCTTTGCCATCTACCTTAACCGGAGCCGCTTCTGCTTTTTCAGCAGGTTTGGCTTCAGTAGCCGGAGCAGCTTTAGCATCTGAAGCAGCTTTATCGGCAACAGGAGCTGAAGCAGCCGCCGGAGCAGAAGCATCGGCAGGTTGAGCTGCCGGAGCAGGCTCGGCTTTTTTAGCAGGAGTTTTTTTACCGTCTTTGTTGGATAAACCCCAAACATAGGCGGTCATGATGTGCAGCTTGTCTTTGTCGAGGAAGTGACCCCAAGCAGGCATTTGGCTGCTGCGGCCGTTGGTAATGGTTTCGGTAATCGCTTTTTGAGTACCTCCCCACAACCATACATCATCGGTCAGATTCGGGCCGAGGCCTTGGATACCTTGACCTTTGTCGCCGTGACAAGTGAAACAGTTGGCAGGTGGGCCACTAAACAGGGCTTTACCGCGTTCTGCACGTTCTTCGTCGTATTGACCTTTAGGTTTAGAAAGAGACATAACATACTGTGTTACGTTTTTCACGCCTTCTTCACCCAAAGCAGGACCCCATGCAGGCATGGCGGCAGTACGGCCTTTTTCAATGGTTTCCTGAATCTTTTCAGGTTCACCGCCCCACAACCAGTCGTCGTCAGTCAGATTTGGGAAGCCTTTAGAGCCTTTGGCATCTGAGCCGTGACATTGGATACAGTAGGTATTGAACAGGTTTTGTGCAATAGCACGGGCTTCAGGATCTTTAGCCACTTTTTCAATCGGCATATTGGAAAATTTAGCATACACTTTACCGTATTGCTGATTGGCTTTGGCAACTTCTTCTTCATATTGGCCATGGCTGCTCCAGCCCCACAGGCCTTTGTAATCGCCGATACCGGGATAGATAATCAGATAGCCGACGCCAAACAACCATGTGCAGACATAAAGCCAAAACCACCAATGTGGCAGAGGGTTGTTGTACTCCGAAATACCGTCCCACTCATGACCCGTGGTTTTTACTTCTTCGCCTTTTTTAGGGCGTTTCACAACATTTTGCGAAAGCAGAAGCCAAGCCAGGCCGATGAAGCTGAGCACGACGATAACGGCAATATATATATTCCAGAAACTACTGGTAAATTGGGATGTTGTGTTCATTATTTTGCTCCGTGATCACGGACTGACTGAGCTTGATCGTCCTTTTCAGACGGCCTTTGCTCGTCATTATCGAAAATACTGCTGGCTGCATCATCATAGTTTTTCTTATTGCGTCTATTGAACACAATATAGAGGACTAAAATAAAGCTGATGAATACCCAAACAGTAAAGAGCGAGCGAGCCCAGTTAGCGTCCATGATGTTACCTTACGTTTTTCAATGCCAAGCCCAAGCCTTGCAGGTAGGCGATAACAGCGTCCAGCTCTGATTTGTTGGCCAGCATTTCAGGTGCTTTGGCAATTTCTTCATCGCTGTAAGGTGTACCCACTTTACGCAGGGCTTTCATATGCGCCACAGTTGCCTCGGCATCGACTTTATTGCGTGCGAGCCATGGGAATGCAGGCATATTGGACTCCGGCACAACGTCGCGCGGGTTCAGCAGGTGGATGCGGTGCCATTCATCGGAATAACGGCCGCCGACACGAGCCAAATCCGGACCGGTACGTTTAGAACCCCATTGGAACGGATGGTCATAAACAGACTCACCGGCAACGGAGTAGTGGCCGTAACGTTCAGTTTCTGCACGGAATGGACGAATCATTTGAGAGTGGCAGTTGTAGCAGCCTTCGCGTACGTAAATATCACGACCGGCCACTTGCAAGGCGTTATATGGTTTCACGCCTGGCGCAGGTTCAGTAACTGCCTTGGAGAAGAACAGCGGGACGGCCTCGATCAGAAGGCCGACGCTGACTACAAGCAGGGTGAATACAATCAGTACACCGACTTTTTCTTCAGCTAATTGTTGTAATTTCATTTTGGTAGCCTATCTTTCTTATCATTAGTGGTGCTGAGTTTGAGAAACCGCAGGAATCTCAGCATCAACTGCTTTACCACTGATAGCAGTACGGTAAACGTTATATGCCATGATGCACATACCGCTCAGGTACAGAAGACCGCCGGTGAAACGAATCATGTAGTAAGGCATGGTACGTTTTACAGATTCGACAAAGGAATAAGTCAGTGTGCCGTCTTCGTTCAAAGAACCCCACATCAGGCCTTGCATCACACCGGCAATCCACATCGCGGCGATATACAGAACCACACCGATGGTTGCAATCCAGAAATGCGCTTCAACCAATTTGGTGCTGTACATTTCGTTTTTACCGAAGAGGCGAGGGATCATGTAGTAAACGGAACCGATGGTTACGAAGCCTACCCAGCCCAATGCACCGGCGTGAACGTGTGCAACAGTCCAGTCAGTGTAGTGGCTCAGAGCGTTAACAGTTTTGATAGACATCATCGGGCCTTCGAAGGTAGACATACCGTAGAAGGACAGAGATACGATCAGGAATTTCAAAATCGGGTCGGTACGCAGTTTGTCCCATGCACCAGACAGAGTCATGATACCGTTGATCATACCGCCCCAAGAAGGTGCGAACAGGATCAAAGACAATACCATACCCAAAGATTGAGTCCAGTCAGGCAATGCGGTGTAGTGCAAGTGGTGAGAACCTGCCCACATATAAGTGAAAATCAAAGCCCAGAAGTGAACGACGGACAAGCGGTAAGAGTAAATAGGACGGCCTGCTTGTTTTGGTACGAAGTAGTACATCATACCCAAGAAGCCGGCTGTCAGGAAAAAGCCCACCGCATTGTGGCCGTACCACCATTGAACCATCGCATCAATCGCACCAGCGTAAACCGGGTAAGATTTCATCAAACCGGCAGGGATGCTGATATTATTGACGATGTGCAACAGCGCAACAGCCAAGATGAAGCCGCCGTAGAACCAGTTGGCAACGTAAATATGTTTGATTTTACGTTTGGCAATCGTACCGAAGAATACGATAGCGTAGGCAACCCACACCAGCGTAATCAAAATGTCGATAGGCCATTCCAACTCGGCGTATTCTTTACCTTGGGTGTAACCCATAGGCAAGCTGATAGCCGCAGCCACGATGACAGCCTGCCAACCCCAGAAGGTAAATGCAGGTAACCAACCGCCAAACAGACGGGTATTACATGTACGTTGAACAACGTAGTATGATGTACCGATCAAACCGCAACCACCGAATGCAAAAATAACCGCATTGGTATGCAGCGGACGCAGGCGGCCAAAGTGGAACCAAGGTCCAATTTCAGATAAATCAAGGGATGGAGCAAATAATTGGGCGGCTACAATTACACCGACCAACATGCCCACAATACCCCAAACTACAGTCATGATGGCGAACTGGCGCACCACTTTGTAGTTATAAGTTTGTGTGTCCATGGAAGTCTCCATAAATTATGGGTATAAAAAATTTTTATCTCACCCCAACCCTTACGTTTATGAAAAGCGCAATACGGCTAAGGCTCAAATTTTTCTAAATTTAACATAGACACCACAACATGCCAAGCAAAATTACATTCCATATTGCATAAAACCTTTAGTGAGACATAATCTCATTTCTTTTATAATCAATAAATTATTTAAACATATCCAATAAATAGGGCACAGCATTTTTTCAAGCCCCCTTTTTCGTACAGATTTATTGATATAGATTAAACCTAACCTTTTAAAACACTTATCCTTAATAAACTTTAGCAAACTATACGATAGCTATGATTAATTACAAAATTACCCCCAACTTTCTGTCTCATGAATGGCACATCACCTTATCATTCACCCAACCCAATGATTCTGAAACAGAAATAAGCCTGCCCAACTGGGTTCCCGGCAGCTATCTCATCCGTGACTTTGCCCGCCACATCACACACATCAGCGCGCACTGCAACGGTAAAGCCCAGCCGCTGACGCAAACCAGCAAAAACCATTGGCGAACCCCAGACCTCAGTGGAGCGTGGGAAATTTACTACACCGTCTACGCATTCGACTTATCTGTTCGCGGCTCGTTCCTCAGTACCGAGCGCGGCTTTTTCGACGGCGCATGCCTCTTCTTAAAAGTACACGGACAAGAGGAACAATCGCACCAAGTCGAATTTTCCACCCTGCCACACACATGGCAGATAGCCACAACACTGCCCCAAATTTCGGCGACTACTTTTCAGACGGCCTCATATACCGAGCTTATTGATTACCCCGTCGAAACAGGCATCATCGAATTCCTCGACTTTGAGGCACAAGGCATTCCCCACCGTATTGCATTAAGCGGTATCTATCCTGATTTCGACCGCGCCCGTTTCCTCGCCGATATTCAAAAAATCTGCGAAACCGAGTTGGCGATGTTCCCCTCCCCTGCCCCGTTTACCGAATACCTTTTCCTACTACATCTGGGCGACAACCTCTACGGCGGACTGGAGCACATCAGCAGCACCGCCCTACTTACCGACCGCCACAGTCTGCCATCTTACGACATGGGCGAAGCCGACAAAGCCTATACAGAACTGCTCGGTCTCTTCTCCCATGAATACTTCCACGCATGGAACGTCAAATCCATCAAACCGGCTGTCTTCGCACCTTACAATCTCGACCAAGAAAACTACACCGAGCAACTTTGGGCATTTGAAGGCATTACTTCCTACTACGACGACCTCTTTCTAGCCCGAAGCAAAACCATCAGCCCCGAAGCCTACCTTACCCTGCTTGCACAAGGCATCACACGCGTACAGCAGACACAAGGCCGTCTGAAACAAACACTTGCCCAATCCAGTTTCAGCGCGTGGGACAAGTTCTACAAACAAGACGAAAACAGCCCCAACGCCATCGTCAGCTACTATCAAAAAGGCGCACTGGCCGCACTTTGCCTCGACCTCATCATCCGTGAAAAAAGCCAAGGCAAATACACCCTCGACAGCGTGATGCAGCAACACTATCGCGACTGGTGCGACACCCATCAAGGCATACCCGAAAAACACTGGCAAACCCGTTGCCAAGAAATGACCGGTTTAGATTTAGCAACCTTCTTTCAGACGGCCTTATACAGCACCGAAGACCTTCCGCTCGCAGAATGTCTGCAAAGCGTAGGTGTCAAACTCGACTTTATCTCCCTGCCACGCCAGCACGGCGGAGCATTTGCAAACGAACCCCAATCGGTTGCCCCCGCCAACGATTTCGGTGCACGTTTCAAACAAAACGGCGACCATGCTGTCCTGACTCATGTATTTAATGGCGGCAGCGCAGAAAATGCCGGACTCTGCCCACAAGATAAAATCATCGCCTTAGGCGGCTATGCCTGCAACGACCTTGCAGCGCAGTGGGGAAAACTGCCTATCGGCACGCGCACCACCATCCACTTCTTCCGCCAAGGCCTATTGCGTGAAACCAGCATCACAGTTCAAGCGGCAGAAGCCAATACCGCCCTGCTGCACATTACCGATCGCCAACAACTCGAAAACTGGTTGTACAATCATTAAATAAAACTTCAAACGGCCTACCACTTTCTAGGCCGTCTGAAATCTACATATCCGCTCAATATAAAGAAAGGAAAAACTATGCCCATCCGTAAACTGACCGACTCCCTCTATATCGCCCCCCAACTGACCGAAGCCGATGTCCAAGAAGCCGTACGTCTCGGCATCCAAACCGTCATCTGCAACCGCCCGGACGGCGAAGAAGAAAACCAACCGGATTTTGCCGAAGTGCAAAACTGGTTTAAAGAGGCCGGCATCAACCAATTCTCACACCAGCCCGTTGTTGCGCCTCAAATCAACGCAGCCGATGTTGCAGCCTTCCAAAATCTGTTGCAACAATCTCCGGCTCCTATCCTTGCCTTCTGCCGTACCGGCACTCGCTGCTCCCTGCTTTGGGGTTATCATCAAGTGCAACACGGCGCATCTGTAGCCGAAGTAGTTGCCGCAGCCGAACAGGCAGGCGTCAATCTCAGCAACTTTGAAGCCCGCCTGCAAGAAGCCAAAGATAAAGGTTTAGCTTAATTGTATAAGTAGTAGCCTTTAAACCAATCAGGCCGTCTGAAACCCATTTTTCAGACGGCCTGATGACTTTTATTCACAATCAAACCTTATTTTTAATTTATTTCCACTATCCTAAAAATATATTTTCTAAATCAAGCCCGAATTGACCTGTATCAATACCCCAACCCTATTTTCATTTATAATGCCTTTCAATGCTTCAGGGCCAAGCCCGAATCCTCCAGTTTCCCCCTATAAGAGCCAGCTCTCTTATTAAATGATTTTTCTTTCCTCTTGATGTGTGTGTGTTTGGGTGTGGCCGAAAGCCACCCCCTTTTTTTTATACCTACCTCTTTTAAGGCCGTCTGAAAACTTTCAGACGACCTTTCCTTTCCTCTCACAAAAATAGTATAAAATCCCCTTATCGTTCAAACCACAAACTCAAAACGCCATGGTTAATAAACTCACTCCCCCTCCAAACCTGCCCGATCCGCAAGACCTCCGCGCCGTTATCGCTTACAACATGCGCCTCTATCGCGTTAATCACGGCTGGTCGCAAGAAGAACTGGCGCGCCAATGCGGACTTGACCGCACCTACGTTTCCGCCGTCGAGCGCAAACGCTGGAACATCGCCCTTTCCAACATCGAAAAAATCGCATCCGCGCTTAAAATTGCCCCTTACAAACTCCTCCTTCCTCCGCAAGAAATGCTCCGCCAAATGACCGAGCCTGCCGATACCCAAGCCTAATTCACAACCAGACACCATCATGACCGCCGCCCAACAAGCCATCCAAACCTACCGGCAGCAAAAAGCCGCAGCAGAAACCGCCTACCGCCAAAACAACCGCCCTACCGCTTACTTCCGCGACCATATCACCGCTGCCGAAACCCTGCTGCAGACCCTCTGGCAAATCCACTTCCCCGACAGCGACGACATCAGTCTGATTGCCATCGGCGGCTTTGGGCGTTGCGAACTCTATCCCCATTCCGACTGGGATTTAGCGATTATTTCCTCCACTCCTTTTTCAGACGGCCTACAACAACAAACCGCCCAATTTATCCAAACCCTTTGGGACGCACGCCTCAATCCGGCCATCAAAAGCGGCAGCATAGAAGAAATCCTCCAAAGTACCCAAAACGACATTACCGGCGAAACCGCCTTTCTTGAAGCACGCCACCTACAAGGCAATGCCAACCTTACCGCCCAACTTCTAAACAAACTCAACATACGCCGCGACACAGCCGCCTTTATCGAAGCCAAACTCCTCGAAATGGAGCAACGCCATACCAAATCCCAAGGCACAGGCGCACAACTCGAACCCAACATCAAAACCTGCCCCGGCGGCCTACGCGACATCCACACCCTTATCTGGACAGCTAAAGCACAAGGCATAGACAGCAACCCCACCGCCCTCGTTACCGCCGGCGTCCTCACACGCACCGAAGCCGGCATGCTGGCTCATGGCTACCGCCGTCTCGCCAACATCCGCATTCACCTCCACCTTACCGCCGACCGCCCCGAAGACAGGCTGCTTTTCGACTACCAGTCCCAAGTTGCCGAAAGCTTAGGCTATACCCAACCCGACATCCGCGGCCGAAGCGAAGCCCTGATGCACACCTTCTACCGCGCCACCAAAGCCATCAAACAACTCAACGGCATCCTTATTCCGGTTCTCAAAAACCATCAAACCTCCAGCCGTCCCCGACATATCCACCCCATCGACAGCCGCTACAAACGCATCGGCCACCAAATCGCCGCCAACGACCTTGCCCTGTTCGAGCAAAATCCCGAACACATCTTCACCATCATCCAAACCATGCAGGAGCAAAACATCACCACCATCGAGCCGCAAACCCTGCGCGCATGGTGGGCGGCCACACGAAAAATCAATACCCGTTTCACCCAAAACCCAGAAAACCGCCGCCGCTTCATCCAATTCTTCAAACACGGCACCGGCCTTACCCAAACCCTCCGTTTTCTCAACCTCTACGGCGTACTTGGCCGCTACCTCCCCGCATGGGAAAAAATCACCGGCCTGCTCCAACACGACCTCTTCCATATTTACCCCGTAGACGACCACATCCTGACCGTCGTCCGCAATATGCGCCGTCTCGCCATCGAAACCCACAGCCACGAGATGCCCGAGGCTAGCGCCATCATGCAGGCCTATCCACGACCACATATCCTCTACACCGCCGCCCTGCTGCACGACATCGCCAAAGGCCGTGGCGGCGATCACGCCAAAGAAGGCATCAAAGACGCACAACAATTCGCCGCCAACCACTACTACACCGAAGAAGAACGCCACCTCCTCGCATGGCTGGTTGAAAACCACCTGCTCATGTCCACCGTTGCCCAAAAAGAAGACATCCAAGATCCCCATGTCCTCCAAGCCTTTTGCCGCCGTATTCCCACACGCGAATACCTCGACGCACTCTACCTGCTTACCATTGCCGACATCCGCGGTACCAACCCCAAACTTTGGAACACATGGCGCGCCAGCCTGCTTCAAACCCTCTACCACAGCACCGCCGCCGTTTTAAACAGCAAACACCACGATCCCGAACGCCTCCCCAACCGACGCGAACAAGCCTCGACCGATCAGCTCACACGCGCGGCCGTTCCCCTCAAAAACCAACAAAAGCTCCGCCGCATCCTCGGCAGCGCATACTACGTCCGCCATCAGACGCGGGAAATCCTCTGGCACACCGCAAACCTCGCCTACGACACCCAAAGTCCGGCCGTCCGCAGCCGTATCCTTCCCCAAAGCAACAGCCTTCAAGTCATGGTGTTCATGCCCAATGGCGACCGCCTATTCGCACGCCTCTGCCGCATCTTCAGCAGCCACCGCTTCGACATCCAAGCCGCCCGCGCCTTCATTACCGAGCACGACTACATCCTCGACACCTTTATCCTCCAACTTCCCGACAACCTTCCGCCCGAAGAATATCCCGACCGCCAAAGCGCACTCGAAGCCGAACTCAACAGCTTCATCCACGGCAATACCACCGTCCAAAAACAAAGTGGCCGCCCGCACATCAGCCGCCGCATCCGCCACATCCCCATTCCGCCTACCGTGATCATTACCCCCGAAGAAGATTATCCCGGCTGGCACACCATAGACATCACCGCCGTCAACCGCCCCCATCTCCTCGCAGACATCGCCGAGACCTTCTTCGCACACAACATCAGCCTGCGCTACGCCAAAATCACAACCTTGGATCAGCGCATTGAGGACAGCTTCATCACCTACAGCCCATCCCTGCAAGACCCGCAAACTCAAAATACCCTAAAGCAGGCATTGATCGAAGTCTTGACCCCATAAAGGCCGTCTGAACATCTTAAAAACATAGGGTGAGCATTTTTTGCTCACCCTAATCGCACCCAAAAATATAAACATCCTGAATATACCCTTCTAAAACACTCAAGAAATCCAAAGCCTTAAAATTTGAAACCAGAACTTCCTTCTGACATAAAACTACATTCTAAAATCATAACCCAAATGAATATAATTCCAATAACAAAATTTCATTCACCTATTACACTAGATCCTCTTTAAAAATCCTTCCTTCCAAATTTTCTCCTTATCCGCATTCAAACGAAATACGCATACAAAATAAAACCCATAAAAAACAAAAAAATAAAATCACAAAATCTTAAACTCACCGATTAATCCATAAAAATACCGCCCATCTAAATCAATTAACATATTATTAAACCGAGCTTAATTTCTGACAAAAAACGTCACATGCCCAAGCTCGCACACACTCTCTGTCACAAAAAACACAAAACTGACAAAAAACGTCAACCACCTAATTTCCCTAAAATCCTGAAACTTTCAAACAAAATCACAAAAAACTTAAAAATTAAAAAATAATACCAATAAAAACAATAAACAAAAAATAAAAAATAAAATTTTTAACCAGTTTTGCGCACTTGGCACACAGACTGCTAGAAACAACACGTCCGATAAGGCCCAAGCCTCAAAGCAACAAGCCCGACGGAAGCTGTATATTCCTTCTTACTTTATGGTTTACTCATAATACATAGTGCCAAGCACATTACGGACTTTTTACTTAAACATAATTATTCACACTTTCAAACTGGAGTTTTAAACAATGAAAGCAATCCAAAAAGGTTTCACCCTGATCGAATTGATGATCGTCATCGCCATCTTGGGCATTTTGGCCGTAATCGCTCTGCCTGCATACCAAGACTACACCATCCGCGCTAAAGTATCTGAAGGCTTGAGCTTGGCCGAACCTGCAAAATTGGCAGTAGCAGAAACTGCTACTGCTTTAAATGGTTTGACCTCAGTTAAAGGTATCAATGGTACTGACAAGGGTAATACGGGTTACGAGTTTCCTGAAAATGGTAGTGAATATGTAAAATCTATTACTATTGCAAATGGTGGTGTAATTACAGTAACAAGTAAAAATACTGGTGCAGATGCAAATAAAGATCCTGTATTTACTTTAACCCCTTCTCAAGCAAATGCTGAGGCACCTATTAAATGGGTATGTAAATTTTCTGTTGGCGAGCCTAAACATGTTCCTGCCAACTGCCGCTAATATTGGTATTGCAGTCTAAAATATAAGCAAATCCCATAACGCGGTTATGGGATTTGCTTTATAAAAATAAAAAACTTGAAAACGATACCCTCAAATGAATACCCCACTTCAAGCCCAAAAAGGTTTTACCCTGATTGAGCTGATGATAGTTATCGCCATCCTCGGTATTCTGGTTGTTATCGCCGTGCCTACCTACCAAAACTATATCGGCAGGGCGCAAGCCTCCGAAGCACTATACCTTGCCGATGACCTGAAAACCGAAATCAGCATTGCCTCAGCGATAAATAACCGCCTGCCCAATGCAGAGGATGTCAGCAAACAAGGCGCAATCGGCGTTACCGCTCAACGCATCGGTGGCACATACATCCAAAACGGTGGCGTAACTGTAGAAGCAGATACAGGAAAAATCAGTATTCCTTTCGATAAAGGGCAAAACAAAGGCAAAGTCCTGACCCTGACCCCTTATCGAATTAACAATGACTCGACTTGGTTGTTTAACTGGCAATGCGGCGGAACACTGGATCCGATGATGATTCCCGCCATGTGCCGAGATAACTCAAACGGATAACGACCAAGCACATACCCTAAGAAAAACACAAAATACATTGCGAAGAAAACATACATTGCGAAGAAAACACCCCAAACAAAGCCAAATACAAACGCGGAAAACGAATCAAAGCAAAAGAACAAAACTCTCCAAAACAAGGTCATTAAGAGCCTGAATTATCACATTACGAAAATAAATGCCGTCTGAAATTCATTTTCAGACGGCCTCTTTATATCCAATCCTAATATGATATAAAGCTTTGACCTTGATTAGTTTCAGACGGCCTTCATCTTTTCACCACTACATAAAACAAATTCGCAACACTCCTTATAAGACAATTTGTCGCCCATCTGAACTCAATATATAATTTAACCATACAAGTCTTTATTTTTAAGCATTTTTCATTTTTAAAACATACATTATCTACACTGGGAGAACCATCATGCCTCATCTAAACTTGGATAAAACGGATTTAAAGATTCTGCAGGTTTTGCAGGAAAATGGGCGGTTGAGCAATGTTGAGCTTTCTGAAAAGGTGGCGCTCTCCCCTTCTCCCTGCCTGCGCCGTCTCAAACAGCTTGAAGATGCGGGCATTATTCAAAAATACGCCGCCCAGCTTTCTCCCGTATCTTTGGGCTTGGGTTTGCAGGCTTTTATCCGTGTTTCAATTAGCAAGGCAAAAGATGCGCGTGAGGATTTTTCCGAATCTGTCCGCGCTTGGCCGGAAGTATTGAGCTGCTTTGCTTTAACGGGCGAAACCGACTATCTGCTCCATGCGTTTTTTACCGATATGAACGCGTTTTCCCATTTTGTTTTGGACACGCTGCTTTCGCACCACGGCGTGCAAGATGCGCAATCGAGTTTTGTGTTGAAAGAAATTAAAAACACGACCGCTCTGCCTTTGGTTCATTTGGTTCAGGATTGATGATTTAAAACTGATAAAGGCCGTCTGTTGTTCAGACGGCCTTTTAAATTCCAATGGTTTGCTTTCACACCCATACACTTGTATACTTTTTAAGAATAATTCACATAAGCTTTTACTATGACTGACACCGCCCATCCCGATATCGATACTGTTTCAGAACATACCAAACAATGGCTGGAAAAAGCCGTTATCGGGCTGAATCTCTGCCCGTTTGCCAAAGCGCCGTACGTTAAAAACCTGGTTCGCATCGTTGTCAGCAAAGCCCGTCATTTGGACGGTTTCCTTGAAGACTTGGATCGAGAATTGCAGCTTCTGAGCAATACGCCCGCTTCGGAATTGGAAACCACTTTACTGGTTCATCCGACACTGTTCCCTGATTTTGAAACCTTCAACCAAATGCTGGAAATTGCCGACGATGCGGTTGTAGAAAACAAATTGGAAGGCATTGTCCAAATTGCGCCGTTCCATCCCGATTTCCAATTTGAAGGCACGGAAGCCGACGACATCAGCAACTACACCAACCGCTCGCCCTACCCGACCTTGCATCTGATTCGTGAAGACAGTATTGCCAAAGCGGCTGAAGCATTTCCCGATGCATCGGCAATTTTCGACCGCAATATCGCGCTGCTGGAAAAAATGGGGCATGAAGGCTGGGATAAATTAGACATTCCGTGTTGTCCATTTCCGCATCACAAGCCGTCTGAAAACAAATAATTGGTGATGGGAAGATGGTTCGCTATTTGTTGATTTTTTGCGGCGCATTGTCGCTCGTCTTGGGCATTATCGGCATTTTCATGCCATTTCTGCCGACTACGCCTTTCATTTTATTGACTGCTACTTGCTGGGCACAGGCTTCACCGCGCTTTCACAATTGGCTGTATCATCACCGCTATTTCGGACCGATCATACAAAACTGGGAAAACAACGGCGCCGTACCGCGCAAGGCAAAGTTTTTCGCTATCGGCATGATGACCTTTTCTTGCCTGTTGATGTTTTGGCGGTTTCCAGAACGCTGGTGGATCGGTGTCATATCGTCAGTCTGTTGCAGCTGCGTGGCTGTGTGGATGTGGTTACGGCCGGAAGCATAAAATAAAACAGGTGGACATTTTCGCTTACCTGTTTTTTTATTTTCATACCCAATTTATCCATTAAAACAATCAGTAAGAACCAAAACGCCCTATTCAGCCCTCATTTTTCAGACTGCCGCCATTTATTCAATCAAATGTAAATTTTAGCTAAAATTAATTCAAAGCATTTTTTCGATAGTATTCTTTTCAGGATTTCAAACTCCTGTTTCAAAATCATTTTTTTACTACTTCCCACTACTTCCATCGCTTTTATTTCTTTATTTGTATCAACATTTCTTTTGATTCCAATATTCTAAACCATCCCTTAACACTTGCTTTGCGTTATACTTTCCCCTGACACAACCGCGCAGTTCGTCTGGATATTTTTTCAGACGGCCTGAATATTTCACCGCCGTGCTCTCTCAACGAAGTTCCTCACGGCGCAACAGAATAAAAAGGAAATACCATGCGCTATCTCTCATTTTCACTGCTTCTTGCCGCCCTTCCTGCTGCGGCATCCGATTTTGACGGCTCATCCGCAAGCCTGCTTTGGGGTCTGCCGTTTGCACTGATTCTCTTGTCTATTGCACTCGGGCCTCTGTTTTTCTCCCGTATTTGGCACCACCACTTCGGCAAAATTACAGCGTTTTGGACACTGCTGTTTTTAACGCCGTTTATCGTAACCTTTGGTTTCGGAGCAGGCGTACATACCGTTGCCCATGCTTTGGTTGAAGAATATATCCCTTTTATCCTGTTGCTTTTGGCGCTCTATACCATTTCAGGCGGTATTTTTGTCAGCGGCGATTTGCACGGCTCGCCCAAATTGAACACAACCCTGCTTGCAGTCGGCACGGCTTTGTCTTCCATCATGGGGACGACAGGCGCGGCGATGTTGATGATTCGTCCGCTTTTGAAAGCCAACCATAAACGCCACTACCGCGTTCACATCGTGATTTTCTTCATTTTCTTGGTGGCGAATATCGGCGGCGGTCTGACTCCTTTAGGCGATCCTCCTCTGTTCTTAGGATTCCTGAAAGGCGTAGATTTCATGTGGACGGTCAAACACATGCTGATACCTGTATTGATCAGTTCTGTGGTTTTACTGGCCGTTTTCTACATCATCGACAGCCGACACTTCAACCGTGAACAAAGCGAACACCTTGCTCCCGCTCCTTCCGATGAAGAAGACAAAGTCAAAATCTACGGCAAATGGAACTTCCTGCTGCTGGCGGGTGTGGTCGGTGCGGTTTTGCTGTCCGGCTTGTGGAAGCCCGATCATCCGGGATTTGAGATTTTGGGCAGCCACTATGCGTTGCAAAACTTGGTGCGCGATGTGATTTTGCTGGTGCTGACCATTGTGTCGCTGCTGATTACGCCCAAGCAGGTCAGGGCGGGTAATGAATTCAATTTCGACCCGATTGCCGAAGTGGGCAAACTGTTTTTGGGTATTTTCATTACGATTTCCCCTGTCTTGGCGATTTTGAAGGCAGGCGAAGCGGGCGCGCTGGGAGCGATAGTATCTTTGGTGCATGATGCTTCGGGTAATCCGATTAATACGATGTATTTCTGGATGAGCGGTTTGTTGTCTGCCTTTTTGGATAATGCGCCGACTTATTTGGTATTCTTCAATATGGCGGGCGGCGATGCCCAAGCCTTGATGACTGGCCACCTGTTCCATTCGCTGCTGGCTATATCCATGGGCTCTGTATTTATGGGCGCGCTCACTTATATCGGTAATGCGCCGAACTTCATGGTCAAAGCCATTGCCGAACAACGCGGCGTACCGATGCCTTCCTTCTTCGGCTACATGGCATGGTCGGTGATTGTATTGGTACCGCTGTTTGCCCTGCATACGATGATTT
Organism: Neisseria subflava; assembly: GCF_024205745.1. NCBI lineage: Bacteria > Pseudomonadati > Pseudomonadota > Betaproteobacteria > Neisseriales > Neisseriaceae > Neisseria > Neisseria subflava. Next base: position 424,851 of record NZ_CP073117.1, read on the forward strand.
TCTTCGTTTGGCAGCTCTTTTAAACTTAGAGGCCGTCTGAATTTCAGACGGCCTTTTATTTTCAGCTATATCATCAAACATAGCGTTTAAATATCAATCAGTTAAAAATTATTTCCCTTAACACTCGATTACATATTCCTACTTTTTTCCCACTTTTCCCGTAAAAATAAGCGTAAAACTGACATAAAGCAGCCTATACCTGATAAAATCTAAATCTTTGTTGTTTGCGTTTATTCGTTGTTTTTATAGTAAACCTCTGCTTTTTTCAGACGGCCCATCCTTTGTTTCAAAGCATTACATGCCGTCTGAAAAAACAATCCGACATCCGAATCTCAACCCACCAAAAAGTAACGCATCCTTATGATTAAGATAAAAAAAGGCTTAGACCTGCCTATCGCAGGCAGACCGGAGCAAGTCATTTATGACGGCCCGGCCATTACCGAAGTCGCGTTGCTTGGCGAAGAATATGTCGGCATGCGCCCCTCGATGAAAATCAAGGAAGGCGAAGCCGTCAAAAAAGGCCAAGTGCTGTTTGAAGACAAAAAGAATCCGGGCGTAGTATTTACTGCTCCGGCTTCAGGCAAAATCGCCGCTATTCACCGTGGCGAAAAGCGCGTACTTCAGTCAGTCGTGATTGCCGTTGAAGGCAACGACGAAATCGAGTTCGAACGCTACGCACCTGAAGCGCTGGCAAAATTGAGCAGCGAAGAAGTGCGCCGCAACCTGATTCAATCCGGTTTGTGGACTGCGCTGCGCACCCGTCCGTTCAGCAAAATCCCTGCTGTCGATGCCGAGCCGTTCGCCATCTTCGTCAATGCGATGGACACCAATCCGCTGGCTGCCGATCCTACAGTTATCATCAAAGAAGCCGCCGAAGACTTCAAACGCGGCCTACTGGTATTGAGCCGCCTGACCGAACGTAAAATCCATGTGTGTAAAGCAGCCGGCGCAGACGTGCCGTCTGAAAACGCTGCCAACATCGAAACACATGAATTTGGCGGTCCGCATCCTGCCGGTTTGAGTGGCACGCACATTCATTTCATCGAGCCAGTCGGTGCGAACAAAACCGTTTGGACCATCAATTATCAAGATGTGATTGCCATTGGCCGTTTGTTTGCAACAGGCCGTCTGAACACCGAGCGCGTAATTGCCTTGGGCGGTTCTCAAGTCAACAAACCGCGCCTCTTGCGTACCGTTTTGGGTGCGAAAGTATCGCAAATTACTGCGGGCGAATTGGTTGATGCAGACAACCGCGTAATTTCCGGCTCAGTATTGAACGGCGCGATTGCACAAGGCGCGCACGATTACCTCGGCCGCTACCACAATCAGATTTCCGTTATCGAAGAAGGCCGCAGCAAAGAGCTGTTCGGCTGGGTTGCGCCACAGCCGGACAAATACTCCATCACGCGCACAACCCTCGGCCATTTCCTGAAAAACAAACTCTTCAAGTTCAACACAGCCGTCAACGGCGGCGACCGCGCCATGGTACCGATCGGCACTTACGAGCGCGTAATGCCCTTGGATATTCTGCCTACCCTGCTTTTGCGCGATTTAATCGTCGGCGATACCGACAGCGCTCAGGCACTGGGTTGCTTGGAATTGGACGAAGAAGACCTCGCTTTGTGCAGCTTCGTCTGCCCGGGCAAATATGAATACGGCCCGCTGTTGCGCAAGGTGCTGGAAACCATTGAGAAGGAAGGCTGATTATGGGCTTGAAACATTTTCTTGAAAAAATCGAACCGCACTTCCTGCCGGGCGGCAAACATGAAAAATGGTATGCCCTCTACGAAGCTGCGGCGACGATTTTCTATACATCCGGCGCGGTAACGCGCAAAGCGGCCCACGTCCGCGATGCGCTCGATTCCAAGCGCATGATGATTTTGGTGTGGCTGGCTTTGTTCCCTGCCATGTTCTACGGTATGTACAACGTTGGCGTACAGGCATTCGGTGCGTTAACGCCTGATTTACTGCAACAAAATATCGCCAACGACTGGCATTACGCCCTTGCCAACGCTTTGGGCATCAATATGTCGTCTGAAGCGGGCGTATTGGGCAAAATGCTCTTCGGCGCGATTTTCTTCCTGCCGATTTACGCGACTGTATTTGTCGTGGGCGGCTTCTGGGAAGTTTTGTTCGCCACTGTGCGCAAACACGAAATCAACGAAGGTTTCTTCGTGACTTCGATTCTGTTTGCTTTGATCGTTCCACCTACCCTGCCTTTGTGGCAAGCGGCTTTGGGTATTTCTTTCGGCGTTGTGGTTGCGAAAGAAGTATTCGGCGGTACGGGTAAAAACTTCATGAACCCTGCTCTTGCAGGCCGTGCGTTCCTGTTCTTCGCCTACCCTGCCAACATTACCGGCGACACCGTTTGGACTGCGGTTGACGGCTATTCCGGTGCCACTGCGTTGGCGCAATGGGCGGCACACGGTGCAGACGGCCTGAAAAACGCTGTAACCGGTCAAAACATCTCTTGGATGGATGCGTTTATCGGTAACGTGCCCGGCTCAATCGGCGAAGTATCCACTTTGGCGCTCTTAATCGGCGGCGCGTTTATCGTGTTTGCCCGCATTGCCTCTTGGCGCATTATCGCCGGTGTGATGATCGGTATGATTACGATGTCTTCGCTGTTTAACTTCATCGGTTCGGACACCAACGCCATGTTCTCCATGCCTTGGTACTGGCACTTGGTGGTCGGCGGCTTCGCCATCGGTATGCTGTTTATGGCGACCGACCCGGTTTCCGCTTCCTTTACCAATGTCGGCAAATGGTGGTACGGCGCGCTTATCGGTGTAATGTGCGTATTGATCCGCGTGGTCAACCCTGCTTACCCCGAAGGCATGATGTTGGCGATTCTGTTTGCCAACCTGTTTGCCCCGATTTTCGACTATTTCGTCGCACAAGCGAACATCAAACGCAGAAAGGCGCGCAGCAATGGCTAAGAAATTCGATAAAGACAGCTTCAGCGGCACGCTGATTGTGGTATTGGTTGTCAGCCTGATTTGTTCCATCATCGTTGCTGGTGCGGTCGTTGGCTTGAAACCCATCCAAGAGAAACAAAAACTCCAAGATAAACAAGGTTATATCTTGAGCGTAGCCGGTTTGATGGATAAAAATACCGACATCAGCAAAACCTTTGCCGAGCGTATCGAGCAACGTGTCGTGGACTTGGCTACCGGCGAATACGTCGCCGATGCGCCTAAAGACTTCAGCGCACGCGTTGCCGGAAAAGACCCTGCCCAAAGCATCCAAATCAAACCTGAAGACGATTTGGCAGGCATCAAAAGCCGTGCTAAATACACTGAGGTTTACTTGGTAAAAGGCGAAGACGGCAAAGTCAGCCAAATCATCCTGCCTATGCACGGCAACGGTTTGTGGTCTGTTATGTACGGTTTTGTCGCCATTCAACCTGATGGCAACACCATCAACGGCATTACCTACTACGACCAAGGTGAAACCCCGGGTTTGGGCGGCGAAATCGGCAACCCTCTGTGGCAACAAAAATTCGTCGGCAAAAAACTGTTTGACGAAAAAGGCAAATTTGCCCTGCACGTCGGCAAAGGCGCAAGTTCAGACAAAGAACACGGCGTAGATGCCCTCTCCGGCGCATCGCTGACGTCTAAAGGTGTACAAGGTTCGTTCGACTACTGGTTCGGCGAAAACGGCTATATCCCCTACCTGAACAAATTGAAATCAGCAGGAGCACAATAATGGCTGACATGAAACGCTTGAAACATTTGATGTTCTCACCCTTTATCGACAACAACCCGATTGCCTTGCAGGTTTTGGGTATTTGTTCGGCTTTGGCGGTTACCACCAAACTTCAGACGGCCATCGTAATGAGTATTTCCGTAGCTTTGGTAACCGGTTTTTCCAGCTTCTTCATTTCTTTGGTACGCAACTACATCCCCAACAGCATCCGTATTATTGTGCAAATGGCGATTGTTGCTTCCTTGGTAACGCTGGTTGACCAACTGCTCCAAGCTTTTGCCTATGAACTGTCCAAACAGCTGTCCGTATTCGTCGGCCTGATTATTACCAACTGTATCGTGATGGGCCGTGCCGAAGCATTTGCCATGAAAGAGCCTCCTTTGGAGAGCTTGGTTGACGGTATCGGTAACGGCGCAGGTTACGGCTTGATGCTGATTATCATCGCAACCATCCGCGAACTGATCGGCTCTGGCAAGCTCTTTGGCTACACCATTTTCCAAACTGTACAAGATGGCGGCTGGTATCAAACCAACGGCTTGTTCTTGCTCGCCCCTAGCGCGTTCTTCATCATCGGCTTCTTGGTATGGGGTCTGCGCACTTGGAAACCTGAACAGGCGGAGAAATAAGACATGGAACATTACTTAAGCCTCTTTGTAAAATCCGTCTTTCTGGAAAACATGGCACTTTCCTTCTTCTTAGGGATGTGTACATTTTTGGCGGTATCTAAAAAAGTATCCACTGCATTCGGTTTGGGCGTGGCTGTAACTTTCGTACTCGGCCTGTCCGTCCCAGCCAACCAACTCGTTTACTCGCTGTTGAAAGACGGTGCGCTGGTTGAAGGCGTGGATTTGACCTTCCTGAAATTCATCACCTTCATCGGCGTGATTGCTGCTTTGGTGCAGATTTTGGAAATGTTCTTGGACAAATTCGTCCCTGCCCTCTACAACGCATTGGGTATCTACCTGCCTTTGATTACCGTAAACTGCGCGATTTTCGGTGCCGTATCGTTTATGGCGCAACGCGAATACAACTTCGGCGAGTCCGTTGTATACGGTTTCGGTGCAGGTCTGGGCTGGCTTTTGGCTATTGTCGCTTTGGCGGGCATTACCGAAAAAATGAAATATTCGGATGTCCCTAAAGGTCTCAAAGGCTTGGGCATTACCTTTATCGCCGCTGGCCTGATGGCAATGGCGTTTATGTCGTTCTCCGGCATCCAGTTATAAGAAAGGAATCGGCATGGAGATTATTTTAGGTATCGTGATGTTTACCCTCATCGTCTTGGTTTTGGCACTGATGATTCTGTTTGCCAAATCCAAGTTGGTGAGCGAAGGCGACATCACCATCAAAGTCAATAACGAAAAAGAGCTGACGATGCCTGCCGGCGGCAAACTGCTGGGTGCGCTTGCCAGCCAAGGCATCTTCGTTCCTTCCGCCTGCGGTGGCGGCGGTTCGTGCGGACAATGCCGCGTTGTCGTAAAAAGCGGCGGCGGCGACATTCTGCCGACCGAGTTGTCCCACATCAGCAAACGCGAAGCACGCGAAGGCTGCCGTCTGTCTTGTCAGGTCAACGTCAAAACCGACATGGACATCGAAGTACCGGAAGAAGTGTTCGGCGTGAAAAAATGGGAATGCACCGTCATCTCCAATGACAACAAAGCAACGTTCATTAAAGAACTCAAGCTTGCCATTCCAGAAGGCGAAGAAGTTCCTTTCCGCGCCGGTGGCTACATCCAAATTGAAGCTCCTCCTCACACTGTTGCCTACAAAGACTTCGACATTCCTAAGGAATACCACGAAGACTGGGACAAATACAATCTGTGGCAATACGTTTCCAAAGTGGACGAGCCGATTTTGCGTGCCTACTCTATGGCTTCATACCCTGAAGAAAAAGGCATCATTATGCTCAACGTGCGTATCGCTACGCCTCCTCCACGCGTACCTGACGCACCTCCGGGACAAATGTCTTCTTACATCTGGTCGCTTAAAGCCGGTGATAAAGTAACGATTTCCGGTCCGTTTGGTGAGTTCTTTGCCAAAGATACCGATGCCGAAATGGTATTTATCGGCGGTGGTGCGGGTATGGCTCCGATGCGTTCCCACATTTTCGACCAGCTGAAACGTTTGAACTCCAAACGTAAAATTACCTTCTGGTATGGTGCACGTTCTAAACGCGAGATGTTCTATGTCGAAGACTTCGACCAACTCGCAGCAGAATTCCCGAACTTTACATGGCATGTTGCCCTGTCCGACCCATTGCCTGAAGACAACTGGGACGGCTACACAGGCTTCATTCACAACGTGGTTTACGAAAACCACCTGAAAAACCATGAAGCACCGGAAGACTGCGAATTCTATATGTGTGGCCCTCCGATCATGAACCAGTCCGTCATCAAAATGCTCAAAGACTTGGGCGTGGAAGACGAAAACATCCTCTTGGACGATTTCGGCGGCTAACAGACAAAAAGGAAGAAACCTCGGTTTCTTCCTTTTTTATTGCCAGGCCGTCTGAAAACCATACTTTCAGACGGCCTGAACCTTTCTTTTACGATACAATAAAGGCTTCAAAAAATAATCCGCAAATCCCTTATGCCGTTTCTTTCCAATTCATTTTGCCGTCCGATAATCGGTTGTACCGTTGCCATCTTTTCCGCACTCACGCTCTCTGCCTGCCAACCTGAAAAACAACAAACCATCACCCTGCAAGGCGAGACCATGGGCACGACCTATACCGTCAAATATCTTTCAGACGGCCAAGACAAACTCCCCTCCCCTGCCGAAATACAAAAACGCATTGATGACGCACTTAAAGAAGTCAATCGGCAAATGTCTACCTACCAGACCGATTCCGAAATCAGCCAATTCAACCAACTGCGTACCATCAATCAAGCAATGCCCATTTCCCAAGACTTTGCCTATGTGACCGGCGAAGCCTTGCGTTTAAACAAACTAACGCACGGCGCACTGGACGTAACCGTCGGTCCTTTGGTCAACCTTTGGGGATTCGGCCCGCAAAAAGAAATCACACACGAACCAACCGCGCAAGAAATCCAACATGCTTCAGAAATGGTCGGTACGGACAAACTCAAACTTTCCCAAGACGGACAGCAACCTACGCTTGCCAAAACCCATCCCGAAGTCTATTTAGACCTATCCTCCATCGCCAAAGGTTTTGGCGTGGATAAAACCGCCGCCGAACTTGAAAAACTCAATATCGGCAATTATTTGGTAGAAATCGGAGGCGAGTTGCATGGTAAAGGCCACAATGCGCAAGGCAATCCTTGGCGTATCGGCATCGAGCAGCCCAATATCGTTCAAGGCGGCGCCACTCAAATTACCATTCCATTGGACAATAAATCACTGGCCACATCCGGCGACTACCGTATTTTCCATGTCGATAAGTCAGGCCGCCGCCTTTCCCATATCATCAACCCTAAAACCAAACAACCCATTAGCCACAACCTTGCTTCCATCAGCGTAGTAGCTGAAAACGCTACACTTGCAGACGGCCTTTCAACCGGCTTGTTCGTCCTCGGAGAAACCGAAGCACTTAAACTTGCCGAGCAAGAAAATCTCGCCGTTTTCCTTATCATCCGAACCCCGCAAGGCGGCTACCATACTGAAATGTCCAGCGCATTCAAGAAATTATTAAACTAACCTTCAGGAATACACACATGAAAACCCTCCTCCTTACTTTCGGCATTTTTATCATTGTCATCCTCGGCATGGCAGTCGGCTATATTTTCTCCAAACGCACCATCAAAGGCAGCTGCGGCGGCATTTCCTCTCTCGGCATGAAAAAAATGTGCGATTGTGATACGCCATGCGATACCTTGCAAAAAGAACTGGATAAAAAACAACATTCCGACAACCAAGGCATCAAAGTCGATCATTAAGTCGTTGTTGAATGTTTATTCATGATTTAAGGCTGCTTATCCCCTATCAGGCCGTCTGAAAAATAAAAGAGCGTGACCCCAATGGATACACGCTCTTTTATTTTGCCTCTTACAAAGCAATCCAAAAATATCTTGCATACACATTTGAAACAAGCCCCCAAAACCAATCATGAAACAAAAAGAAAAGCTCCTGCAAAACAGGAGCTTTTTCTTGGAAGAAACCGGATTATTTCAATTTAGTTTCTTTGTAAATAACGTGTTTACGGGCTACTGGGTCAAATTTTTTGATTTCCAGTTTGCCAGGCATAGTACGTTTGTTTTTAGTAGTTGTGTAGAAGTGACCAGTACCAGCGCTGGACTCCAGTTTGATTTTATCGCGCATTGCAGTAATCCTTAATTAATGGTGTTTAAATTAAGCTTCGCCGCGAGCACGCAAATCAGCCAATACGACATCAATGCCTACTTTATCGATGGTGCGCAATGCAGCGTTAGAAACGCGTAGGCGAACCCAGCGGTTTTCACTTTCTACCCAGAAACGACGTGATTGCAAGTTAGGCAAAAAACGACGTTTGGTTTTGTTGTTGGCGTGTGATACGTTATTGCCAGACATCGGGCGCTTACCGGTCACTTTGCAAACTCGTGCCATGGTTAGTCTCCAAACTTCTAAAATAGTAAAACGCGATTTATACCACGAAATCCGCCTTCAGTTCAAGTCGTTTACTGAAAAAACGGGATTTGTGGAAATAAACCTTCTCAATATGTTGCATCTGCGAAACGGTATCTCGCAAAGCCTTAACTTTTCAATTATAACGGATTTCTTCAAAAAAATCATCTGTCGTTTGCGCGGTCGGCGAAATAAACAGGCCGTCTGAACATTTCAGACGGCCTGTTTGTCATCATGCTTTTTTCTTCAACGCCGCATTCAAAATACAGCCGAGTATAAAGCAGGCTAAAGAGGGAACAACCCACCCCAAACCGATATTGTAAAACGGCAATGCGCGCTCGATGGCAGCGGCGGTGTCGGCATCCAATCCAAACGCGGCCTTATAGGCATCGAGCAAACCGACCACAAGGGCCGCCATCATGGTGCAGAAATAGACAATACGGCCGCCGCCAAACAATTTATCCGTCAAAGCCAGCAGAATGATGACGATGGTCAGCGGATACAACAGCATCAACATAGGGATGGAAAACTGCAAAATCGCTGACAGGCCTTTATTGGCCAACAGGATAGACACCACCGTATTCAGTATCACAAAGGCTTTATAAGAAATACCCGGGCAAAGACGGTTAAAATATTCGGCGCATGAAGTAATCAAGCCAACGGCCGTACTCAGACAGGCAAGCAGCACCATGACGCCAAGCAACACAATACCGGCCATACCGAAATAGTGTTGTGCAGTTTTAGACAAAACCGACGCGCCATTTTCCTGTAAGCCGATACCGGCCACACCTGTCGCGCCCATATAGCCGATAAACAGGTAAACCACTGCCAAACAAGAAGCCGCCAACACGCCCGAAATCGTCGTGGTCTTCAGCAAGTCCGCGCGGTTGTCCACGCCCATGGCGCGAACGGCATCGATGACGATGATGGCAAACACCAGCGAAGCCAGCGCGTCCATGGTGCCGTAGCCTTCCAAAATGCCTTTAACCAACGGATAAGTGGCAAAATCACCTTGCGCCGCCTGCGGCACACCCATTGGATTAATGGCGGCATAGCCGACCAATATCGCAATTGACAACAACAAAACAGGCGTGAGGATTTTACCGATACGGTCAACCAGCTTACCTGGAGAAATCGACAGCCAATAAGTCATGCCGAAAAACACCAAGCTGAATACGGCCAATGCGATGTTTTTCCAAGATTCATCAATGAAAGGGGAAATCGCGGTTTCAAAAGACACTGTCGCCGTACGCGGCATGGCAAACAGAGGGCCGATTGCCAGATAAAGCGCAGCGGCAAAAGTCACGCCGTACCAAGGCGCAACACGGGAAGCCAATGCCTCCACATCGCGCGAGCCGGAATAGCCGACGGCAATCACGCCCAATAATGGCAAACCCGCCCCTGTCAGCAAAAAGCCAAACATGGCCGAAAGCCAGTTTTCACCGGCCTGCTGCCCTAAAAAAGCAGGAAAAATCAGATTCCCCGCCCCAAAAAACAGGGCAAACAACATTAAGCCCACTGCCCATAAAGAAGCTTTGGTATGACTTGTCGTCGAATCCATTTTAGTTCTCTTTTTTCAAATTCTCATTATCGGTTTCATCGGCTTCAAGGCCGTCTGAAAGCATTTCAGCTTCGTTTGTTTCCAAACCATCTTTCAGGCTGATTTCGATTTCACCATAATTTTCAGGCTGCACGATACGCACCAAGCCTTCTTTAGCCAATTCCAGCAATGCAATAAAATTGACCACCACATATGTCGCGCCCTGCTCCGGCTTAAACAAATCGCTGAACTTACTGATACCGCTTTCGTTCAAACGGCGCAAAATCGCCGTCATCTGCGCGCGCACGGAAATGGTTTCCCGCACCACTTCATGGCTGCGCGTATGCTTGGCACGCGACAAAATTCCCAACCAAGCCTGCGTTAAATCGGCAACGTACACTTCCGGCAACTTCGCTTCGACCGCAATTTCCAACGGCAAATACGCCCAAGCAAAATCACGCCCGGCACGCGGCAACGCATCCAAGCCCTGAGCCGCCAGTTTCATCTGTTCGTAAGCCAACAGACGGCGCACCAACTCAGCACGCGGATCCTCCTCTTCATCCTCAACTTCTTCAGGACGCGGCAGAAGCAGGCGCGATTTAATTTCAATCAACATCGCCGCCATCAGCAGGTATTCCGCCGCCAAATCAAACTGATACACTTCCATTTGGGCAATATAGTGCAGATACTGCTCGGTAATCCTCACCATCGGAATATCGAGGACATCAATATTTTGCTTGCGGATGAGGTACAGCAACAAATCCAACGGCCCTTGGAAGCTGCTCAATACCACCTTCAACGCATCAGGCGGAATAAACAAATCCTGCGGCACATCGGTGACAGGCTGACCGAACACCCACGCAACGGTATGTTCAGACGGCATTGCGGCAGTGGAAGAAATAAGGTGTTCTGAAGGCATGGTTAAAGGGTCTTTTTCTTTTTAAGTTTCGTAAGAAGTTTCATCAACAAAAGGCCGTCTGAAACAAGGACAGCCCTTTTTTAATATAAAAATCAGCGTTTTTTACGATTGATTTGCAAAGAAACAATGGCGACGGCAAAGGTCTGGGCCAAGGCCATCCCCAACAGCGGCAGGCTGGCAAAAACTGTACCCGTCAGTACCGAGCCAATATCTCGGGACAACACAAAACCATCCCTCGCAAGCATCGCCACGATCAAAGCCAACAGCAGCAAACTTTCGCAGCCGACCAAAAACCAAATCATTTTAACCGAATGGCGTTTGCGCCATTTCATAATACCGGCGTGCAAAAGACTGAATATCACGACGGACAGAAACGGATAAAGAAAAGTGGTGAATGGGCGGTCATAACCGCTTTGCACACACAAATAATCGCCCGGCAGCGTATTGCATTCCATCACATCGAGAAACATCGGATCGACAGCATACATCAGCACGCCGAACCATACCGCATAAATCAGACTAGCAATAAAGTAGGCTTTAAAAAATCGGCTCATAGGCAAAAAAGGTCGTCTGAAAAAATAAATTTCAAAAGGCTTAAACCCACATCAAATTTTCTGATTGGCATTTGCAGAAGAGTCCAACACACTCAGGGCTTGAACTGCTGCCATGCCATAAACAGGCAATCCAAAAAAAATGACTCCCGTTATTGCCGTCCAACTACTATCCAGACTACTCCACTCCCACAGTAAAAAAACAAACCAAACAATCCACCATTCGATGATAGGCAAGGCAAGAGTCGTCAAAGTTGTACAGCGTTTGGTCCACTTCATAATGCCGGCATTGAGTAGGGACAATAACATTACAGATAAAAACGGAAAGAAGAAAAACTCCAAAGATGCTTTCTCAAAAGCCGACATTTCATGAGCTCGTGAACAATACTGTAGACGCTGTTCATTTTCAGGGTCAATATCAAAACAATCGAATCCTGTAAGCAGCAAATCGACACCGTACATCAACAAACCAAAGACAATCGCATAAATCAGGCTACTGATAAAGTAGGCTTTAAAAAATCGGCTCTTACCCATTTCCTACCCCTCACTTCCGTTCTGCGATATGCTCCACCGCAGCCTGCGCACAATACAGCCCAAACGAAGCCGTTACCAGCATACTCGCCCCATAGCCCGCGCAGGACAAACCTTGCGGCGCGGCATCGGTCGAACACGCTTCGCCGGATTGTGGCGGCGTAATATTCTCGGTTGAATAAACGCAAGGCACGCGCATTTTTTCTTTGGTATCGCGGCTGAATCCGTAGCGTTTGCGCAAGGTGTAGCGCAAATTGGAAAGCAGCGGATCGTGGGTAACGCGGCTCAAATCGGCGGTTTGAATCAAAGCCGGATTTTTCTGTCCGCCCGCGCCACCGCTGATAATAAACGGTTGTTTATGTTGCACGAAATACGCCGCCATCGCCGCTTTGACACGGATTTGATCAATGGCGTCAATGACAAAGTCAAAAGGCCGTCTGAAAAGCTCGTCCAGATTGTCTTCAGTAACAAAATCTTCGATTTCCGTCACTTCACATTGCGGATTGATTTGAGCAATGCGTTCGCGCAAAGCGGTAACTTTTGCCTTACCGAAATCATCGGTCAAGGCATGCAACTGACGGTTGACATTGGACTCGGCAACGTTGTCCAAATCAATCAGCGTTAAACGACCGATACCGCTCCTCGCCAAAGCTTCCACCGCCCACGAGCCGACGCCGCCGACGCCGACCACGCACACATGCGCACGCGAAAAGCGCGCCAGTGCTTCGTCTCCGTAAAGTCTGGCAATGCCGCCAAAGCGGCGCGAAGAAAGAAAAGCGGCGTCCTGCATAAGTAACCTTGTGATATATCAATAAATTAATGAAAAACGCCACAGGCGAATCGGACTGACATTATACTTGAAAGCAGATGGGCTGTTGTACCCGCCCGAAAGAGTTTATAATCGTTTCACATTCAGACAAGTTCTGATTTCAGATTAAACGAAAGTGCCGCTACTCGGCGCAAAAGGAGAATAAATATGTACAAACATCTGGTTGTAGCCGTTGACGGTAGCGAGACTTCCCTCAATGCATTGAAACACGCCGCCGAACTGGCAAGCCTCAACAAAGCTCAACTGACTTTGGTTCACGTTGCCAACCCTGCCGAATATATGGCTTTGGCTCCTGAATTCCTGCAACACGAAAGCTATGAAGCCGCCGCAGTGGCTCAAGGTAACGAAGTTTTGGATTTCGCAGAAAAAACAGCGCGTGAATGCGGCGTTGAAAACATCGTGAAACACTTGTTGGTCGCCAACAAAGGCGCGCGCGAAATGGCGCAAGACTTGGTTGACTACGCCGACAACAACGGCGCAGACCTGCTGGTACTCGGCACACACGGCCGCACCGGCCTGATGCACCTCCTGATGGGCAGCTTCGCCGAAACCGTAATGCGTCAAAGCCACCTGCCTCTGCTGATTATCCGCAGCAAAGCCGAAGAAGCATAATCAAGCATTTATTTAAAATAGCGAAAGGCCGTCTGAATATTTTTCAGACGGCCTTTTTTCACATGACGGCTTCAGGTTTTATTTCGCCATTTCTTTGAACACTTCGTGTGCCACAGCAATGGTTTCGTCAATCAGCTCAGGCGTATGCGCGGCGGAAACAAAACCGGCTTCGTAAGCTGACGGGCCGAATGCGACATTGCGGTCGAGCATACCGTGGAAGAAATGTTTGAAACCGTCGATATTGGAACGTGCCATGTCGGCATAGTTTTGCGGCGTATGGCTGGCAAAATACAAACCAAACATACCGCCCACGCTGTCCGCCGTAAATTCAACGCCATGTGCTTTAGCCGCATCGGCAATACCGTTGGCAAGGCGTTGGGTCAGGGCAGTCAGGTTTTCATAGAAGCCTTCGCGCTGAATGATTTCCAGCGTTTTCAAACCAGCCGCAACCGCAATCGGATTGCCGGACAATGTACCTGCCTGATACACGCCGCCCAATGGGGAAATACATTCCATAATGTCTTTACGGCCGCCGAACGCCGCCAAAGGCATACCGCCGCCGATCACTTTGCCCATAGTGGTCAAATCAGGTTTGATGCCGTGCAAAGATTGCGCGCCACCCAGCGCCACGCGGAAGCCGGTCATCACTTCGTCGTAAATCAACACGGCACCGTGTTTTTCAGTCAATTCGCGTAAGGCTTTGACAAAGGCTTCAGACGGCCTAACCAGATTCATATTACCGACAAAAGGCTCCAAAATCACACAGGCGATGTCATTGCCGTTTTGGGCAAAGGCTTCTTCCAGTTGGGCGATATTGTTGTATTCGAGTACCAAAGTATGTTTGGTAAAGTCGGCAGGTACACCGGCGGAAGAAGGGTTGCCAAACGTCAGCAGACCGCTGCCTGCTTTAACCAGCAAACTGTCGGAATGGCCGTGGTAGCAGCCTTCAAACTTGATGATTTTGTCGCGGCCGGTAAAACCGCGTGCCAGACGGATGGCGGTCATCGTTGCTTCCGTACCGGAGCTGACAAGGCGCAGCTGCTCGACGGATGGCATGATTTTGGCGATTTCTTCGGCAATAACAATTTCGCCTTCAGTCGGCGCACCAAACGACAAACCGCCCAATGCTGCCTCGCGCACGGCTTCAATGACTTCAGGATGGGCATGGCCGACAATAGCAGGGCCCCAAGAGCCGACATAGTCGGTATAACGCGTGCCGTTTTCGTCCCAAACATACGCGCCTTCTGCCTTTTTGATAAAGCGCGGCACGCCGCCGACGCTGCCGAATGCGCGCACAGGAGAGTTTACGCCGCCGGGAATAATGGCTTTGGCGCGGTTGAACAAGCTTTCATTACGGTTCATGGTCAATTCTTTCGTAAGAGGTCGTCTGAAAATCAAATCGATGCCATTTTAACACCAAATCCTTTTCAGACGGCCCAAGCTTCAAAATAAGAATCGGGCGCAAAATCAAAATTATTCTTTAAAAACAAACACTCTATCCACATTTTTCCTGCTTGTGCTATAATCCGCGACCTATTGAAACAATAAAAGAAAAGCATCATGTTACGCGGATTCATACTCAGCCTCGCCCTTTTAGCGTCCTCCCTCGTCCATGCACAACGCAGCCTGCCTGACGATATGGATGTGGCCGTTTTAAAGACTGTCGATTTGCCTTATCTGAAAGTCAGCAAAGGCGGTTTTTCTTGGGCGCGCCTGCTGACCTTGGGCATTGTGGACGGCAATGCGGCCAAACTGCAAATCACCCGCTTCACCAAAATCCACGATGAAAACGACCGTTTCATTCCGATGGGCCGCCTGCTGAATCAAACCGGCAAAGCCGTTGCGTTCAAATACAACGAAGAAAGCCGCCTCGTCCGAGAAATCTGGATTTTGACCGACGCCGAAGCCGACAGGTTCATCGAACACGCTAAAAAGCAGAAAAAGGCGGAAGAATAATTTTTCAGACGGCCCGAGTATTTCACAGGCCGTCTGAACCCTTTTACAACAAGCAAGTCAATCAAAACAAACCATGAAAAAAGTATTTATCCGCACCTTCGGGTGCCAAATGAACGAGTACGACAGCGAAAAAATGCTGTCCGTCCTCGCTGAAGAACACGGCGGCATCGAACAGGTTACCCAACCTGACGACGCCGACATCATCTTGTTCAACACCTGCTCCGTGCGTGAAAAAGCGCAAGAGAAAGTCTTCTCCGACTTAGGCCGCGTACGCCCGCTCAAAGAAAAAAATCCCGACCTCATCATCGGCGTTGCCGGCTGTGTTGCCTCTCAAGAAGGCGAAAACATCGTCAAACGCGCTCCGTATGTGGACGTGGTTTTCGGCCCGCAAACGCTGCACCGCCTGCCCAAACTCATCGTCGACAAAGAAACCACCGGCCTGTCTCAAATCGATATTTCCTTCCCCGAAATCGAAAAATTCGACCACCTGCCGCCTGCGCGCGTAGAAGGCGGCTCGGCTTTCATTTCCATTATGGAAGGCTGTTCCAAATACTGCTCTTACTGCGTCGTCCCTTATACCCGCGGTGAAGAATTCTCCCGCCCGCTCAACGACGTATTGACCGAGATTGCCGGTTTGGCGCAACAAGGCGTTAAAGAAATCAACCTCTTAGGCCAAAACGTCAATGCCTATCGCGGCGAAATGGAAAACGGCGAAATCTGCGACTTTGCCACTTTGTTGCGCATTGTCCACGAAATCCCCGGCATCGAACGCCTGCGCTTTACCACCAGCCATCCGCGCGAATTTACCGATGCGATTATCGAGTGCTACCGCGACCTGCCGAAGCTGGTTTCCCACCTGCACCTGCCGATTCAAAGCGGTTCCGACCGTGTATTGAGCGCGATGAAACGCGGCTACACCGCCTTGGAATACAAATCCATCATCCGCAAACTGCGTGCCATCCGTCCTGATTTGTGCCTCAGCTCCGACTTTATCGTCGGCTTCCCGGGCGAGACCGAGCGCGAGTTCGAGCAAACCTTGAAACTGGTCAAAGACATTGCCTTCGACTTGAGCTTCGTCTTTATTTACAGTCCGCGCCCTGGCACGCCTGCCGCCAACCTGCACGACGACACGCCGCATGAAGAAAAAGTGCGCCGCCTCGAAGCCTTGAATGAAGTTATCGAAGCCGAAACCGCGCGCATCAACCAAACCATGATCGGCACGGTTCAACGCTGCTTGGTTGAAGGTATCTCCAAAAAAGACCCTGACCAACTGCAAGCCCGTACCGCCAACAACCGCGTGGTCAACTTTACCGGCACACCCGACATGATCAACCAAATGATCGATTTGGAAATCACCGAAGCCTACACCTTCTCCCTGAAAGGCAAACCGGTATAAGTACACACAAACAAAGGCCGTCTGAAACTGTTCAGACGGCCTTTATCTTGGTTCGGCACGGCATTATCTGATTCATGTATTTTTATTACCCGAACAAAAGGCTTTTCAGTATAATACCGCCCGAAAATTCCCTTATCTGTTGAGAAGTTAAGACCAAAATCCGAGCTTCCGGCAGCTAAACCCGCTGATGCCGTCCTCGAACGGCTTTCCCAAAGGAATATCTCGAATGAGTTCTTCAAATCAAAGCGTTTTGGAAAGATTATTCAACCTCAACGCCAATCAGACCAACGTCCGCACGGAAATTATGGCCGGTGTGACAACCTTCCTCGCCATGTGCTACATCATCATCGTCAACCCCCTGATTTTGGGTGAAACCGGCATGGATATGGGCGCAGTATTTGTGGCTACCTGTATCGCCTCCGCCATCGGCTGTTTCGTGATGGGCTTTGTCGGCAACTACCCGATCGCCCTCGCTCCGGGCATGGGTCTGAACGCCTACTTTACCTTTGCCGTCGTCAAAGGCATGGGCGTGGACTGGCGTGTGGCTTTGGGTGCCGTTTTCATTTCAGGCATCATTTTCATCCTGTTCAGCTTCTTTAAAGTTCGTGAAATGCTGGTCAACGCCCTGCCTATGGGCTTGAAAATGTCGATTGCCGCAGGTATCGGCCTCTTCTTGGCATTGATTGCGCTCAAAGGCGCAGGCGTGATTGTGGCCAATCCTGCCACATTGGTCGGTTTGGGCGACATCCACCAACCTACCGCCCTGCTGGCCATGGCAGGCTTTGTCATGGTGGTTGCACTTGGCCACTTTCGCGTTAAAGGCTCCATCATCATTACCATTCTGACGCTGACCGCCGTCTCCACCATCTTGGGCTTGAGCGAGTTCAAAGGCGTGGTCGGCGAAGTTCCGAGCATTGCGCCAACCTTCATGCAGATGGACTTTAAAGGCTTGTTCACCGTCAGCATGGTCAGCGTGATTCTTGTATTCTTCCTGGTTGACCTGTTTGACTCTACCGGCACATTGGTCGGTGTTTCCCACCGCGCAGGCCTGTTGCAAGACGGCAAACTGCCGCGTTTGAAACGCGCCCTGCTTGCCGACTCTACCGCCATTATCGCAGGCGCCGCCTTGGGTACTTCTTCTACTACCCCTTACGTTGAAAGCGCGGCAGGCGTTTCTGCCGGCGGCCGTACCGGCCTGACTGCCGTTACCGTCGGCGTACTGATGTTGGCCTGTCTGATTTTCTCCCCGCTGGTTCAAAGCATTCCTGCATTCGCTACCGCACCCGCCCTGCTCTATGTAGGCGCGCAAATGTTGCGCAGCGCGCGCGAAATCGATTGGGACGACATGACCGAAGCCGCACCGGCATTCCTGACCATCGTCTTCATGCCGTTTACCTACTCGATTGCCGACGGTATTGCGTTTGGCTTTATCAGCTACGCACTCATCAAACTCTTGTGCAACCGCACCCAAGACGTACCGCCTATGGTATGGATTGTTGCCGTGTTGTGGGCATTGAAATTCTGGTTCTTAGGTTAAACCGTTCAAAATAACAGGCCGTCTGAAAACTTTTCAGACGGCCTGTTTTATTTTACCCAGCGTTTAAAGCTGTCGATAAAAGATTATTTTTTCGCTTTTTTAGCAGCTGGTTTAGCGGCAGCTTTCGCGCCTTTGTCCAATGCGCAGAAGCGGGTAACGATTTGATCAACCACTTCTTGTTTGCCGTTTACTTCGGTAGTACCGCGGACAGTCAGCATGTTGCCGTCAACTTTGTCTACGTTGGCTGCAGTGGCTGCTTCAGCAACCCAAGCGACATTGCCGCCCCAGAATGCGTTTACATCTTTGCTGCTGTCAGTGATACGGAACAGGTTTTCAGTTAATTGGCCTTTGTATTTTACTTGGGCGGCAACAACTTCGTTGCCTTTGAAGCCGTACATTACGCTCAGCGGCTCTTTGCCGTCTTTACCGCATTTGTAGTGAACCTCTTTAGTACCGTCGATAGAGTCTACTTTCAAAGTATTAGGTACTGGAGCTTGAGCTTGTTGAGCCTGAGCTTGAGTTTGTTGTTGCGCAGTAGGCGCAGCTTTAGTTTCAGGTTTAGCTTTAGAACCGCTGCTACATGCAGTCAGGGCAACAGCCGCCAAAACAGCAGGAACGATTAATTTAACATTCATATTCATAATTGACTCCCAAATGGTTTCAATAAAAAACCGGCAAACGCCGGCTGACATTTACACATTAACAGAGATATTCTGTCTTGTCTTTATTTCAGACGGCATTTTTTAAGAAAAGTTCAAATAAATATTTTTATAATATAAAATCAAATAATTATAAATATGAAATCATGTAAATTCAGGTTTGGGAATTTTTAAGATGAATACTATTGTCAATAAATTGAGTTTTGGCAATGGTAAAATAAGATTGAAAAGCACATATAGACGACAAAATCCTGAGCAATCTATTTTACACACATCTGCCTCTTGATTTACTGAGCCATAAAACACACAGCAAATGCAATAAAAAAACGCAATCTGAAACAGATTGCGTTTTTTTGAAAACTGGCACGCCCACGGGGAATCGAACCCCGGTTACCGCCGTGAAAGGGCGATGTCCTAACCGCTAGACGATGGGCGCAGATAAATCTTGTGGCGCACCCGGAGCGATTCGAACGCCCGACCCTCTGGTTCGTAGCCAGATACTCTATCCAACTGAGCTACGGGTGCATCCTCATCACTTCGCTAGTGCGTTGTGAATCAAGAAGACCGAATAATATAGGCTTTGCTGAAACCTGTCTACTCTTTTCACAGATATTTTTTTATATTTTTATTTAACCAATTGAAATTAAAAAATATAAAATTAACGTAAAATCCCTACTCCTGACAAATCCTGCGCCATTCTAGCGGCGGAGTTATCAGTCATGCCGCCGACAAAATCCAAAATCTTCATATAAGCCTGATACAGACTGTCTTCAGGAAGAATCGGATTGTGCTTTTTCAATAATTCCAACGCCAAAGACTGACGTGTTGCCAGCTGTTTTTCAGCAATCAGGGCATAAGCGGCAGGGACCAGTAAATCCAAGATGGAGCCTAAACATGGGAACGTAGCGATCTCGGTCAAGAGCTTGGTGTGATGGCGGAAAATCCGTGTTTGCGCCAACTCTTTCGCTTTTGCCAAAGTGTTTTGTACTTGCGGGCTACACAGAGCAAGCAAGTCTTTGCCTTTGAATGTTCCGTCCAACAAGTCGGACTGATGCAGCATAAAGGTTTGCGCGACATCATCAATCGCCTTGCCGATCGCAATGCCTCGCAACATGGCGCAACGCTGACGGCTGGAGCTGGCGTGCCATGCGCTTTCAGCAAAGGTCAGCTCGGACAAGATACTCTCCACTTCCGTATCCGTGAGCAAATCCAATTCGACGGCATCTTCCAAGTCCAGCAAGGCATAGCAAATATCGTCTGCAGCCTCCATTAAATAAGACAAAGGATGGCGCGCCCAGCTGTCTACTCCCGCAGAAACCAGTCCCAATTCTTCGGCAACTTGACGGATAAACGGCAACTCGGTTTGATAAATATTGAATTTCTTTCTGCCGTTCGGATGTTGCGTTGTCCACGGATACTTCAGCAATGCGCCAATGGCTGCCGCAGTCAGGCGCATTCCGCCCGCCTCCGGATACATTTCAAGGCTGGCGACGATACGCAGGCTATGCGCATTGCCTTCATAGGTTTGAATATCGTTGCGTTCCGCTTCGTTTAATGTGTTCAGATAAATTTGATGTTCAGGCCGTCTGAACCAATCACGCAAAGCATCCTCGCCGGTATGGCCAAATGGCGGATTGCCCAAATCATGCGCCAAACAGGCAACCTGCACCACGGCACCAATATCGCTGGGCGTATTGCCCTGCGGCAGAAAACCGCCATTGTGCAACATCACGCCCACGCGGTTGCCCAAACTCCTGCCCACACTGGCAACTTCAACGCTGTGCGTCAGGCGGTTGTGCGTCAAGTCATGTTGCGCCAACGGATGCACCTGCGTTTTACGACCAAGGCGGCGGAAGGATCCGGAAAAAACAACCCGGTCGTAGTCGATGTGAAAATCCGTACGCAAGGCATCGGCACCTTCCTGAGTCGAAGGGGTAACGGTCGGCACGATTTCGCCGTTTTTGGTACGGAAGCGTTGGGTGGACAATAAATTTTGCCAATTCATTCGGATGGTCATAAAGATTCCTCAAGCAAAGTAAAGGCCGTCTGAAACATGTTCAGACGGCCTTATGCTTATTTACCGCGCATCAATTCAAAGAAATCGTCGTTATTTTTAGAGTCTTTGAGTTTACCCACCAAAAACTCGGTCGCTTCGATTTCGTCCATAGGATGCAGGAATTTGCGCAAGAGCCACATACGTTGCAACTGATCGTTCGGCACCAGCAATTCTTCGCGGCGCGTACCGGATTTATTGATACTGATAGCCGGGAACAGGCGTTTTTCTGCCATGCGGCGGTCAAGGTGCAATTCCATATTGCCCGTGCCTTTGAACTCTTCGTAAATCACGTCGTCCATACGGCTGCCGGTTTCAACAAGCGCTGTCGCAATAATGGTAAGCGAACCGCCCTCTTCCACATTACGCGCTGCGCCGAAAAAGCGTTTCGGACGGTGCAAAGCGTTGGCATCGACACCGCCGGTCAGAATTTTGCCCGAAGTCGGCACGACGGTATTGTAGGCGCGTGCCAAACGGGTAATCGAATCCAGCAGGATTACCACGTCTTTTTTATGTTCGACCATGCGTTTGGCTTTTTCGATCACCATCTCAGCCACTTGTACATGGCGTTGCGCAGGTTCGTCAAACGTAGAAGAAACCACTTCGCCGCGTACAGAACGGCTCATCTCGGTAACCTCTTCCGGACGCTCGTCAATCAACAGGACAATCAGCTCGACATCGGGATAATTGGCGGTAATAGCGTGGGCAATGTTTTGCAACATCACGGTTTTACCGGTTTTAGGCGGGGCAACTAACAATGCACGTTGGCCTTTACCGATTGGGGAAACCAAATCGATGGCGCGGCCGGTCAGATTCTCTTCGGCTTTGATGTCGCGCTCGAGTTTGAATTGTTCGGTTGGGAATAAAGGCGTGAGGTTTTCAAAGAGGATTTTGTGTTTGCAGACTTCAGGCTGATCGCCGTTGATGGTATCGAGGCGGACAAGCGCGAAATAACGCTCGTTGTCTTTAGGCACGCGCACGCTGCCTTCGATGGTGTCGCCGGTATGCAGATTGAAGCGGCGGATTTGCGTAGGCGAAACATAAATATCGTCAGGGCCGGCAAGGTAAGAAGTATCCGCGCTGCGCAGGAAACCGAAGCCGTCGGGCAGGATTTCGAGTGTACCGGAACAGGTAAAGCTGACATTCTGCTTCATCATCTGGCGGACGATGGCAAAAACGAGGTCTTGTTTGCGAAAACGGTTGGCGTTTTCAATGCCATGTTCTTCTGCCATTTCCAAGAGTTTGGAAATGTGGAGGGTTTGGAGTTCTGAAACGTGCATAGTATTGATATATTTTGAATGGTATCAGAGAGATGGCACAAAGGCCGTCTGAAAGTATGAAATCGTGCCGCAGGATACGGTAGATTTTTGAGAAAGTTGAATTTTAGGCAGTTGGAGGCAGGGTGTCAAATTTTTAAATCGAACACTAAAGCCATGACTTGGTCTTATCCTTCAATAAGATTACGGTTGGAAGTAACGTGGCAACCGCAATCTTATCATCAAAAATCCGAGTATTTGCCCAACGCTTCAGACGGCCTTTTGCCCGTACCGCATCAACGTCATGCCGCCGACCGCCGCCGCACAACCTGCAACCAGCGAAATATGCAGCGGTTCGCCCAAAAACCACGCCGAAGACAGCACACCGAAAATCGGCACGAGCGTAATATACGCCGCCGCGCTGCCTGCACCCAAAGTCTTCACGCCTTCAAAATACCACGCGTAGGCCAATACCGTCGCACCAATGACCAGCCACGCCAAGGCCGTCCAGCCGCGCCCATCCATTGCCGCTATCGCCTCAAACGGCATTCCATCCGTCCATAACGCCACCGCCGATAACATCAACGCACCGATGAACGACGTTGCCGCCGTTACCGTCAGCGCGTCTATCCCGCGCAAAACCGCGCGACCAATTAAAGTATAGGCCGCCCAACAGACCACGCAGCCGAAAATCAACCATTCCCCGCCTTGATGCCGCCCGATAACACTGTCAACGGTTGCCCTTGCGTTACCACCATAATGGCACCACCGACCGCCAGCAGCATACCCGCCAAAATCTTCGCATTTAAACGCTCGCCGAAAAACCAAGTCGCCAACAGCAGCGTCAGCACGGGATTTACCGCCACGACCACCGCCGCCTTGCCTGCCGGCATAGTCTGCAAACCCAGCATAAAAAACACCGCATAGCCGCACACGCCGACGGAAGCAGCTGCAGTCAAGCCCAGCCATTGCCGCGCCGACAAAACCACCAAAGTCGCAAACCTGCTGCGTGCAAACAACCAGCCCAACAACAAAATCGAAGCCAGTACAAACCGAACCGCCCCGCCCGTCAACGGCGGCAACGACTGCCCCAGCATCCGGCCCATCGGCCAGGATGCACCCCACAACACCGCCATCCCCAGCAGTTTCAAATGTACAGAATAACGTTCCATCTCATCCCTTTATCGACAAAGGCCGTCTGAAAACCGGATTTCAAGTTTTCAGACGGCCTTCAATATAGCAACTGCAAACAGATTACTTGGGCTGCCAAGAATCTTTCAACGTCACAGTGCGGTTAAACACCGGCGTGTCTTTGCTGTGGTCTTTGCGGTCGGTTACGAAGTAGCCGATGCGTTCAAACTGCCAACGGCTTTCTGCCGGCAAATCTTTGGCGACAGGTTCGGCGTAGGCGGTGATTTCCTTAATGGATTCTGGGTTGAGGAAATCGGTAAACGGCAGGTAGTTGCCGTCTTCGCCACGCACGGCATCGGGACGCTCGACGGTAAAGAGGCGGTCGTACAGGCGGACTTTGATTTCGGCTGCGTGTTCGGCAGACACCCAGTGAATCACGCCTTTGACTTTGCGGCCTTCGGGATTTTTGCCCAAGGTATCGTGGTCTATGCTGCATTTGAGTTCAACCACATTGCCTGCCTCGTCTTTGACTACTTCATCGCACTTGATGACATAGCCGTGGCGCAAACGTACTTCGCCACCAGGAATCAAGCGTTTGAAGCCTTTGGGCGGATTTTCGGCAAAGTCGTCGGCTTCGATGTAGATGGTTTGTGAAATAGGTACTTCACGATCGCCCATTTCTTCGTGGTTCGGATGGAACGCAGCACGGCGGCTTTGGGTTTTACCGGCTTCAAAGTTGGTCAGGGTTACTTTGAGCGGATTCAAAACCGCCATCAGGCGCGGAGCGGAGTTTTCCAACTCTTCGCGAATCGCGCCTTCCAACACGCTCATATCGACGATGTTTTCAGATTTGGAAATACCGGCGCGTTTGGCAAACAGGCGCAGGCCTTCGGGCGTGTAGCCGCGGCGGCGCATACCGGAAATGGTGGGCATACGCGGGTCGTCCCAGCCGGAAACGTGGCCTTCTGAAACCAGTTGGTTCAGCTTGCGTTTGGACGTGATGGAATACAGAAGCTCCAAACGGGAAAACTCGTATTGGCGCGGACGGGTGGCGTGAGGCGCAGGAATGTTGTCCAATACCCAGTCGTACAGCGGGCGGTGTGCTTCAAATTCGAGCGTACACAAGGAATGCGTGATGCCTTCGATGGCATCGGAAATGCAATGCGTGTAGTCGTACATCGGATAGATGCACCATTTGTCGCCGGTGTTGTGGTGATGGGCGCGGCGGATGCGGTAGATGACAGGATCGCGCATATTGATGTTGCCCGAAGCCATGTCGATTTTCAGGCGCAGGGTTTTGCTGCCATCTGGAAACTCGCCGTTTTTCATGCGTGTGAACAGGTCGAGGTTTTCTTCGATACTGCGGTCGCGGTAAGGGCTGTTTTTGCCCGCTTCGGTCAGCGTACCGCGGTATTCACGCATTTCTTCGGGAGTCAAATCATCGACATACGCTTTGCCGTCTTTGATTAAACCGACGGCGTAGTCGTAAAGCTGGTCGAAATAGTTGGAAGCGAAACGCGGCTCGCCCGCCCAATGGAAACCGAGCCACTCGACGTCTTCTTTGATGGCGTTGACGTATTCGTCGTTTTCTTTTTCAGGGTTAGTATCGTCAAAACGCAGGTTGCACAAGCCGTCGTAAATGTACGCCAAACCGAAGTTCAGGCAGATGGATTTGGC
The DNA here is from genome assembly GCF_024205745.1 of Neisseria subflava. Taxonomy (NCBI): domain Bacteria; kingdom Pseudomonadati; phylum Pseudomonadota; class Betaproteobacteria; order Neisseriales; family Neisseriaceae; genus Neisseria; species Neisseria subflava. Next base: position 449,763 of record NZ_CP073117.1, read on the forward strand.
GTGGCCGATATGCAAATAGCCGTTCGGCTCGGGCGGGAAACGGGTCTGGATGGCTGTATGTTTACCGCTTTTGAGGTCTTCTTCGATGATGGTGCGGATAAAATGGTTGTCCGCGAATTGGTCTTTATTCAACATAATATTTCTTTGATGGGAAAATGATTTTCTGTTTTCAGACGGTCTGAGCATTCAATCAGGCCATCTGAAAGGAATGGAATGATGGCTCAATTGTACCCGACTTGGCTACTTTGATACAGGGTCGGCAACCTGCCACGCTACGCCGCGCTCGTTTAGGGTTTTCTGCATGGCGGCGGATGGTGTGCGGTCGGTAAACAGCTTATCGAATGCACCGATATCGCCTAGTCTGACCAAGGCATTGCTGTTAAATTTGCTGTGATCGACGCCAAGATAGCGCACGCGGGCATTGTTCACCATCGCCTGCATCACGCTGACTTCCTTGTAATCGTCATCCAAAAGCGAGCCGTCGTTTTCTATGCCGTGGGTACTCATGATGGCATAGTCGACTTTGAATTGGTTGATGAAATCGACAGTTGCCACGCCGGTAATACCGCCATCCAAGGGGCGGACCACGCCGGAAGCGATGATGACTGTGTAATCGGTGCGCGCCGCTGTGATGGAGGCGGCGTAGATATTGTTGGTGATAATCCGCAGGTTTTTACGCTGTCTAACCAACTCGGCGGCAACGGCTTCCATGGTGGTGCCGATGCTGATAAACAGCGAGGCATTATCGGGAATGGCGGAAGCAATCAGTCGGGCAATGGCGTTTTTCTCCTGCTGCTGATGGTTGCGCCGCTCCTGCCCTGCCGTTACGACTGAAACGTCGCCCAAAGATGCGCCGCCATGATAGCGTTTAAGCTGTCCGGTCTCGCTCAACTCCTGCACATCGCGGCGTATGGTTTGCGGCGTAACATCCAAATTTGCCGCCAATTCTTCCACCGTCATAAAGTTATGTTCGCGGACAAGGGTGAGGATATGTTCGTGTCTTTGGATTTTGGGTTTCATGGCGTTTCGTTTTATAGGGATAAACCAATGGCCGTCTGAATATTTCAGACGGCCTTGTTATTGTCAAACCGATTACATCTCGAGTTTCTGTTCCAAGCGTTCCATACACGCGCCCAAGTGGCGGCGCATGACTTTGGTCACACGGTTGCGCTTACCTGCCAGCAACAAATCGAGGATTTCTCGGTGTTCATGGTGCGAATTGGAATCGATGTTGCGCTTTTCTTTGCGAAGCGGATCGGAAACGGCAACAATCAATGAAGAGCGCGCGCACAAGGTATTCATGATTTCAAACAAGACGTCGTTGTCCAGCAGTCGTGCCAATTCGACATGGAAGGCATTGGACAGGCGGTTCCAACCCACGCGGTCGCCGCTTTCGGAGGCTGCGCCCTCTTGCTCAATCATGGCGTAAAGCGGTTGCAGACGCGTTTCCAAATCAGGCATATCGATGAGGACGCTCAAAATCATGCTTTCCATTTCGATACGCGTGTTGAACACGTCTTTCATTTCTTTCAAATCCGGCACATGGACAAATGCGCCGCGGTTGGGCTGTAAATCAACGATTTTATCGTGCGCCAAAAGCGACAATGCGCCACGCACGGTATTGCGCGAGCAAACCATTTGTCGGCAAAGCTCAGACTCGGTCAGTTTTTTGCCCGGCAACAGCAGATGGTCGGTAATGCCGTCTAAAATCAATGCGTACACGCGGAAGAGTTCGGAATCATGACGCTCTTCCAAAATAAGCGATGAAGTTGCAGGCGCAACGTTGGTATTATTTTCGTAATCCATAATGTTTCCCCAGTATCCGTATTAAGGCGCAAGCGTTTACAAACCAGCATCTTTCGGGGTTGTTTAAAATATAATTAAAAATTGTTGACAATGTTAAACGAAACTTGCACAATGAGACCAACAAGCCAAGTTATAAAGGCTGATAGAGAGAGAAGAAAAAGGAATAAAAAGCAAGCAGATATATTCATGTTAATGCGTGAATATATCTGCTTTTTTTTGTGGGTAGCCGGTTCACGCTCCGACACGCCCACCCTAAAACCGCCCTATTCTGTTTCGACAATCTCGAAGCTGTGGCTCATTTTTGCCGCTTTGCCCAGCATAATCGATGCGGAGCAATATTTTTCGGCAGACATCTGTACGGCGCGTTCAATCGCGCTTTCTTGCAAATCCCGACCATACACTTTGAAATGGATATGGATTTCGGTAAACACGCGCGGCGCGGTGTCGGCGCGTTTGGCAGTCACTTCGGCACGGCAGTCGGTGATTTTTTGGCGTTGTTTCTCGGCAATCATCACCACATCGATGCTGGAACAGCCTGCTACACCCAACAACAGCATTTCCATCGGGCTGGGGCCGCGTTTGACTTCGCCTTCAGCCGCCGCGCCTTCCATCACAACGCTGTGTCCGTTTGCCGTTGTACCGACGAAGCACATTCCGTCTATCCATTTTGAGGTAACTTGCATGGTGTCTTTTTTATCCGTAAAAGCATTAATCCGATATTGTAAACAATTTCAAGTGATAAACCTAGTCAGGCCGTCTGAAAAATACAATCAATTACAATTGGTCTGAACGCATTATTCGTCCCGATACGCCCAGTGGTTGACCGGCCCGTGCCCTGCCCCGATGCCCAAAGGATGGGAAATGGCGGCGGCAATATAGTTTTTTGCCGTTTGAACCGCCTCGGGAACGCTAAACCCTTTTGCCAACTCGGCAGTAATGCAGGCAGAAAACGTGCAGCCCGTGCCATGTGTATGCGGCGTTGGGAAACGTTTGCTGTTCAGCTCAATGGTTTCGTATGGCGTAAACAGCCAGTCGGTGCAATATTCGCTTTGGCTGTCGGCAAGATGGCCGCCTTTAATCACCACATTTTTCACGCCCCAATCCTGAAGAGTTTTGGCGGCGCGTTCCGCATCTTGGCGGTTTTCAATATTGATACCCGTCAATGCCTGTGCTTCGGGCAGATTGGGGGTCAATACGTCCGTATGCGGCAGCAGCAGGCGTTTCATGGCTTCGACGGCTGAATTTTCCAACAACGGCGCGCCACCTTTGGCAATCATGACCGGATCCAACACGCGTTTACCGAAATCGCATTCGGCGGTTTGTTCTGCCACGCATTCGATGATTTCCGCCGTACCCAGCATGCCGATTTTATAAGCGCGGATTTGGAAATCCTCCTGAATCGCGGCAATTTGCGCGGCAATCATGTCGGTCGGTATCGGATGCACTGCCGATACGCCCAAAGTATTTTGTGCGGTAACCGCTGTCAGTACGCTGGTACCGAACACGCCCCGCATCTGAAACGTCTTCAAATCCGCCTGTATGCCCGCGCCACCGCCGGAATCGGAGCCGGCAATCGTCAGCGTTTGAATAAAAAGTTCGTCCATCATATCCTCCTGTTTTCAGACGGCCTTTTGCTTATCGTTATGGGAAGCTGTTTTGGTTTTATCCACAAACAAAGGCATTCGCCGTCTATCTTTCCGAATGCCTTATCTGTTGTTTTACCCAAAACAAACGTACGTTCTCGGGCGGAATATCTTAACAAACAAAAGGCCATCTGAAAACTATTTTCATTTTCAGACGGCCTGTTCAATTTTAAACCTATTCAGGCTTATTCTTCGTATGCGTCAATCGGCAAGCAGGAGCAAACCAGATTGCGGTCGCCATACACTTCATCTACCCGTTTCACGCTCGGCCAGAATTTGTGTTCGCGGACGAACGGCAATGGGAAGACGGCTTCTTCACGAGAGTACGGATGCGCCCAGTCGCCGGTTACGTCGGATGAGGTGTGCGGAGCGTTAACCAGCGGGTTGTCCTCTTTCGGCCATTCGCCGCGCTCAACTTTCAGCACTTCCTGTTTGATTTGTTTCAGGGCGGCGATGAAGCGGTCGAGTTCGGCTTTGCTTTCGCTCTCGGTCGGCTCAATCATCAGCGTACCGGCAACGGGGAAGGAAACCGTCGGCGCGTGGAAGCCGTAGTCCATCAGGCGTTTGGCGATGTCGGTTTCAGTGATGCCGCTTTCAGCTTTAAGCGGACGCAAATCGACGATACATTCGTGCGCGACGCGGCCGTTTTTGCCTGTGTACAGAATCGGATAGTCTTCGTTCAGACGTTTTGCGATGTAGTTGGCATTGAGCAATGCCCAGCGTGTCGCCTGCTCCATGCCTTGTTTGCCCATCATGGTCAGGTACATCCAAGTAATCGGCAGGATGGACGCAGAACCATATGCTGCGGCAGCCACGGCAGTTTGACCGGCACTGGCATTGTGCATATCGGTCACCACATGGCCTGGTGCGAACGGAGCCAAATGGGCTTTCAAGCCAATCGGACCTATGCCCGGGCCGCCACCGCCGTGAGGGATACAGAAGGTTTTGTGCAGGTTCATGTGCAACACGTCCGCACCGACTTCGGCAGGCTGCATGATGCCGATTTGGGCGTTGAGGTTGGCGCCGTCCATGTAAACCTGTCCGCCGTTTTCGTGAATAATGCGGCAGATGTCGCGGATACCTTCTTCGTACACGCCGTGGGTGGACGGATAGGTAATCATGATGGCGGACAAAGCGTCGCGGTGTTGCTCGGCTTTGGCTTTCAAATCGTCAATATTGACGTTGCCGTGTTCGTCGGTATCGACAACGACGACTTTCAAGCCCAGCATGGCTGCAGTCGCAGGGTTGGTACCGTGGGCTGATTTTGGAATCAGACAGATGTTGCGGTGTCCCTCGCCGTTGGCTTCTTGATAACGGCGGATGGAGAGCATGCCGCTGTATTCGCCCTGCGCGCCGGAGTTGGGCTGGAAAGAAATCGCGTCAAAGCCGGTAATGGCTTTCAGGCTGTTTTCCATATCGGCAAGTAATTCGCGGTAGCCGGCGGTTTGCGCTTCGGGAGCGTAAGGATGGATGTCGGTGAACTCAGCCCAAGTAATCGGCAACATTTCCGCAGTCGCGTTGAGTTTCATGGTGCAGCTGCCCAATGAAATCATGCTGCGGTTCATCGCCAAGTCGCGGTCTTCGAGTTTTTTCAGATAGCGCAACATTTCGTGTTCGGTGTGGTAACTGTTGAACACAGGATGTTGCAGAATATCGTCCTGACGCAGTAATTCGGCGTTCAGACGGCCTTTGACATCATCGGCAAATGTGAACGTATCTTTGCCGGTAAACGCGCGGTACAAATCGACCAAATCTTCGTATGCCGATGTTTCATGGAATGCAGCCGCAACTTGAGTGTCGTTGACACGGCGCAGGTTGTAACCCGACTCCAAAGCAGCGGCAAACACTTGGTCTGCTTTCTCTTTGCTGCCGAAATCGACGGTAACGGTATCAAAGAAGACTTTGTGAACCACATTCAGGCCGTCTGAAACCAGTGCATCGGCAAAGGCAGAAGCCAATGCATGAATGCGGTTGGCAATGCGTTTCACACCTTCAGGACCGTGGTAAACGGCATACATACCGGCCAAGTTCGCCAGCAATGCCTGTGCGGTACAAATATTGGATGTCGCTTTTTCGCGGCGGATGTGTTGCTCGCGGGTGGACAAAGCCATGCGCAAGGCAGGTTTGCCCGATGCATCTTTGGATACGCCGATGATACGGCCCGGGGCGGAACGTTTGAACTCGTCTTTAAACGCGAAATAAGCAGCGTGCGGACCACCGAAGCCCATCGGCACACCGAAGCGTTGGGTGTTGCCCAAAGCAATATCTGCGCCCAGTTCAGCCGGAGACTTCAGCAAAACCAAGCTCATGATGTCGGCGGCAACGGCCACGATTGTGCCTTTGGCTTTCAGACGGCCGATAACATCCTGCAAGTCTTGTACGTCGCCGTCTTTGCCGACGTATTGGAGCAGCGCGCCGAAGTATTCGCCTTCATCCGCTTGGGCAAAATCGCCGACCACCAGTTCAAAGCCGAAATATTTGGCGCGGGTTTTCATCACGTCCAAAGTTTGCGGATACACGCGCGTATCCACAAAAAAACGCTCGGATTTCACTTTGCCCACGCGGTGCGCCATCGCCATCGCTTCGGCGGCGGCGGTCGCCTCGTCCAACAAAGACGCGCCTGCCACAGGGAAACCGGTCAAATCGATGCACACCTGCTGGAAGTTCAACAACGCTTCCAAACGCCCCTGCGCGATTTCCGCCTGATACGGCGTATAGGCGGTGTACCAGCCTGGATTTTCCAATACGTTGCGCAAAATCACGTTCGGCACGCGGGTCGGGTAATAGCCCAAGCCGATATAGGACTTGTTGATTACGTTTTTCGACGCAATGCCTTTCAATTTCGCCAACGCGTCCGCCTCGGTCAGGGCTTCGGGCAGGTCGAGTTCGGACGGCATACGGATACTTTGCGGCACAGTGTTCGCAACAAAATCGTCCATGCTTTTCTCGCCCAGCGCGTCCAGCAACGCCGCCTCATCGCCAAAACTCAAATGCCGCGCGGCAAATTCGTTGGGGTTGAACAGTTCTGACAGTTTCATTTCTACTCCTTCGGGTTTGTCGTTATGCCGTCGCTTCGGACGGCGGATTGGGGTTTCAGACGACGTTTGACCTGAAAGCCATCAGGACAAACTCATGCCCCGCGATTGGGATTGCGCCAACTGCCTTTGCTGCGCTTCGTATTCAAACTGTCGTGCCGTTTCCTGTACTTTGGCAAGGCTCTCCTCTATCGATGTAGATATGGCTTCAGCCATATCCACCGCAGCCTTTCTCAATTCGAGGGCTTTGTGTCCGATAAGAATCTGACCGTCGTCTTTGATGTTTATCATCGATACGCCACGCATATGGTTTGCGTAACCAACCGCTGCCATCGACATGGCGATGTTGTCCAAATTTTTTTCGTCGTAGGGGATATTCTTCATCTGACAGAACTCGGTAAAAATCTGTCTGCCCTGATGGTAGATGTTTTGCGCAAATTGGGGCATATCCTCAATTTGCAGGGAAGGGCTGACACTTTCCAACTGTGCGTATTGATACCGTAAATCCTGCTCATTTTCCGCCACCCTGCACCCAACTTTTTCCTTTATGCCTTCCCATGCTTTCTTATCATTTAAAAGTTCCTTAGTCGTCGGCAGTTTACCAAATGCCTTTTCACAGCTCGGTTCTGGATTGTTCCGCCGTTTATTCAATTCACTGCTCTCAAATCCTTTCTGATTGGGTATTTTATCCAACTCGTCCATATTCGGACGGACTTTTACCTCTCCTTCATAATTCTTGTTACCAATCCAACTTCTAGGATTCCAGATAGACCGCTTGGGATTATAAATTTCAGCATAAGCCAACCCTCCGTAGAGGAAATCAACACAACTGTTATTTACTCCGTTGTAGTCGGTTGCATCAAATTTACCCAGCATAGGATTTTGACCGTAATTCAACAGTTTTTTATATTGCTGCTCCGATATTTCTAAAGTTCGTTCATAAATCGGATTTTGATATTTTTTAAACTCATCTTTTTTGACCTCTCCCAATCCGAAAGCCTCCCCCTCCTTTTTCGGAGCAAAACCGAAACCTTTTGTACCAGCCGCTGTTCCGTCACTAACTTTATAATATAGATGACCAACTACGGAATGGTCTTGTTTATTACTTCCTGGCAATAACAAAGGACTACCGTCTTCTTTAGTTAAGGGAGTACCTGGAGCTGCTACATAAACTGTTACCGTATATCTTTTCTTCATAATAATCCTCCTAGAGTTTGGTTGAATAATTCTATTCTATAGAACAGAACTCAAAATCAATACTTAATACTTTTATTTTATATCCAAATAAATCAAAAATAACAAAAAAGGTATTGAGAAGTTGAAAGCAAATGAAATAATAACTTTCCCTACGAAAGGAATTTTCTGCCATCTTTTATACAACCGATTTGTTTTCCGTTTAATTAAAAACACTCCAATTAGGGAATTCAAAAAAAACAATACACCCATAAACCAATAAATAAATATTGAAAAATCATTTACCCTTCCCGCCAAACCAAGAATAAGTAAAAACCACATTGTTGCCGACCACATAGCACCTATTGCTGGAGCAGATCCAGCAAAAACATATGGAAGAAAAGCCATCAATATCGGGATATAACTTAAAAAAGACAATTCAATACTATATTTATCAACGAATCCATCAAGCCACAAACATATTAAAAAATAAGAAATAATATTTAAAACTAAGATACCTAAGAATCTTTTATTTTTATAATACATACTTGAAAGATTATATTCCATCATAACCGTTAAACTCCTATTCTCTATTTACAGAGTAAAATCTTTGCTTATTGAACGTTATAGCAATCTGATACCCCTACTCTAACTGCCTGCCCCCACTGCTGACAAGTTTCAGACGACCTCTGCCCATTTCGGATTTAGTGCCGAAATTTCACGGTAAACGGGGCAGGTTTCGACGTGCGCGCCTTTGAGGTAGCCCGTACTCATCAGAAATTCGCCGACGATTTCGCCGCCGACGAATTTGAAGTGTTTTTTAAAAAGTTTGACCCATTCGTTTTTTTCACGCGGATGGTGGGCGTCGAGCCAGTTTTTGAACGAACCGTATTCCTGCTGCAACTGTTTGATTTTTTGTGCGTTGTGGATGGCGGCATTGATTTTCAGGCGGTTGCGGACGATGCCTGCATCGGCAAGCAGCCGCTCAATATCGGCTTCGTCAAATGCGGCGACCGTCTCGATGTCGAAACCTTTAAATGCCGTCTGAAATGCCTGCTGCTTCTTCAGCATCAGCGTCCAGCTTAATCCTGCCTGATTGATTTCCAACACCAGCCGCTCAAACAATTCATTGTCGTCCTCAATCGGAAAACCGTATTGCGTGTCGTGATAATGTTGGTTGGGGTTGTCCGTATCGTCGGGTAGCGTGGCGACAAATTCGCAGTAATTCATGTTTATTGAGGAAAAATTGAAACAAAGGCCGTCTGAAAGTATTTTCAGACGACCTAAGACCTGCACCATCAAACAGGCGCAAAACCTGTTTGGATGTTTGCAAAAATCAAGCTACTTCGCCTGCGTATTGTTCGGCAGTCAGCAGACCGTCGTAATCGGCAGGGTTGGCAGGTTTGATTTTGAAGAACCAGCCTGCGCCGTAAGGGTCGCTGTTGGCAGTTTCCGGCGCGCTTGGCAAATCTTCGTTGACGGCAACGATTTCGCCTGCAATCGGCGCGTATACGTCAGATGCGGCTTTTACAGACTCAACCACACCGGCTTGCTCTTCGGCAGCCAGGTTTGCGCCGACTTCTGGCAGCTCGACAAACACGATGTCGCCCAACAGCTCTTGCGCGTGATGGGTAATGCCGACGGTGATGGTACCGTCTTCTTCAAGGCGCAGCCATTCGTGGCTGGCAACGTATTTCAGTTCTGCTGGGATGTTGCTCATGGTTTGATACTCCATTGATAGGGGGTTATTTTCAGACGGCATCTGCATGAATCAATATCCACAGATGCCTTGTTCAATGCTTTCTACAAACGTCCGTATCGAACGACAATTAAAACCTGCTTTCAGACGGCCTTAATTCAAATAAAGGCCGTCTGAACCGATATTAATCAAACTGTTTTTGACCGTTGCGGACAAACGGCAGCTTCAGTACGCGTACGTCCACTTCTTTGCCGCGCATCAGCACTTTGGCGGTATCGCCGTCAAAGTCTTTCGGTACGCGGGCGATGGCGATGGATTGTTTCAGGCTTGGCGAGAATACGCCGCTGGTGGTTTCACCTTTGCCTTTGTCGGTCAACACTTCCATATGCGCGCGCAGGATGCCGCCTTTGTCGAGCAGCAAACCGACTTGTTTGACGGCAACGCCTTTTTCTTTCAATGCCAGCAAGGCGGCTTTGCCCACGAAATCACGGCTTTCGTCTTTCAAGTCAACGGTCCAACCCATGCCTGCTTCAAGCGGGCTGGTGTTGTCGTCCATATCGTTGCCGTAGAGGTTCATACCGGCTTCCATGCGCAGGGTATCGCGTGCGCCGAGGCCGCAAGGCTGTACGCCTGCTGCTTGCAGGGCTTTGAAGAATGCGACAGCTTCAGTGCCCGGCAGAATCACTTCGACGCCGTCTTCGCCGGTATAGCCTGTACGGGCGACAAACCAGTCGTTGCCCAAGTCTGCACCTTGGAACGGTTTGAGGCCGTGAATCACGTCTGCCCATTCAGGTTTGACGGTCAGGAGTTTTTCGATGGCTTTCGGGCCTTGTACGGCAAGCATGCCGAGGTCGTAGCGCGGATTGAAGGCAACGCCGAACTCTTGTCCGACTTTGTGGAATTGCGCCGTATCTTTTTCACGGGTCGCACCGTTGGACACGATGCGGTATTGGGTTTCGGCTTCATTGGTGCGGTAAACGATCAAGTCGTCAATCACGCCGCCGTTGTCGTTGAGCAAAGCGGAATAAAGGGCTTTGCCGACAAAAGCGAGTTTGGCGACATCGTTGGCAATCAGTTTGCGGAAAAAGGCTTTGGCATTTGCGCCTGCTACGTCGGTAACGAGCATATGGGATACGTCAAACATACCGGCGTCGGTACGCACGGCTTCGTGTTCGGCGATTTGTGAACCATAATGGATGGGCAGCTCCCAGCCGGCAAAATCTACCAGCTTCGCGCCTGCATCTTGATGGGCTTGATGAAATGGGGTGGTTTTCAGAGCAGTCATTCTCAAGTTTCTCCGGATTTTTTGTTCAGATGCCGCCCGCGCACCTATGCGCGGATGACCCTATCTGTCCTTGAACCTGAGATTTTCGGCCATATCCGCATGATGGCAAACCAGTCTGCTCACTGTTTTGCGCGGTTGTCTGAATGGTGGTTCAGACGGCCTTCTCCCCTTCGGTGGACGTTATTCAAACGCCGCTCTCCAGATTGTTTGTTTCAATGTGCAGTCCCTGATACCTGAGCGATTTAAGGGTGTCTGCGCCTTCGGTGGTTACATTGTAGTTAGGTGTAACACTCTCCTGCACATTTCCCGATTATGTCTTGAATCGGCGGTTTGAGCAAGTAGCCGACGAATATTTATGATATGAATATTCATCTTTTTATTGGGGCGGCAAAACCTGAGCCTTTATAAAATTGTTAGCTATGCGGCAAATGTTTTTGCAAAAGTCTCAGGCCGTCTGAAGCCCTTACCCGTTTTTCCTATATAATTCTGTTTTTTCGATTTATCCGCGCCCATCATGAACCGCCTCAAACGCATTAAAACCATCCTCTGCACGCTCTACCGCTACCGCCTTGCCGAGCTGATTGCCTCGCTGGTCCGTCCGGGTTGGGCGCGGACTTTCCTCAATATGTTGCCGCAGTCGTCCAAGTTCAAACACGAGACGCCTGCCGTGCGCCTGCGTTTGGCGTTGGAAAGCCTGGGGCCGATTTTCATCAAATTCGGACAGGTATTGTCCACGCGCCCCGATTTGATTCCGCACGATTACGCGGTCGAACTGGCAAGGCTGCAAGACAAAGTGCCGCCGTTTGACGCGCAGCTTTCGCGCTCGCAAATCGAAAAATCTTTAGGCCAATCCATCGACACTTTATACGCAGAATTTGAAACAGAGCCTGTCGCCAGCGCGTCCATCGCCCAGGTACACAAAGCCCGCCTGCATTCTGGCGAACAGGTCGCAGTGAAAGTCTTGCGCCCCAACCTTCTGCCTGTGATTGAACAGGATTTGTCGCTGATGCGTTTTGGTGCAGGCTGTGTGGAACGTTTGTTTTCAGACGGCAAGCGTTTGAAGCCGCGCGAAGTGGTGGCCGAGTTTGACAAATACCTGCACGACGAATTGGACTTGATGCACGAAGCCGCCAATGCCAGCCAACTCGGGCGCAATTTCCAAAACAGCGATATGCTGATTGTGCCGAAGGTATTTTACGACTACTGCACCAGCGACGTACTGACCATCGAGTGGATGGACGGCACACCGATATCCGATATCGCCAAACTCAAAGCCGACGGCATTGATTTGCACAAACTTGCCGATTACGGCGTGGAAATCTTCTTCACGCAAGTCTTCCGCGACGGCTTTTTCCATGCCGACATGCACCCCGGCAATATTCTGGTCGCCGCCGACAACCGCTACATCGCCCTCGATTTCGGCATCGTCGGCACGCTGACCGATTATGACAAGCGTTATCTCGCCATCAACTTCCTCGCCTTCTTCAACCGCGATTACCACCGCGTCGCCACCGCCCACATCGAATCGGGTTGGGTGCCTGCCGACACGCGTGCGGAAGAATTGGAAGCCGCTGTCCGCGCCGTGTGCGAGCCTGTGTTCAACAAACCGATTTCGCAGATTTCCTTCGGCTTGGTGCTGATGCGCCTGTTTGAGGTCAGTCGCCGCTTCAATGTCGAAATCCAACCGCAGCTGGTATTGCTGCAAAAAACGTTGCTCAACATCGAAGGCTTGGGCCGCCAGCTCGATCCCGATTTGGACTTGTGGAAAACCGCCAAACCGTTTTTGGTGCGCTGGATGAACGAACAGGTCGGCCCCAAAGCCCTTTGGCGCAACCTCAAAAACGAAGCTCCCGATTGGGCGCAAATCATCCCTTCCCTGCCGCGCAAAATCAGTGCGCTGATTGATGAAAACCGCCAACAGGAAATGCGCGATGCCTATGTTCACTTGGTCAAAGTACAGCAACGCCAAAGCCTGTGGCTGGGTGTGATTGCGGTTGTTTTGTTGCTGATTTTGCTGTTTAAGTAAAACTGAAATACAGCCTTAAACGGCATATAAAAGGCCGTCTGAAATTGATTTTCAGACGGCCTTTTATATGCCAACCTATTCTTTTTTCTCGTGCTGAACATGACCGCTTTCGGCTTCGATATGCCGTCTGAAGCGCAAACCTGCGGCATGGTAAAACGGATGCGGCGAGAATTGGCGCGATACTTGCGAAGCGAAGATACAAGTCAGCAGCATCCAAAACAGCAAATTCTGTCCGCCCGTCATTTCCATTACCACCACGGCGGCGGTCAACGGCGATTGGGTCGCGGCGGCAAGGAATGCGGCCATGCAGAGTAAAACCGCGACATTGGACGCGTCGCCCAGTTGCGCGAAAGAAGCCATGTGTTCGCCTATCATCGCGCCGATGGTTAACGACGGCGTGAAGATACCGCCGGGAATGCCTGCCCAGTAGCTGAACACGGTTGCCGCCCATTTTGCGACTGCCAAGCCGAACGGCGCTTCATACGCGCCTTTGAGTGCGGCTGCGGCTTCGTGATAGCCCGTGCCATAGGTTTTACCTTGATAAAACGTACCGAGCAGCGCCAGCAAAATACCCATTGTAAAGGCGACCACCAACAAATGGCGGCGGATGAAACTGCGCCAGCGTACCGGTGCGAATGCCGCCGCGCCACGATACAAAAAGCTGCCGAACAATCCGCCTGCCACGCCACAGACAATGCCCGACACCACGGCCCACATCAGCATATTTGGCAGCTCATGCCCTTGAAAACCTGAAAAATACGGGTTATTGCCCTGTATCGCCACTTGAATGAAACCGGCCGCCAACACACCCATCAGGATTTGACGCTCCCAACGCAAAATCACGCCGCGCCCCAATTCTTCGATGGCAAAGACCACGCCAGCCAAAGGCGCGTTAAACGCCGCCGCCAAACCGCCGGCCGCGCCTGCGGCAATCAAATCGTTTTCCTGCATGCCCCTAAACGCCAGCCCGTGCTTTTTACACCACGCGCCCCAAGCGTTCATCACCGCCGCGCCTACTTGCACAGACGGCCCTTCCCTACCGACAGACGCGCCCAACAGCATGGCGCAAAACGTCAGCGGAATTTTGAAAAAGGTTTCGCCCAAACGAATCAAACGGGTTTTCTGCGCACCATAAGGCAAAGACAATGAAGCGATGACCTGCGGAATACCGCTGCCGGAAGTGTACGGCGCAAATTTGCGCGTAAACCATGCCAAAAGCGGCAAACCTAGCGGCAAAGCCACCCACGCAAACCACGGATATTTCCCCACCAGCAAAGCGTTCCATTCCAAAGCCAAATCCGCCAAGTACGCAAACATCAAAGCCGTCAGGGCAACCAGTGCCGAGCCTGCCAGCAAAAACAGAAGGGCAATGCTCTTTTTCGACAGGCGTTTGGTTTGGCGGATTTTGTGGGCAAGGCGCGCCGCCCAAGTCTGGGGAAATTTCATAATAAACACGCAGTCAATGTGTTCAGACGGCCTTGATACTTTTCTCAAAGGCTGTCTGAAAACAAGGATAAAGGTTTTTAAGAACGGTAATCCGCGTTAATCGACACATATTCGTGCGACAAATCGCAGGTATAGACGGCCGCCGTCGTATCGCCGCGTTGCAAATCAATGCGAACAGTGATTTCCGGACGGTTCATCACCGCTTGTCCTGCTTCTTCAGTATAGCTTTCCGCGCGACCGCCGTTTTCGGCAACCAACACGTCATCCAGCCACATTTTCAAAGCATCGACATCCAAGTCTTCAATACCGGCATAGCCGACGGCTGCCAACAGACGGCCCAAGTTCGGGTCGGAGGCAAAGAAAGCGGTTTTCACCAAAGGTGAATGGGCAACGGCATAAGCCACTTTGCGCGCCTCTTCGCGGGTTTTCGCGTTTTGCACTTCAATCGTGATGAACTTGGTCGCACCCTCGCCATCACGGACAATCGCCTGTGCCAACTCCAAAGCCAGCGAACCAAGCAAGGCTTTGAGCTGCGCATAGCGCGGATCGGCGGTATTGTCGATTTCGCTCTGACCGCAACGGCCTGTCGCCATAATGACAAAGCTGTCGTTGGTACTGGTATCGCCGTCCACGGTAATCGTATTGAAACTTTCGTCTGCGATTTCTTGGGTCATCAGCTGCAAAATCGGTTGGGACACTTTGGCATCAGTGGCGATAAACGACAACATGGTCGCCATATTCGGATGAATCATGCCCGAACCTTTAGCGATGCCGGTGGCGCGGACTGTGTGTTTTTCGCCGACCAAGCCTGTGCGCGAAGCGGCTTTCGGTACAGTATCCGTCGTCATGATGGCACGCGCCGCGTCCGACCAAAATGCAGGGCGTACTTGCGGCAAAGCGGCCACGATTTTATCCACAGGCAGAGGCTCCAAAATCACGCCGGTCGAAAACGGCATAATCTGATTGGATTGGCAGCCGACCTGTTCCGCCGCTGCCGCGCACACTTTAATCGCGTCCAGACGGCCTTGTGCGCCGGTACCCGCATTGGCATTGCCCGTATTGATGACTAAGGCACACACGCCGTCTTGGTCAAACAGATGCGACTTGGCGATATGTACAGGCGCGGCGCAGAAACGGTTTTGCGTAAACACCGCGCCCACCGTATGTCCGCCGCCCAATACCATCAGCGTCAAATCGTCGCGGTCTTGTTGCTTGATGCCGGCACGACCTGTAAACAGACGGATGCCGTCGATTTCCAACAATTCGTCTGCACGTTTTTCAGTCAAATTTACAGCCATATCATTTTCTCCTGTTTACACTATTTTCAGACGGCCTAAACGCTATACGCCCAATAAGGGAATCAAGATAGGCACCAATATCGCCGTCAACACGCCGTTGAGCGTCAAGCCCAAGCCGGCATATGCGGCCATACGGCGGCCGTATTCCAAAGACGCCGCAATACCCATCGCATGTGAGGCCGTACCCAAAGACATTCCCACTGAAGAAGGCATATACAACGCCCCTTTCAACACTTTATATCCGGCCATCTGTCCAAAAAGTCCGGCAATAATCACCGTTGCCGCCGTAATCGCCGGAATACCGCCGATAGACGCCGTGATTTCAATCGCAATCGGGTTGGTCACCGATTTGGGAGCCAGCGACAAAATCACTTCGCGCGAAGCGCCCAGCCATTTGGCAAAATACACGCCCGTGACAATGCCTGTCACGCTGCCCGCCAACTGCGACAACACCACCGGAAACCACTGGCTGCGGATACGGTCCCAATTGCGATAAAGCGGCACGGCCAGCAACACGACTGCCGGTTTCAACCAAAAATCAATAAAGTGCGAAGCAGAATGGTACAGCTCGTAATCGATGGCAAATACCTTCAAATACCCCATCAACACCAGCGTACTGATCAATACCGGATTACACAGCACATTCCCCGTGCGCGCCCGAATCTGCACCGCCAAAGCATATACGGCCAAAGTCAGGAACAGCATGACCGAGGGCATACGCAACAGCCCGTCTATATTCATCACATCCACCTCCTGACCCACTCATGCACTTTGCCGGTCACCAACAATACGCAGATCGTACTGCCGATTGTGGCCGTCAAAATCGAAAACCAGTCGTTTGCAATCACGTCCAAATAGCTGATGACGGCCACGCAAGGCGGCACCAAAAACAAAGTCAGGTTTGCCATCAAAATGTCTGCCAGCTCTCCCACCCAAGACAATTTGACCCAGCCGGCCTGAAGCGCGGCAAACAGCAAAGCCATGCCGACAATACTACCCGGCAGCTTCAACCCCAAAATCCAAACGGTTGCCTCGCCCAAAGCCAGGCAACCCAATACCACCAATAAGGCACGAATAATATTCATTAAGCCGGTTTCTCCTTATCCTTTTTCAGACGGCCTCAAAAAATTTATTAATCATTGAATCATATCGTGCCACAGGCCGTCTGAAAAGGGAAGAAACGCCTTCCTTCAAGTTTAATGAAAGATAAGTATGATTACTCTAGCGGATTGGCTTAGGCAATGTCGAAACCCCTACCCTGCTTTTGTCTTTAACGGCCGCCGCAAACCGGGCATTCGGGATTGCGTCTCACCCCGTATTGCTGCCATTTTCCGCTCAACGCGTTGTAGGTAGAAAGTTTGCCGTGCGACGGCGTACCGATACCGATCAGCACTTTAAGCGCTTCGGCGGCTTGGGTCGTTCCGATAACGCCGACCAACGGCGAAAAAACGCCGAACAATGCACAAGCGCCATCGCTGGCTTGTTCGCCGTCAAACAGACAGGCATAGCAGGGCGTATCGGGAAGATCGGGACGGTACACGGCGATTTGTCCGTCAAAGCCGACAGCCGCAGCGGAAACCAAAGGCGTGCGCGTGGCAACGGAGGCGCGGTTGACTGCTTGGCGTGTGGGATAATTGTCGGAACAATCGAGGATGATGTCGGCGGCGTTTGCCAATTCGACAAGACTGGCCTCATCGAGAAATTCGGCAATGGCTGTAATGTGTGTTTGGCTGTTGATCTGTTTCAGACGGCCTTGCATTACCAAAGCCTTATTTTTACCGATGTCGGCTTCAGTAAACGTGATTTGGCGTTGAAGATTGGTCTCGTCGATGGTATCGGCATCGGCAATTGTCAGGCTGCCTATACCGGCGGCGGCAAGATACGGCAAGGCCGCCGCACCCAGCCCGCCGCAACCGACAACAAGCACATGGGCGGCCAAGAGTTTTTCTTGGCCTTCGATACCGATTTCGTCAAGCAGGATATGGCGGCTGAACCGCAAGAGTTGTTGATCGTTCATCATAACAATAAGGCCGTCTGAAACCCAATGTTCAGACGGCCTGAATGGTTTAGAAATTAATATTTTCGTACGCGTTGTCAAACAGGAAAGGACGGCCTTCGCTGCTGGTTTCGGATTCGAGGCGGATGCCGCTGAGTATCATATTGCGGTCAACGTCTTTCATCATGTCGTAAACGCTCAAGAGCGCCAAATTGAGGCCAGTCAGGGCTTCGGTGGCAATGCTGCCGTTGCTGTGCGCTTGGACGGTCAGCGTGGCCTTCAGGCAGGCCAACTCAACGTTAATATCGAAATCAACCTGCACGCCGATGATGCGGCCGGGCAGGTGCAGCGGAATCAGGTTGGCAGTTTGTTTGATGCTCTGAATGGCGGCAACGCGGGCGATGGTCAGGATACTTGCCTTTTCGGTGGCATTCTCTATCAACACCCTTATCGCCTGCTGGCTCATGTTGATAGTACCGACGGCGACGGCGGTGTGTTGCTCAGGAAAATCGGGCTGGTTGGGAAATTCAATCATGGGTTTCTCGCCTCTGTTTTGATGGGCAATATTTTACGGCATTTTACAGACAGCGACCACGCGGCGGACACAGACGGCCGTTTTTCGGTTTGAAATGTATCGGATGTTACCATTGGCAGTTTATAAAAATCTGCTATACAATGGATTCACGATACACCCAAATTAACATTTAAATAAGAGAAAAATCATGCAACTGCATATCTTAAATAATCCAAAAGATGCCGCTCTGGCAGCGGATGCGGAATTTTTAAAACAGTCTCTTTTCAATCTGCTGCATGAGGAAGCGTCGCCTTTGGTGGTCGAAACCGTTAAGTTATTATCGACTTCAGACGACAGCGCTGCCTTGATTGAAAAGGTGTTGCCGCAATTGGACGAACAACAAACCCACGATTTAACCTTGGCCTGCGGCCTGTTCGCGCAGATTTTGAACATCGCCGAAGACGTGCACCACGAACGCCGCCGCCAAATCCACGAAGAGGCCGGACACAACAGCGCCGAAGGCAGCCTGACGGAAACCGTGCGCAAGCTTAAAGCCGGAAAAATCAACGGCAAAGCGGTGCAACAACAACTGGACAACACAGTCGTTACCGCCGTTTTGACCGCGCATCCGACCGAAGTGCAACGCCAAACCGTCTTGAGCTTCAACCGCCGCATCCGCGCGCTGCTGCCGCAACGCGAACGCTGCACCAACCCTGACGCGCTGGCTCAGTTGCGCCGCGAAATCGACACTGTCCTTTTGGGCCTGTGGCAGACCAGCGAAACGCGCCGCCACAAACTCAGCGTCAACGACGAAATCAACAACGGTGTATCCATCTTCCCAATGAGCTTCTTTGAAGCCCTGCCCAAGCTCTACCGTACGATGGAACGCGATTTTCAGACGGCCTATCCCGGCGTCCGCGTTCCGAATATCCTTAAAATCGGTGGCTGGATCGGTGGCGACCGCGATGGCAACCCTTTCGTTTCTGCCGAAACCTTGCGTTTTGCGTTCAGACGGCATGCCGACGCAGTGTTCCGTTTCTATCGCGGCGAACTCGACAAACTTTACCGCGAATTGCCGCTCTCCATCCGCCGCGTCAAAGTCAACGACGATGTGATGGCATTGGCCACCCTCTCGCCTGACGAAGAAATCGCCCGTACCGAAGAGCCCTACCGCCGCGCCATCGCCTACATCATGGCACGCGCTATGGGCAAGGCACGCTCACTCGGTTTGGGCATGGGCTGCAAATTCGGCTTCCTCGAGCCTTATGCCACAGTCGAAGAGTTCCTCAACGACCTGAAAAAACTGCAACGCTCGCTCCACGAAAACGGCAGCCAACTGCTGGCAGAAGGCCGTCTGGCCGACATTATCCGCAGCGTATCCGTGTTCGGCTTCCACATGATGCCACTCGACCTGCGCCAACACGCAGGCAAACACGCCGATGTGGTTGCCGAGCTTTTCCAACACGCAGACTTGGAAGACTACAACAGCCTGAACGAAGAGCAAAAACAAACCGCCCTGTTGCGCGAATTGAGCCATCAACGTCCGCTGTACAGCCCGTTCATCACATACAGCAACCATACCCGCCACGAACTGGCAATTTTCAACGAAGCGCGCAAAATCAAAGATGAATTCGGTGAAGATGCCGTTACACAAAGCATTATTTCCAACTGCGAACAACCCAGCGACCTGCTCGCCTTGGCATTGCTGCTGAAAGAAAGCGGCCTGTTGGTGGTGGAAAACGGCAAACCGCACAGCCGCATCAACATCGTGCCTCTGTTTGAAACCATCGAAGCGCTTGAAAACGCCTGTCCGGTCATGGAAACCATGTTCCGCCTCGACTGGTATGATGCCCTGCTCGAAAGCCGCGGCAACATCCAAGAAATCATGCTCGGCTACTCCGATTCCAACAAAGACGGCGGCTACGTTACCAGCTCATGGTGTCTGTATCAGGCAGAGTTGGGCTTGGTCGAACTCTTCAAAAAATACGATGTCCGCATGCGCCTGTTCCACGGCCGCGGCGGCAGCGTAGGTCGAGGTGGCGGCCCTTCTTACCAAGCCATTTTGGCACAACCTGCAGGCAGCGTTGCCGGACAAATCCGCATTACCGAGCAAGGCGAAGTCATTACCGCCAAATACGCCGACCCGGGCAATGCCCAACGCAACTTGGAAACCTTAGTTGCCGCGACTTTGGAAGCCAGCATCCTGCCGGACAAAAAAGACCCTGATGCCAAACTGATGCAGGATTTGTCGGACGTATCGTTCAAATACTACCGCGAACTGATTACCCACCCCGACTTCATCGACTACTTCCTGCAAACCAGCCCGATTCAGGAAATCGCCACCCTCAACCTCGGCAGCCGTCCCGCCAGCCGCAAAACCTTGGCACGGATTCAGGACTTGCGCGCGATTCCGTGGGTATTCTCATGGATGCAAAACCGCCTCATGCTGCCGGCTTGGTACGGTTTCGGCAGCGCAGTGGAAACATTGTGCGAAGGCAATCCCGACACACTGGCCGCGCTGCGCGAACACGCCCAAAGCAACCCGTTCTTCCAAGCCATGCTCTCCAATATGGAACAAGTCATGGCGAAAACCGACATCACTTTGGCGGAAAACTATGCCGGCTTGAGCGAATCGCCCGATAAAGCAAAAGTCATCTTCGGCATGATCAAGGAAGAATACCAACGCAGCCGCAAAGCACTGCTCGACCTGCTGCAAACCGAAGAGCTTCTGCGCGACAACCGCAGCCTCGCCCGTTCGCTTGCCTTGAGGATTCCATATTTGAACGCCCTCAACGGCCTGCAAGTCGCCATGCTCAAACGCCTGCGCAAAGAGCCCGACAATCCACACGCCCTGCTGATGGTTCACCTGACCATCAACGGCGTGGCGCAAGGTTTGCGCAATACCGGTTAAGGCCACACGGAAAAAAGGCCGTCTGAAACAGTTTTCAGACGGCCTTTAAACTAATTGCGAACCGCAGCAAAGGTTTTACCTGCGAACCCCATACCGTTTCTCAACCTGCTTGCCACTCTTACCCTATTCATTTAACTTGCCCTGTATTTCAGACTATTTTTGGAAACAGAAGATAACCCTCTGCTAAATCAAAGTGTTCACTTAAGTATGGCAACCGCTTCAGCATGGTAAATAGTCGGCCTACTGACATACCTTACCGCGGCACTGCCCCATATCGCCGCACAATAAGCTTTCAGACACCCTGAGGCCGTCTGAAAAACGAAAACATCTCACACCAAGGCAACTATCATTATGTTTGACATTGTATTTATCTTGTTATTCGGCAGGCTTCAGCCACACAAAACACCCGATTCATCCGACACGCCCGTCCCTTTTGGGCATTCGGCAGCAGGCTCGGCTTTAATTTATTTATGCATACGCATAGGGATAATCATCCTTCATGATTCGATTTCCGGAGCCATTGACAGCCTCCCCCTCATTCTGTTTCAAACAATCTGCATGTTCGGCTGTCTGGTTTTGTATTTCAAAATGTTACGTACCGCATCCAACCCGAAACACCGTCAGATGATTTATTGGGTACTGGGCATTCTTTTGGGTTTGATCTTAAGCCTCCTATCCGGAAATTTGTTTTATTTAATGGCTTTATTCATTTTCTCATTCTTCGGAAGCACAATAAGCTGAATGCCTGCGCCTCTTTTTTCAGACGGCCTTTTATCATAAGAACACACCAGCATTGCGGCTGTTTTGAGTACCTCCACAATATGCTATAATCCGCCGTTAAACTTTTATCTTTTCAGGAAAAACCATGAGTTTGAAATGCGGCATCGTCGGTTTGCCCAACGTCGGCAAATCCACCCTCTTTAACGCGCTGACCCAATCGGGTATCGAAGCGGCAAACTATCCTTTCTGTACCATCGAACCCAACGTCGGCATCGTTGAAGTCCCCGATCCGCGTATGGCCGAATTGGCAAAAATCGTCAATCCGCAAAAAATGCAGCCTGCCATCGTCGAATTCGTCGACATCGCCGGTTTGGTTGCGGGTGCGAGCAAAGGCGAAGGCTTGGGCAACCAGTTCCTTGCCAACATCCGTGAGACTGACGCGATTGTTAACGTCGTACGTTGCTTTGACGACGACAACATCGTTCACGTTGCAGGCAAAGTCGATCCGATTGCCGACATCGAAACCATCGGCACCGAGTTGGCACTGGCTGACTTGGCCAGCGTCGAAAAAGCCATCGTCCGCGAAGAAAAACGCGCACGCTCAGGCGACAAAGACGCGCAAAAACTGGTCGATCTGTGCAAAAAACTGCTGCCGCATCTGGACGAAGGCAAACCCGTCCGCTCCTTCGGTTTGGACGCGGAAGAACTCGCCATGCTCAAGCCACTGTTCCTGCTGACCGCCAAACCCGCCATGTACGTCGGCAACGTTTCCGAAGACGGTTTTGAAAACAACCCGCACCTCGACCGCCTGAAAGAATTGGCTGCAAAAGAAAACGCGCCGGTTGTGGCCGTTTGCGCCGCGATGGAAAGCGAAATCGCCGAATTGGAAGATGATGAAAAAGCCGAATTCCTCGCTGAAATGGGCTTGGAAGAACCGGGCCTGAACCGCCTCATTCGTGCCGGCTACGACCTCTTGGGCCTGCAAACCTACTTCACCGCCGGTGTCAAAGAAGTCCGCGCTTGGACCATCCACAAAGGCGACACCGCGCCACAAGCCGCCGGCGTGATTCACACCGACTTTGAACGCGGCTTCATCCGTGCCCAAGTTATCTCCTACGAAGACTTCATCGCTTTAGGCGGCGAAGCCAAAGCCAAAGAAGCAGGCAAAATGCGTGTGGAAGGCAAAGAATACGTCGTACAAGACGGCGATGTGATGCACTTCCTGTTTAACGTATAAAATCAGCATAACGCTTTTTCAGACGGCCTTTTCTAAGATTAAGGCCGTCTGAATTTATTTTCAGACGGCCTCATGTATTGAAATATCAACAAAACAAGACATTATCTCTATAATGAATGCGGGCATAGCCCGTAATTTTTCTTTCTTAAAATCTCTCATTTCTTGCCGACGCCTTAACTAAAAATAGCGCAAGATTACATCATCAATAACAATACCACTGATATGACAATAAAAAATTAAACAATACCACATCGTATTGATTCATTATAAAAACAATATATTAAATATTATGTTGAAACTATCAACTTTATTCCTACTCTAATCTATTACTATTCAAACGCATATCATCAGCAATCATTCTAAGAAGGCAAACAAACTGCCCAGTACTGACAAACGATGGCTGATCTCCGAAATGCTGCCATTCTCGGCAGGAATCACTTTTCAGACGACGCCATTAAAATAAACTAATTAAAATCAAAATATTATGAGCAAAGTTTTATCTTACCGCCCTGATATTGATACATTGCGTGCCATTGCTGTTCTATCCGTTGTCGTTTTCCATATTGAAAAAAACTGGCTGCCTGGCGGCTTTCTTGGTGTTGATATCTTTTTTGTCATTTCCGGCTTTCTGATCACGATGATTATCCATCGTGAAATGAGCAGCGGGGTTTTCTCGTTCAAAAAGTTTTACATCCGCCGTATCAAGCGGATACTGCCCGCATTTTTCACCGTATTGACGGTAACGCTGGTATGCGGCTTTCTTTTATTCACCAAAGATGATTTCTTCCTTTTATGGAGGACAGCCCTGTCCACCTTGGGATTCATCTCCAATATCTTTTTTGCAAAGGGTCAGGGCTATTTCGACCCCATACAAGAAGAAAAACCTTTGCTTCACATTTGGTCTTTATCGGTCGAAGAACAGTATTATTTCGTCTTCCCGATATTGCTGTTACTGGTTGTCCGCAAAAGCTGGCGCACTCAGTTTGCCTTTCTCATCACGCTATGCATATTCAGCATTTTGGCTTCTTTTATGCCGACTACACTGGATAAATATTACCTTCCCCATCTGCGCGCCTGTGAAATGCTGATCGGCTCGTTGACGGCAGTGTGGATGCAATACCGGCAACAACAAGGGCTGGATACCGGCAAACAATATGCAGCGGCAGGCGCATTACTTTCCGTATGCGTACTGTTTGCCTGCCTGTTTACCTATACGGAAAAAACCGCCTATTTTCCGGGGCCAGCCGCCATCATTCCTTGTTTAGCCGCCGCCGCATTCATTTATTTCAATCAATTTGAACACCGGCTGAAAAAATTTTTCCAATGGAAGATTACTGTCGGCATAGGCTTGATTTCCTATTCGCTGTATCTGTGGCATTGGCCTGTATTGGCTTTTATGAGATACATCGGTTCAAATAATCTGCCTTCGTATTCGACTGCGGTCGCGATTGCCATCATGCTCGCACTCTCTCTGCTTTCTTATTATTTTGTCGAGAAGCCGTTTAAACACTGGAAAGGCTCTTTTGCCCAATCTGTGACATGGATTTATGCCGTCCCCATGCTTGTTTTGGCCATTACGCCTTTTCTTGCCATGAAGCTCCCGTTTATGCAGCAATACGACCGTATGGGATTGGCACGTTCCTACACTTCTTGTCACAACAATACCGACAAACAGTGTGTGTGGGGCGATACCGACAAACAGCCGGAATTACTGATTCTAGGCGATTCGCATGCCGACCAATATAAAACGTTTTTTGATACCGTCGGCAAAAAAGAAAACTGGTCGGCAGCGATGGTTTCTGCCGACAGTTGTGCCTATGTAGAAGATTATGCCGCCCCCGTATTCAAGCAAAACGCCTCCTGCCGTGCCGTTTATCAGTATGCCAAAGAGCATCTGTCCCAATACTCAAAAGTGCTTTTGGCCATGCGCTGGGGCAGCCAAATGCCTGAAAACAGCCACTCCCTTGCTTACGATGCCGATTTTTTCAAAAAATTCGACCTCATGTTGCAAAAATTTTCTTCGGAAAAACAAGCGGTTTACCTGATGATAGACAACCCTAATCTGTCATACAACGGCTTGCGCGCCTATATTCTGTCTTACCGCATACCGGGATTTAGTCAAAATCTTGCCATTGATGAAACAGTCACTTCAAAAGGAAATGAACGCATCAAAGAATTGGCAGAAAAATATGCCAATGTGCACATTATCGATGCCACTGCCTATATTCCGGAGAACTTCAAAATCAACGGATTGCCGGTTTATTCCGATAGAGACCACATCAACCCTTACGGCGGCAGAGAACTGGCCAAGCGTTTTTCTGAAAAACACACGCTTCTTCAATAAGCCATAGCCATTCATCCGATGAAATTTGTTACAATTAGCAGTTTGTAAAACTGCTAATTTTTTTGGAAGATATCAATGAGCGTCATCAAAGACCTACAATCGCGTGGCTTAATCGCGCAAACTACCGACATCGAAGCCTTAGACGCTTTGCTAAACGAACAAAAAATTTCCCTCTATTGCGGTTTTGACCCGACAGCCGACAGCCTGCACATCGGCCACTTGCTGCCTGTATTGGCATTGCGCCGTTTCCAACAAGCCGGCCATACGCCGATTGCTTTGGTGGGCGGTGCGACCGGCATGATTGGCGACCCAAGCTTTAAAGCCGCCGAACGCAGCTTGAATTCTGCCGAAACCGTTGCCGGCTGGGTAGAAAGCATCCGCAACCAACTGACCCCTTTCTTAAGCTTTGACGGTGATAACGCGGCCATTATGGCCAACAACGCCGACTGGTTCGGCAGCATGAACTGCCTCGACTTCCTGCGCGACATCGGCAAGCATTTTTCCGTCAACGCCATGCTGAACAAAGAATCCGTCAAACAGCGTATCGAACGCGACGATGTGGGCATTTCCTTTACCGAGTTCGCTTACTCCCTGCTGCAAGGCTACGACTTTGCCGAGTTGAACAAACGCCACGGCGCGGTTTTGGAAATCGGCGGCTCCGACCAATGGGGCAACATCACCGCCGGTATCGACCTGACCCGCCGCCTGCACCAAAAACAAGTATTCGGCCTGACCCTGCCTCTAGTAACCAAATCAGACGGCACCAAATTCGGCAAAACCGAAGGCGGCGCGGTATGGTTGAACGCAAAGAAAACTTCTCCGTATCAGTTCTACCAATTCTGGCTGAAAGTCGCCGATGCCGATGTGTATAAATTCCTGAAATACTTTACCTTCCTGTCTATCGAAGAAATCGATGCCATCGAGGCCAAAGACAAAGCCAGCGGTACCAAGCCAGAAGCGCAACGCATTCTTGCAGAGGAAATGACCCGTCTGATTCACGGCGAAGAGGCCCTTGCCGCCGCCCAACGTATTTCTGAAAGCCTGTTTGCCGAAGACCAAAGCCATCTCACCGAAAGCGACTTCGAGCAGCTGGCCCTCGACGGCCTGCCAACTTTTGAAGTTTCCGAGAGCCTCAACGTGGTTGAGACTTTGGTGAAAACTGGTTTGGCATCTTCCAACAAAGAAGCACGCGGTTTTGTAAACAGCAAAGCGGTTTTACTCAACGGTAAACCTGCTGAAGCCAACAATCCGGACCATGCCGCTGAAAAACCTGACGATGCCTACATGCTGACCGACGAACACAAACGTTTCGGCAAATACACCATCGTCCGCCGCGGCAAACGCAACCATGCCTTGTTGGTTTGGAAATAATCTTTAAACATTAAACGCATCGTTTAAAACAATCATGCCGAGACCTTTGCAAAAAAGTCCTTCTCCCAACAGCCGAAATCCAAACAAAGATTTTCGGCTGTTTTTGTTTCAAATATCCACTAATTCTACCCAAATGCCCCCTTAATCCCCCTTGGATACCTGATTAATCAGGCATCCAGCCGCCTTTTAGGCGGCAACAGGCGCACTTAGCCTGTTGGCGGCTTTCAAAAGGTTCAAACACATCGCCTTCAGATGGCTTTGCGCACTCACTTTGAGCAGCCCGAAATAGGCTGCCCGGGCATAGCGGAATTTACGGTGCAGCGTACCGAAGCTTTGTTCGACCACATAACGGGTCTTCGACAAATATCGGTTGCGTTTGGTTTGCGCTTCCGACAGCGGATGTTTGCGGTGGGCTTTGCGCATAATGCCGTCCAGTAACCGATGCTCTTCCAGATGTTGCCGGTTTTCCTTGCTGTCGTAGCCTTTATCGGCATAGACGGTCGTACCTTCGGCTATCCCTTCTAGCAAAGGCGACAGGTGTTTGCACTCATGGGCATTGGCGGGGGTAATGTGCAGTTTCTCGATATAGCCTTCCCCATCGGTACGGGTATGTTGTTTGTAACCGAGTCTGTAGAGGCCGTTTTTCTTTATCCAACGGGCATCGCTGTCTTTACTCGGTGTAGTTTGGCCGCTAACTTGCCCTTCGTCATCAACTTCTATGGCCTGACGCTGTTTGCTGCCGGCGGTCTGAATAATGGTGGCGTCAACGACGGTGGCGGATGCTTTCTCTACTTTTAGGCCTTTTTCAGTCAGTTGGCGGTTAATCAGTTCCAGCAGTTCAGACAGGGTGTCGTCTTGCGCCAGCCAGTTGCGGTAGCGGCATAAGGTGCTGTAATCGGGAATGCTCAGTTCGTCAAAACGGCAAAACAGGTTGAAGTCGATACGGGTGATGAGGCTGTGTTCGAGCTCGGGATCGGAGAGGCTGTGCCATTGGCCGAGCAGGACGGCTTTGAACATGGACAACAGGGGATAGGCGGGACGACCGCGGTGGTCTCGAAGGTAACGGGTTCTTTGACGATTCAGGTACTGTTCGATCGGTTGCCAATCAATCACCTGATCCAACTTCAATAGTGGGAAGCGGTCGATGTGTTTGGCAATCATGGCTTGTGCGGTTTGCTGGAAGAAGGTGGTCATGAGAAATCCCCTAAATGTCTTGGTGGGAATTTAGGGGATTTTGGGGAATTTTGCAAAGGTCTCATGCCGTCTGAAATCAGCCACGCTTTTTTTCAGACGGCATTTTCTATTGATGATATTCAGTTTTCCCAAAAAGAAAGGACAGGTATTACGCCTGCCCTTCTATTAAGCCAATTTCCTTAAGAAACTTTTATCCCGTGCTTACTGCAAACGCTCATTTTCTTGACGGACGGCATTCACCACATCCGCGCCAAACAAAGCGTTGACATCGGTTTCATCAAACACATACTTAGTATGGCAGAAATCGCAATCGATTTGAATGCTGCCTTGTTCTGCCACCACGCCGCCAACTTCCTGACCACCAAGCATCAACAGCATATCGCTGACTTTGCCGCGTGAGCAGGTGCAGGCAAATTCAATGGTCTCCGGTTCAAAAACGCGGGGCGGGGTTTCATGGTAAAGGCGGTAAAGGGCGTGATGCGCGTCCAAACCGGTCAACTCTTGCGGAGTAAGCGTTTGCGCAAGTGTAGTCACATGCTCCCACGCAGCATCATCCAATTCTTCCTCCGGCAGACGTTGCAGCAATAATGCGCCTGCGGCTTGGTCGTCGGCAGCAAGCGTAATATAGGTATCAAGCTGCTCAGAACGTTTCATATAGTTGACCAGCATTTGCGCAATGCTGTTGCCTTCCAGCGGGACAACACCTTGCCATGGGTCGGCATCTTTAGGCTGATGGGTCAAAACGAACACGCTGTTTTCGCCCAACAGCGCAGTCAGGCTTTCATCATCACGGATTTCAGCGGTTTCATCCCAACGCGCGGTAGCACGGACAGTATTTTCAGAAGTCGCTTCCACCACCAACATTTTCAGACGGCCTTGGCCTTGAACCTGAACAATCAGCGCGCCTTCGTTTTTAAGGTTGGCAGACAATAAAGAACCGGCGGCCAACAATTCACCCAATGCGCGACGAATGGCGACAGGATAATGTTTTTGGTTGACGATATGGTGCCAAACCTTTTCAAGGCGGATGTGCATGCCGCGGATAGGCATATCGTCGAAGATAAAGCGTGTACGGATATCGCTGTGATTTTGTGTCATGTCAGTCTCTGAAAATAAATCAATGAATGCCGCTTATATGGTTGCAGCGTCGGATAAATCAAGCGAAACCGTGTTTGATGTTTTTCTAGTTTGTTTGGAAACAAGGGTTTAACGCAAAATAACAGCAGTTTTTTTGCCAAAAAGACGGTTTTTGAATACAATCAAGCAGATAACAAGAGAATGATACGGGATAACATCTCAGAAACCGGCAATGTGCCTGCAATCGGCAGGGAATGCCTTCTGAAACGGAAGTTTTTATAATGAATTTTTTACTCCGGCTCGCAGCAGTTTGGACTTCGGTCGCCATGCTCGCGAGCGTCAATTTTTCTTACGCCGATGATTTGGAAAACCTGATTACCACCCGTCAGCGTGTTTTAAACCAATTCAACGACAACGCCAACGTTTACGGCAATACGCGTCAGGAAACCCCTGTCCACCCCGTCAATACATACTCCGCCCCAAGCAACAATACGCGCGCCCCTTCAGGCAATGCAGACGAATTGATCGGCAGCGCCATGGGCTTGCTCGGCGTGGCCTACCGCTACGGCGGCACATCGGCTTCTACCGGCTTTGACTGCAGCGGCTTCATGCAACACATCTTTAAACGCGCCATAGGTGTGAACCTGCCGCGCACCTCTGCCGAACAGGCGCAAATGGGCGTTGCCGTGAGCCGTTCGGAATTACAGCCGGGCGACATGGTCTTTTTCCGCACCATGGGGCGCGGCCGCATTTCCCACGTCGGTCTTTACATCGGCAACAACAATTTCATTCATGCGCCGAGAACGGGCAAACGTATCGAAATTACCAGCCTCGGCCACAAATATTGGAACGCGAAATACGCCTTCGGCCGCCGCGTGAAGAAAAACGATCCATCCCGCTTCTTGAATTGAGGTGCATAATGGCGATGCCGCAAATGCCCAAATGGTATGACGACGACGGTCAGATTGTTTCCTGCACCGAAAAAGTCAAAGTCATGACCGAAAACTTGAACGAACTGTACCAAATAGCGCAGGACGCATTTGAAGACGCGCTACTGATGGGTTGTTCCGAAAAACAGTTGCGCGAATACTTCCGCGACTTAATGGCCGGACTGGAAAACCCTTATCAAAAAAACGGTTAATTATCCGATCCATACAAAATCCGATCCATACAAAAAAAGGCCGTCTGAAAATTTTTCAGACGGCCTTTTCTTATTCTTACCCCCTTATGGCTGCATAAAATGGCTGTAACCATACATTGATATAATCATCAGGATTACCATTCCACTCTGCATCAAAACCTTGTTGCCGCAATAAAGAAACAATACGGTCTGCTAATTCAATGATTCCGCTTTCGTCATCTCCAATCATGCCATAGTTCAGATATAGGCAACCATATTCTCTTGCACGATTTTTATTAGGCTCTGTATAAAAACAGTAACCCACAAAGCGATTGCGGTCAGGCTGATGATCTAGCCTATCAAAACATTCAGCAATACATTCACCGACAGTATAACTTGCATTCGGTATCGCAATAATATCTGCGCACTCCAGTTGCGCAAAAGCTTTTTTAATTGCCGCCGTGGTTTTTCTCCATATCGCAGTATCGGCGCGCTGCTCGGGAAATTTGGGTGGTGACGGAGGCTCAGGAAGTGGATATCCTGTCAATTTACTAAGTAGTTGTTGGACAGCTTTTTGCTCACTGAGGTTATCGATACAGTCTATAACATGCTTGTGATTTCCGTCTGACTCCAACGTAGCCAAATCTGCCCCATTGTCGATAAGAAATTGTACAATTTCAGTATCAGGACAAAACTCTGCAGCTATCCACAGCGGCGAGCGAGGGTGTTCCCCTTTA
This sequence comes from Neisseria subflava, assembly GCF_024205745.1. NCBI lineage: Bacteria > Pseudomonadati > Pseudomonadota > Betaproteobacteria > Neisseriales > Neisseriaceae > Neisseria > Neisseria subflava. The sequence goes on from NZ_CP073117.1 coordinate 480,395, forward strand.
CTGATTTGATTGATTGGACAGCCTGCTCCTACTAAAAATCTTACCAATTCAAAATTGATATTACCGCAACTGTCGGCAACGAGAGCTTCATGTAGGGCGTTAAAACCATAGCTGTTTATGGTAAAAACAGATTTTGGATCGGCTTGAACAATATCCTGCACAGCAGCCAAATCGCTAGCACGTGCGGCACTGCAAATGTTAGAGTATTTCGGCATAGGATTCTCCTTTTAATAATATGCAGTATATTTCCCATTTATCATCAACCAAATTTTACGAAGAACATATTTTTAACCATATTTGTTCTTGTATTACAGTAATAAATACCCAATGATTTCAGACGGCCTTTTCTTATCGGGTAGGTCCCCTACCCTATTGCTAACATTCCACCACGCGCACGGATACCGGCACGGCTTTTTTCTGCAAGGTGATGGCCAGGCCTGCGAGTGAGGTTTCTTTGTAAGTTGCTTTCATATCGCGGCCGGTTTGCAGCATGGTTTGAATTACTTCATCAAGTGAGACTTTTTTATCTGTGCCGTCTTCCAAAAGCGCAAGGGTGGCGAGCTTGAGGGCTTTTTCGGCGGCGATGCCGTTGCGCTCGATACAGGGGATTTGCACCAAACCGCCGACAGGGTCACAAGTCAGGCCCAAGTGGTGTTCCATGGCCATTTCGGCGGCGTTTTCCACTTGTTTCGGTGTACCTCCGATAACTTCGGCGTATGCGCCTGCCGCCATGGAACATGCCACGCCGACTTCGCCTTGGCAGCCGACGTCCGCACCGGAAATCGACGCATTGGTTTTATATAAAATACCGATGGCGCCGGCAGTCAGCAGGAAGTCTTCGACACGCGATTGCTTGGCGTGCGGATTAAATTTGCGGAAATAGTGCAAGACGGCAGGGATAATGCCTGCCGCACCGTTGGTCGGTGCGGTTACGACGCGGCCGCCGGCAGCGTTTTCTTCATTAACTGCCATGGCGTACACCATCGGCCAAAGCTGGGTATTGACGATTTCGCTCTCGCGCAGGACTTTGAGCTTGGCCGCCAACTGCGGCGCGCGTCGGCGAACGTTCAAGCCGCCGGGCAACTGCCCTTCCGCACCCAAGCCGCGCTTGATGCAGTTTTCCATCACATCGGCCACAGCGGCCACACGACGGCGCACTTCCACCTCATCACAACCTGCCAACGCCGCTTCATTGGCCAACACAACTTCGGAAATATTCAACTGGTTCTGACGGCATTGTGCCAGCAGCTCGTCGCAGTTTTTGTAAGGATATGGCACATCCGAATTTTCATGCGCCTCTTGTGCAAATCCTTCGTCTGTTACGATAAAACCGCCGCCGACCGAATAATAAATCTGCTCTTTCAGCTTCAGTCCGTCTGAATTGTAGGCGATAAAGTTCAAACCGTTCGGATGTTTGGGCAACACTTTGTCGCCGCGGATATCCAAATCTTTTTCAGGATTAAAGGCCATTTCACGACCGTTGAGTTTTAAAACGTGCTGCGTGCGGATGCGTTCCAAGCGTTGGGGGATGTCCGCCAGCGGAATATCGTGCGGCAGGCTGCCTTCCAAACCGAGCAATAATGCGTCGAATGTGCCGTGTCCGATGCCGGTCAAAGCAAGCGAGCCATACACTTCAATGACAATGCGCGCCACTTGTGTATCCAAGTTTTCGGCATTCAGCAAATCGGCAAAAGCGGCAGCGGCCTTCATCGGGCCGACGGTGTGTGAGCTGGACGGGCCGATGCCGATTTTGAAAATATCGAAAATACTGATCATAAGGTTTTCCTATCATTGTGTGTGCGGGCTGACTGTTTTTCAGACGGCCTTAAGGCCTAAAGAGGAATCTTTCGCGCCGCTTGCCAATACAAGGACCAAATGTCCGACAATCATCAAAGGGTCGCCTGCTTCCGGCGAGGTGTATTTCAGCGTCAGCGGTTTTTTACGCAAGGGTTCGTAATGGCTGACTTCACATCGTGAGGCCTCTAAACTTGTAGAACCGGCACGGTATCTGTATGCCAACAGCCGTAAATCGTTCAAGTCCATCTTCATGCCGTTGTCCAGCAATTCGCGCAACTGGTTTTCCCAGGCAATATCGGTACTTCCGTCTTTAATGGCAATCAGGATAGACTTTTCGAGGATTTTTTTGATGTGCTGGTTCAAGGAGCGGATTGGGAAATGCCCCAGCCACAACAAATCGGTCTCTGCAAATTGGGCGGAAAACTGCTCTATAAACCAAGAATGTAAGCCTCGATAATCCGGCGAATGAAACAGGGTTGATTTAACCTTATTGCCATCTTTATCCAGCATGTAATGGCTGCCGATAATCATGCTGCAAGATTCGGCAGCCCATCTGGGAACAATGACTTTGGGGGTAAAGAGCGTTTCGAGGCGTTGCTCGGTAAATTGAGTGGTGAAATCAGGGTTGTATTGCAACGATGTCGGCAAATAGCCGCGCCAAAGATACATGCCGATCCTGTTTTCGCCGATGACATCCAAGAGTTGTTCCAGCATGGTACGGCTAGGACATGAAATAAATTCGTCCGCATCCAACGGAAATACGAAATCTATCGCTTCATCTTTTGCTACAAGCTGCTTCATAAGCAGGTTTACCAATTGGTCTTGATTGAACTTGAGCGCTTGATATTGATAGATAAATACAGGTAAACCTTCTTCTTTCAATTGAATCAGGATTTCCCTTGTGCCATCGCTGCTGCCATGATCGATGATGTGCATTTCATCCATCAGCTCGAGATTATGACGGACAAACGATTCGATAACGTCGTTTTCGTTGCGCACCATACTGATGCTGATTAATTTTTTTCTCATAAATTACGCAATGTATTGATATATTTTAATATTTTTTCAGACGGCCTCTATCCAACCGGCAATGCGTTTTTCAACGGCTTCGGCATTCAGCCCCAAATCGGCTAAGAGTTTTTTCGGGTCGCCGTGTTCGGTAACTTTGTCTTCTACACCCAGCAGCAATACCGGTTTGCAGATGCTGTGTTTCGCCAACACTTCCAACACCGCGCTGCCTGCGCCGCCTTGTTTGGCATTCTCTTCGGCGGTAACGATGTAGTCATGGCTTCGGGCAAGGCTGACGATCAGCTCTTCATCTATCGGTTTGACAAAACGCATATCGGCAACGGTGGCGTTCAGCTTGTCGGCGGCGGTCAATGATGGGGCAACCATGCTGCCAAAGGCGATAACGGCAATTTTCTCGCCTTCGCGACGGATGATGCCTTTGCCGATTTCAACGGTTTCCAGGCCGTCTGAAACGGTTGCGCCCGTGCCTGTGCCGCGCGGATAACGGACGGCGGACGGCGAATTTGCCTGATAGCAGGTTGAGAGCAGCAGGCGGCATTCGTTTTCATCGCTCGGTGCGGCAATAATCATGTTCGGCACGCAACGCAAAAAGCTCAAGTCGTACAAACCGGCATGGGTCGGTCCGTCTGCACCGACAATACCGGCGCGGTCGATGGCGAACAAAACAGGCAGGTTTTGCAAGGCAACGTCGTGCACCAACTGGTCGTAAGCGCGTTGCAGGAAAGTGGAGTAAATCGCCACGACGGGCTTGATGCCTTCGCACGCCAAACCGCCTGCAAAGGTAACGGCGTGTTGCTCGGCGATACCGACGTCGAAATAGCGGTCGGGGAATTGCTGTTCAAACTCAACCAAGCCGCTGCCCTCGCGCATGGCAGGCGTGATGGCAACCAAACGTTCGTCCGCCGCTGCTTGGTCGCACAGCCATTGGCCGAACACTTGCGTATAAGTCGGTTTGACCGCGGCAGGTTTGACTTCCGGAACAGGCACTTCGCTCGGCAACTTGGCGACAGCGTGGTATTTGACAGGGTCGTTTTCGGCGAATTTGTAGCCGTTGCCTTTTTTGGTGATGACGTGCAGCAATTGAGGGCCTTTGCGGCCGCGCAAGTCTTTTAATACGTCCACCAGATTTTCAACGTTGTGGCCGTCCACCGGGCCTGTGTAACGGAAACCGAAGTTTTCAAACAAAGACAGCGACTGTTTGGCGTGTTCCGCTTCGCCTGCCAAGGTTTTGATTTTGTTTTCGACTTTTTGGGCAAGCTCCATCGCTCCGGGCAATTTGTCCAACACTTTGCTCGATTGGGCTTTGATAGTGCTCAACAGGCCGTGCATATCGCGCACGACGTTGCTGGCAAGGTATTTCGGCAACGCGCCGACATTGGGGGAAATCGACATTTCGTTGTCGTTGAGGATGACCAGCAAATCTACATCCATATCGCCTGCGCAGTTCAGGGCTTCAAACGCCTGACCCGCCGTCATGGCTCCGTCGCCGATGATGGCGACACTGCGGCGGTTGTTGCCCAACTGTTTGTCCGCAACGGCCATGCCCAAAGCCGCGCCGATGGATGTGGAAGAATGCCCCACGCCGAACGCGTCGTATTCCGACTCGCTGCGTTTCGGAAAACCGGCCAAACCGCCGTATTGGCGCATAGTGTGCATTTGATTTTTGCGGCCGGTGAGGATTTTGTGCGGATAGCTTTGATGGCCGACATCCCAGACCAGATGGTCTTCGGGCGTGTCGTACACATAATGCAGGGCCACCGTCAGCTCGACCGCGCCCAAGTTACTGGCGAAATGGCCGCCTGTCTTACCGACGGAATCCAACAGAAATTCGCGCAATTCGGCGGCGACTTGCGGCAGCTGTTTTTTCTCCAGACGGCGCAAATCCTGAGGCGTATCGATAATATCGAGCAAAGGGCTTGGGTTCATGATTTTTGGCGGTGATTTTTTGTGTAACGGACGATTATATCAAGAGATTGCACAACTTGTTACAAATGCTTTCAGACGGCCCGAACCTTTATCCTTTATAATACTGCCAACTAAAAACACAAGGCCGTCTGAAATGACCCAAAACGCAAACAATCTCTGCTGGCTCGATATGGAAATGACCGGCCTCAACCCGGAACACGACCGCATCATCGAAGTCGCCATGATCATTACCGATTCCGATTTGAACGTACTGGCGCAATCGGACGTCTATGTCATCCATCAAAGCGACGAATTGCTCGACGGCATGGACGAGTGGAACACCGCCACCCACGGCCGCACCGGCCTGACCCAACGCGTACGCGAATCCAAACTGACCGAAGCCGAAGTCGAGCAAAACCTGTTGGACTTCATGTCCGCATGGATACCCGAGAAATCCACGCCCATGTGCGGCAACTCCATCCATCAAGACCGCCGCTTCATGGTCAAATACATGCCGCGTTTGGAAGCCTATTTCCACTACCGCAACTTGGACGTATCCACGCTGAAAGAATTGGCCAAACGCTGGAATCCGGCCGTCGCCAAAAGCGTGGTCAAACGCGGTTCGCACAAGGCATTGGACGACATCCTCGAAAGCATCGAAGAAATGCGCCATTATCGCGAGCATTTCCTCAAACTCCCTTCCGAACAATAATCTTAAGGCCGTCTGAAACAGGTTTTACACCGTTCAGACGGCCTCATCGGCTTCCTTCATCTCATGAAAATCACCAAAATCTTTACCTTCGATTCCTCGCACATGCTCGACGGGCATGACGGCAAGTGCCAAAACCTGCACGGCCACACCTACAAACTCGAAATCACCGTCTCCGCGCCCGTTATCCAAGGCGGCGCAAAAGACGGCATGGTGATGGACTTTACCGACCTGAAAGCCATCGTCAAACAACACATTACCGACCCGTTCGACCATGCCTTCATCTATCACGGCAACAACGAACGCGAAAGCCAAATTGCCGCGCTTTTGGAAGGCTGGAACATGAAAACCCTGCGCCTGCCCTGCCGCACCACCGCAGAAAACATGAGCGTAGAAATGTATGGCCGTCTGAAAAACGCCGGTGTCAAAGTGTGCAGCGTGAAATTATGGGAAACGCCGACTTCGTGTGCGGAATATGAAGGGGAATAAACTGCTGTCCTCTATTTTTCAGACGGCCTGTTCCCATCAATACCTCATACACTAAACATCAATAAGGAATCTTTATGAAACTCCTCTCCACCCTCCTCGTCCTATTCGTCGCTGTAGAACACTTCTACATCGCCTGGCTCGAAATGACGCAAATCCCAAGCGAAAAAGCATCGGAACTGTTCAACATGCCTTACGAATTTATGGAACAAAAACGTGTGCAAACCCTGTTTTCCAACCAAGGCCTGTACAACGGCTTCCTCGCTATCGGCTTGGTATGGGCGCACTTTGCTGCACCTGACAATGCGGTTTACGGCGCGACCATCCTGTTCCTCGGCTTCGTCCTCATCGCCGCCGCATGGGGCGCGTTTTCATCCGGCAACAAAGGCATTTTGCTCAAACAAGGCTTGCCGGCATTTTTGGCCGCCGCAGCCGTCATTAACGCTTAAACACACCAGCCATTCTTTCCCCTCAAACTAACAGAAAGAATGGCTGTCTCAACCGATTTCTCAAAACGCTTCACCACAACAATTAAATCCCGCACATCCGACATTCATGACCATTCAAATCACACCAAACAATCCCCAATACCGCATTGTCGAAATCTTTGAAAGCCTGCAAGGCGAAGGCTGGAATACAGGCATGCCTGCCGTTTTCATCCGTTTGGGCAAATGCAATCTCGCGTGCAGCTGGTGCGATACCGACTACCTCAAATTCAGCATAATGAGCCTGTCCGATATTTTAGGCCGTCTGAAAACCTACACGGCGCACAACATCATCATTACCGGCGGCGAACCCACCATCCAACCGCATTTGGATACCCTGCTCAATGCACTCAAAGCCGAAGGCTATTTTCTGTGTATCGAAACCAACGGCCTCAACCCCGCGCCGCCGCAAATCGACTACGTTGCCACCAGCCCTAAGGCCTGCTATGCCGCCAAATATGAATCTAGTTGCATCGAGAAAGCCGACGAAGTGCGTATTGTTGCCGACGGCGATGTCGTTGCGTTTTGCCAAGAGATGGAACGCAAAATCCGCGCCCAACATTACTACCTCTCGCCTTGCGAGCAAGACGGTGTGATGAATATCTACGACACCATCCGCCAAATCGGCGTATTAAACAGCCGGCCCGACGCCCCCGTCCATTGGCAACTGAGCGTACAGACGCATAAATGGGCAGGAATAGAATAATTCGTTTGAAATCAATTAAAAACAAAACCTTTACAAAATATTGAATGTAAATACCATTCGATATTCGACCAAATGCACTACTGGCAATGCTCTCAGGCCGTCTGAAAACCTAATTTCAGACGGCCTTTTTTGTTACAAACCTCTTGACCGATTACATAAGATTACGTAAAGTGTGCAACAGTTTTCATAAATTGGTAAAACCAATTTACCTGATAACTGGTTGCATCTAAAAGGTGGCAATCCTTATTCGAAAAACATTAACTACTCAACACATCGCATCAAACCGCCATTGATTGACGGTTATGATGCTTGTTGCCCCGAGGATAATCCCATGGCTCTCTTTCTCAGTATTTTTCCCATCGTGCTGCTGATCTGGCTGATGGTTAAGAAAAACAGTATGCCGTCCTACGTCGCACTGCCGATTACCGCCGCGCTGATTTATGCCATCAAACTGTTTTATTTCGGCGACAACGCCATGTTGCTCAATGCAACAGCCGCGTCCGGCCTCGTCTCTACCCTGACCCCGATTACCGTGATTTTCGGTGCCATTATGTTCAACCGCATGATGGAAACTACCGGCTGTATCGACGTCATCCGCAAATGGCTGGCTACCATCAGCCCGAATCCGATTGCCCAGTTGATGATCATCGGCTGGTCTTTCGCCTTTATGATTGAAGGCGCATCCGGTTTCGGTACGCCTGCCGCCATTGCCGCGCCAATCCTGATGAGCTTGGGCTTTAACCCGTTAAAAGTAGCTATCTTCACTTTGGTTATGAACTCCGTACCCGTGTCCTTCGGTGCAGTTGGTACCCCGACTTGGTTCGGTTTCGCACCGTTGAACTTGAGTGCTGAAAACATCTTGGCTATCGGCAGACAAACCGGCGTGATGCACTTCTTCGCAGGTTTCATCATCCCTGTTATCGGCTTGAGCTTCATCGTACCTTGGGCTGAAATCCGCAAAAACTTAGGCTTCATCGGTATCGCCGTATTCTCCTGTACCCTTCCTTACGTTGCATTGGCGATGGTCAATGAAGAATTCCCATCACTCGTTGCCGGCGCAATCGGCCTGATGGTGTCCGTATTCGCGGCCAACCACGGCTGGGGCTTGAGCAAAGACCATCCGAAAGACCCGAATGCCGAAAAAGTACCTTTCGCCCAAGTTGCCAAAGCACTTGCCCCTCTGGGTATGCTTATCGGTATGCTGGTGGTTACCCGTATCAAACAGCTGGGCATCAAAGGCCTGCTGACCAGCAAAGAAGAATGGTTCAGCTTCCAACTGCCGTTTGATTTGTCCAAAATCACCGTCAGCGACTCCCTGACCATCACCTTCGGCAACATCTTCGGCCAAGGCGTAAATGCTTCCTACCAAACCCTCTACGTTCCGGCCTGGATTCCGTTTGTCTTCACCGTTTGGATTTGCATCCTGCTGTACAAAACCAAATTCAAAGATGCGTGGTCTTTCTATGCTGCAACCTTCAACCAAACCAAAAAACCTCTGCTTGCCCTGATGGGTGCGTTGATTATGGTTCAACTGATGATGGTTGGCGGCGACGACTCCATGGTGAAAATCATCGGTAAAGAATTTGCCAATATGGCCGGCGAACATTGGGTGTACTTCTCCCCATACTTGGGCGCAATCGGTGCATTCTTCTCCGGCTCCAACACTGTATCCAACCTGACTTTTGGTCCGATTCAACAACAAATCGCGCTTGATACCGGCCTGTCCGTTACCCTCATCCTCGCCCTGCAATCTGTCGGCGGCGCAATGGGCAACATGGTCTGCATCAACAACATCATCGCCGTGTGCAGCGTGTTGAACGTGAACAACGCCGAAGGTGCCATCATCAAGAAAACTGTCATCCCGATGACCATCTACGGCATCATCGCCGTGACTGTGGCTGCAATTTTCTTCTTGTAAACAGCTTCATATCAAAGGCCGTCTGAATATTCAGACGGCCTTTTTTGTATTCTTTCGCTATATTTCTTAAAGAATCATTAATGTATATATTCCGCAACAACCCGCATCACCACTTTGCAACACCAAATCACAAACAACTTTCTATTAATAAACAATCGGGTAACCATAAGTAAACACTGTTTTGCAATTTACCTAATTGCCACTACCGACAAAACGCCTAAAATACGCTTCATCTGCAAACGGAAACCCTTTCTCACTTTGCAAGATAACACACAACCCTCATATGGAGCTTAGATCATGAAATTACTTTCTGTTATCACTGCAGCCGCATTGGCTACTGTTTCCTTCTCCGCTGCCGCTGCACCTGCCGGCTTCGTTTCTTACAGTTGTGACGGTGGCAAATCACTGAACGTGATGTACGGCTTTGACCGTAGCGGCCGTGCAGTTACTGCCGACGTAAACGCCGGTGGCAAAAAAGCCTCTTTGGTTGTCGACAAAAAACGTTCTGACAGCACTGGCACTACTTTCACCAACCGCCGCGGCTATACAATGTCTGCCGGTTTCATCGACAAAAACACCCACACTACTTCTGAAGTAGTTGGCGTGAACGCCCCTAACGGCTCATTCCTGGTGAAAAACTGCGAACCACGTCCACGTTAATCCCAGTTTTCCTATTTAACCGAATCATCCCGGTTTGATAGAAAGGCCGTCTGAAAAACAATTTTCAGACGGCCTTTTGATTCAAGCCTATAAAAAGAGCGTGTACCGTACACGCTCTTTTTGTTTCTTCACACACCAATTAAATACGCATCGGCATCACGATGTATTTGAAGTTCGGATTATTCGGCACGGTAAACAGCGTTGAACGGTTGGCATCGCCGAAAGCAAGCTGCATATCATCGGAGTGGATATTACGCAACACATCCATCAGGTAGCCGATGTTGAAACCAACTTCGAGTTCTCCGCCTTGGTAAGCAATTTCCAGCTCTTCACGCGCTTCTTCCTGCTCGTTGTTGCTACATACGACACTCAGCAAACCAGGCTGCAGGAACAGTCGCGCGCCGCGGAATTTTTCATTGGCAAGAATGGCGGCACGCTCGAGCGCACCCAAAAGCTGGGTACGGGATACGAGGAAAATCTTGTCGTTATCCAAAGGAATCACGCGGTTAAAGTCAGGGAACTTGCCGTCGATGACTTTGCTGACAATGGTCGTGCCATTGCATTGGAAGCGTACTTGATTGTCCAAAAGCTCAACGGTGATGGACTCGGACGGATTGTTCAACAGCTTGAAGAGTTCCAATACCGTTTTACGTGGCAGGATCACTTCCGTTTTCGGCAGTTCTGCTTCAATTTGGCTGGCCGCATAAGCAAGGCGGTGGCCGTCGGTTGCAACAAGGCGCAGTTGGTTTCCTTCAACCTGCATCAGCAAGCCGTTAAGGTAATAGCGGATATCTTGAACCGCCATGCTGTATTGCACTTGCGAAAGCATGGTTTTGAAGGTTTCTTGAGTCAGCGAGAAAGTCGCGCTGACGTCGCTACCAACGTTCATCAATGGAAAGTCTTCGGCCGGCAGGGTTTGCAGGGCAAAGCGGGATTTGCCCGCGCGCAGAGTCAAACGGTTGTCCGCCCAATCCAGTGACACCAGCGCACTGTCAGGCAGGGCGCGCAGGATGTCTTGGAATTTTTTAGCGTTGGTCGTAATGCGGAAATCGCCTGCCTGACTTTCAGGGCCGGCGGTATTGATTTGGATTTCCAAGTCAGTTGCCAAAAGTTTGGTTTGTCCTTCTTTGCTTTCCAGCAACACATTGGACAAAATCGGCAGAGTATGGCGACGTTCGACAATACCGGTAACGGCTTGCAACGGCTTGAGCAGACTGTCGCGGTCGGCTTGTAAAATCAGCATGTTCCATTCCTTTGAATTTGAAATCGGTTGATTTGGATATTTTAAAATATTTTTTGTTTTCAGACGGCCTCATATTGACATCAGGCCGTCTGAATATTGCATTGGGTCAGTTCTGAATCAGAATCAGCAGTTTTTCATAGTCTTGCGCCAATTCGGGATCTTCTTCGCGCAGTTTCGCCACCGCTTTGACACCGTGCATCACAGTCGTGTGGTCACGACCGCCAAAGGCATCACCGATAGAAGGCAGGCTGAGCGTGGTCAGCTCTTTGGTCAGGCTCATGGCAACTTGGCGCGGACGGGCAATATTGCGCGTGCGTTTTTTGCCCAATATATCGCTGATTTTAATACGGTAGTATTTTGCTGTCGCATCGATGATGATATCGGCGGTAATGACTTTGTGTTTTTCGGCAATAATATCCTGCAAAGCCGTACGCGCCAAATCCATATCGATGACAGGACGGTTCATAAAACGGCTGCTGGCGCTGACGCGGTTGAACGCGCCTTCCAGCTCACGCACATTGGAGCGGATCAGATTGGCAATAAACAAAGCGGCTTCGTCTTCGATACTGATACCGGCCGCTTCTGCCTTTTTCTGCAAAATCGCCACGCGCATTTCCAATTCGGGCGGTTCGAGCTCCAAAGTTAAACCCCATGAGAAACGGGACTTGAGACGGTCATCCATACCTTCAATTTTGGCAGGCAATACGTCGCACGTCAGGATCAATTGTTTTTTCTCGTTGTGGAAATGGTTGTACAGATAGAAGAATTCTTCCATCGTACGGTCTTTGCCTTTGATGAACTGAATATCGTCGATAATCAGCAGGTCATACTGTTTGTATTGTTGCTTGAACACATCATAAGTGTTGTTGCGCACAGCCTTCATAAAGCTGCGGATATAGTCGTCCGAGTGCATATAGCGCACTTTGGCATCAGGACGGTTTTTCAGCAATTCGTTGCCGATGGCTTGCACCAAGTGGGTTTTACCCAAACCGGTACTGCCGTATAAGAAAAACGGGTTGTAGCCCTGCCCCGGATTTTCAGCAATCGCTTGGGCGGCTGCGGCGGCAAGGCGGTTACCCTTACCTTCTACCAAAGTTTCAAATGTATAGTCACGCGACAGATTGGTCTGTTCGTAGCGTGCTTCTTCCGCATCGTGTTGCGCGTCGATTTTGGCTTTGGTAACTGCTTTAGACTCAGCCGGAGCAGCAGTTTGCACTTGAGGCTCATGCGGCAGGTTTTTCATTCGTTGCGCCAAAATCTCGGCAGCCGTCATGGCAGCGGCAGGTTTGGAAACCGTTTCAGACGGCCTATCTTCTTCCATTGCAGCAGTTTGCAAAGGCATTTGAACAGGCTCTACAAATTCTTCAACTTCAATGACTTCTTGCACTTGCACCGGCGCAACAGCCTGAGCCGCCATTTCATAATGCGTACCTACGCCCGGCTTAAACGCGAAAGCAGCCTGCTGAGGCACCAACTCGGCACGCACGGCATCAATTTTGGCGGCAAACTGGCTTTTGAGCATATTGCAGGCAAATTGGTTTTTACCATACACCACCCATACGCCGTTTTCTTCGCCCACGGTCAAAGGCGCAATCCATTGCGCAAACTGCCCGGCAGGCAACATTTCGTGAAGGCGGCGAAGGCACAGCGGCCAAAATTCAGCTAACGTCATGAGATTAAGCTCGGAAAATGGAAGATTTGGGAAATACAAAAAGGCAGAGCAGCCAGACAATCCGATAAAAATCAAATTCTTACGATACTCCTACTGCTTTCAGACGGCCTTGCGCACAGAGAAAAGCAAGGTTGGGCGATTATACCCATTCCGCTCTTTTTTATCCACAACCGCCGCAAAATTTTATCCACAAATTCTATCAATGCATAAAACCCGTTGTCACACTTTGGCCAACGAAAAGTTTTTATATTGATTGACAAAAGCAGCAAATTGGAGTGTAATTCACGGTTTAATTATCTACCAATTTTTAGGAAACATCATGAAACGCACTTATCAACCTTCCGTTACCAAACGCAAACGCACCCACGGCTTCTTGGTTCGCTCCAAAACCCGCGGTGGTCGCGCAGTATTGGCTGCCCGTCGCGCCAAAGGCCGCAAACGCCTGGCTGTATAATTTTGAATTACGGCTTCTCGAAGCAGTATCGCTTATTAAAAACGGATGATTTTTCATCCGTTTTTGCGTTGAAAAACCGACGCAGCCGCGATTTGCTGCAAGTCTCCCAGTCCGCAGACAACGCGCTCGGCCATCCGCGCCTTGGTTTGATCGTCAGCAAAAAGACCGCCAAACGCGCCCATGACCGCAATTACATGAAGCGCGTCATCCGCGACTGGTTCCGGCTGAATCAACACCAGCTGCCGCCGCATGATTTTGTTGTGCGCGTGCGTCAGGCGTTTAATCGGGAAACTGCCCCGGAAGCCCGAGACCAACTTGCCCAGCTGATGAAAAAACGCCGATGAATACCCTGCTTTCCAAGCTCCTCCTTGCACTCATCCGCTTTTACCAATACTGCATCAGCCCCCTCATTCCGCCGCGCTGCCGCTATACCCCGACCTGTTCACAATACGCAGTCGAAGCCGTCAAAAAATACGGCGCATTCAAAGGCGGATGGCTGGCAATCAAACGCATCGCACGATGCCATCCTTTCGGCGGACACGGACATGACCCTGTTCCATAATGCTGCTGTCAACCATTTAAAGAACACGATTTCCTTTAATTTCCCGTCGGTTTCTATATAATGCCGTCTGAAGCAGTTTTCATCTCGATTACCTATCCGTCAATTCCAGGAATCTCTTATGGATTTTAAAAGACTAATGGCGTTTTTTGCCATTTCAGTGGCAATCTTTGCCGGCTGGGAACATTTTTTCCCCAGCCCCAAACCTAATCCGGCGCAACAAGCCGCGCAACAGCAAACGGCCGCTGCTCCGGCAAAAGCCGCTGCTGAAGCCGCACTTGCCCCGGCTTCTCCCATTACCGTTACCACAGACACGGTTAAAGCCGTCATCGATGAGAAAAGCGGCGACCTGCGTCAACTGACCCTCTTGCAATACAAAGCAACCGGCGACGAACACAAACCTTTCGTTCTGTTTAACGACGGCAAGGAATACACCTACGTCGCCCAATCTGAGCTTTTGGACGCACAAGGCAACAATGTTCTGAAAGGCATCAGCTTTACCGCTCCACAAAAACAATACAGTTTGGAAGGCGACAAAGTTGAAGTCCGCCTGAGCGCACCTGAAACCAACGGCCTGAAAATCGACAAAGTTTATACTTTTACCAAAGGCAGCTACTTGGTCAACGTCCGCTTTGACATTACCAACAGCAACGGCCAACCCGTCAACCTAAGTGCAGACTACCGCATCGTTCGCGACCACAGCGAACCTGAAGGCCAAGGCTACTTCACCCGCTCTTACGTCGGCCCGGTGGTTTACACCCCTGAAGGCGGCTTCCAAAAAGTCAGCTTCTCTGATTTGGACGACGATGCCAAATCCAGCAAATCCGAAGCCGAATACATCCGCAAAACCCCGACCGGCTGGCTTGGCATGATTGAACACCACTTCATGTCCACTTGGATTTTGCAGCCTAAAGACGGTCAAAGCGTATGCACTGCAGGCGAATGCAACATCGACATCAAACGTCGCAACGACAACCTGTACAGTGCAAGCGTCAGCGTGCCTTTAGCTACCATCCAAGCCGGCGCAAAAGCCGAAACCGCCATCAATCTGTATGCCGGTCCGCAGGCCACTTCCGTTATCGCCAACATCGCCGACAAACTGCAACTGGCCAAAGACTACGGCAAAGTACACTGGTTCGCCTCCCCACTCTTCTGGCTCTTGAACCAACTGCACAACATCATCGGCAACTGGGGCTGGGCAATCATCGTTTTGACCATCATCGTCAAAGCCGTACTGTATCCATTGACCAACGCCTCTTACCGCTCTATGGCAAAAATGCGTGCCGCTGCACCTAAATTGCAAGCCATCAAAGAGAAATACGGCGATGACCGCATGGCGCAACAACAAGCCATGATGCAGCTTTATAAAGACGAGAAAATCAACCCGCTGGGCGGCTGTCTGCCTATGCTGTTGCAAATCCCCGTCTTCATCGGTCTGTACTGGGCATTGTTCGCTTCCGTAGAATTGCGCCAAGCGCCTTGGTTGGGTTGGATTACCGACTTGAGCCGTCCGGATCCTTTCTACATCCTGCCTTTGATTATGGCGGCAACCATGTTTGCACAAACTTATCTGAATCCGCCGTCAACCGACCCTATGCAGGCGAAAATGATGAAAATCATGCCTTTGGTTTTCTCCATCATGTTCTTCTTCTTCCCTGCCGGCTTGGTTCTGTACTGGGTAGTCAACAACCTCTTGACCATCGCCCAACAATGGCACATCAACCGCAGCATCGAAAAACAACGCGCCCAAGGCGAAGTCGTTTCTTGATAAAAGCTTAGGCAACACAAAGGCCGTCTGTTGTTCAGACGGCCTTTTTTATTTCCTCAAACAAATACAGTTTGAGATTGAACCCAATCCAGTTTTAAGCTTTTAAGCGGCATGCAACACAAAAATCGTCGGGCGTTTCTTCAAATTCGGCATTTCTTTTCTTTTTCGCCACTGCGCAATCGTCTGGCTGATGATTTCCTGTGTCGGCAAGGTCAAGTCCGTAGCCACACATAAGCGCGTTTCAGGGTGCAGGTTTTCTACTGCATCAGCCAACAACGCATCGTTACGATACGGCGTTTCGATAAACAGCTGCGTTTCATTCTGCTGGCGCGAACGTTGCTCCAAAGCCTTCAAACCCTGAATCCGCTCATTTTTTTCAGACGGCAGATAACCCTTAAATGCAAAGTTCTGCCCATTCGCACCCGAAGCCATCAGCGCCAGCAACAAACTGGACGGGCCGATCAAAGGCCGTACTTCAAAGCCGTGTTTATGCGCCAACGCCACTAAATTCGCGCCCGGATCGGCAACAGCCGGACAACCCGCCTCGCTGACAATGCCCATACTGCGCCCTTCTTGCAAAGGTTTCAGCAATTCCGGCAAAGTCTTCAAATCCGTGTGTTCATTCAGCGTTTGCAGATTCAGCTCGCGGATAGGCGTAGTCACACCCAAATGTTTCAAATGTGCACGCGCTGTTTTTTCCGCCTCCACAACAAAATCCGTCAGCCCGACAATCGCCTGTTGTTCATGCGGCAACAGGCATGGCGTATCAGGCGCACCCAAAGGGGTTGGAATCAAATACAAAACCGGTTTCATTCTTGCAACTCCAAAAAATCTCAGGCCGTCTGAACACATTCAGACGGCCTCAAACTATAAAACTTCCACACCTTCGTTTTTCAAAAAATCAATCAGACGGAAAATCGGAAGACCGATCAAAGCATGCGGGTCCGTACTTTCAATCCACTCCAACAAAGCGGCGCCCAAACCCTCGCTCTTCGCTGCGCCGGCACAATAAACCGCATCCGGCTCGCGTTCCAAATATCGGCTGATTTGTTCCTGCGTCAACTGGCGCATGGCAACCACCGTATGATCGACATGATGCTGAACCTTGCCCGTAGCAGTATTCAAAAGCACGATTGCACTGTAAAATTCAATCCGTTTTCCGCTCAAGTCCGCCAGCATCTGTTGTGCATTTGCGACGTTCATCGGCTTACCCAACTGCCGTCCTTCGCACCATGCGACTTGGTCTGCACCGATAATCAGCGCGGCAGGGAAAGTTGCCGCCAATGAACGGGCTTTGCCTTCCGCCAAACGCAGCGCCGTTTCGCTCGCATGCTCGCCCGCAATAGGCGTTTCGTCAAAATCAGGCGATGCCGTCTGAAAATCGATACCCAAACGGCGAAGCTGTCCGCAGCGGAAAACCGAACTCGACCCTAAAACCAAAGGCAGTTTTACTTCCATATTTTTACTTAAAAACATTGACGTTAGACCGCCGAAATTATATCATACTCCGTTTATGTCATACCCTAATTTGATTGACCCAGAAGTTTTCGCCGCCGAAGGGCAGAATCTGCAAGGCAGCTTCCTGCTCGAAGAATTGGATGAACGAGTCAGTTCGCACGATTATCCGGCCGACAAACAGACACGTGTGTCGTTTACGCTGCAAGGCGGTCGCGACCGGTTGCAACGTCTGTTTCTCGATTTAAACGTCAAAGCCGACATGCCCCTGATTTGCCAGCGTTGCATTACGCCCATGCCGTTTCTACTCGATGAAACCAGCCGTATCGTCCTGTTTGCCGATGAAGAGAGTTTGGACGAAGCCATGCTTGCCGATGAAGAATTGGAAGGCATGCTGCTCGAAAAAGAGCTTGACGTGCGGACTCTGGTTGAAGACCAAATCCTGATGTCGCTCCCTTTCTCCCCTCGACACGAAGACTGCGGCAACAATGGAACACTGGACGAAGTCAATCGGGACAAACCAAACCCCTTCGCTGTTTTAGCAGGTTTGAAAAGCAGTTAATTAGGACACAGTTTATTTATCTAGGAGCTTGAAATGGCCGTTCAACAAAACAAAAAATCCCCTTCTAAACGCGGTATGCACCGTTCACACGACGCTCTGACTGCGCCTTCTCTGTCTGTTGACAGCACAACCGGCGAAGTGCATCGTCCACACCACATTTCCCCAAACGGTATGTACCGTGGCCGTAAAGTGGTAAAAGCTAAAGGCGAATAATCCGTTCGTCTGACTGAAAAAGCCAGAATATTGCCATGCAATGACTGGCTTTTTTGCATTGCACCCTGTATTTTCCTCTTCGGAAGCACACCATGAAACGTAAAATCTGGTACACCTACGACGACATTCACCGCGTAATCAAAGGATTGGCGGAAAAAATCCAAAACTCCGGCACCAAATACGATGCCATGATTGCCATTGGCGGCGGCGGTTTTATCCCTGCCCGCATGTTGCGCTGCTTCTTGGAAATTCCGATTTACGCCGTCACCACAGCCTACTACGACAGTGATAACGAAGGTCAAGTTACCGAGGAAGTGAAAAAAGTCCAATGGCTTGATCCCATTCCAGATGCCCTGAAAGGCAAAAACGTACTGGTCGTTGACGAAGTGGACGACAGCCGCGTTACCATGGAATTCTGCCTGAACGAATTGTTGAAAGAAGATTTCGGCACTGTCGGCGTGGCAGTATTGCATGAAAAAATCAAAGCCAAAGCCGGTAAAATTCCTGAAGGTATCCCTTATTTCAGCGGCATTACCGTTGAAGACTGGTGGATCAACTATCCTTGGGACGCGCTGGACATTGACGAACACAACAAATTGGCCGCGCAAAACCAATAAATTTGGTACGACCGTCGCAACAAGCCTTTTCATCTGATTTTCAATTCAATTTCCTGAAAATCAGATGAGAGTGCTTGTCCGATTATTTGAGGCCGTCTGAAACACACAAACCGGAGAACAACATGATTACACTGGCCGTAGATGCCATGGGCGGAGATGCAGGCCTTGCGATGACCGTCCCCGGTGCAGTGGATTTCCTGAAACAGCAATCCGATGTACATCTGATTATGGTCGGAGATGAAGCAGCAGTCCGCCAAGCATTAAGCTTGGCAGGCGCGCCTATGGACCGCATTACCGTCTGCCATGCAGCGCAAGTCGTCGAAATGGATGAAGCGCCTCAATCCGCGCTGAAAAACAAAAAAGAATCATCCATGCGCATCGCCATCAACCAAGTCAAAGAAGGCAATGCGCAAGCCGCCGTATCGGCAGGCAATACCGGCGCACTGATGGCGACCGCCCGATTCGTCCTCAAAACCATTCCCGGCATTGAGCGCCCTGCCATCGCCAAATTCCTGCCTTCCGATAGCGAACACGTTACCCTGGCTTTGGATTTGGGTGCAAATGTCGATTGCACACCCGAACAACTGGTTCAATTTGCCATCATCGGCAGCGAGCTGGTACACGCGTTACACCCCGAAAAAGGCAGCCCGCGCGTCGCCCTTTTGAACGTCGGTACAGAAGACATCAAGGGTACGGATGCCGTCAAACAAGCCTTTAAACTGTTGAGCAGCAGCAAACTCAACTTTATCGGCAATATCGAAAGCAACAGCGTTTTGTATGGCGAAGCCGATGTCGTTGTCGCTGATGGGTTTGTTGGCAACGTTATGCTCAAAACCATCGAAGGCGCGGTTAAATTCATGAGCGGCGCCATCCGCCGTGAATTCCAAAGCACTCTGTTCAACAAACTTGCCGCCATTGCCGCCCTGCCCGCGCTCAAAGGTTTGAAAGGCAAATTGGATCCGCGCAAATTTAACGGCGCCATCCTGCTTGGCTTACGCGGTATCGTGATTAAGAGCCACGGCGGAACCGACGAAGTCGGCTTCCGTTATGCTTTGGAAGAAGCCTATCACGAAGCCAAATCTGCCGGCCTCGCTCAAATCGAACAAGGCGTAGCCACCCAGTTGGCCGCTTTGGAAGCCGCCAAAGCAGAACTAGAAACTGCTACTCCAGCAACGGAAGCTTAAGGCTGATATACACAGGCCGTCTGAAACCTCAAAATGTTCAGACGGCCTGTTTTTATCTTTAATTACCGGCTTCATTCTTAATATTGGGAATTTTCCCATTTTCGCTTACAATACCCGACTATCTGAATCAATTCTCTAAAAAGGCCGTTCTCATGCAATATGCTAAAATTTCCGGTACAGGCAGCTACCTTCCTGCCAACCGCGTCAGCAATGACGACCTTGCCAAAAAAGTGGACACTTCCGACGAGTGGATTACCACGCGTACAGGTATCAAATTTCGCCATATTGCAGACGACAGCGAAAAAACCAGCGATTTGGCCGCCGAGTCAGCGCGCCGCGCCTTGGCAGATGCCAATTTGCAGGCTGACGATATCGACCTGATTATCGTCGCCACAGCCACTCCCGATATGCAGTTCCCTTCTACGGCAACCATCGTGCAGCAAAAATTGGGCATTGCCAACGGCTGCCCTGCCTTCGACGTACAAGCCGTGTGCGCCGGTTTTATGTATGCCCTGACCACTGCCAATGCCTACATCAAAAGCGGCATGGCGAAAAACGCTTTGGTCATCGGCGCGGAAACCTTCAGCCGCATCGTCGATTGGAACGACCGCACCACCTGCGTTCTCTTTGGTGACGGTGCGGGGGCGGTTGTCTTAAGCGCATCTGACGAACCGGGCATCATCCACAGCAAACTCAAAGCCGACGGCAACTACCTCAACCTTTTGAACGTCCCGGGACAAATCGCCAACGGCCAGATTTGCGGTTCGCCCTACATCAGCATGGACGGCCCCGGCGTATTCAAGTTTGCCGTCAAAATGCTGGCAAAAATTGCAGATGACGTCATCGAAGAAGCCGGTTACACCGCCGATCAAATCGATTGGATTGTGCCGCACCAAGCCAACAAGCGCATTATCGACTCTACCGCCAAACACTTGGGCTTGAGCATGGACAAAGTGATCTTGACCGTCCAAGACCACGGCAACACTTCCGCCGCCTCCATTCCGCTGGCACTGGATGTCGGTATTAAAAACGGCCAAATCAAACGCGGACAAAACCTCTTGCTCGAAGGCATCGGCGGCGGTTTTGCCTGGGGTGCGGTTTTGGTGAAGTACTAACGATTGGGCCGTCTGAACATCCCTTTCAGACGGCTTCTTCTGCCACAACCCATGAAATCCCTAACATTTGCACTCTGCATCAGCATCTTATTTTTAGGCGTAACGTTTATGGTATTGCCCAAACTGGCAATCGCCTATCTCGCACTGAGTGCATACGTTTTCCTGCTTTACTACCTAGACAAACAGCGCGCACGCAACCACGGCAGACGCATACCCGAAGCAAAATTACACCTGCTCAACCTGTTTGGCGGCTGGCCGGGCGGTTATTGCGGCAGCCTCGCATTCAGACACAAAACCAGCAAACCCGGATTTGTCCGCACCTTCCGGCTGACCGCCGCAACCAATACTGTCGCTACCCTCCTTCTGCTGGCAGACACCCTCAAACATTCAAACCAATAAGGAATTACCATGTCTTTCGCATTCTTCTTCCCCGGACAAGGCTCACAAAGCCTAGGCATGATGAACGGCTTTGCCGAGCAAGCCATCGTTAAAGCCACATTTGACGAAGCTTCCGCCGTATTGGGTCAAGACCTGTGGGCAATGATTAACGGCGAAGATGCCGAATTAATCGGGCAAACCGTCAACACCCAGCCCATCATGCTGGCTGCCGGCATTGCCACCTACCGCGCCTACTTGGAAGCCGGCGGTAAAATCCCTTCCGTCGTTGCAGGCCACAGCCTCGGCGAATACACCGCCCTCGTCGCCGCCGGCGCATTGGATTTCGCAGACGCGGTCAAACTGGTCCGCCTGCGAGCCGAACTCATGCAATCTGCCGTACCGCAAGGCGTAGGCGCAATGGCCGCCATTTTGGGTTTGGAAGATGAACAAGTAAAAGCCATTTGTGCCGAAGCTGCACAAGGCGAAGTCGTTGAAGCCGTCAACTTCAACTCCCCAGGCCAAGTCGTGATTGCCGGCAATACCGCCGCAGTCGAACGCGCCATGGCCGCCGCCAAAGAAGCCGGAGCCAAACGCGCCCTGCCGCTGCCCGTTTCCGTTCCTTCACATTGCAGCCTCATGAAGCCTGCAGCGGAAAAACTTGCCGAAGCATTGAAAGACATCACAATCAAACAACCTCAAATCCGTGTCATCCATAACGCCGATGTTGCCTCTTACGATGATGCCGACAAAATCAAAGATGCCTTGGTACGCCAACTGTACAGCCCGGTGCGCTGGACAGAAACCGTCAACGCGCTTGTTTCCGAAGGTATCACCGAATCAGCCGAATGCGGCCCCGGCAAAGTCCTCGCAGGTCTCGCCAAACGCATCAACAAAGAAGCCGCGTGCAGCGCATTGACCAATGCCGACCAAGTGGCTGCATTTATCGAAGCTCACTAAAACGTTTTCAGACGGCCTTATCCTGTCAGGCAAGGCCGTCTGAAAAATTAGCCCACTCCAATCCGAATACATTATGAAAAAAACCATTATTCTTGCCGTTCCCTACATGTACGGACTGGATCAATGTATCGAAAAAAATCTGCGTTTTCTTGGTTTTGATGTCATTAATCTGTGCTATGACGACCGAGATTCCTATTATCCGAACTTGGGCAGCAGACTCAAAAACCTCTACCACAAACACATCACCAAAGACGGCAACTATAAAAAATACCTCAAATACAGCCGCCACCTCGACGACATTCAGCAAAAATTGGCCTTGCTAAACGGCAAAAAAGCCGATTATGCGCTCTGCATCCGCGCCAATATTTACCCCAAAGAAATTATCGCCACCATCCGCGAACACAGCAATGTTTGTGTGAACTATCAATGGGATGGCGTAGGCCGCTTCCCAGATATTATTGAATATTTGGATTATTTTGACCAATGCTGGGTTTTCGACCCCGACGATATTCAAAAATATCCACAATGCCATTTCAAAGCCACCACCAATTTTTACTTTGACTTTCCCGTGGCGGAATATACACCCACCAACAAACTCTACTTTTTAGGCGGCTACGAACTTAGACGCGAAGAGCAAACCAAACGCTTTATCCAAGAAACCGAACGCCTCAACCTACCCTTGGATTTTCATATCTACTGCAAAGACGACAGGGCTGAAAAAGCCTTCGGACACAATGGCATCCGCTATCTCGACCGCAGCAGTATCCTCAGCTTTGAAGAAAACCTCAGCCAAGTGCAAAGTTGCGGTGCGGTCGTCGATTTTGCACAATTCGAACATTACGGCTTATCATTCCGTATCTTCGATGCATTGCGTTTCGATAAAAAACTGATTACCACCAACAAACATATCTTGGAAACCGACCTATACCACCCAGACCGCGTGTTCGTATGGGACGGCGGTAATTTAGACGCATTGCCTGAATTTTTGGCAGGTCCGTATCAGCAACCTGCCCCTGAAATCAAAGCCTATTATTCGTTTACACAATGGCTAAACCGCCTGCTCGGCATTGATTAACCTTATTGCCTATGGCAAATATACCTGCCTGACAAAATATTATATTGAATACATTATGAGTAAGAAAAAAGTCATTCTCGCCATGCCGGAGCTCTTCAAAATCCACGAACTCATTATTGAGAACTTGGAGAAATGCGGATTTGAAGTGCTGTCCCTGACCTATGAAGAAAAAGAGTTCAAATACAAAAATGCATTTCAACGGCTGAAAAAAATTTGGTATCGAAATATTCTTGGACAAAAAGACTTCAAAAAACGGACCATGTTCCGCGCCGTAGAAGAACGCCTCAATACCCTGTTAAGCGAACATCCCGAACAAGCGGATTATTGCTTCATGATTTGGCTGGGCGCCTATCCGAAAGACTTCATCGCCAAGCTCAGAGCGCATTCAAAATTAATGGTGTATTACAACTGGGAAGCCCTGACCTTCTTAAAAGAAGACTTCGACAATATCGAATTTTTCGACAAATTTTACTTTTTCGATCCGTTTGACCAGGGCAAACATCCTGAATACACTGAAAAACTCATTCCAACCACCAGCTTCTACTTTGACAGCTTCAGGCCGTCTGAAAACCCGCAAAACAAAATCTTGTTTATCGGCTCGTACGCTGCCGACCGTAACAATGACATCCGTGCATTTTGCGAAGCTGCGCGTTCAATCGGTTTAAAAATAGATTTCCGCTTGGCCAGTAAGAAAATTGAAGAAGAAAAAGCGGCTTTAGGCATTCCAGAAGTCGAGTTCTTCTCATTTGAAAACGCCCTCTCCTATCGTCAAAACTTAGAAGAAGCAGCCAAATCCTCCGTATTGGTAGATTTCCTCAACCGTAAGCACTACGGCCTCTCTTTGCGGATTTTCGAAGCGATCGGTTTGGACAAAAAACTGATTACGACCAATCCGACCATCGTACATTACGATTTTTATCACCCGAACAATATGTTCTACTGGAATGGAAGCAACCTTGACGAACTCAAAGCCTTCCTGACCTTACCGTATGTACCGCTTGCCCCCGGCCTGAAACACAAATATAGCTTTAGCAACTGGATCAGCTGCGCATTTGATATTGAACCGAATATCCCTATCGGATTACCTGAAATCGATAGAGAAGTTGTGGAGAATTTAAATGTTTGATAGAGAAAAATTAGTATTAGAAACTGTTCATATCCGCAAACGAGAATTCATTGAACAGCCGAAACATATTGTTTATGCAGCCGATCAAAACTATATCAAACACATCGGCACTGCGTTACTTTCTGTGCTGCAAAACAATACCAGTCCAATATATTTTCATTTGTTAGTTAGTGGTTCAGAAGGTTATGATTTTAATATTTTCGATCAAATTGAAACATCAAATCAAAACTACGCAATAAGCGTTTACCATTTAAATACAGAATACTTTTCTACCCTGCAGACTACCCATTATTTTACTATCGCTATGTATTACCGTATGAGTATCCCTTGCTTATTAAAAGGTATTGCTCATACTGCGCTTTATTTAGATACTGATGTACTATGCTTGGGCAATATTGATGATTTATTTGAAATCGACATTTCAAATTCTTTGATTGCTGCCGTACCTGATGCAATTTTATACAGAGCATATATAAAACAACTCAATCAATTTGGTTTTACAGATACTGAGCCTTATTTCAACTCTGGGGTCATTCTATTCAATATTGACAAATGGAATGATATGGCAATAGATAAAATTTTGTCTGAAAAAATGCAAGCCGTAGAAAAACAGAATTTTAAACTCTCCTGTCCAGACCAAGATATTTTGAATTTAGCCTGTATAGGTCATGTACACTGGCTTTCAGAAAACTTTAACTGGATACATTGGCATCAAAAATACAGTGAATTAATCGACAATCCCAACAGTATCCGCTTAGTCCATTTTGTTGGTCATATCAAACCGTGGCATCAATTAGGCTTCCACCCTGCATATGATCAATATTTTAAGAATTCCCCATGGAATAACGGATATCTAGAACAACCTCTATCAACTTGGTTGCCCTTTCCAAATCCTAAAAGGAAATTTAGACAAGCAGCCAAACGACTTTGGAAACAAGGACAAAAAAAGCAAGCATGGGCATACTACAAAGAATATTTATTACGCAGAATCAACAAACGACGGTATCAAGCACCCTCCCTAGGTAAATAAGGCCGTCTGAAACCATTTTTCCCAATCGCAATTAAGGAATAAAACATGAGTACACAAGATTTGAGCGGTAAAATCGCTTTGGTAACCGGCGCATCGCGCGGTATTGGTGCGGCGATTGCCGATACTTTGGCGGCGGCCGGTGCAAAAGTTATCGGTACAGCTACCAGTGAGAGCGGTGCGGCTGCAATCGGCGAACGCTTGGCACAATGGGGCGGCGAAGGCCGTGCATTGAATTCTGCCGAACCTGAAACCATCGAAAACCTGATTGCCGACATCGAAAAAGAATTCGGCAAACTGGATATTCTGGTCAACAACGCCGGTATTACCCGTGACAACCTCCTGATGCGCATGAAAGAGGAAGAGTGGGACGACATCATGCAGGTTAACCTCAAATCTGTCTTCCGTGCCTCCAAAGCCGTATTGCGCGGCATGATGAAACAGCGTACCGGCCGCATTATCAACATCACATCCGTTGTCGGTGTGATGGGCAATGCCGGCCAAACCAACTATGCGGCTGCAAAAGCAGGCTTAATCGGCTTCTCCAAATCTATGGCGCGTGAAGTCGGCAGTCGCGGCATTACCGTCAACTGCGTTGCCCCCGGCTTTATCGACACCGATATGACCCGCGCCCTGCCGGAAGAAACCCGCAAAACCTTTGAAGCGCAAACTTCTTTGGGCAAATTCGGTGAAGCGCAAGATATTGCCGATGCAGTCTTGTTCTTGGCTTCTGATCAGGCAAAATACATTACCGGTCAGACACTTCATGTCAACGGCGGCATGTTGATGCCTTAAACCGTTTGTTTATTTAAAGGCCGTCTGAATATTTCAGACGGCCCTTTTTGTCAATCAAAACACTACTTTACATTCTATCTTGATATAATCTTAATAATCCGTTAGATAACGCTCGAAACAGTAAGTCCAAATAAGCATGATACGGGAAATCAAATCGCAGAAATGAAGTTCATTCTGTGCGTTTTTATTTGGGTTTGCTGTCGGTTTTCGACGTGTTTCAGACGGCCTATATAACAATAGCTACTTTTAACGAAAGGCCGCCCACTCTATGCACGAATTCTCCCTCGGTCCCATTGTCATTGTCCTGTTGGTTTCCGTCATTACGGTTATCTGCTGTCGCAAGTTCAACATTCCTTCCATGCTCGGTTATCTTTTGGTCGGTTTTATTGCCGGTCCGGGTATGTTCAAACTGATTCCGCAAAGCCACGCCACCGACTATTTGGGCGAAATCGGCATTGTGTTCTTGATGTTCAGCATCGGTCTCGAATTCTCCCTGCCCAAACTCAAAGCCATGCGCCGCCTCGTATTCGGCTTGGGTGGTTTGCAAGTCATCATTACCATGCTCTCGATTATGGGCATTTTGATGGCAATGAGCACGCCGTTTAACTGGGCGTTTGCCACTGCGGGCGCACTGACCATGTCGTCCACCGCCATCGTCAGCCGCATTCTGTCGGAGAAAACCGAGCTGGGTCAACCGCATGGTCAAATGGCCATGGGGGTTTTGTTGATGCAAGATATTGCCGTTGTACCGCTGATGATTCTGATTCCGGCACTTGCTGGCGGCAGCGAAGGCAACTTGTGGGTAGAGCTGGGCTTGGCCGGTTTGAAAATGTTGCTGACCTTGGGCATTTTGTTCGTTGTCGGCAGCCGAGTGATGTCGCGCTGGTTCAGACTGGTTGCCAAACGCAAATCGTCCGAACTCTTCATGATCAACGTTTTGCTGGTTACTTTGGGCGTGGCCTATCTGACAGAGCTTGAAGGCCTGTCTATGGCATTGGGCGCATTCGTCGCCGGTATGCTGCTTTCCGAAACCGAATACCGTATTCAGGTGGAAGACGACATCCGTCCATTCCGCGACATCCTGCTGGGCTTCTTCTTCATTACCGTCGGTATGAAGCTCGATATTCAGGCGCTGATCGGCAACTGGCAGCAAATCCTGATTTTGTTGGCAATCCTGTTGGTCTTGAAAGCACTGGTTGTCTTCATCATCGCTTTGCGCATGAAAAACCCTGTGGGCGACAGCCTCAAAAGTGCGCTTTATTTGGCGCAAGGCGGCGAGTTCGGCTTCGTGATGCTGGCCATTTCCAGCAAAATCAATATGGTTTCGCCCGAATTGGAACAAGCAGCCACTGCAGCCGTCTTGCTTTCCATGATTGCCGCACCATTCATTTTGGGCAGCAGCGATACCATCGTCAGCCGCTTCGTTAAATCCGACTGGGACATGAAAGCCTTGGACTTGCACTCCATGCTGGTGGAAACCATGAGCAAATCCGAACACGTCCTGATTATCGGTTTCGGACGCGGCGGTCAATCGGTTGCCCGTGTATTGGCGCAAGAGGGTATCCCCTACTTTGCCCTTGACTTGGACATTGCCCGCGTACAAGTGGCACGCAACGCAGGCGAACCGGTTTCCTTTGGCGATGCCAAACGCCGTGAAGTCTTGGAAGCCGCCGGCTTGGGACGCGCCAAAATGGTGGTCATCACGCTGAACAATATGCACGAAACCCAACATGTTCTCGGCAACATCATGTCCATGCATCCGAGCATGCCGGTTTATGTTCGCGCCACCAATGACGATTACGTCAAAACCTTTACCGAAATGGGTGCGGAAGAAACCGTCTCCGATACCAAAGAAACCAGCCTGGTGCTGGCAAGCTATGCCATGTTGGGCCACGGCCTCTCCTACAATCATGTTTATCAAACCATAACCCACATCCGTCACAGCCGCTATGCATCGTTGCAAGACTTGTTTGTCGGCAGTGATGATGACAGCTTCTCCGACGAAGACAGCAAGGCCGTCTGCCGCCATGCCTTCCCATTGCAAGGAGAAGCACATGCCATCGGTAAAACCATCCGTGAATTACCATTGGCAGCACATTATCTGAAACTATTGTTTATCCGCCGCAATACCGGAAAAATCCAAGACCTTGATCCTGATTTTGTTCTGGAAACCGGTGATATTTTGGTTGTCGCAGGCAAGCAGGAAGAAATTATTTCCTTTGAAAACTGGTGCTTGCAGGGAGACATCTAATTATCGGCAAATAGATCTTGCGCGCATCAGGATTTTTTGGTTTAATAGCGTCTTCGCAATTTTGCGCATGGGTGATTAGCTCAGTTGGTAGAGCGTCTGCCTTACAAGCAGAATGTCGGCGGTTCGACTCCGTCATCACCCACCAAGTTTCTTTTTCATTGTCTTTGACAGTGGATGCGCGGTGGTAGCTCAGTTGGTTAGAGTACCGGCCTGTCACGCCGGGGGTCGCGGGTTCGAGCCCCGTCCGCCGCGCCATTATTTAAAAATACTGATTCTTCAGTATCTCCCTTTTTCGGGTGATTAGCTCAGTTGGTAGAGCGTCTGCCTTACAAGCAGAATGTCGGCGGTTCGACTCCGTCATCACCCACCACTTTCCTTTTCATTGTCTCTGACAATGGATGCGCGGTGGTAGCTCAGTTGGTTAGAGTACCGGCCTGTCACGCCGGGGGTCGCGGGTTCGAGCCCCGTCCGCCGCGCCATCAAGTTAAAAATAAAAAATACCGGTTTTTACCGGTATTTTTTTCGTCTGTACTTGATGCCTTTTTATGAAAAATCGAGCTTTTTAAATAGTATAAACAGGACAGCACAATAAAGCAGACATATGGTTTAAATCCTGAAAGACCATCTATTTCAAGCTGATTCACACCAAACGCTTATTCATCAAATCTCTAAATCATCTTTCAAAATAGACATCAATGCTTGCCTCCCCTTCTTACACAAAGGCCGTCTGAAAACGTCAATACATTTTCAGACGGCCCTTTTTAGCTTATCAAGCCTGATACCTAATCATGCAGGAGGCCTTAGCATCAATCCAATGTTCGCCACCGGGCTGAACAATTTTAGACACCAGCTTATCCAAGTCGCGTAAATAATCGGTTGATTTTTGGCTGTTGATAATCACGACAACCAGCAACGGCTTTTCGCCCAACCAATACCCTGCCAATGCGCGGACATCTTTAAGCGTACCGGTTTTGAGGCGCAGGTTTTCACCGGGCTGTTTCAAGCGTGTTTTAAGCGTGCCGTCTTTACCGGCAATCGGCAGCGTACTGATAAACTCGTTTTTAAACGGGCTGAAGTAGGCTTTTTCCAACATTTGCGCCATCATTCGCGCATTGAGCCGTTCGACACGGGACAGGCCTGAGCCGTTTTCCAACACCAGCCCTTCCGTATTGATACCGGCAACCGCCAGCTCGCTTTTTACGATAGACGCGGCCTTGGCCTGCGCCAGCTTGTAATCAGACATATTTCCGGCAAATTTAAGGAAAACCGAACGGGCAATCAGATTATTGGAATGCTTGTTCATATCGGTGAGGATATCGGTAAGCGGTTTGGATAGATGGCTTGCCAACACATGCGCATCATGAGGCGCGACACCTGTTGTCAGGCCGTCTGAAACCGTACCGCCTTGTTGGCGCCATTGGTTCACAAAACTTCTGCCGACATATTCTTTCATGCTGTACATATTCAGATATAACTCTTGACCCAAGCAGCTTTCCGGCAGCTTGCCCGATACAGTCAGCGTATTGTTTTTATAGGAAGTCTTCATGTGATTTTTTAAAACACCGCACTTCCCTTCTTTATTCTCAAGCGTCAATTTGTTTTGAATGTTCAGATTCGGCAGCGGAGGATTGGTACGGATGACCAAGCTTCCGTCTTCTTCTTTTTCAGCACGGAGTTCAACGGTTTTATACGCCAACATATTAGGGTCAGGCGGCGTCATAAAGCTTTCGGCAGAATCGGAAGCAAAATCATCCGGATTCTTCACATCGCCCCACAGGCTGCGGTCGAGTATCAGATGTCCGTCAATATGGCGTATGCCCTTATCGCGCATCTGTTGCTGCATTTGCACCAAATCATGCTGGTTAAACACAGGATCGCCGCTCCCCACCCAATACACGTTGCCTTTCAGCGTATCACCTTTGATTGAGCCGTTGGTTTTAAACTCAGTTTTCCAACGATAATCGCCGCCCAACATACGAAACGCGGTAAACGCCGTTACCAGCTTCATGGTCGAAGCAGGATTGCGCAATTCATCGGCACGGTGTTCGGCAATCACTTTGCCGCTGTCCAATTCCTGTACATAAACGGAAATTTCATTTTCAGGAATGCGCCCGAAATCCAAAGCCCATGACGGACAAACCGCCATCATCAGGCTGACTGATAAAATACTTTTTAACTTCATTGTGTTACAAAATCTTATAAATTCTTACGAGGTACTTAGGCCGTCTGAACGTTTCAGACGGCCTTTTTATTTATTTCTGATGCGCTTTCAAACGCAAAGCAAACATGACGACCATAACACCGACACCCAAAGCGCAACCCATCGCCAAATGGATACCGTCCAACATTGCCTGTTGCGGCATATCTGCGCTGGAAAGTTTCTCGCCGATATTGGTCGCACCGACGAAAAACGCCGCGCCGATGGCACCGGCAATCGGGTTGATGGTGGTCAGAATCGCCGCACCGTGCGGATTGAGTGTTTTCGGCAACGCGTTCAGACCATGGGTTTCGCCGGTTACACAAGCAGACACGGAAAGTGCCAACAGCGTAAACATCGCCGTCAACATCACCACTTGCGTATCAATCCGCAAAAACAGCCACAATACCGCCAACGACACCACCAGCATCACTGTTGCAGGCAAGACGACAAAACGTCCGCCCTTTTTGTCCAACAATTTGCCGAACAAAGGCGCGGCAACCGCTTGTGCAATACTGGCAGGCATCAGAATCAGGCCGGTTGCCGTCCCGGTCAGCATCAACACTTGCTGCGTGTACATCGGCACCATCAGTTCCAAGCCCAAGAACAGGAATATCGCACCGGCCAAAATCACAACACAACATCTGAACTGTTTGTATTCAAACGCACGAAGGTTCAACAACGGCGTGGCCAAACGGAATTGACGGTGCGCAAACCACCCCACCAGCACAACGGAAGCGGCAAAGAGCAGGATAAATTCCACCAGCGGCATATGGGCAAAATTACTGCTCGCATAAACCAGCCCGCCGAAGCCCGCAATCGACAGCACAGCCGACAACATATCGATTTTCGGACGGCTGATGTTGCTCAAATTGACCGTCAAATATTTGCCCACCAGCACCATCGCCGCCAACATAAACGGCGCGGTAAAACCGAACAGCACGCGCCAATGCGTATGGTCGATGATGATGCCCGACAGCGTCGGCCCCATTGCAGGCGCGGCGGTAAACATCATGGTAATCACGCCCATCGCCGTTCCGCGCTTGTTGGGCGGGAAAATCGACAATACGCCATTAAACAAAAGCGGGACAAAAAACGCGGCAGACACTGCCTGCACCATACGCCCGACCACCAATACGCCAAACGTCGGTGCAAACGCGCAAATCAGCGAGCCGGCTAAAAACGTCACCTGCGTAAACAGCACCATTTTGCGTGTTTCAAACCATTGAATCACGCCTGCCGTAATCGGCGTAAATGCCCCCATGACCAGCAAAAAGCCCGTCGTCAGCCATTGAACCGTGGTCTTATCGACACCGAAATCTTTCATAATCGGCGTGAGCGCGACATTCAGCAGCGTGTCGTTGAGATAGCCGAAAAATGCGCCGATGAATAAGGTGGCGACAATGGTTTTAGCTGGAAAGTCGGGATTGTCGGCATAGTATTCGTGTGCCGTTTCGCCCTCTTGCGAATCAGAAGCGTGCATAATAATTTGAAATATCAGCGAAACCGTTATTTTAGCATAAACCATTTTGACAGGCCGTCTGAAACCTTGACCGCTTCCCCAGATAACACTAAAATTTAGAATTGTTTTCATTTTTATTATTAAACAGGAGAAAAACATGTCAAAGAAAGTCAGCATCTTGGTCGGCAGCCTGCGTAAAGGCTCGTTCGCACGAAAAATCGCACAAAACGTCATTTCCATGTTCCCCGAAGGCTACGAAGCGCAAATCGTCGAAATCGGCCATTTGCCTTTATACAACTTCGACTACGACGATCCTGCCGTTACCGACTTCCCCACTCCATCCAGCTATACCGAGTTCCGCGAAACCATCAAAGCCTCTGCCGGCGTATTGTTCGTGACTTCCGAAAACAACCGTACCGTACCGGCCTGCCTGAAAAACGCCATCGATATCGGCTCCAAACCCAATGCCGATGTTGCCTGGAAAAAAACACCTGCCGGCATCATCAGCCATTCTGTCGGTAAAATGGGCGGCTATAGCGCGCAAAAAAATCTGCGCCTTGCCCTTTCGTATTTCGATATGCCATTGACCGGCCAACCGGAAGTGTTCCTCGGCAACTCGCCTACCCTGTTTGACGACAACGGCCAGCTCATCGAATCCACGCGCGGCTTTGTTCAAGGATATATCGACCAATTGGTTGCCTTGATTGAGAAAAACCCTAAATAATCGGGATTGAAGCATACAGGCCGTCTGAAAAACGAATTTCAGACGGCCTCATCTTTTGCAAAAAATCAGTTTTTCGACCCTTCCTAAATTTTTACTAATTGAGTGCGGTTATAATCACTATCCGCCCATCCTCACGGAGAACTTCCATGCGCGTATTATTGGTTGAAGACGATGCCATGATTGCCCAAGCCGTCAGTGCCAATCTGAAAGACACCGGCTACGCTGTCGATTGGGTCAGCCGCGGTTCGGAAGTTGCCGCAGCAGTGGCGGCGCAAGCATACGATTTGCTGCTCTTGGATTTGGGTTTGCCCGGCAAAGACGGTTTGGACGTATTGGCGCAAATCCGCAACGGCGGCTGTACCGTTCCCATCTTAATCGTGACCGCACGCGACGATTTGCACAGCCGGCTCAACGGCCTAGACGGCGGCGCAGACGACTACATCGTCAAACCCTTCGACATGGCGGAACTGCAAGCCCGTATGCGCGCCGTATTGCGCCGACACGGCGGACAGGCGCAAACGCTGCTGAGCAACGGCATCATCACACTCAACCCTTCCACCCATCAGGCGGAAGTAGTCGGGCAGGAACAGGCCATCATGCTCAGCAACAAAGAATTTGCCGTCCTCCAAGCCCTGCTGCTGCGTCCGGGCATGATTCTGTCGCGCAGCGATTTGGAAGACAAAATCTACGGCTGGGGTGAAGAAGTTGAAAGCAACGCCGTTGACTTCCTGATTCACGCCTTACGCAAAAAACTCGGCAAAGAAGCGATTCAAAACGTCCGCGGGGTCGGCTGGCTGGTTGCACAAAACAACCAGGCCGTCTGAAAAACCACAACAATATCAACACACAAACCATGCAACGCCTTATCCACACCATCAAACAATCCCTGCAAGTCAAGATCAGCCTCGCCCTGATCTGTATGCTCCTGCCCCTCTCCATCCTTGCAGGCATATTTTCATATTACGATACTTATCACGAGACCCAAGAGGTTCAAGACGACCTGTTGCGCCAAGTCGCGAACTATCTCGACCCGAGCGATGCCGATGACGAGAAACACTCGCTAGACAACGACAACAAAATTTCCGTTCAATTTCCCAATACGCCCAACCCCATTGTCAGCCTGCCTGAAAAGATTTCAGACGGCCTGCACACCATTCAGGCCGATGACGACGACGATTACTACCGCGTTTATACCCGCGACACCAAGCAAGGCCGCATCGCCGTCATGCAGGAAAGCGACTATCGCGAAGAGCTGGCCGAAATGGCCGCCGTGCAGAGCATCCTCCCCATGCTCCTCGCCCTGCCCCTGATTATCCTGCTTACCGTCTGGATTACCCACCGCGCCATGCGTTCCGTCAAAACCCTGTCCAACGATTTAGAACAGCGCCAAATCAACGACCTCTCACCGATGGACACGAAAGCCATTCCCAGCGAAATCCAAGGCTTTGTCGTCGCCATCAACAACCTGTTGCAACGTACCGACGAAAACGTCCGCCAACAGCAACGCTTTATCGCCGATGCCGCACACGAATTGCGCAGCCCCATGACCGCCCTTTCCCTTCAGGCAGAGCGGCTCAACAATATGCAGCTGTCCGCCGAAGCGCGCGAGCAGTCTACCCTGTTGCAACAAAGCATACAGCGCAACCGCCACCTGCTCGAGCAACTCCTTTCCCTCGCACGCGCCCAAGCACCCGAAACCCAACGCCCCAAAACCCTGATCAGCCTGCAAAACCAGTTCCGCCGCGTCTTGCAGGAACTCATGCCGCTGGCGTTGGCCAAAGGTCAAGACATCGGTGTCGCCGTTGAAAACGACTGCCAAATCCACGCCGACGACACCGAAATCTACACCCTCATCAAAACCTTTGCCGACAACGCCATCCGCTATACCCCCAAAGGCGGCCGTATCGATTTGGGCTTTGATGAAACCGCCGAATACCTCAACATCTGGGTGGAAGACGACGGCCCCGGCATTCCCCCAAGCGAACGCCAACGCGTTATCGACCCCTTCTACCGCATTCTCGGCACCGAACAACAAGGCACCGGCCTGGGGCTTTCCATCGCAAACACCATTGTCAAACGCCATCAAGGCCGTCTGAAACTGGCAGACAGCCGACGCTTTGACAGCGGCTTGCTAATTATTGCCGAGTTGGATAAAAAGACGCTTTAAATAATTGACCCGCTCAAATTGGTTTATCTAGCTTTAATCTGATGAATCAAAACGCTTAAAAAACCAAAGGCCGTCTGAAAATAACTTTCAGACGGCCTTTTTTATATTTTAAAGCAAACCTCATTCATTCTTCACAAATACGGCTGCAAGGTTTGGCGGAGGATTTCCATATCGGTAATTTCAGTGATATTGGCTTTGCCCAAGTATTCCAAACCGACAAAACGCATGATGCCGCTGCTGACTTTTTTATCGTGGCTCATGTGTTCAATCCATTTTTCAAATGAGAAAACAGGCGGCGCAGACGGGAGGGAGGCGGCTTCCATTAAAGCGGCAATTCGGTCGGTATCAGCTTGTTGGGTTTTGCCCAAGATTTGCGACAAACGGGAAGCAAGGACGCAGCCGGCGGCAACAGCCTCGCCGTGCAACCATACGCCGTAGCCCATTTCAGCTTCGATGGCATGGCCGAAAGTGTGGCCGAGATTAAGCCATGCGCGGATGCCCTGCTCGGTTTCGTCTTGGGCAACAATATCGGCCTTCATTTTGCAGCAATGATAAACGGCTTCTGCCATTTTTTCTTGATGTTGCGCCATTAGGTCGGCCATATTTTCTTCCAACCAGGCAAAAAATTCGGCATCGCCCAATGCGCCGTATTTGATGACTTCGGCCATGCCTGCGGAAAGTTCGCGTTGCGGCAGCGTTTGCAGGGCGGTCAAATCGGCCAAAACGGCTTGCGGCTGGTAGAACGCGCCAATCATATTTTTACCGAGCGGATGGTTGATGGCGGTTTTACCGCCGACCGAGGAATCGACCTGGCTGAGCAATGTGGTCGGCACTTGGATAAAAGGGGCGCCACGCTGATAAGTCGCCGCGGCAAAGCCGACCATATCGCCTATCACGCCGCCGCCCAAAGCGATTAAAGTGGTTTTGCGTTCGGCACGGTTTTGCATCAGGCCATCGTAAATCAGGTTAAGCGTCTGCCAGTTTTTATATTCTTCGCCATCGGGAAGGATGATGCTGAAATGCGGCACGCCCAGTCTGTCTAAGGCCGTCTGAAGCTGTTTGAGATAAAGCGGCGCAACGGTTTCGTTGGTAATAATGGCTGCTTTTTTGCCTAAATAGGGCTGAAGCAGCGTATCTGCCTGCTCAATCAGTTTATGCCCGATAAAGATGGGGTATTGATGTGACGGGGTTTGGACAGTCAGTGTGCGCATGGTGTTCCTTTGCAAAGCGTGTTTATTCGCCTAAAGCCTGCATCAGGCGTTTGAGCGTTTTGTGACAGCTGTCGGATTCGATGACGAGATGGGCGGTTTGACGGTACAGCGTATCGCGTTGGTCATACAGCTCTTGCAGTTTGACCAAAGGGTCGGCAACTTGCAACAGCGGCCGGTTGCTGTCGTAACGGGTACGCTCCAGCAAGGTTTCGGGGCTGGCATGCAGATAAACAACCATACCGTTTTGGCGCAAAATCTGTCTGTTTTCACTGCGTAATACGGAGCCGCCACCAGTTGATAAAACAATATTGCGCCGGGAAGCGAGCTTCTTCAGCATATTGGTTTCGCGGTTGCGGAAGCCTTCCTCCCCTTCCATCTCAAAAATAGTCGGAATGGATACGCCTGAAGAAGTGCAGATTTCGTAGTCGCTGTCGTAAAACGGGCATTCAAACATTTGGGCAAGCTGCTTGCCCAAAGTGGTTTTGCCCGCGCCCATCAGCCCGATTAAAATTAAATTACCGTTGATTTTTTCCATGAGGGTCATTTTATACGATATGGTGGTTTCGTGGAAAAGTTCGTCGTTTTTCAGACGGCCTGAGACCTTTGCAAAATTCCCCAAAATCCCCTAAATTCCCACCAAGACATTTAGGGGATTTCTCATGAGCACCTTCTTCCAGCAAACCGCCCAAGCCATGATTGCCAAACACATCGACCGTTTCCCACTATTGAAGTTGGATCAGGTGATTGATTGGCAGCCGATCGAACAATACCTGAATCGTCAAAGAACCCGTTACCTTAGAGACCACCGCGGCCGTCCCGCCTATCCCCTGGTGTCCATGTTCAAAGCCGTCCTGCTCGGCCAATGGCACAGCCTCTCCGATCCCGAACTCGAACACAGCCTCATCACCCGTATCGACTTCAACCTGTTTTGCCGTTTTGACGAACTGAGTATCCCCGATTACAGCACCTTATGCCGCTACCGCAACTGGCTGGCGCAAGACAACACCCTGTCCGAACTGCTGGAACTGATTAACCGCCAACTGACCGAAAAAGGCTTAAAAGTAGAGAAAGCATCCGCCGCCGTTGTTGACGCCACCATTATTCAGACCGCCGGCAGCAAACAACGCCAGGCCATAGAAGTTGATGAAGAAGAGCAAGTCAGCGGCCAAACCACACCGAGTAAAGACAGCGATGCCCGTTGGATAAAGAAAAACGGCCTCTACAAACTCGGTTACAAACAACATACCCGTACCGATGCGGAAGGCTATATAGAGAAACTGCACATTACCCCTGCCAATGCCCATGAGTGCAAACATCTGTCGCCTTTGTTGGAAGGGTTACCCAAAGGTACGACCGTCTATGCCGACAAAGGCTACGACAGTGAGGAAAACTGGCAACATCTGGAAGAGCATCAGTTGTTAGACGGTATTATGCGCAAAGCACACCGCAACCGTCCGCTGACGGAAGCGCAAACCAAACGCAACCGATATTTGTCGAAGACCCGTTATGTGGTCGAACAAAGCTTCGGTACGCTGCACCGTAAATTCCGCTACGCCCGGGCAGCCTATTTCGGGTTGATTAAAGTGAGTGCGCAAAGCCATCTGAAGGCGATGTGTTTGAACCTTTTGAAAGCCGCCAACAGGCTAAGTGCGCCTGTTGCTGCCTAAAAGGCGGCCGGATGCCTGATTAATCAGGTATCCAAGGGGAATTAAGGGGGTATTTGAGTAGAATCAGTGGATATTTGAAACAAAAACAGCCGAAAATCTTTGTTTAGGTTTCGGCTGTTGGAGGAAAGGAATTTTGCAAAGGTCTCGGCCTTTTCATCTCAGGCCGTCTGAAAACCAAAACAGGCATACCTTTGCAGATATGCCTGTTTGTCATTTTAAAAATCAGTAACGCAGATTGTTACCCACATTATCCATGATGCGCGGCGTGATGAAGATCAACAGCTCACGGCGGTTTTCACGTTTGCCACGTGATTTGAACAGATTGCCGACAACAGGAATATCGCCCAAAACAGGGACTTTGTTCACTGCATTAGTACTTTCTTCTTCGTAAATACCGCCGACAATCAGCGTGCCGCCATCTTCAACCATGGCTTGGGTATTCAAGTGCTTGGTATTGATACACTTGGTTGTCAGAGAATCCACGGTACAGTCGATCGGGGTATCGCGATTAATCTTCACAGTCATGATGATTTGACCGTCAGGCGTAATGTTCGGCGTTACGGTCAAGCCCAAAACGGCTTTCTTGAAGGTAATCGAAGTCGCACCGCTGGAAGAAGCCTCTTGGTAAGGAATTTCCGTACCGGATTCAATTTTAGCTTCTTTGCGGTCTTGTGTCAGCACGCGCGGATTGGAAATGGTTTTGCTCTTACCTTGTTCTTCAGACGCGCTGATTTCCAAGCCCAATGCACCGGACGAGAACGCACGCACCAGCGCAATGCTGTTGACTGCGGCTGCGGTCGGCAGACTGACATTCGGATCCAAAGTCCATGTGCGGTAGCCTACGTCGCCACGGTTAAACGAGGCATTGGTATTGTAGTTGGTTTGCGCATTGCTCCAGTTGCTACCCCATGCGTTACGGCCACTTGCACCACCGGAACCGAATTTAACGCCCAAGTTGCGGAAGAAGGTATCTTCTGCTTCCACAATACGCGCTTCCACCATTACTTGACGGGTTGGAACATCCAATTCATCAATCAGTTTGCGGAATTTCTCAATCACGCCGCGGTTGTCGGTCACGATCAGCGTATTGGTGGCAGGATCGATTAAGGCGCTGCCTCGGTTGCTCAACAGAGTGTTGCGGGTGTTGGAATTATTGCTGTCGTATTCTTCCAAACGCAGAATTTTGCGGAACTCTTCCACATTTTTGTATTTCAGCTGGAAGGTTTGAGAATACAGCGGACCCAATTCGGCAATCTCTTTTTCAGCCTGCAAGAAGGCTTTGTCTTTTGCCAACAATTCATCGCGAGGCGCAATATTAATGATGTTGCCTTGACGGCGCATATCCAAATTGCGCGCCTGCATAACCAAGTCTAAAGCCTGATCCCAAGGTACATCTTTCAGAGACAGGGTCATGGTGCCTTTGACGGTATCGCTGGCAACAATATTCACGCCGGATTCTTTTGCCAAAATCTGCAAGATGGTACGAACTTCTACATCTTGGAAATCCAAAGAAATTTTACGGCCTTTGAACGATTTGTTTGCATTTTGGTTCAAGCCGCCGGATTCGGTATTGGCGGCTTTAGGCGATACTTCAAATACAAAACGGCCGGAAGAGGCTTTGGTATTGATGTCCCAATTCGCATTATTGTTGCGGATAATGAGCTGGGTAGAATTGCCGATACGTTTGAGCGTAACGTTTTGTACAGGGGTATTGAAATCAGCCACATCCAAACTGCGTTGCGCTTGTGTCGGCAGCGTATGGTTTTTCAAGGTAACAACCACGCGGTCGCGCTGCTGTTTAATGTCCGGCTGTCCGCTGAAACCAGGGGCGGACAATTCAATAATGCCGGAATTGCGTGCGCCTTTGCGAAAATCGATATTGGCTGCTGAAACGGCTTGATAAGTCTGAGCAGAGCGCGCGGTAGACGGCGTAGCCGCACGTTCATTTGCAACGATCGCATTGGTTTGATCAGTAGATTCATTTACAAATACCCAAACTTCGTTGCCGCGAATTTCAGTATTGTATTGGCTGATTTTGTTCAAACCCAAAACTACGCGTGCGCGGTCATTGTTTTGTGCCGCAGTAATTTGATTCAGCAATGGGTCTGCATATTCCAAAACAGGCTGAGGCAAACGGATATTGGTGTTGGCAAAATCCAATGCGATACGCGCCGGAGTAGATGTTACAAAACCATGAGGTGTAGTGACGTCTTTGTCGAAACGGATTTTGATAATTTTTTGGTTGTCAGGCAAAGTGGAAACGTTGATATCGGTAATATTGCCTGCAAAGGCCGTCTGAATAGCGAGGGCAACGCTGAAGCCGGCAAATAATTTTGTCATGTGCTTGGTTTTCATAATTGAGTGAGACCCCTAAATTAATTTGAATTCGAACTATCTGAGCTATTGGAAGAATCCGCCTCTTTACTGCTCAATGGCAATTCGGCCTTCCGGTATACCCAGTTGCCGTAGCTGTCTTCGACTTGCTCGGTCAAGATAATTTTATCTTCGGTAATACTTTGGATTCTGCCATAATTCTGACCGATGTAGTTTCCGGGATAAACGGTATAAACATGGTCGTTGACCTTGATAAATCCGGAAACTTTGCCACCGCTTTGCAGCGTTCCGACAAAGGCCATATTTTCCAAACTGAAGGCTTCCAATGTTTCTTTCGGACGGTTCACATCCGGCGCATTGCCACCTTTAGGGGCAGTGTCCAAACGGCGTGAATCAAACGCATTCATGCCTTTAAAGTTCGGCGGGCTATACGGCTTAGGCAATGTAACCGTCGGTTCTTCAAACGGAATAATCTTGGATTTCGCTTCCTGACGGGTTTGCGTCATCCATTGAGTCAAATCTTCATAGCTTTGCGTACAGGCTGCCAAGGGAAGAAGACTTAAGAGTAAGATGATTTTTTTCATGATTTCCCTATTCTTTTATTTTTGCTCATTCTCGGCAGGTTTGCCTTCTTCTTGTGCCTGTTGCGCAGCCAATTCGGCAGCAATCTCTTCGGCCGGACGGGCTTTGTAAGTCGTCGCAATCGCGCTCAATGTCAACTCGCCTTTATTGCCTTTGCCTTCTTTATCCTCGCCTACGTTCACGAGTTTCAAGGAATCTAAAGTAATAATGCGCGACAAATCACCTACATCACGGGTAAATTGGCTGATCTGAGAGTATTTGCCTGTGATGGAAATCTGATAAGGCAGTTTTTGAATCGGACCATCGTTTTCAGGTTGGAGCGGCGCAACGCTGTCCAAACGCAGTCCGTTGGTTGAACCTGCCTGATGCAGCTCTTGAATCAGGTTCGGAATTTCCGCGTCGGTCGGCAATTGTTTCAACAAAACATCAAATGCAGAACGGATCGAAGCCAATTCAGCCTTCAAATTATTCAAGCTTGCCGCCTGAATGCTTTTACGCGTAAAGGTTTCCTTCAGCTCTTCTTCTTTGGCTTCCTGCGTATTCAAGGTTTCAATCTGATCTTTAAATACGCCGACATAGCCCAAAGCCAATATACCGACAATCAATAAACCTGCCAGCAAAAGTTTTGAAGGCATATTGAGCAGGTACAGGTTTTGTACGTCCAATTGTTTCAGGTTTTTAGATGCCATTATTGAGCCTCCGGAGCAGGTTCTGCCACAGGTTCGGCCATTTCACCGCTGCTTTGGGCAGTCGGTGCAGGAGCCGGCGTATTTACTTGGTTGATTGAAGATTTCAAAGTAAATTCTTGGTAGTTATCTACTTTTTTAATGCTCAACAATTCAGGCTGCAAGAAAATACCTGTACTTGGCAGGGAGCGCATCATAACGGCGATTTTATTGTCGCTGATGGCATGGCCGCTGATTTTATAGCTGGTCGGGCTTTCTGCTTCCAACGCAGTCAAATAAGTATTATCGGGCGTAAGCGCATTCAAAGAATCAAGGATATAAGCCGCTTGATAGCGTTTTTCCTGCAACTCTTCAACTTTCAGCTTTTTAGCTAAGAAGGCTTCTTTTTCTTGCTGAAGTTTATCGATTTCGCCCAATTCTCTATCAAGTCTGTCGATTTCGGTTTGCAGGAAGTTGTTGCGGCCTTCTTGATTGCTAATGGCGCTATCAATACCGAGATAAGTAGCGGCCGCCAAGCCCAAACCCACTGCAAAAGCACCAAGCATCAATATTTTGAATTGCTGCTGCTTGCGCTGTTTAATCTCTTCCCGATACGGAAGAAGGTTGATTCTGGTTAATTCGATCATGTTCTCAAAGTCCCCTTAATGCCAATCCGAACGCCAAAGTCAGTGACGGCGCATCAATTTGAAACTGCGGCAATTCTACTTTTGCACTGCGTTCCACATATGAAATCGGATGCAGATATTCTGTTGCCGTATTGGTTTGCGAGAAAATGCTTTCTGCCAAACCTGCCTGTTGCGCTGTAAAGCCGGTCAGCAGGATGTGTTTGATATTGGCGAAAGAATCAGTGGCCTGCGTGGTATAGTAAAATTGCAGAACACGCTGAACTTCTTGCGCAACCTGTACATTAAAACGGTCGGCAATCTGAGACTGGTAGTCGGAAGGCTTGTTTTGAGAAGCCATCATTTGCGCGGCTTTTTCTTCCGTTACCTGATAAGTACGCTGAATCAGCTGATTGAGCTGCTCAGTGCTGACCGGTGTTTCTTGTTTGTAGAGAATGCGGCCGTTTTGCAAAATCAGGGCATACATTTGCGTCGCATGAATGCCGAACACGGCAACTTTTTCCTCTGCCATTTCGGGAGCATGCGTATTCATCCAATAAACAAAGGCATTGCGTTGCGCCAGCAAGTCCAAATCCAAAGCAGACAAAGGCAAACCCGCATTTTCAAACATTTCAATACGCGGCTCGACATCGTCTTTTTTGGCGGCAACAGCTAAAACATGCTGGCCCGAACCGACTTCTTCGGCTTGAAAGTCGTAGTTCATTTCTTCAATAGGCGCAAATTGGCCGACTTCCGCCTCGACAAACTCTTCCAAATCCAAATCGGTATCACGCGGGTTGTAAATAATTTGCTCGACTGTCGCCAAATTTTGTGGCACAGCCGCAACAATATTTTTGCAAGAACTGCGTAATTGTGTGTAAGTATGTTGGATGTAAGTAGCAAGCTGATCGTAGTCTTGAATTTTGTTGCCTTTGACAATATTTTTAGGCAATTTGGTAATAACGTATTTTTCCAGCTGAATTTGGTTTAAACTACGGCCTGTCAGTTGTACCATCTTAATGGCATGTTGGCTGATGTCGACGCCGATGGCAGAGCGGTTGTTCAATCCGCTAGAAGCCTTGCCTGTTTTGGTATCCTTCGTGCTTTTAAATAAGCGCATGATTTGACTTCCCTGTATCATTTAGGAGTGAGTAACTGTTTCGTTATCCGTAAAGGACTTCTTATTCTTTACACAGTATTGACTGTGGCTGATAGAAATCGTTTCCCATTTTACTTTATTTATCGCCATTAATGGCAAAATTATTACTTAGTCATGATTAAAAAGATTATAACGACCTGCATGGGTCTCTTATTAGGACTGGCTCTTTTCGGTGTAGGTCTGATTGCAATTGCAATTTTGGTAACCTATCCAAAACTGCCGTCTTTGGACTCTTTACAACACTACAAACCAAAAATGCCGCTGACGATTTATTCTTCAGACGGCCAAGTCATTGGCGTTTACGGCGAACAACGGCGTGAATTTACCAAAATCGGCGACTTCCCGAAAATTTTGAAAGACGCCGTGATTGCTGCCGAAGACAAACGCTTCTACGACCACTGGGGTGTGGACGTTTGGGGCGTTGCGCGTGCCGCAATCGGCAACGTCATGGCCGGCGGTGTTCAATCCGGTGCCAGTACGATTACGCAACAGGTTGCCAAAAACTTCTACCTGAGCAGCGAGCGTTCGTTCACCCGTAAATTCAACGAAGCCCTGCTGGCCTACAAAATCGAGCAGTCTTTGAGTAAAGACAAGATTTTGGAGCTGTACTTCAACCAAATCTATTTGGGTCAACGCGCTTATGGTTTTGCCTCCGCCGCCCAAATTTATTTCAATAAAAATGTTAACGAATTAACATTGGCCGAAGCCGCCATGTTGGCCGGCTTGCCTAAAGCACCTTCTGCCTACAATCCGATTGTGAACCCTGAGCGTGCCAAATTGCG
Source organism: Neisseria subflava (assembly GCF_024205745.1). NCBI lineage: Bacteria > Pseudomonadati > Pseudomonadota > Betaproteobacteria > Neisseriales > Neisseriaceae > Neisseria > Neisseria subflava. The sequence continues at coordinate 524,114 of NZ_CP073117.1, forward strand.
TCAGACTTATATTCTGAACAATATGCTGGAAGAAGGCATGATTACCCTGCAGCAACGCGATCAGGCTTTGAAAGAAGAGTTGCATTACGAGCGTTTTGTACAAAACATCGACCAAAATGCCCTGTATGTTGCCGAGATGGTGCGTCAAGAGCTGTTTGAAAAATACGGCGAAGATGCCTACACACAAGGCTTCAAGGTATATACCACCGTCGATACCGCACACCAGCGCGTGGCTACCGAAGCCCTGCGTAAAGTTCTGCGCAATTTCGACCGCGGCAGCAGCTACCGCGGTGCAGAAAACTACATTGATCTGAGCAAAAGCGACAACGTAGAAGAAACCGTCAGCCAATATCTTTCTACACTTTACACCGTCGATAAAATGATTCCGGCGGTTGTCTTGGAAGCCTCACGCAAAGGTGTACAGATTCAGTTGCCGAGCGGCCGTAAAGTCACGCTGAACAGCCACGCTTTAGGCTTTGCCGCCCGTGCCGTCAACAACGAAAAAATGGGCGAAGACCGTATCCGTCGCGGCTCCGTCATTCGCGTTAAAGGCAGCGGCGATACCTTTACCGTCGTTCAAGAGCCTTTGCTGCAAGGCGCATTGGTGTCTTTAGATGCGAAAACCGGTGCAGTCCGTGCATTGGTCGGCGGCTATGACTACCACAGCAAAACCTTCAACCGTGCAACTCAAGCCATGCGCCAACCCGGCTCGACGTTCAAACCGTTCGTTTATTCCGCCGCTTTGGCAAAAGGCATGACTGCTTCCACCATGATTAACGATGCGCCGATTTCCCTGCCGGGTAAAGGTGCAAACGGCAAAGCGTGGAACCCGAAAAATTCAGACGGCCGCTATTCCGGCTACATCACGCTGCGCCAGGCTTTGACCGCTTCGAAAAACATGGTGTCCATCCGCATCCTGATGTCTATCGGCATCGGCTACGCGCAACAATACATCCAACGCTTCGGCTTCAAGCCGTCTGAAATTCCTGCCAGCCTGTCTATGGCTTTGGGTACAGGCGAAACCACGCCGTTGCGTATTGCAGAAGGTTACAGCGTCTTTGCCAACGGCGGTTACAAAGTATCTGCCCACGTCATCGATAAAATCTACGACAGTCAAGGCCGTCTGAAGGCGCAAATGCAACCTTTGGTAGCCGGTGAAAATGCACCTCAAGCCATTGACCCGCGCAACGCCTACATTATGTACAAAATCATGCAGGACGTTGTCCGTGTCGGTACCGCACGCGGTGCAGCCGCACTCGGCCGCTCCGACATCGCCGGTAAAACCGGTACCACCAACGACAACAAAGACGCATGGTTTGTCGGCTTCAACCCTAGCATTGTGACTGCCGTCTATATCGGCTTTGACAAACCGCGCAGCATGGGCCGTGCAGGCTACGGCGGTACAATCGCCGTACCGGTTTGGGTAGAATACATGCGCTTCGCCCTGAAAGGCACCAGCGTCAAACCGATGAAAGCACCTGAAGGCGTGGTTACAAACGGCGGCGAAGTGTATATGCGCGAACGCATGACCACCAGCTCCGACCTGGCCTTGGACAACAGCGGCGTTGCTCCGCGTCCTGCCCATCGTGCCGTTCCGAATGAAAACCGCCGCCGTACCGAGAGCGGCAATGCGCCAGCCCGTGAAGAATTAGACGAAACCCCAGTTCCTCCAAGCAATACCGGCAACAATAACAGACAACAACTGGACTCTCTGTTCTAACAAATCAAGGCCGTCTGAAACGTTCAGACGGCCTTTTTTGAGAAAATTCAAAGCAAAACCATGATTGATTTACACTGCCATTCAACCGTTTCAGACGGCATGCTGTCCCCAACCGAAGTTGTCCGACTCGCCCATCAAAACGGTTGCACCCTGCTCGCCCTGACCGACCACGACCACACAGGCGGACTGGCCGAAGCTCGCGCCGAAGCCGATACCCTCGGCCTCCCCTTCGTCAACGGCGTGGAAATATCCGTCACTTGGCGCGGCCGCACCATCCACGTTGTCGGCTTGGACTTTGACGAACACAACGAAACCCTGCAAAACCTGCTTGCTGAAGTCCGCAAAGGCCGTCTGAAACGATTGGAAGCCATTGCGGCCAAACTGGATAAAAAAGGCATCACAGGCGCGTATGAAGGCGCGCTGGCATTGGCTGCCAATAAAGAAATGGCCAGCCGCACCCACATTGCCGAATTCCTCATTCGCGAAGGCCATGTCAAAAACAAACAGCAGGCATTTACCAAATATCTGGGGGACGGCAAATCCTGTTCCGTCAGACATGAATGGACCACACTGGAAGACTGCGTAGCCGCGATTACAGGCGCGGGCGGCATGGCCATTATCGCCCACCCGATGCGCTATGAATTATCCGCCACCGCCAAACGAAACCTGTTTCAAGAATTTAAAAATCTCGGCGGCGCAGGGATTGAAGTACACAGCGGCAACTGCTGCAAAAACGACCGCCTCAACTATGCCCTGCTTGCCGACCGCTTCGACTTTCTCGCCAGCGCAGGCAGCGACTTCCACCGCCCCAACGACTTCAGCGGCGGCATACTCGGCGCCTGCCCCGACTTACCCGAACAATGCCGCCCGGTCTGGGAACACTTTAAGGCCGTCTGAATTTTTGACAGCAATTTTTCAGACGGCCCGCCAAGTATGAGACAGTTATAAACATATCACACTCTACATATTGAAACTGCCTGCCTGATACACCATAATGACCCTATAAATACTCGGAAAAAAGGTTAACGCCATGTGCCAACTACTCGGCATGAATTGCAACACTCCCACAGACATCATATTTTCTTTCGAAGGCTTCCGCCGCCGTGGCGGCATTACCGATTACCACGCCGACGGCTTCGGTATCGGTTTTTTTGAAGGCAAAGGTGTGCGCTTGTTTCACGACGACAAACCCAGCGCCAACTCGCCCGTTGCCGACCTGGTACGCGCCTATCAGATCAAATCTGAAAACGTTATCGCCCACATCCGCAAGGCCTCACAAGGCCAGACCTCATTGGCAAACACTCATCCCTTCATGCGCGAGATGTGGGGCGAATATTGGCTGTTTGCACACAACGGCCATTTGATTGATTTTTTCCCCGAGCAGGGCGAGTACTACCATGCCGTCGGTTCAACCGATTCCGAACGCGCGTTCTGCTTTATCCTCAACCGCCTGCGCAGCCGCTTTGCCACCAAACCCGAACCTGAAGTTTTGTTTGATGCCATTGCCGGCTTGACCCATGAAATCCGCCGCTACGGTTTGTTCAACTTTGTAATGTCCAACGGCGACTGCCTGTTTGCCCATGCCAGTACCTTACTGCACTACATCGTGCGCAAAGCCCCGTTTGGCAAAGCACGTCTGCTGGACGATGACGTGATGGTCGATTTTTCCGAAGTGACCACGCCAAACGATAAGGTCTCCGTCATCGCCACCCTGCCCCTGACCCGCGATGAAACTTGGTCGCAGTTGGCAGTCAATGAATTGGTGATGTTTCAAGACGGCGACATTGTCCTCAGCGACCGCCCCGAAAATCCGGTTTATATGAGTGCGGAAGAAGGTTTGGAAATCGCCCGTGCCGTTGGCGTATCGGTTTAACGGTTGATTGACTGAAAAACTCAAGGCCGTCTGAAAAGCCCAACTTTGCTCAAGTTGCCCTTTCAGACGGCCTTTTTATACTTAATCCAGCGAAAAGCCTTTACTATACGAAAATAGCGCAATCCGCTACAATAATAGGTCACAAACAATAAATTCAATTGCTTAGCGACCTTGCCGAGCGTATGACAAGGAAACCCGATGAAGTGCCCGTTTTGCCAACACCCCAACACACAAGTAGCCGACTCGCGATGGTTGGAAGACACCAACAGCATCCGTCGCCGTCGCAAATGCTTGGAATGCGGACAACGCTTCAGCACCTTTGAAACCGTTGAAATGCGGATGCCGCAAGTCATCAAATCCAACGGCACACGGGTTCCCTTCAATCCGCACAAACTGCAGACCAGCCTTGAGCGCGCGCTGCATAAACGCCCTGTCACGCAAGAACAAATCGATGAAACCGTTGCCCTTATCGAGCAGCGCCTCTACCGTTTGGGCAAAAAAGAAGTCGCTTCGCGCATCGTCGGCGAAATGGCGATGGAAGAGCTGGCAAAAATCGACCAAGTTGCCTATGTCCGCTTCGCGTCCGTCTATAAAAGCTTTAAAGACGTTTCCGAATTCACCCAAGTCATCGCCGAATGCAAAGCCAAATAAGGCCGTCTGAAACCATGTTTTCCGCACTTGATACCCAAATGATGCAAACCGCCCTCGAGCTGGCCAAGCTTGGGCGGTTTTCTACTTCCCCCAATCCCCGCGTCGGTTGCGTGATTGCACACGGCGCCCAAATCGTCGGACAAGGTTTCCACGTCAAAGCAGGCGAGCCGCACGCTGAAGTTCATGCGTTGAGGCAGGCCGGAGCGGCGGCAAAAGGCGCAACAGCCTATGTCACGCTGGAACCTTGCAGCCATTACGGCCGCACACCGCCATGTGCCGAAGCGCTGGTTCATTCCGGCGTAACGCGCGTAGTCGCCGCTATGACCGATCCGAACCCATTGGTTGCAGGTAAAGGCTTGTCTATGTTGGAAGCCGCCGGAATCCGTACCGAAAGCGGTTTGTTAGAAGCGCAGGCGCGCGAACTCAACCGCGGTTTCCTGTCGCGTATCGAACGTGGCAGACCGTTTGTCCGCCTCAAATGCGCCGCCAGTTTGGACGGTAAAACCGCCCTTTCAGACGGCCGCAGCTTTTGGATTACCGGCGAAGCAGCACGCGAAGACGTACAAATTCTCCGTGCCGAAAGTTGCGCCGTTTTGACCGGTATCGGTACCGTACTTGCCGACAACCCGAAACTCAACGTCCGCAGCTTCTCCACCCTGCGTCAACCTGCGCGTATCGTCTTGGACAGCCGACTGCAAATCCCTTTGGACTGCCACCTCGTTACCGATACCGACAGCCCGACCGTTATCGTTACCCTTTCCTCAGACGAACAACGTTTGCAGGCTCTAAGCGCATTTGAACATGTCCGCATCATCAGGCCGTCCGAACACATTAACGGCCGCATCAATCTTTCCTCCCTCATGCCGCAACTGGCAGAGCTTGGCTTTGGCGAAGTTCTGGTAGAAGCCGGCTCAACACTTGCTTCAGCCTTCCTGAAGGATGACTTGGTGGATGAAATTGTCCTCTACCAAGCACCGAAACTGTTAGGCGCAGGCAAACCTCTTTTCTCCCTTCCTGAAAATCCGGCCGCCCTACTTTCAGACGGCCCTTGGCAAAGTCAATCGGTGGAAATCATCGGGCAGGACATTAAATGGGTTCTCCGAAAAAAATCCGTCTAATTGCCTTAGTTTAATAGCTAAACCATTTTCAATAGAATTTATATATCATTTATATAGCAATAAATGTGCTTTTTTCGTCGATATATTATAATGACTATAGCGTATTCCAATTTAAAACTTTGACTTGAGTCAACCATCCTCAAGCTGATTGTCGACAAATTTTCCTTTTTTTCATCACGAAATAATGGATTATTAAGATAAGTTAAGCCACGAAAATTTATTAAAAGTTTTTATTCTAGAAGGGTTTTAAACGGCATAAACGGTAGTTTAATTTCATGAACCATGCATTTGACAAAGCAATATCTAAATTCAAAACATGTAGTTGAATGTGACTTCTAAAAATTTAATATTCAAAAATACCGTTTCCATACCACAGAGGCCGTCTGAACGACCGTTAAACTTTTCCGATTGAGACGAATCTGATAAGTGCTTATGATTTTGTCTAATGTAATTATAAGTATGGTTTTTAAGGCTTCACACGATACGGCAGCCGGCTATGGCTATGCGGTTGCAGCAAACAACTCAGGCATCGGGAAAACACTCCCGATTTACTCATTCATTAAACGAAAGACATCATGAAAAACATTACGATACAAAAATTTGCCGATAAGACCGCAAAAATCGGCATCGTTGGCTTAGGCTATGTCGGTTTACCACTGATGTTGCGCTATGTGGATATCGGTTACCAAGTTTTGGGTTTCGACATTGACACCAACAAAGTCAACAAGCTCAACAAAGGCGAAAGCTACATTGAGCATATCCCTTCCGACAAAATTGCCGCTGCTTCCAACAGCCTGTTTGAAGCAACGACCGACTTCTCCCGTATTGGCGAAGTAGAAGCCGTCATTTTGTGCGTACCGACTCCGCTGAACAAATACCGCGAGCCGGACATGAGCTTTGTGATTGACACTACCGATGCGGTAAAACCTTACCTGCGCGCCGGTCAAGTGTTGTCTTTGGAATCCACCACCTACCCCGGCACTACCGAAGAAGAATTGCTGCCGCGCATGGAAGAAGGCGGCTTGAAAGTCGGTCAAGACGTGTTCTTGGTTTACTCTCCTGAGCGTGAAGACCCGGGTAACCCTAACTTTGAAACCCGTACCATTCCCAAAGTCATCGGCGGCCATACCCCTGCTTGTTTGGAAGTCGGCCTTGCGCTGTACCAACCTGCCATCGATAAAGTTGTTCCAGTAAGCTCTACCAAAGCTGCCGAGCTGACCAAACTTCTGGAAAACATCCACCGCGCCGTAAACATCGGCCTGGTAAACGAGATGAAAATCGTTGCCGACAAAATGGGCATCGACATTCACGAAGTCATCAATGCCGCTGCAACCAAACCATTCGGCTTCGTTGCTTATTACCCAGGCCCTGGCTTGGGCGGCCACTGTATCCCTATCGACCCGTTCTACCTGACTTGGAAAGCACGCGAATACGGCGTAAACACTCGTTTCATCGAATTGGCCGGCGAAGTAAACTCCCATATGCCTGACTACGTTATCGAAAAAGTCGGCCTGGCTTTGAATGACCACAACCGTTCTATCAAAGACAGCAAAATCTTGGTATTGGGTATCGCCTACAAGAAAAACGTGGACGATATGCGCGAAAGCCCGTCTGTGGAAGTGATGGACCGCCTGCACAAACTGGGCGCAGTGGTTTCCTACTCTGACCCACACGTTCCAGAGTTCCCGCACATCCCCGGCCACCACTACTTCGACCTGAAGAGCGAAGCGCTGACCCCTGAAACTGTCGCCCAATACGATTGCGTGGTTCTGACCACCGATCACGACAAATTCGACTATGACATGATTACCGAACATGCCAAGCTGATTGTCGATACCCGCGGCAAATTCCCAGTAAAAAATCCTAAAGTCATCAAAGCATAGTCTTGCTTCAGACGCATCCGGCTGCCTCCGGTTTCCCCGACCGGGACGGCGGCCGGTTTCCCAAGGCCATTTGTTTTTCAGACGGCCTTGGCAAACCGGCAACGGTAACAACACATACCTTACGAAAAACGCTCAGCTCGAACTTCTGGCCGTCTGAAAACAAATAATATGAACGCGAAAAAAATCCTCGGCTATGCATTGGGCCCGGTAGGAAGCGCCGCTTTCGGCCTGCTTTCCCTGCCACTCATCTCATGGTACTTCCCTGCGGAAGACATCGGCCGTATCGTACTCTTGCAGACCATTGCCGGACTGAGCATTCTGCTCTTGGGCTTGGGGCTGGATCAATCCTATATTCGCGACTATTACGCCGTTAAAGACAAGGCTGCGCTGTTCAAATCCGTTTTTTTATCGCCATTGATTCTGACTGTGGCAGTTGTGGTTTTAGCGTTACTGATAAACGCATCATGGCCGTCTGAAATCATTTTTGACATCCCCAGTGCAAATTTGGGGATTCTCTTTCTGATTTTCTTGGCCACCACGCTGATTACCCGTTTTTTAGCTCTGATTTTGCGGATGAAAGAGCAGGCATTGGCTTTTTCCGTCAGCCAGCTTGCGCCGAAATTCTTGATTTTGGTGTTGGTTTTTGCCGTGATTGCTTCCGGCTTGCCTGCCAATACCACTTCGCTGGTTTTTGCCTACACCGCAGCCCAAGTGCTGACTGTTGTACTGTTGATATATCAGCTGCGCCGAGACCTGAAAGCCGTTTCCCATGCGAAATGGTCGTCCGAGCTACATCGGGACGGCCTGCGCTACGGCCTGCCGCTGGCATTCGGCAACTTGGCCTATTGGGGCCTGACTTCGATTGACCGCTTCGTCCTCAAAGACATCTCAGGTTTGGACGAATTGGGCATTTACTCGATGGCGGTCAGCTTTGGCGCCGTCGCCCTGATTTTCCAAAGCGTGTTTTCCACTATTTGGGCGCCTTTGGTGTTCAAATGGGTAGAAGAAAAAACCAATCTGGACAAAATCGGCGACATCACGCTTTCCATGACCGTCCTCATCAGCGCAATGATTTGCCTCATCGGGATTTTCTCGCCGATGGCGACTTGGATACTGCCGGAAAAATACACGCAGGTTCAATTTATCCTGCTCTCGTGTATGCTCTTCCCCCTGTTTTACACGCTGACCGAAGTCAGCGGCATCGGTTTGAACGTCGTCCGCTCGACTTGGCTGATTACCGTCATCAACATCGTTGCCTTTATCGCCAATACCGCCCTGCTCTATCTGCTGGTACCGAAATTCGGTGCAAAAGGCGCGGCTATGGCCAGCGCAACGGCTTTTTGGCTGTTTTTCATCTTTAAAACCGAATTCTCTTCACGCCTGTGGCAACCTTTGCCGCGCCTGAAGATTTATACCAACTCAACGCTCTGCCTGATAATCTGCCTTGCCTACACTTGGCTGGGTACGCGCGACAACTACATTTGGTTTGCGCTGGCATGGGCAGTCGGACTGGGTTTCCTGTTCCTAAAATACAAACACGCACTATTTGCCGCGACCGAAAAAATCAAATCCAAATTAAACCGTTCGGCAAAATAGCCAACCTGAGATTCACGTCTCTACGATAACAACAGAACGACCATGAAAATAAAACGTCTGAACTTATACACTTACATCCTATACATCATGCTCGCAGCTTATATGCTGGGGCCAGCGCTGTCCTTTAAGGTCGGCGTGCCGCGTATCGACAACCCGCTGACCCTGATATTTGTACTGCTTGGTTTTGTCGTATTTTTTCTAGAAAGCAAGCATATTCCGCGCAAGATTTTTGCCATGCTCTGCGCCCTGACCGCCATGTGCATCTGGCCTGCCATCCACATGGGCATTACGTCGCTGACGCCGACGCAGTACATGGATATTTTGTTTTTTATGGCGGTTCCGGCTTTCTTCTACTTGTTTTACCAAGTATTGAAACGCGCCGACGACCCTTTGGGGACAATTCAGAAGTTCCTCATCGTATTTACGCTGTTTATCGCCGTACCGCCGTTTGTAGAGCTGGCCACCGGGATTCAGTTTGTGAGTGCCAGCGATGAGTTGGCTATTGACGAAGGCTCGCTCAAAGGCTTGTTCTTTAACCCGAACAACCTTGCCGCCACCGCAGTCTGCCTTGCCCCTGCCATTTTGTTTTTCTTCCAACTCCAAGGACGGAAACACAAAGAAAAACTACTGGGCTGGGGTTTGTTCCTACTGTTGGGCATGGCCATTTTCGCCAGCGTATCGCGTACCGCCATCGGCTGTTACCTGTTGATTTTTCTGGTTTATACAGCCTATCGCAAAAACGGTTTTATTACAGTCGGCGTAGCTGGTTTGCTGGCTTTGGTGTTGTCGATGATTCCGTCACGCGCGATTGCGGAATTTTTGCTGTCGCTCAACGGCAACCAGTTCTTAGAACGTTTTTCCAGCCGCGTGTACCTCTTCCTGTACGACTTGGGCAGCGACAACTCCGTGTCCTACCGTCAGGAGATTTACAACTACTTCTGGAATAATCCTCCCCTGCTGCTGACCGGCTACGGTCCTAAAAACTTCCGCGAATATTTCGGCGGCCATTTGAGCGGCAGCTTGGGCTTTGAAAACCCGCACAGCTTCATCATTGAGTTGTATTTGGGTTTCGGCATGATTTCCTTACTCGGCTTTATTGCTTTTGTGGCATTTTATTTCCTCTACATTGCCTCAAGCCGCGCAGTAACAGGCAAATCGCGCGTTTTGGCTTGGGTTGCCTTGGGTATTTTCCTGCTGGCCGGTTTTATTCCGTCCACCATTTTGCGTATGCCGTTTATTTGGCTGCCCTGCCTGCTGATTTTTATTTACAGCGTATTTGTTGCGCCCAAGCTGAAAAATATGGCCGCTTACGCATACAACGAAACACTATACGATACGAAGAAACCATCATGAAAATCATCCTGACTACCTCCATGTCCGGCCTCGGTGGCACTGAAAATGCCACTTTCCGCCTCGGCCGCCTGCTCAAACAACGCGGACACGATATCGTATTGGCCTCTTCAGACGGCCCTTTGATTCAGGAAGCGCAAGCATTGGGCATCCGTTGGCAGCCGATTGATTTTTACCAAGGCGGTCTTTTAGGTTACGTCAAAGGCATGTTTGCCTATATGAAACTGCTGAAAAAAGAGAAGCCCGATGTGATTCACTGCCAAATGGCGCGTATCGTTCCGGCCTGCGCCATTGCGGCCAAGTTTGCCTCTCCGAAAACCAAAGTGTTCTACCACGCGCGCGGCCTTGACCCGGAAACTTATCCGAAAATTGCCAAGCTTTTCGACAAGCTGGGCGTGTACATCATCGGCAACTGCAAACACGAACGCGAAAAACTTATCCGTTACGGTTTCCCTGCCAACCGCATCACCTACACTTATAACGCCCTGCACAAAGCGGATTTCGTTCCTGAAAAAACGGTCAAAGACTATGTCCAACTGGGCACGCTTTCCCGTTTGGACACCGTCCGCGCCGTGCATCTGATGTTGGATATTTTGAAGAAAATGGTTGACCGCGGTATGCCTGTACGCCTCAACGTTGCAGGTATCGGCGAAGAAATGGACAACCTCAAAGCCCAAGCCAAACGTTTGGGCATTGAAGACAAAGTCACCTTCCTCGGCGGCGTCCGCGACTTGACCGGCTACTTCAAAGAAGTCGATATTTTGGTGAACACGCCGCATTGCGTAGGCGACCACGGCGCAGGTGTCGGCAACAATATTTTGGAAGCCGGCCTTTACGACACGCCTGTCGTGACCTACAACATGGCGGGTATTTCCGAAATGGTCATCACCGGCCAAACCGGCTACTGCATTCCTTTCGGCGATGACGAAGCGTTTATCGAAGCCGTCGATACACTCATCAAGCATCCAGAGCTGCGCGGTCAAATGGGCAAAGCCCTGCACAAACACGTCGAAACTTTATGCTCCGACGACGAAATCTACCGCACCACCATGGCTGCGTACGAAATGTAAGGCCGTCTGAAACATGAACATTACCATCGTCGCCCCTTATTGCTCGCTGCCGTCCGAGCCGCATTTCAACCGCTTCTGGTATCTTGCCGAGCTGTTGTCGCAGTCGCATGACGTATTGCTGATTACCAGCAATTTCAAACACTACGACAAATCTTTCAGACGGCCCGAAGATGCCGAGGCCGCTTCACAAGGCCGTCTGAAAGTGATGTTGTTGGAAGAAAGCGGATACAGCAAAAACGTGTCTTTAGGGCGCGTGACCAGCCATCACCGCTTCGTCAAACATTTTGAAAAATGGTTGGAAAACTGCCGTCCGGGCGAACAAGACGTCGTCTTTTCCGCCTATCCGCTGATTGCCACCAACCTGCTCTTGGGCAAACACAAAGCGCGTTTGGGCTACAAGCTGATTGTCGATGTGCAGGACGTATGGCCGGAGTCCTTCTCCTCGGTCGTACCTTTTTTGAAAAAAGTACCGCACAACCTGCTGCCTTTTGCTTCACGCGCCAACCAAGCCTACCGCTACGCCGACGCGCTGGTCGCCGTATCGCAGACTTATCTCGACCGTGCCAAAGAAGCCAATCCGAACGTACCCGGCGAAGTCGTCTATATCGGCGCGGATTTTCCGAAACTCGATGCCGCGCCTGCCAAAAATTTCGGCGACGACAAAACCCGCTTTTTCTACTTGGGCACGCTCAGTTACAGCTATGACGTGGAAACCGTGTGCAAAGGCGTTCGCAAGCTGTTGGACGCCGGCGAAAACGTCGAATTGCACATCATGGGCGGCGGCCCCGATTTGGACAGGCTCAAACAATACGCCTGCGACGGCATCAAGTTTTACGGCTACATTCCTTACGCCGAAATGATGTCCGTCGCCAAAGGCTGCGATATTTCCGTCAACGCCATCCATTCTTACGCCATGCAGTCGATTACCAACAAACTCTCCGACTATATGGCTTTGCAAAAACCGATTCTGAACAGCCAGGTCAACGACGAAGTTGCCGAAGTCCTTACCCTGCTGCCGCATGCGAACTACCGTTCCGGCGATGTGGACGGTTTTGTTCAAGCCGCCAAAGATATTTTGAAGCGCAAAAACGATCCCGTTCAGTCCGAAGAAATCGTCCGCCGCTTCAAACGCGACGTTGCCTATCAAAAAATCGTCAACCTGATTGAAAGATTAGCTCATGAATAAATTTTTCAAACGCCTGTTTGACATTGTTGCCTCCGCTTCAGGGCTGATTATCCTGTCGCCTGTGTTTTTGATTTTGGTGTACCTCATCCGCAAAAACCTAGGCTCGCCCGTGTTCTTCATCCAAGAGCGGCCGGGCAAGGATGGCAAGCCGTTTAAAATGATCAAATTCCGCTCCATGCGCGATGCGATCGATAAAGACGGCAACCCACTCCCGGACAGCGAACGCCTGACCGATTTCGGCAAAAAATTACGTGCCACCAGTTTGGACGAACTTCCTGAATTATGGAATGTCTTAAAAGGCGAGATGAGTCTAGTTGGCCCTCGTCCGCTGCTGATGCACTACCTGCCGTTGTACAACGACTTCCAAAACCGCCGCCACGAAATGAAACCGGGCGTGACCGGTTGGGCGCAAGTCAATGGCCGCAACGCCATTTCATGGGATGAAAAATTCGCCCACGATGTTTGGTACATCGACAACTTCAGCTTTTGGCTGGATATCAAAATTTTGTTCCTGACGGTTAAAAAAGTCTTCGTCAAAGAAGGCATCTCAGCCGAAGGAGAAGCCACCATGCCTTATTTCACGGGTAATAAAACTGATGAAAAAAAATAACATACTGATTCTGTCGGCAGGTCGCCGTGTCGAATTGGTGCAGGACTTCCAAACCGAAGCCGCACGTTTTTCAGACGGCATCGGCGTTTTTGCTACTGACCTCAATCCCCACATGTCTTCTGCCTGCCATGTTGCCGACCGCGCTTTCAGCGTACCGCGCATCGATGCAGCCGAATACATTGACAGCATTTTCGAGCTGGCCCAACAACACGACATCGGTCTGATTGTGCCAACCATCGATACCGAGCTGCTCAAACTGGCCGAAGCACGTGATCGTTTTGAAGCTGAAGGAATACATATTGTCATTTCCGATGCAAAACTGATTACCCTGTGCCGCGACAAACGCCTGACCGCAGGCCTGTTTGCACAATACGGCATCCGTTCGCCTGAAATTTACGAACGGGACCGCCTGGTTTTCCCATGTTTTGCCAAGCCTTATGACGGCAGCCGCGCCATCGGTGCGAAAAAAATTAACACACCGGCTGATTTGACTGTCGACATTACCGAAGACCCGAAAATGATGTTCGCCCAATACATCGATATCGAGAATACTTTCTCCGAATTTACCGTCGATATGTATTACGACCGTCAAGGCCGTCTGAAATGCGCCATTCCTCGCGAACGTTTGGAAGTGCGTACCGGTGAAGTCAGCAAAGGCGCAACCCGACGCAATGCCCTGTATGAAGAGCTGGTTGAAAAAATGGCCGTATTGGAAGGCGCACGCGGCTGCATTACCGCGCAATTCTTCGTCAGCAAAACCGACAGCACGACCTACGGCGTGGAAATCAACCCGCGTTTCGGCGGCGGTTTCCCGCTGACTTACGCCGCAGGCGGCAACTATCCGGGCTGGCTGATTCAAGAATACATCGGCGGCCAAGACGTCCCTTTCTCCGACGACTGGGAAAACAATTTAATCATGCTTCGTTACGATGCTAAGGTTTTGGTAAGAGAACATGATTAAGCCGGAAGAATCCGTCATCGTCTTCGATCTTGACGATACGCTTTACTCTGAGTACGACTACAAATGCTCCGGAATACAGGCAGTTGTAGGGATAATTACGTCGCTTTACCCGCAATACGATGCCGACGTACTAAATGAAATTGCAGACAATAAAAGTAAAGACTGGCTCGATAATTTGTGTCATCATTGCAAATTAAACGAACTAGAGAAACAATCACTTTTGTGGCAATATCGACTACACAGGCCTGTTATCCGACCCTATGTCGAACCGTCTTTTTTGCGGAAGCTGATGCGCCCTTTTGCCGCACGCGCCCTGATTACAGACGGCCGCAGTCTGACACAGCGTTTGAAAATACAGGCCTTGGGTTTGACCGATTTGTTTGACGACATTTTGATTTCGGAAGCCATGCAATCGGAAAAACCCGACAATAAGCGTTTTGTCTTCCTGCAAAACAAATATCCGGCTGCAAAACGTTTCATCTACATCGGCGACAACATCAAAAAAGATTTTGTCGCACCCAACAAACTGGGTTGGCTCTCCATAGGCATCATGCCTAAGCCGCACAATATTCATCAAGCCGAGCCCGAGCAATACGGTCGTGAATACCAGCCCACCCTTTGGATAAACACCCTGGAAGAACTGACTACACTGACAACTTCCGCCACCGAAAAAGCAAATGCATAAGGGACATTTCTCCATGAAAATCTTATTTATGGGTCGTAAACAGGTTTCCGCCAACCTGCTTCATTTTTTGACCAAACAAGACCATATCGAAATCGTCGGTGTCTTGACCGACAGCCATCTGCAAGGCTCGCCGACCACGGCTACCGCACAGGAATTGGGCTTGCCCCTGTACACCTTCGATACGGCTTTGGAAGCAATGCGAGAAGGCCGTCTGAAATACGATTTGGGCTTGTCCGTCCTTTACTGGCGCAAGCTGCGTGATGAATTCCTGAGCATTCCGACTTTAGGCACGATCAACTTCCACCCTGCGCTGTTACCCGAATACAAAGGTACTGGCGGCTACAACCTGGCCATCATGGACGAGCTGAACGCATGGGGCAATACCGCCCACTACGTCGATGCTTCCATCGATACCGGTGAAATTATCGAAGTGGACCGTTTCCCTATCGAAGCTGAAACAGAAACCGCCCAATCGCTCGAACGCAAAACCATGCAGGCATTGGAAGATTTCGCACGACGCATCATCACCCGCGCCATCGAGTCGAAAACCAAATTACCGACCACGCCAAACATCGGTGGCCGCTATGTCAGCCGTGACGAAATGGAAGCCATGAAGCAAATCCGCGACGGCGATAATATCGAGAAGAAAATCCGCGCCTTCTGGTTCCCGCCTTACGACGGCGCATACGTCGAAATCAACGGTCAGAAATACACCCTGATCAACCGTCAACTGCTGGAAGAAATCGCCCCCAAAGGCTCAACCAGTCTTTTCGCAGGAAAAACAAATGCTTAACACATCACTCTCCCCATGGCCAAGCTTTACTCAAGAAGAAGCCGATGCCGTTTCCAAAGTCCTGCTGTCCAACAAAGTCAACTACTGGACAGGTACGGAATGTCGCGAATTTGAAAAAGAATTTGCTGCCTTTGTCGGCACACAATACGCCGTTGCCCTTTCCAACGGTACGTTGGCTTTGGACGTAGCCCTCAAAGCAATGGGCATCGGCCAAGGCGATGATGTGATTGTCACTTCGCGCACTTTCTTGGCTTCCGCGTCATGTATCGTGACTGCCGGTGCAAATCCAGTGTTTGCCGATGTGGATTTGAACAGCCAAAACATCAGCGCGGAAACCATCAAAGCCGCACTGACACCGAATACCAAAGCCATCATCGTCGTCCACCTCGCCGGTATGCCTGCTGAAATGGACGGCATCATGGACTTGGCAAAAGAACATGATTTGTGGGTTATCGAAGACTGCGCCCAAGCGCACGGTGCGAAATACAAAGGCAAATCCGTCGGCTCCATCGGACACGTCGGCGCATGGTCGTTCTGCCAAGACAAAATCATGACCACCGGCGGCGAAGGCGGCATGGTGACCACCAACGACAAAGAACTGTGGAGCAAAATGTGGTCGTACAAAGACCACGGCAAAAGCTATGATGCCGTGTACCACCGCGAACACGCACCCGGTTTCCGCTGGTTGCACGAAAGTTTCGGCACCAACTGGCGCATGATGGAAATGCAGGCAGTCATCGGTCGCATCCAACTCAAACGTATGCCCGAATGGACGGCACGCCGTCAAGCACACGCCGCCAAACTGGCTGAAAGCTTGGGCAAATTTGCCAGCATCCGTTTGGTCGAAGTAGCCGATTACATCGAACACGCGCAATACAAGTTCTACGTTTTTGTCAAACCCGAACACCTGAAAGACGGCTGGACGCGCGACCGCATCGTCAACGAACTGAATGCGCGCAAAGTCCCATGCTATCAAGGCAGCTGCTCCGAAGTGTATTTGGAAAAAGCCTTCGACAACACGCCTTGGCGTCCGAAAGAGCGTTTGAAAAACGCCGTCGAGTTGGGCGACACCAGCCTGATGTTCTTGGTCCACCCAACCCTGACCGATGAAGAAATTGCGTTCTGCAAAGAAAACATCGAAGCCGTATTGACTGAAGCCACGGCATAATCATTTTCAGACGGCCTGCAACTTCAGGCCGTCTGAAAAAAATAAAATAGCCTGCTTCAAACAATCCATACCAAGCCACATTACAACACTCAGACACAAGAAATATAAAATGAACTTGGAAACCCTGCTGGCTCTGCCGCGCAACCTTAAAAAAACCTTCTTCGTCATCCACGATATCTTGATGATATTCGTGGCGTTTTGGTTTGCCCAAAGCCTCAAAGTGCAATATTCCGACGAATGGTTGAGTATCGCCAACTGGCTGGCTTTCGGCAGCACCGCTGTGCTGACCATCATCCTTTTCATCCGTATCGGCCTCTATCGCGCCGTCACGCGCTTCGTCAGCATCCGCGTCCTGACCGCCGCCGCATTCGGCAGCATCATTTCAGCAGTCTTGTTCTGCCTGACCACCCTGATTTTTGAACAAAAACTGCACCTTGCCCTGCCCATCGTCTATTTCTTGGTCTTGGTGGTCGGCGTCACCAGCTCGCGCATGATCCTGCGTGCGATTCTGACCGACCATCACCGCAAACAAATGACACCCGTCATCATCTACGGCGCAGGCCAATCCGGCCGCCAGTTGTTGGAAGCCATCAAACAGGTTAACGAATATTCGGCCATTGCCTTTGTCGATGACAACCCGAAAATCCAACGTACCGTCATCTATGACCTGGCCGTCCACAACCCCAACGAAATCCCGATGCTGATCAGCCGCTACGGCGTCCGCAAAATCTTGCTGGCGATTCCAAGTTCTACGCCGGAAGAACGCAAAGACATCATCCGCCGCCTCGAAGCATACAAATGCGAAGTCCTGACCATTCCGGGCATGAAAGATTTGGTCGACGGCAAAATCAACGTCAGCTCATTGAAAAAAATCTCTGTGGTCGATTTGCTCGGCCGCGCCCCTGTGGCACCGCGCCCTGAATTGATGAGTGCCGACATCAGCGACAAAGTCGTGATGGTGACCGGTGCAGGCGGTTCTATCGGCTCCGAACTTTGCCGTCAGATTCTCAACTGCCGTCCGACCAAACTGCTGTTGTTTGAATTGTCCGAATTTGCCCTGTACAGCATAGACAAAGAATTGCGTGAAACCCAAGCCGCGCAAGGCAGCCAAGTCGAAGTCGTACCGCTTTTGGGCTCGGTTCAAAACAAAGAACGCCTTAGCAGCATCATGAAGGCCTATCACGTCGACACCGTTTATCATGCCGCAGCCTATAAACACGTTCCAATGGTCGAGTTCAACACCATCGAAGGCATTCAAAACAACGTGTTCGGCACACTCTGCTGCGCACAGGCTGCCGTAGATGCAGGCGTTTCCACCTTTGTTTTGATTTCCACCGACAAAGCCGTCCGTCCGACCAACACCATGGGAGCCAGCAAACGCATGGCCGAACTCTGCCTGCAAGCCCTTGCCGCCGAGCCGGAACAAAAAACACGCTTCTGCATGGTTCGTTTCGGCAATGTCTTGGGTTCGTCCGGCTCCGTTGTCCCTGTATTTGAAAAACAAATTGCCGAAGGCGGCCCGATTACCCTGACCCACCAAGACATTACCCGCTACTTCATGACCATTCCCGAAGCGGCGCAACTGGTTATCCAAGCCGGCGCAATGGGTAAAGGCGGCGACGTATTCGTCCTCGACATGGGCGAATCCGTCAAAATCATCGACCTTGCCCGTCAAATGATTGTCCTCAGCGGCCTCAAAGTGAAAGACGAGCAACACCCCCACGGCGACATCGAAATCAAGATTACCGGCCTGCGCCCGGGCGAGAAACTTTATGAAGAACTGCTCATCGGAGACGAGGTGCAAAAAACCACTCATCCCCGTATTATGACCGCCAGTGAAGTAATGCTTCCATGGATGCAATTATCTGACATACTGTCGGAACTCCAAACCGCTTGTCTCCAAAGCGACCAAAACAGCCTGCGCCAGCTTCTGTTGCGCGCACCGACAGGCTTCGTACCTAAAGACGGTATCTGCGACTTGGTTTGGCAACAAAACAATAAGGCCGTCTGAACATTTTCAGACGGCCCGGACACCATACTGCAAGGACTACTACATGAAAAAAACGCTCTCCCTGCTTACTCTATTCGCACTGACTGCCTGTAACAGCACAACAGTCATTCCTGGTTCAACCATCAAAACCCGAACCAAAACCATTGTTTACACCGATACCGACACCGCCGCCGATACAAACCTCGACAGCCGCGTTGCCGTTTACCCCATCACGCCCAACCTGATTGAAAAAATGCGTACGCCGCCCGTACTTTCCCAATCCAACCAAGGCTTGGAGCAAAGCAAAAGCGCTTACCGCTACCGCATCGGCAGCGGCGACGTCCTCAATATCATGGTTTGGGCGCACTCCGACCTCAACTCCCCTATCCAGCAAAGCAACCCGCAAACCAACCAAGTCAGCCGCGGCGCCTGGGTAGATGAGGGCGGTTATATCACTTACCCGTTGGCAGGCAAAATTCAAGCCAAAGGCAAAACTTTGGACGAATTGCAAAATACCCTGACCAGCCTTCTGAAACGCTACATCAAAAACCCTCAAGTCGCCATCAACGTTACCGAATTCCGTTCGCAACGCATTTCTGTATCCGGTGCCATCAACCAAGCAGGTCAACTGCCGATTACCAATATCCCGATGACCATTTTGGATGCCATCAACCAAGCAGGCGGCGTCACCCAAAGTGCCGACACCCAACACATCAAATGGACGCACAACGGCGTCGACCGCACCATCTCCCTGCAAAACATGCTGCAATACGGCGATATGTCGCAAAACCACCTCCTCAGCCATGGCGACATCGTTTACGTTCCTAACAGCAGCAACAACAAAATCTACATCATGGGTGAAGTCGGCAAACAAGCCACCCTGCCGATCGGCAATCACGGCCTCAACCTGACCCAAGCGCTCGGCGAAGTTGGCGGCATGAACCAAAACTATGCTGATGCAACCGGTGTATTCGTGATCCGCCGCGTACCTGAAGATGCGGCCAAACCTATCCACATCTACCAGCTCAACCTGAAAGATGCGACTTCTTACGCACTGGGCAGCGAATTCAAACTGCGTTCGGAAGACACCGTTTACGTTACCGCCGCCCCAGTTACCCGTTGGAACCGCGTAATGTCACAAATTACCAACTCCATCAGCAACGTCAACACCCTCGACAATACGTTTAAATAAGCAGTGGTTCCTGCTGTCAGACCCTTGTTTGACAGCAGGATACAAAATCACGCACAATCCACGCCAATTACATAAACGGCATACAAAAGCCGTACACACCGCACAAACGGAAAAGCAGTACCTTATCGTCTGACTCACGCTTTTTTTCAGACCATAAACCGAAAACAATATCATGTACCACAACATACTCATCGTCTGCCTAGGCAACATCTGCCGCTCCCCCACAGCAGAGCGGATCATGCAGAAAAAACTACCCGGCCATCAAATCAGCAGCGCCGGCATAAAAGCACTGGCAGGTAAGGATGCCGATTTTCAAGCCATTAAAACCGCACTCAAACACAGCGTTATCGTTGCAGGCCATACGGCACGCCAACTGACCGCCTCGATGTGCGAACAGGCCGATTTGATTCTCGTCATGGAGCCCAGCCAAATCGACATGGTGGCCGACATCCATCCGCCGGCACGCAGCAAAACCATGCTGTTTGCCCAATGGTTGCCTAAAAAAACCGTACCTGACCCATACAAACAAAGCAGCGAAATGTTTGAAGCCGTTTTTGAACAACTCAATGCTGCCGCAGACACTTGGAAAACCAAACTAAACGGAAAAACTCAACCGGTATAAAACCGGCATGAACAAGAAAGCAAGCAATGAAAAAAACGACCTATACACCTTACAGCGCAGACAACGACGAAATCGACTTCGGCCAACAACTGCGCGTAATTTGGACAAATAAATACAAAATCCTCGCCGCCCTGCTTGCAGGCGGCATTCTTGGCGCAGCCTTCAGCCTGGCATCCACTCCACAATACCGTGCCGACGCCATGCTGGAAATTGAAACGCGACAAAACCAAATCCTGACCGAAATCAACAGCATCTTCAACAACCAAACCACGCCGTCTGAAGCAGAAGTCGAGCTGGTTCAATCACGCTTGGTGCTGGGTAAAACCGTTGACGACCTTCAGCTTGACCAAGAAGTAAAAGCCAAATACACACCTATTATCGGCAGCCTGATGCACAACATCAGCGGCGACCCCGATCCCAAACTGACCGTCGGCAACTTTACCGTACAAGACGAATGGTTCAACAAAACCTTCACGCTGACCGCCAAGAGCAACAAAGCCTATACCCTTACCCTTCCTGACAAACGCGTTGTAGAAGGCAAGGTCGGCGTGCCTCTGAAAATCAACAATCAAACCACCCTCAAAATCGATCAAATCTTGGCCAATCCGGGTCAAGAATTTGCGTTGACCAAGTTCTCCCGCATCAGCGCCATCGAAAACATCCAAAACAAGCTGGCTGTTATCAGCAAAGGTAAAACCAGCCCCATCATCAACCTTGCCTTTACCGGCACCGACCCTAAACGTACCAGCGTCATCCTCAACAGCATTGCCGACAACTACGTTGCACAAAACCGCGAACGCGACGTCCAAGTTGCATCCAGCGGTTTGGCCTTCATCAGCGAAGAATTGCCACGCTTGAAAGAAACCTTGCAAGACGCTGAAAACAAGCTCAATGCCTACCGCCAACAATCAGGTTCCCTCGACATTCCGCTCGAGTCCAAAGGTGCATTGGAAAGCCTGACCGGTATCGAAACCCAAATTACCCTGCTCAAAACCGAAGAAGCAGGCTTGGCCGAGCTGTACACGCCGGAACACCCTTCCTATAAAGCCGTATTGGACAAACTTGCCGTTCTCGAGCGCGCTAAAAACAAAATCAACCAACAAATTGCCGAGTTGCCGAATACCCAACAAGAAGTTATCCGCCTGACCCGCGACGTAGAAACCAACCAGGCTACCTACGTTCAACTGTTGAGCAAACAACAAGAACTCAACATCATGAAAGCCAGTGCGCAAGGTAATGTCCGCATCGTCGATTATGCCTATGTCCCCGAAAACCCTGTTGCCCCGCGCAAAGCCGTCATCACGCTCCTGAGCGCACTTGCCGCGGGCTCATTGACCGCTTTGTGGCTGATGATCCGCAACCGCATGAAAAACGGCATTACTTCATCTGAAGAAATCGAAAACCTCAATTTGGAAGTCGTCGCTCTTGTTCCGCACTCCAAAACCCAGCAAAAACGCGACTTCTTCAAAAGCAAATTCAAGAAAACCGGCGGCCGTTCCAACTATCTGCTGGCCAGCGAAGACCGCACCGACACTGCCGTCGAAGCCATCCGCGCCCTGCGCACCAATATCTACTTCTCCATGCTGGATGCGCCTAACAACGTCCTCATGATTACCGGTGCCGCGCCTGAAGCAGGTAAATCCTTTATCTCCGCCAACCTCGCCACCGTAATGGCGCAGTCAGGCAAACGCGTTCTGCTTATCGATACCGATATGCGCAAAGGCTACCTCGACCGACTCTTCGGCCTTACCCCGAGTTCGGCTTGTCTGACATCCTCAACGGCAAAGCCGCTCCGGCCAAAGCCGTACAAGAAACCGGCATTGAGAACCTCCACCTCATCAGCAGCGGCAGCTATCCTAGCAATCCGTCCGAGCTTTTGATGGACAACCGTTTCAACGAGTTGCTTGCCCACGCGCGCCAACGCTACGACTACGTCATCTTGGATACGCCGCCCGTATTGGCCGTGACCGACGCCGTCATCATCGGCCAACATGCAGGCACCGTCCTGATGATCAGCCGTTATGCACACACACGTGCACGAGAGCTTGAGGCCAGCGTCGAACGCCTCAAACAAAACCACATCAACATCAAAGGTGTCGTCCTCAACGGCATGAAGCGTGAAGCCAACAACAGCTACGACTACTACGCCTACGATGCCTACCATTCCGGTAACAATAAATCATAAACCGAAGCAGGCCGTCTGAACTTTCAGACGGCCTAAGGCTTTTTAAACGGCACAAAATACTTTTCACAAACGCCGCCCTTGCACCCCAAAGCCGTTTGTTTTAAAGTAAGCCCCGTTCCCATATGGAAGAGAAACATGAAAATTACCGTCATCGGCGCAGGTTCGTGGGGTACAGCTCTCGCGTTGCACTTTGCGCACCACAACAATGAAGTTGCACTTTGGACACGCAATCCCGACCAAATCCGCACCCTGCAAGCAGATCGCGAAAACAAACGCGGCCTGCCCGGCTTCCCTTTCCCTGAGTCCCTGACTGTTCACGCCGATTTGGGAGAAGCGCTGAAAGACAGCCAACTTGCCCTGATCGTCACCTCCGTAGCCGGACTCAGAAGCAGCGCCGAGCTGCTCAAACAGCATAACGCCGCCGATATTCCCGTTCTCGCCGCCTGCAAAGGTTTTGAACAAGATACCGGCCTTCTGACTTTCCAAGTACTGAAAGAAGTCCTGCCTAACAATAAAAAAATCGGCGTTCTCTCAGGTCCGAGCTTTGCCCAAGAACTTGCAGCCCAACTGCCTTGCGCCGTCGTGCTTGCTTCCGAAAACAAAGACTGGGTGGAGGAAACCACTGCCCAACTGAACACCAACGTGATGCGTCTGTACGGCAGCACCGACGTCATCGGCGTCGCTGTGGGCGGTGCCGTTAAAAACGTCATGGCAATTGCCACCGGCCTTTCAGACGGCCTCGAGTACGGCCTCAATGCACGCGCAGCCTTAGTAACACGCGGCCTTGCCGAAATCACCCGCCTTGCCATCGCCATGGGCGCGCAACCCAAAACCATGATGGGCTTGGCAGGCATCGGCGACCTTATCCTGACCTGTACCGGCGCACTCTCGCGCAACCGCCGTGTCGGCCTCGGTCTCGCAGAAGGCAAAGAGTTGCATCAAGTGCTTGTCGAAATCGGCCACGTTTCCGAAGGCGTCAGCACCATTGAAGAAGTCTTCAATACCGCCGCCAAATACCAAATCGATATGCCCATCACTCAAACCCTGCTGCAACTCATCCGCAAAGAAATGACCCCGCAGCAAGTCGTTGAACGACTGATGGAACGAAGCGCGCGCTTCGAATAAACGGTCGCGCCGTCTGCCATTCAGACGGCCTGACGCACAATATGACGGCCATAAGGCCGTCTGAAGGGAAACACATGAACCAATCACTGAACAATCTGGAAATCAACGTTTACCAACTTGTCCAAAAATTTGAAACTCTGGTTTCAGAAAACCGCCGCCTCAACGAAGAAATCAACAGACTCAAACTCGAGCAAGAGCAACAAAAACGCCAACACGACGCGGCCATTGACGAACTCAGCGAAGCCTTGCTGGTTCAAGTCGGCAAACTCAAAGAAGACCTGCAAAGCAAAATTGACAACCTGACTGCCGAAAAAGAAAACTACCGCAACGCGCTGGCCCAAAGTGCAGACCAAATCCGCAGCCTCATTGCCCGATTGCCCCAAGAAACACAACAATAAAAGGATGCCCCGTGAGTATCGAACAAGTCAATCTCGACATCATGAATGTCAACTTCACCATCAACACGCCGAGTGAAGAAAAAGCCACCCTCCTGCAAGCCGTTGAAATGCTCAACAAAAAAAGCGATGCAATTAAAGAAAGCGGCCGCATCGTCGGCACGGACAAAATCGTCGTCATGGCAGCCCTCAACGTCGTACACGACCTCTTGAAAACCACCCTCAACGACGATTTGGCAATCGGTGAATTTGAGCGTAGAATAACCGACATGAACAACGCGTGCCAAAAAGCACTGGCGCGCTTGGAACAAAACTGATTTCCCCCTTTTCCCTGCGGTGTTCGCAAAGGCATATATTCCTTTGAACCAATACGTTCGCTTTAGGTTGCCGGGAGCTGTAGTGGGCGCGAGCGTCCGTTTATCGGACGCACCCGAAACTACCCGAGGTGACCGCCTTGTCAGCAAGGTTCAAGCGGATTCAGCCTAAACGGCACTCGTGGGGATTCCCTAAAAAAGCCATACCGACAGGTGTGGCTTTCCCCTTTCTAAGTAAAGACTTTCGTAAAGATTTCCGGCCGTCTGAAAAAACCGCATATTCATGCATCAAACACACTCAATTAAGATTGACAAAAACCAATCTCCTCTTTAAAATCCATAACTTTCTATATATATCTGGATTCCAACCATGAAAACCTTCTCTGCAAAACCCCATGAGGTGAAGCGCGAATGGTTCGTCATTGACGCAGAAGACAAAGTTCTGGGTCGTGTCGCAGCCGAAGTCGCACACCGTCTGCGCGGCAAACACAAACCCGAATACACCCCTCACGTTGATACCGGCGACTACATCATCGTCATCAACGCAGACAAACTGCGCGTGACCGGTGCTAAATTCGAAGACAAAAAATACTTCCGTCACTCTGGTTTCCCAGGCGGCATCTACGAGCGTACTTTCCGCGAAATGCAAGAGCGATTCCCGGGTCGCGCTTTGGAACAAGCCGTAAAAGGCATGTTGCCTAAAGGTCCTCTGGGCTACGCCATGATCAAAAAACTGAAAGTGTACGCCGGCGCCGAACACGACCACGCTGCACAACAACCTAAAGTTTTGGAACTGAAATAATAAGGACACGACATGAACGGTAAATACTACTACGGCACAGGCCGCCGCAAAAGTTCAGTGGCTCGTGTATTCTTGACTAAAGGTACCGGCCAAATCATCGTAAACGGCCGTCCCGTTGACGAATTCTTCGCACGTGAAACCAGCCGCATGGTTGTACGTCAACCTCTGGTTCTGACTGAAAATGCCGAATCTTTCGACATCAAAGTTAACGTAACCGGTGGTGGTGAAACCGGTCAATCCGGCGCTATCCGTCACGGCATCACCCGCGCCCTGATCGACTTCGACGCAGCTCTGAAACCAGCTCTGTCTCAAGCAGGCTTCGTTACTCGCGATGCTCGTGAAGTTGAACGTAAAAAACCTGGTTTGCGCAAAGCACGTCGCGCAAAACAATTCTCCAAACGTTAATACGTTTTCAGAATCGAATCAAAAAGCCTTGCTCTGCAAGGCTTTTTTCATTTATAAAACAATAATCCAATATCCCCCGCAATATATGATGAAAACCCTGCTCCACTACGCCAAATCATTGCTTCAGGCTGTGATTATCTTCATCTTCTTATCCCTGATTGTCGACTGGGTGCGCAAGCCTGACCAACCCTCACAATCAGCAGCACAAACCCTGACCTTAACCAATGATCAAACCACCTCCCTCCAATCCTTCAGCCAAAATCGGGTTGCCGTCGTTTATTTTTGGGGTAGTTGGTGTCGTATTTGTTCATACACATCATCAACCATAGAAAAGCTGCACCAAGACAATATCCCAACACTGGGCGTAGCCTTGCGCTCCGGAAGCGATGCAGACATTGCCTACCATATGCAACAAAACAATCTATCCTTTCCAAACTTCAATGATTCAGACGGCCTGATGGCTCAAAAATGGAACATAGCCGTCACACCGACCATTATCATATTAAAAGATGGCAAAATGATTCATCACACATCCGGACTTTCCAGTTATATCGGTTTAAAAATCAGGATTTACTTGGCAAACATCTTCAGCTAAATTCATTGAAAATCCACTAAAAATAGAGAATCTAAAGAATAATTTCACCTGAATATATTCAACCAATTCCATTTCATAAATAAATAAACTATCTCTTTCCCAATAACATATGATTTTGTTGAGATTATAAAGAAAATAGACTAAGATATAACCATAAGAACAATTGGAAACATTATTATTAAAACAAACTGTTAGAGATCTTCATCTAATATTGTGGCAGTGATGCTTTTGTTCCCATGACCCGGCTGCCGACGGCAGCCTTAAAACAGCAATATTCGCCTTTATCAATCTACCTACGCTTCAACGGTTTGATTTTTGATAACACCGGAGACTTAGTAATGCCCAACCAATCTAAACATGCATCTATCAATATCGGTCTGATTCAGGCGCGGGAAGCATTGATGACCCAATTCCGCCCTATTCTGAACCAAGCCAATATTACCGACCAGCAATGGCGTATCATCCGGCTCTTAGCGGAAAACGGCACACTCGACTTTCAAGATTTGGCCAATCAGGCCTGCATCCTCCGTCCCAGCCTGACCGGCATTCTGACCCGCTTAGAAAAAGCAGGTTTGGCCGTGCGCCTGAAGCCTTCCAACGACCAACGCCGTGTTTACCTGAAACTGACGCCCGAAGGCGAGAAACTCTATGAATCCACCGGTGCATTGGTTGACGAACGCTACGATGCGATTGAAAAAGTTCTATCCAAAGAAAAAATGGCACAACTTAAAGAACTCTTGGCAGAGCTGGCAAAAATCGAACAGGCATTAAAATAAAGAAAGCCGGATGACAGACTCAACACACACACTCAAGAGACCATTTCGAGATGCCATGGCCTCCTGTGCCGCCGGCGTGCACGTTATCACGACAGACGGCGAAGCAGGACGCTATGGCATTACCATGACTGCCGTAACCGCCGTTACCGATGAGCCGCCGACGGTCATGCTGTGCATCAACCGCCAATCCGCCATCATTCCCATCCTGCAAGGCAATCGTGATTTGTGCATCAACACGCTCAACGACAGCCAGCAGGATGTCGCCGAACACTTTGCCGGACTGACCGACCTCTCGCCCGAAGAACGCTTCGAATACCATATTTGGCATAGAGGGCAAACGGGACAGCTCGAGGTTGAAGGCGCGCTGGCGCACCTGCACGGCAGCATTGTCGATCAGCGCGAAATCGGCACGCATTACGTCTTTTTCGTTCAGCTCAACGAAATCCGCAATACCGACACGCAAGCACCGGCATTGCTGTATTTCCGTAGGCAATTCAAATCTTTGGAATAAATAAAGGTCTCAGGCCGTCTGAAACATCGGTTTCATTTTTCAGACGGCCTGAGACTTTTTCTGTTTCACACATTATAGGCACACCCATGAAAGCAATGATACTGGCCGCCGGTCGCGGCGAACGCATGCGCCCCCTGACCGACCACACGCCCAAACCCTTACTCAAAGTAGCAGGCACGCCGCTTATCGGCTGGCATTTGCGCCGCCTGCAACAGGCCGGATTCACTGAAATCGTCATCAACCATGCCTGGCTTGGCCAGCAAATCGAAGATACATTGAAAGACGGTTCAACCTACGACGTACACATTGTCTATTCTCCCGAGCGCGCCGGAGGCCTGGAAACTGCCGGAGGCATTGCCACCGCCCTACCGCTTTTGGGCAACGAGCCGTTTTTGGTCGTCAATGGCGACGTGTTGACCGACATTGATTTCCAAGTTGCACGACTGGCTGCCCAGCGCATACAGGAACACAACCTTCTCGCCCATTTGTGGCTGGTGGACAATCCGCCCCATCATCCCGAAGGCGACTTCGGCCTGCTTTCAGACGGCCTGGTATCCGCATCATCCACAGACGGCCAAGCCCTGACTTTCAGCGGCGTGGGCGTTTATCATCCTGCGCTTTTCAAAGACACACCGGCACACCAAGCTGCCAAACTTGCCCCACTGTTGCGTCAAGCCATGAGTCAAAGCCAAATCAGCGGCGAACATCACAACGGCCTTTGGTTGGACGTCGGCACAGTCGAACGCCTGCAAGAAGCCGACCGTATCGCCCAAAGCTGGTAAAACAAAAGGGGCGTATCCGATACGTCCCTTGCAATATCAAAGGCCGTCTGAAAATATTGGGCAACCCATTTTTCAGACGGCCTTAAATCTATCATCAAGCTTTAGCCAATTTTTTTTCTTTCTTCATTCCCAACAAGCCATTGGCTATCATCACGCACAATCCCGACCAAATCAGGCCATAGCCGATCAATGCGCCTTTTTGTACCGGTTCGCCCAGCCACACAATCGACACGATAAAGAGCAATACAGGTTCCAAATAGCTCAACATACCGAACACCGCAACCGGAAGTAACTGATTCGCCTTCAAATTCAAATGCATAGATATTGCGCTATTGAAGCCCAGCAACACAATAAAGAAAATTAAAACCGGTTTGGCCGCAATCATCGCCGGAGTATCCGTTGCCAGCAAAATATACGCCAACGCAAACGGCGTAATCATCATTAAATCAAAGGTCAGACCGATTAAAGAAGGCACGCCCAGTTTTCGGCGCAGTAGATAATAAAACGGATAAGTACCGAACACCCATACAGTCGTCCACGAAAACGCACCCGACCGTACCAATTCACATGCCACGCCTGCACAGGCCAACACAACGGCAACCGTCTGCAATCGGTTTAAACGCTCTTTAAACCAAATCCGTCCGCCCAACATCATAGACAATGGGAACAGAAAATAGCCCATCGCCACGTTTACACCTTCGCCGTTGACGGGTCCCCAGACAAACAGCCACAACTGGCTGGCAAATATCGGCGTCGGCAATACAATCAACAGCCACCTCTTCCAATCGCGGCCGATATTGTTCGCAAACCGCGCCGCCGCCTGCCAACCGTTGACCATCGTCATCAGCACGCATAAAGCCGACAGCATCGCCACCATACGCCACGCAAAAATTTCCGTACCGCTCATCGGCTGCATCCATATGCCGTACAGAAACAGCATGGCAAACAATGCATTGGACGTTATGGCCGCCAGCAAACCTTTGGATAAATTCGTCATTTCAGACGGCCTTTCATTGCATCGAAGCAGTCTAATACATCAGCCCTGTTTCACAATATCCGACAGCGGCCAGCGCGGCTTGACATTGAATGCGCCGACAGCCTGACGCTCGGCAAGACGCATCGCGCCGGCAAAGGCAATCATTGCGCCGTTGTCGGTACAATATGCCATCGGTGGGAAATAAACATTGATTTTTTCTTCCTGCGGTTTGGGTTTGCCTTTTTCAGACGGCACTTTGACGGTTAAGCGCGAAAATTCATCACGCAGTTTCCAGTTTGCACCCACACCGCCGGCAACCACCAAAGTTCTGAAGCCGGTATCCAACAACGCTTTTTTGGCTTTGGCCGCCAATACGTCAACTACCGCATCTTGGAAAGCGCGGCAAATGTCGTTGCGTGTTTGTTCCGGAATTTCATCGCTGCCGGTTTCGGCACGGACTTTTTCGACAGCGGTCAAAACGGCGGTTTTCAAACCGGAAAAGCTCATCTGTAAATCGTGCGAATGGAGCATGGGGCGTGGAAATGTGACAGCATAAGGCGTGCCGAGTTTGGCCAACTCGGACAATTTGGCACCGCCGGGATAAGGCAAACCTAAAAGCTTGGCAGTTTTGTCGAACGCCTCGCCTGCCGCATCATCGACGCTTTCACCCAGCAAGGTGTAATCGCCGATACCGCGTACAGCCATAAATTGCGTATGTCCACCTGACACTAGCAAAGCGACAAACGGAAATTCGGGCTTGTCGTCTGCCAACAAAGGCGAGAGCAAATGGCCTTCAAGATGGTGGACGGGGATAACGGGCTTGCCGATGGCAAATGCCAAAGCGTTGGCGAAGCCTGAACCGGCCAGCAATGCGCCGCCCAAGCCCGGACCTTGCGTAAAAGCAACCGCGTCAATATCGGCATAGCCTACGCCTGCTTCTTTCAAGCAACCTTGCGTCAACGGCACGACACGACGGATATGGTCGCGGCTGGCCAATTCTGGGACAACGCCGCCGTATTCGGCGTGCATCGCCATTTGTGTATGCAAATGATGCGCCAACAGGCCGCGCTCGGTATCGTAGAGCGCAACGCCGGTTTCGTCGCAAGATGATTCAATTCCTAATACCAACATGGTTTGAGGCCGTCTGAAAAAATGATTAAAAACGATTCAGACGGCGTTTTCTCCGAAAACGGAAAAAGGCCGTCTGAAATAAAGTGTGGGATAGTTGCTTACAAAGTGCCGTAAGAATGCAGGCCGCTTAAGAACATATTCACGCCGATAAAGGCAAAGGCGGTAATGATTAAGCCGATGACTGCCCACCAAGCCAACACCCTGCCGCGCCAGCCTGCCACCAGCCGCAAATGCAACCAGACCGCGTAATTCAGCCAAACGATGAATGCCCAAGTTTCTTTCGGGTCCCAGCTCCAATAGCGGCCCCACGCTTCGGCCGCCCACAATGCGCCGAGAATGGTGGCAATCGTGAAGAACAGGAAACCGACGGCAATCGCTTTGTACATGACTTCTTCAATGACTTGCGAGTGCGGCAGCCATGATTTTTTGCCCGCATCTTCTTTTCGGAGTGCCAGCAATTCGGCAATACCCAGCATGGCGGCGATACAGAATGCGCCGTAGCCGATAAAGTTGGCCGGAACGTGGATTTTCATCCACCAAGACTGCAAAGCCGGAATCAGCGGCTGAATGGTATGCGCCTCGCGTGAAACGCTGTACCACAAGACAAATCCGACCACAATCGCCATAAAGCTGAAGACGAAGCCGCCCAGTTTTTGTACGGCAAAACGGCCTTCGTAATAGAGATACATCAGCGCCGTAATGACCAAGAACAAGATAAATACTTCGTAAAGGTTGGAAACCGGAATATGGCCGGCATCGGGACGCAGCAGATAGCTTTCATGCCAGCGCACCAGCAAACCGACAAAGCCCGCCATCGCGGAAACCCATGCAAACACGGTACCCATGCCCAAAAGCGTATTGGACGGTACATTTTTGCGCACCGCCGCTATCGCGCCGACGATATAGGCGAACAAGGCGAAGAACACAAACGCGCATTGCCACATAATCGCCGACTGGCTGCTTAACAGGTATTTGAGCAGGAAGCCGTCTGCGCGTTTGATGTCGCCCCCATACAAATCAACGGCCAAATACGCCAAGCACACGCCCAAAGGGATAAACCAGCGCATCGGTTTGAAAAACCAACCCAGAAAAACGGCAATCCCAGCACTCACCCACAAAATCACCATTTCGTAGATGTCCATGTGCAGACCGGCCTGGGTTTGGGCAATAAACGCACCGACTGCAATCAGCAGCGCAAATGCCCAGTCGAAAAGGTTGAGGTTTCGGATAAATGATTTGTGTGTCAGAAGCTCATGCTCGGGCAAGGCCTGATGTTTGTTATTCATGGTTCAAATCCTTGGCAAGCTGCTGCAATTGCCGTGTGTGTTGCGGAAATTCTTTCTGCAAGTCGCGTTCGTTGCGGCTGGAAGACATGGCAAAACGGATACGGCCGTCTGAAAACAGCAGCCAAGCACGTTTTTCACGAATATAGAACATAAACACCGTACCCAACACCAGCAATACCGAACCCAAATACACCAAGAATGCGCCCGGCGAACGGGTCATCTGCAGACCGGAAGAGCGCACTTCGGTAAAACTTTCCAGTTGCAGCAGTATCGGCGCGGGATATTCGGTCAAACCGGTGTAAGCATCCATTGCATGCAGCAGGAAGCGGTTGCGTTTTTCATCTTGCGGCCAAGCCGGCAGATTGTATGTGCTGATCGTGTCTTCCAAAGCGGCATTCATCACGCCATAGAGCATCTCATAGAAATAGCCCTGCATTTTTTCCTGCTGTTCTTTCGGAATATTGGTGGTAACAAATTCGTCCAAAGCCAAATAGCCGCCTTTGGCAAAAATAGACAAAGTGTTTTCCGCCGCCGCCATGAATTGCTCACGGATTTCGGCAGGCGCGCCTTTAACGGCATTGGCAACGGTTTTACGGCGTGCCGCATCGTCTTTCAGATATTGGCGCAAAGCCATAAAGGTGTCGATTTGGCCGTTTTTATCCATCGGAATGCGCAACCAGCGGTATTGCTGCGCCAAGCCGCTGCGTGTGCCGGTAATGAAAAAATAGTCTTCATCTTGTTTTACCGGCAACATATAGTTTTTATATTCGACCGCCTGCCCTGCTTTGTCGCGGATACGGTAAACGATAGACGGGCCGATATTGGTGTATTTTTTGCCTTCTTGACGGACGGAGCGAACATCATTGATGGCGGATTTCAAATTTTGCTCTTTTTCAGACGGCTCGCTCATGTCTTCGACGTTCATCGAAGTAAACTGGTCGAATTCCAGCTTATAAGAAGCCTTGCCCAAATCCAGCGGAAACTCGCGCATGGAAGTCGCTTTGAGTTTGACCGGAGTACGGTCGGCATCAACCAGATTCCACGCTTTAAACGTCAAGTCAGAGCCGCCGTCGGCAAAACTTGCCTGATAAACCGTAATACCGTGCAACGTCAAAGGATGGTTGACGCGGATGGTGTGTTCGCTGACTTTGCCGGTTGCCTTGTCCGTTACTTCCAAGTCACTGGCAAAATCACGCGGCATACCGGTATCGTAAAAGTCGATATGGAATTTCTTTAATTTGACCGAAAACGGCAGGTCTTGCACCAGCATGCCGTTATCCGCATTCAGAAACACCACGTCCGCGCTCTGCCCTTCCGCAATATTGACATTGCCCCTAAACGACAGGTTGGATTCACCCAACACGCTTTCTGGCTTAAAGTCTTTGGCATAAACCGCAGTATTGTCCGGCACGACTTGACCAGTGAGCATACCGATTTTCAGCAGGATATTGCTGTCTATCAAACCGCCCAAACAAATCACAATCAGCGCGGCATGGGCAAAGATATAGCCCCATTTGTTCATCGCGCCTTTTTTTGCCGCCACCAAAACCGAACCGTCTTCACGCGTAACGGTTTTGCAGCCGTAGCCTTGTACTTCCAAATACCGTTGCGCGACTTCGGGCGTCACCTGTCCGTCTAAAACGATGGAATGGCGCATTGCCGCCAGTGATTTTTCCTTCGCGTTTTCACGGAAGGAACGAATCTCGCGCAAAAACGGCGGAACATTGCGAATCAGGCACAATCCGGTGGAAACCACCAAAAACATCATGATGACAACAAACCACGCCGAGGCATACACGTCGTACAGGCCCAAAAAGCCGAAAATCTGCGACCAAAACGGGCCGAATTTCACCAAATAATCGACTTGTGGCTGATTTTGTTGCAAGACCGTACCGATAATCGAAGCCACGCCCAACAGGCTGAGCAGGGCGACGGCAAAACGCATGGAGCTGAAAAAGGCAAACCATGGTCTACGGATAAGTGGGACGGATGATGAAGATTTACTCATGTCTCAAATGTCGGCTTGGGGCAACCCGATCCGATGGAACGGACTGCAATGACGTGTGATGCGAAAGGAAGAATACTGCATATTGTAGTAAAAATCTTGCTGTCGCTATTTGAAAAAAACAATCAGGCTTATCGGCCTATATTGGCTAAGGCCGTCTGAAGGGTTTTCAGACGGCCTGTATCAATAAGCTCGTTTCAAAACGAAATTAGTGCAAACCTTGGATGAAGTTGGCTACTGCGTTCAACTCTTCTTCGCTCAGGCGGTTGGCAATATCGGCCATGATGGCGTTTTTGCGTTGACCGGATTGGTAAGCTTTCATTTGCTCGACAACGTAAGCTTTGTGTTGGCCGCCCAGACGAGGATAGGCTTGGATTTCAGTACCGCCGCCAGGGATACCTGCGCCGCTAGGACCGTGGCAAGACATACATGCCGGCAGTTTTTTAGCGCTCAGGCCGCCGCGATAGATTTTCGCGCCCAGCTCTGGGTTTTCTTTAGGATTAGCTTCGCCCGGTTTGCCTTGTTGTTTGGCGTAGTAGGCGGCAGCGTCGCGGATGTCTTGTTCGGACAAGTTCATCACCATCGGTTTCATCACGCCGGCAGCACCGTGGGTACGGGTACCGTCTTTGATGGCCATGGTTTGACCGTAGGTGTAGGCCGCAGCCTGACCTGCCAGTTTAGGATAAGTTGCGATACCGCTGTTACCATCGGCTGCGTGACACGCCGCACAGATAGTAGTCGCTACCTGTTTGCCTTTTTCAGCATCTGCTTTAGGGGCAGCGGAAACCGCACCGGCAGCCAATACCAAGGCCAATAAAGTCAATCGTTTCATGGAGTGCTCCTGATTACAGCATTGCGTACCGCGTCAATGCCTTTTTTATACTCAAATACCGGGGAATTTTCCCGATTAAAACCGATAATTCTATAAACGTGCTATTCTATACCAAGTTTACATTAAATTACTACTCAAATTACCAAACTGCTGCAACATAAATGCCCGATACAAATTATGATGTTGCAGTTTTGTTTCCATGCAAGGAAATACTGATGAACCTTTTTCAAAACGCCAAATTCTTTACAACGGTCAACCATCTGAAAGACCTGCCCGACACGTCGGCCGAGATTGCCTTTGTCGGCCGAAGCAATGCCGGCAAATCCAGCGCCATCAATACTTTAACCAATCATGTGCGCCTTGCCTATGTTTCCAAAACACCGGGCCGCACCCAACACATCAATTTCTTTGAACTGGAAAACGGCAATTTCATGGTCGACTTGCCCGGCTACGGCTACGCGCAAGTACCGGAGGCCATCCGTGCGCACTGGGTCAAACTCTTGGGCGACTACCTGCAACAACGCCGCCAACTGATCGGCCTGATTTTGATTATGGACTCGCGCCATCCGCTCAAAGCTTTAGACATTCAAATGCTGGACTTTTTCCACATCACCGGCCGTCCTGTGCATATCCTGCTGTCAAAAGCAGACAAACTGTCTAAAAACGATCAGATTAAAACGTTGGCGGCGGTTAAAAAATCACTCAAACCCTACACCGACCGCCAAAAAATCAGCGTTCAATTATTCTCCAGCCTGAAAAAACAAGGCATGGACGAAGTCAATCAAGTGGTCGGTTCATGGTTTGACGCGCATCGCGAAGAAATCGAAAATCTTGCAGGCGAAACATCGCCTGAGTGATTGTAAAACAAGGCGGAATGAGATAAGTTGACCAACCGCAAATCTTATTCCGTCATTTGGTTTCTCACCATCGCATTTACCATTTAATCCGGGGGCATGTCTCACACATGCCCTTTTTTCATCACACTTTTTTGTTTTCACACGCAAACCACAATCTCCGCCAAATATGCCATCACAACATATCAGCAAGGCCGTCTGAAAGCGCGGCTTCGATCTCCATTATTATTAAAGTGTTAATTTTAGTATTGCAACTAATTACACATCTTAGCATTTTGCTCATATTCAGCTAATTGTTGAGGCATAGAATGCATTCATCGTTCAACAACACAGTAGGAAAGAAAATCATGAAACGCATTAACGCTTTTATTTCAAAAAAACTCATCATTGCCGGTATTATTGCTTCAAGTTTGGGTGTTGCTGGTGCGGCAGGTACCATGGCTTTCAAAGAAGGTATGTTTGCAAAGGTTTCCGGCCAGCAAGCAGCCGCAGCAGCGGTAGCAGAAGTGGGCGGCGTCGTTAAAGATGTCGATTACAAATACAAACAACATTTGGGCGGCCGTTACAAAGTAGAAATCTTGAAAGACGGCGTCGAATACGAAGCTTTGGTTGATGCTCAAAACGGCAAAGTATTGGCGGTAGCGCAAGATGACGATCAAGACAAACGACACTTTGGTAAACATGATAAGCATCATAAACATGATAACTATGACAATACCGAGCCCTCTTCATCGCAAAATACAGATTATCAGGCTCCTGCCGATGCTGCACCTGACACACCTGAAAATGCAACCGCTTCCGAGGTAACAAAATCTTAATTTAAACTTTTAAAAAGCCAATGCCGTCTGAAACTTTCAGACGGCATTGGCTTTAATGCAGCATTGTTTGAAACCAATCGTTTTCAGATGGCCTTTGCCTCATCTTCGCCATCAGTCCAACCCGCTTCTCTCAATTTCCGCTGTTGCGCATCATAGCGTGCTTTTTCCGCCCAATACATTGTCTGGATACAGGCATCGCCGCACTCGCTGCCGCAACATTCCCACGACTCAGGGCGGACAGGTTCGTCTAACAACGGCTCGCCCAAGATGGCTTCGGCCTTATTCTTCAGGGTCGTATCCATCGGCGATTTCCAAACGCGCACCGTCAAACTCAATCACTTCGCCGCCGCGTATTTTGGCGGTTTTACGGGTTTCGGTTTCGCCGTTACGCAATACCAGCCCTTCGGCGATAAACGCTTTTGCCTGTCCGCCGCTTTCGGCAAGGCCGGCCAATTTCAATAAGTCGCACAACGCGATGTATTCGTTGTCTTCAAGATAGACGGTTGCTTCCATCATTTAATCCTTTTCAATAATGGCGATATTTTAACATGGCCGTCTGAAAGAAAGCCCCCTTCTGTTTGATTTGCTTTATCCAAACCCATTACATTTGGTTTTCAGACGGCCTTTAACCGCCAACCCTGCTACAATACGCCTTTTATTGTTCACGCCGATTTTGCCATGACCGAGCCGACCTACATCCCCCTGCGCCTGCATACCGAATTTTCGATTACCGACGGTATGGTGCGGATTAAAAAACTGATTGCCAAAGCGCAGGAATACGGTTTGCCTGCTTTGGGCATCAGCGATTTGATGAACGAATTCGGCTTGGTGAAATTCTATAAAGCCTGCCGCGGTGCAGGGATTAAGCCCATCGGCGCGGCGGACGTGTGGATAGGCAATCCGAATGCGCCCGACAAACCCTTTCGCGCCATGCTGATTATCCGCAACGATGCGGGCTATCTGCGCTTGAGCGAGCTTTTGACGGAGGCCTATGTCGGCAAAGACCGCAATGTCCATCATGCGGAACTCAACCCCGAATGGCTGGAAAACGGCAACAACAGCGGCTTGATTTGTTTGAGCGGCGCGCATTACGGCGAGGTGGGCGTGAATCTGTTGAACGGCAATGAAGACGCGGCGCGTGCGGCGGCGTTGAAATATGCGGCGTGGTTTCCCGATGCGTTTTATTTAGAGCTGCAACGCCTGCCCGAACGTCCTGAATGGGAGGCTTGCGTTTCCGGCAGCGTGAAGCTGGCGGAGGAACTGGGTTTGCCGGTAGTGGCAACGCATCCAACCCAGTTTATGAGCAGCGATGATTTCAACGCACACGAGGCGCGGGTATGTATCGCAGGCGGCTGGGTACTGACGGACAAAAAACGTCCGCGCGATTTCACGCCGAGCCAGTTTTTCATTCCGACGGAAACCATGGCCGAACGTTTCGCCGATTTGCCTGAAGCCCTCGAAAACACAGTAGAAATTGCCAAACGCTGCAACCTGCACATCACATTGGGCAAAAACTTCCTGCCGCTCTTCCCTACTCCGGACGGCCTGTCGCTGGATGATTATTTGGTGAAACTGTCCAATGAGGGTTTGCAGGAACGCATGGTTCAGCTTTATCCCGACGAGGCGGAGCGTGCGGCAAAAATGCCGGAATATCAGGAACGTTTGGATTTTGAGTTGAACATCATCATCCAGATGAAATTCCCCGGCTATTTCCTTATCGTACAAGACTTTATCAACTGGGCGAAAACGCACGGCTGTCCGGTGGGGCCGGGCCGTGGTTCGGGCGCGGGTTCGCTGGTGGCGTATTCGCTGAAGATTACCGACCTTGATCCGCTCAAATACGCGCTGCTGTTTGAACGTTTCTTGAACCCTGAACGCGTTTCCATGCCTGACTTTGACGTAGACTTCTGTCAGGCAAACCGCGGCCGCGTGATTGAGTATGTGCGCGAGAAATACGGCGCGGAAGCGGTCAGTCAAATTGTCACCTTCGGCACGATGTCGTCCAAAGCGGTCATCCGCGACGTGGGACGCGTGCTGGAACTGCCGTTTATGCTGTGCGACAAACTGTCCAAGCTGATTCCGTTAGAAGCCAACAAACCCCTGAGTTTGGAAAAAGCCATGGAGGCCGAGCCGCAGATTCAGGAATTAATCGAAGCGGAAGAAGCGGACGAACTGATTACACTGGCGAAAAAGCTGGAAGATTTGACGCGCGGTTTGGGTATGCACGCAGGCGGCGTGTTGATTGCGCCGGGTAAGATTTCCGATTACAGCCCCGTGTATCAGGCGGACGAATCCGCCTCGCCCGTATCCATGTACGACAAAGGCGATGTGGAAGACGTGGGTTTGGTGAAATTCGACTTTTTGGGTCTGCGCAACTTGACCATTATCGAAATGGCGCAGAACAACATCAAAAACACCACCGGCGATATCGTCGATGTCGGCAAGATTCCGCTTGATGACCAGGTTGCCTACCAAATCTTCCGCGATGCGAACACCACCGCCGTCTTCCAGTTCGAGTCGACCGGCATGAAGAAAATGCTGAAAACGGCGCACACCACCAAGTTTGAAGAACTCATCGCCTTCGTGTCGCTCTACCGCCCCGGCCCGATGGACAACATTCCCGACTTTGTCGCGCGTATGAAGGGGCAGGAATTCCAATACATCCACCCGCTGCTCGAAGGCATCCTCGCGCCGACCTACGGCATTATGGTGTATCAAGAACAAGTGATGCAGGCGGCGCAGATTATCGGCGGCTACTCGCTCGGCGGCGCGGACTTGCTGCGCCGCGCCATGGGTAAGAAAAAGCCTGAAGAAATGGTGAAACACCGCGAAATCTTCGCCGAAGGCGCGGCAAAACAAGGTATTTCGCGCGAAAAATCCGACGAAATCTTCAACTACATGGAAAAATTCGCCGGCTACGGTTTCAACAAATCCCACGCCGCCGCCTACGCCCTGATTTCCTACCAGACCGCATGGCTCAAAGCCCATTATCCTGCCGAATTTATGGCGGCAACCATGTCGTCTGAATTGGACAACACCGACCAGCTCAAACATTTCTACGACGACTGCCGCGCCAACGGCATCGAGTTCCTGCCGCCCGACATCAACGAATCCGACTACCGCTTCACGCCGTATCCGAACATGAAAATCCGCTACGCACTCGGCGCGATTAAAGGCACGGGCGAAGCCGCCGTCGAATCCATCATCGCCGCGCGGCAAAGCGGCGGCAAGTTTACCGGCCTCTTGGACTTCTGCGAGCGCGTCGGCAAAGAACACATGAACCGCCGCACCCTCGAAGCTCTGATACGCGGCGGCGCGTTCGACAGCATCGAACCCAACCGCGCTATGCTCTTGGCGAACATCGACCTCGCCATGAACAACGCCGACCAAAAAGCCGCCAACGCCAATCAGGGCGGGCTTTTCGATATGATGGAAGACGCCATCGAACCGGTGCAGCTCGTTGACGCACCCATGTGGAGCGAATCGGAAAAACTCGCCGAAGAAAAAACCGTCATCGGCTTCTACCTCTCCGGCCACCCGTTCGGCCCGTATGCCCAAGAAGTCCGCCAAATCGCCCCGACCAAATTAGGCCGTCTGAAACCGCAAGACAGCGTGCGCCTCGCCGGATTCGTGACCGCCGTGCGCACCATGATGGGCAAACGCGGCAAAATCGCCTTCGTCAGCCTTGAAGATTTGAGCGGACAGATTGAAATCATGGTCAGCGGCCAGACGCTGGAAAACTGCGCCGACTACCTCAAATCCGACCAAGTGCTGATTATCGAATCCAAAGTCAGCCACGACGACTACGGCGGCGGCGACGGGCTGCGCATCATGGCCAACCAAGTCATGACCCTGCAAATGGCGCGCGAACGCTACGCCCGAAGCCTCAGCCTCGCCCTCGCCCCGGCCACGACATCGCACGCCTCGCCGCCATCCTCACCGCACACCGCCTGCCCGACACGTCGCACATCCCGCTGCAACTGTCGTACAGCAACGGCAAAGCATCAGGCAAATTGAAAATTGCGCCAAAATGGATGGTAACGCCAAGCACCGCCTTGTTTGACGAACTGGAAACATTGCTCGGCAGCAGGGCTGTTCGTGTAAATTGGTAAAATTAAAGGCCGTCTGAAACAGCGACGGAAAGCTGCTGCTTAAACTGCATCGCCAATAAGATGCAAAGCTGTACCTTTGTTTTTCAGACAACGTTTGATAAACAATTCAAAGTCGTCGTCTGAAAACACAAAACAACACCGCATTACAACTAAATCATCACTCACCACATCATGAGCACATACCCCGAAGATCCTGACGGCTTCATCCTGTACGACGAAAGACCCGATCCCCTCGACAACCGCAGAGCCAACCATACGCGTTTTGCCGCAGTAAACCTGCCTATTTTGCTGGGCATAGGTGTAGTGTCTGCACTATTGCTATGGATAAACCAATCATGCTTGGATCAATGCAGCCTCAGCCGTCAGGTCGGAGGCTCCGTGTATGTCTTTGCTATCGCCTTTTACGGCCTACTGCACTATCAAAGCACTTGGCTTGAAAAGCGGTGCAATGATGCCGAAAAAGGGCATTATCCGGCGATATGGATGTTCAGAATTAGCATCGTACTTGCCGCCATCAGCCTGATATTTCCGGTATTTACATGGCCTATGGTAGCAGGTGGGCTGCTTCAATTCGTCTACGGCATGATATTGCCGTCCAACCCTCTGCCCAATCTGATGGGTTACCCAAAAGCCAACTCAACAGCCCTGCAAATCTGCGCGCTCTTAGCATGTATCACGGCAGTGTTGATGGCTATCGGTTTGCCGCATTGGTTTTTAAGTGTTCCCCAATAAAGCAAAGGTCGTCTGAAAACCTT
This sequence comes from Neisseria subflava, assembly GCF_024205745.1. NCBI lineage: Bacteria > Pseudomonadati > Pseudomonadota > Betaproteobacteria > Neisseriales > Neisseriaceae > Neisseria > Neisseria subflava. The sequence continues at coordinate 565,241 of NZ_CP073117.1, forward strand.
GTATAGAAGGCTTTCAAACGACCTTATTGTATAGAGAGTTTATCTGAAAAGTTTATTGCACAAAGCCTTTGGCCAATAAGGAAAGGTAGCCCACAACAAAGGGGAGCGACAATGCCGAAACAATGCCAAGCACCCAGTAAATACATTGGTTCAATATAGTTTTTGAGGCGGTAAGCCGCAGCAGTTTGAAATACAAGGAGAACCAGGCGGATGACAAGAAAGTAGTCAGCAAAAAGCTGACGAGGGAGAAGGAACCGTAGAAAACGTATCCCAGCATTGTCCCTATCACGGCATAAAACGTCCCTGCGCCTACCGCCCATTTCCAGATGGGATAAAGCCTATCGGGGAAATTCAGTGTTCCAGAGGCTTGGAGCCTGCCGAATACCAATACAAATATGATGTCAAACATAATAATGGTTGTTTTAGTGTACGGTACAACAATATATATGAAAAGGGGGTGAAAATACCCCCCTTTTTTCTATAGAAGCCCCATATTAAAGGCCGTCTGAAAAACAGTTTTATTTAACGATTTCAACAGGGCCGTGGTCGTCGCAGTGATCGCCGTGTTGGTGATGCAAACGGCCGTTGACGATGTAGTCAACGTGATCACCGTGCGGTACGGCTTCGTGGCCGCAACCTTCGCCGTGAACGTGGCCGTGGCAGGTGTCAACCGGATGGCAGCCGTCAGGATTGGTTTCATTGACGCTCAGGACATGCTCGTCGTAGTGGCCGTTGTGCTCATGGTGCAGGTGGCCGTCGTGCAAATAATCGACGTGGCCTTCGTGTTTGATGGCAGTGTGGCCGCAGTTTGCGCCGTGAACGTGGTCATGATGTTCGTGGGTTTTGCAGGTCATTTTTTCTCTCCTAATGTTCAGTGAATAGCAATCTTTCGCGATTGATTCTTTCATTTTATCTTTTTTTTGATACAAACGTAAAAAATTTTACAGTTATTAATATATTGTTACGATATATCATCTGTTGATATATCAGCCTATTTTATTTTTCAGACGGCCTTTCATCTATAATTCATTTATTTTCAGCGAGAATTCAAACCCTTCCGGCAATGTAAAATATCGAATTTTTCAGCCGTAACAGGTAACATGGAAACAAAGGGATGGGTTCTTCAAACAAATAGGTACTGCAATGGGAAAACAAGCCAAACTTTATATGGTTCGCAGCACGCAAGGTGCGCTTTATGATGTATTTTTTGAACGCGGTGTGGCGGCGTTGGCTTGGCCCATGCTGGCCGAAGCGGCGGCAAAAGGTTTTGGCCGTGAGGAGCTGACGGATATTTACCGTTCGGCCGTGCCGGATGTGAAGTTGAGAACGGCGCAATCGGGCGCGGCTCAAATGTGGCGGTTTGTCAACGAATTGGCTGATGGAGATGCCGTACTGACCTACTCGCCTGCTTTGCGCCGTTATCGGGTCGGCAGGATTACGGGCGGCGCGGTACATTGTCCGCAATGGGACGATGAAAAAATGTCGCTGGTGCGGCCGGTTGAGTGGCTGGGCGAAGTGTGCCGTGATAATTTGAGTGCGGCTACGCAACGGGCTTTGGGCAGCGTGGCAACTTTGTTTGCGGTATCGGAAGCGTGTGCGGCAGAAATTTTTGAACGCGTGGGTTTTCAGACGGCCTAAAAAGGGAAAGGAAACAGGATTATGTGGAACACCATGCAGGAATGGCTGAATGCTTTGCCTGTCAGTGAAGAAATCATCAAATCGGCTTTGATGATTGTGGCCGTCATTGCCGGGCGCAGCATCTTGCTCTCGGCGCATTTTCGCAGCCATCCGGATTTGAGTATCGAAAACAAACGCCGTTCGCTGGTGTTCAGCCGCAACGTGACCATGTTGCTGCTCTTGTTCGGGCTGGCGATGATTTGGGCGGCGCAGATTCAAACTTTGGCCTTGTCGATGTTTGCGGTAGCCGCGGCGATTGTGGTGGCAACCAAAGAGCTGATTATGTGTTTGTCCGGCAGCATCCTGCGTTCGGTAACCAAACAATATTCCATCGGCGACTACATCGAAATCAACGGCCTGCGCGGACGGGTGGTCGATATCAATATGCTGAACACGCTGATGATGCAAATCGGCCCTAATCCATTGATCGGCCAACTTTCCGGCAAAACGCTCTCGTTTCCCAACAGCCTGCTTTTGAGCCACCCCGTGCGCCGCGACAATATTTTGGGCGATTATGTGATTCATACGGTGGAAATCCCCGTGCCGATTCATTTGGATTCGGACGAAATCATCGGCCGTCTGAAAAATGTTCTTGAGCCCTTGTGCGAGCCTTATGTCCCTGCCATCAAGCAGCATTTGGAAAACGTGCAAACCCAAAAATTGTTTATCACGCCCGCCGCCCAGCCGCGTGTATCCCGTGTGCCACATGATGACAAGGTGTACAACATCATCGTGCGCTTTGCCTCGCCCGTAGCCAAACGCTTGGAAATCCAACAGGCGGTTTTGGACGAATTCTTGCGTACGCAATGCCGATTAATCAATAAATTAAAATAGCCCAGTTTATATATACTATCAAATCACTTACAATACCGAGGTTCACAATAAACAATAAGGAAAAATCATGTTGCCCGAATCAGCCCTTGCCGAAATGTACCCAGTCATTATGACCCCAGCCATGACGGCAAATATTTCCACAACTATACCCTCTCGCTTCTAAACATCGTCCACACCAACGCCTCCCTCGGCCTGCCGCTTCAAGTGATGATGCAGCGCGGCGAAAGCCTGATTACGCGCGCACGCAACAACTGCGTGGCCAGATTTTTGGAAAACAAAGAATGGACGCATTTATTTTGGATTGACTCCGACATCGGCTTCTCTCCCGATTCATTCTACCGCCTGCTTTTGGCAGACAAAGACGTTGTAGCCGGCGTTTATCCGCTCAAACGCGAGAATTGGCCTGAAGCAGGCCTTCCGGCCGGCATGACCCAAGCCGATTTTGAGCGCATGTACACTTCTTACACCGTCAACACCAACGATAAAAACGAAAACGGTGAAATCGTCCTGAAAGTGGATGAAGAAGGCTTCATGAAAGTTCATGACGCGCCAACCGGCTTCATGGTTATCAAACGTAGCGTATTTGAAAAAATGATAGAGGCCTACCCCGAGTTGAACTACGTCTCCGACAGCGACTACAGCCCGGAAAACAAAGGCCTGCACTACCGCTTCTTCGACTGCATGGTCGATCCTGAAAGCAAACGCTACCTGTCCGAAGACTACACCTTCTGCTACCTCTGGCGTCAAATCGGCGGCGAAGTGTACGTCGATGTACAATCCAACCTGACCCACCAAGGCGCAAAAGTGTATCGCGGCTCGTTTGCCGAATCCCTGCAAACCAATGTTGCCAATGCGGTTTATGCCCCAGAAGGCACCACCATGCGCCTCGAACTGGCTGCACCGTTGCACGCCAATCCGCGCGGCGCAGAATAAGATTGGCCGGCAGGCATGCGGGACACTTTAATTCTGCCTGTCTGCCACCATATAACGCCTATCGTTTTCTTTTCAGACGGCCACAAGGCCGTCTGAATCCATCTTATTCAGGAGAAACCATATGAGCGACAACGTCCTGCTCCACTTGGGCGAAGAACCCCGTTTCGACCAAATCAAAACCGAAGACATCAAACCCGCCCTGCAAACCGCCATCGCCGAAGCGCGCGAACAAATCGCCGCCATCAAAGCGCAAACGCACACCGACTGGGCAAACACCGTCGAAAAACTGACCGACATTACCGAACGCGTCGGCCGCATTTGGAGCGTGGTTTCCCATCTCAACTCCGTGGTCGATACGCCCGAGCTGCGTGCCGTATACAACGAATTGATGCCCGAAATCACCATTTTCTTCACCGAAATCGGTCAAGACATCGAGTTGTACAACCGCTTCAAAATCATCAAAAATTCTGCCGAATTCGACACCCTCTCCCCGGCGCAGCAAACCAAGCTCAACCACGATTTGCGCGATTTCGTCCTCAGCGGTGCCGAATTACCGCCCGAACAGCAGGCAGAACTGGCGCAACTGCAAACCGAAGGCGCGCAACTGGGTGCCAAATTCGCACAAAACATCCAAGACGCAACCGACGCTTTCGGCATTTACTTTGACGATACCGCGCCGCTTGCCGGCATCCCCGAAGACTCCATCGCCATGTTTGCCGCCGCCGCGCAAAGCGAAGGCAAAACAGGCTACAAAATCGGCCTACAGATTCCGCACTACCTCGCCGTTATCCAATACGCCGACAACCGCGAACTGCGCGAACAAATCTACCGCGCCTACGTTACCCGTGCCAGCGAATTGTCTGACGAAGGTAAATTCGACAACACGGCCAACGTCGAACAAACGCTTGCAAACGCGCTGAAAACCGCCAAACTGCTCGGCTTCAAAACCTACGCCGAGCTGTCGCTGGCAACCAAAATGGCGGATACGCCCGAACAGGTTCTAAACTTCCTGCACGACCTTGCTCGTCGCGCCAAACCGTTTGCCGAAAAAGACTTTGCCGAAATCAAAGCCTTTGCACGCGAGAGCCTGAATATCGAAGATCCGCAATCTTGGGATTTGAGCTACGCCGCCGAAAAACTGCGCCAAGCCAAATATGCCTTCAGCGAAACCGAAGTAAAAAAATACTTCCCTATCAGCAAAGTATTGGCAGGCCTGTTTGCCCAAATCAAAAAACTCTACGGCATCGAGCTGGCTGAAAAAACCGTCCCCGTTTGGCACAAAGACGTGCGCTATTTCGAGCTGAAGCAAGACGGCCAAACCATCGGCGGCGTTTACATGGACTTGTACGCACGCGAAGGCAAACGCGGCGGCGCATGGATGGACGGCTATAAAAGCCGCCGCCGTTTTGCCGACGGTACGCTGCAACTGCCGACCGCCTACCTCGTCTGCAACTTCACCCCTCCGGTCGGCGACAAAGAAGCGCGTTTGAGCCACGACGAAATCATTACCCTCTTCCACGAAACCGGCCACGGCCTGCACCACTTGTTAACCCAGGTTGACGAAGTGGGCGTATCCGGCATCAACGGCGTCGAATGGGACGCGGTCGAGCTGCCTAGCCAATTCATGGAAAACTTCGTTTGGGAATACGACGTATTGGCGCAAATGTCCTCGCACGAAGAAACCGGCGCGGTATTGCCGAAAGAGCTGTTCGACAAAATGCATGCCGCCAAAAACTTCCAACGCGGTATGTTCCTCGTCCGTCAAATGGAATTTGCCCTCTTCGACATGGAAATCTACCATCAGGAAGACGAAGGCCGTCTGAAAGAATGGCCGCAAATCTTGGACAAAGTGCGTCAAGAAGTCGCCGTAACCCAACCGCCGGCATACAACCGCTTTGCCTTGAGCTTCAGCCACATCTTCGCCGGCGGCTACGCCGCAGGCTATTACAGCTACGCATGGGCGGAAGTTTTGAGCGCAGACGCTTACGCGGCGTTTGAAGAAAGCGACGACGTGGCCGAAACCGGCCGCCGCTTCTGGAAAGAAGTACTGGCCGTTGGTGGTTCGCGCAGCGCAGCCGAATCCTTCAAAGCCTTCCGCGGCCGCGAACCAAGCCTGGATGCCCTGCTCCGCCACAGCGGTTTCGACAACGCAGCTTGATTTGAAAATCCGCCGTTTTAAACAGAACGGTTGCTGATTCAAAGTTAAAGGCCGTCTGAAATGTTTCAGACGGCCTTTTTATAATTAATTCAATATTTTCAGCAAAACAAATAAAACCATTCAGCCGATAAAACCACCCGGCGCGGAACGCCGCAGCGGTTGCCATGCTCAATATTTTCCCAATGCGGAAGTCGCCCATAAAAACAGGGCATGTTCCCATGCCCTATCATTTGAATTTCAGACGGTCTTTCGGTTATCAAAACTTATTAGGAACAATGAGTGCGCCCTGCCCCTAACAAAATTTTCGAGAAAACAAAAGTCCGCATTTCAAACTCCTATCTCCCCCTACCCAACGCTAAAATTAGTTTTTGCCCTTTTTATCGTCGGCATCCAAGCGCATATTGATAAATTCCATCATCAAATCTTTTTTCGTCCAGAAAAAGGTTTTCATTTTTTCCAAAGAATAGATTTTCCGAATCATCGCCGGCAATCCTGCATGAACGATGGCCGCGACTTCGCCATTGGTTGTTTCGTTGTCCATGGCGGCTTTGAGGTTTAGATTGTGCGTATTCAGGTAGTTGCTAAGCTCTTTCCTGACGCTGTTGCTGATTTCGAATTGTTTCATGTTTTCCGTCCATAATGTTTTTATAATTAAATAGCATAGAATTCTAACAAGTTTTTTGCATCATGCATATCCCAACTTGCATATTATTGCAGAATTTACAATTTGGTTTTTGGGTAGAATCATGCCTGCAACACATTGTTGCGGCGTACTAAAGCGGATTGTTTTGACTATTTTGTTTTGGCTCGGGCCGTATTGCGGATAAAATAACGGTTTTAGGTGTTGAGGCCGTCTGAAATGTATTTGTGGTTTAAGCTGCTGCATGTGTTTTTTGTAATTTCTTGGTTTGCCGGACTGTTTTATCTGCCGCGGATTTATGTGAATCTGGCGCAATTAGAGCCCGGCAGCGTGGAATATGTACGGCTGACGGATATGTCGCGGCGGCTGTACCGCTTTATGTCGCCTTTGGGCTGGGGAACGCTAATATTTGGCGCAGCCATCGGGTTTGTAAACAATTGGTGGGGCAACGGCTGGCTGGCGGTTAAATTATTGTGCGGCTTGCTGCTCTTGGCTTACCAGCTTTATTGCGGTCTGCTGCTGCGCCGTTTTCAAAATGGCAGCAATGTGTATTCGCACCGCTGGTATCGGGTATTCAACGAACTCCCCGTATTGATGATGGTGGCCGCGCTTTATATGGTGGTTTTCAAGCCGTTTTAATCTTCAGACGGCCTGTTTGGTAAATAAGGAAAGAATTCATGACGGTCGAAATCGAACGCCGCTTTTTGCTGGCAAATGACAGTTGGCGCGAAGCGGCAAGCGAGCCGCTGGTGTTGCAACAGGGCTATTTGAGCGTGGAAAAAGAGCGCACCATCCGCGTGCGGATTATCGATTCGCAAGCATGGCTGACCCTGAAAGGCTATATTTCCGACATGACGCGCAGCGAGTTTGAATACGAAATTCCGTTATCTCACGCGCAAGCGATGATGGCGGATATGTGCCCGTTTAAAATGGAAAAATATCGCTATCGGGTCGAATTTGAAGGATTTGTGTATGAGATCGACGAATATTTCGGCGACAATGCGCCATTGATTGTGGCGGAAATCGAATTGCCGTCTGAAGATACCGATTCCATTTACCCTGTGGGTACGTGTTTGTTTCCATTGACAAGGAGTTTGTGGGAATAGAAATGTACCCACCTTGTTTGAATCAAGTGAAGTGTAGTTGAAGGAAATCTGTTGAAAGCAATACTTCATTTTACCGAATAAGTAATAATTTAGGCAACTTCAAATCGATTAAAAAAAACTATTTTAAAGGTTAAGAGTAGACAAAAATTGTCCACTCTTTTTTGCAAACTCAATTTATCAATAAATGAAATGAGGGAATGTAAAATGAAATATTTTGAGGTTGAGTTAGAAAATCCTGATGAATTTTTAAAACTACAAACAGAAGATTTTGTGAAAGCTAATCGCTTGCTACTAAGGAAGATAATCCAGAGCGTTACAGTCTATGAAGAAAACTTCGTCATATCCTTTAAATCTGGCATCGAATTGGAAGTATGAGTCTCATTCCATAACTTTTATATTGAACATATCATCTTGTTGTGTTATACTATAAATTGATATAAACAAAGATGTAGGAGGAACCGAAACTATGACAGCCTCAATGCGTTTAAGATAAGCTGGCAATAAAAAAAGCAGAATCTATACCCGATGATAGGCTTTTTTGTTGTGCTTATTTATACGATATTGAGCATTCATTAGTTACGGTGAGGATATTGGTTATTTAACTATACCTTTATTTAACTATGTCTTTAATATGAATGTTTCCAAATTGTATGTATGCAGACCAAAAGCCACATTGTGGGGTTTGGCCTGCATTTTTTATTGCCTAGAATGCTATTCAAAATAGAAATTCAAGCAAAATAATATGCAGGAGATAATATAAATGGAAAAATACAACAATTGGAAACGAAAATTTTATGCAATATGGGCAGGGCAAGCAGTATCATTAATCACTAGTGCCATCCTGCAAATGGCGATTATTTTTTACCTTACAGAAAAAACAGGATCTGCGATGGTCTTGTCTATGGCTTCATTAGTAGGTTTTTTACCCTATGCGATTTTGGGACCTGCCATTGGTGTGCTAGTGGATCGTCATGATAGGAAGAAGATAATGATTGGTGCCGATTTAATTATCGCAGCAGCTGGTGCAGTGCTTGCTATTGTTGCATTCTGTATGGAGCTACCTGTCTGGATGATTATGATAGTATTGTTTATCCGTAGCATTGGAACAGCTTTTCATACCCAGCACTCAATGCGGTTACACCACTTTTAGTACCAGAAGAACAGCTAACGAAATGCGCAGGCTATAGTCAGTCTTTGCAGTCTATAAGCTATATTGTTAGTCCGGCAGTTGCAGCACTCTTATACTCCGTTTGGGATTTAAATGCTATTATTGCCATCGACGTATTGGGTGCTGTGATTGCATCTATTACGGTAGCAATTGTACGTATACCTAAGCTGGGTAATCAAGTGCAAAGTTTAGAACCAAATTTCATAAGGGAGATGAAAGAAGGAGTTGTGGTTCTGAGACAAAACAAAGGATTGTTTGCCTTATTACTCTTAGGAACACTATATACTTTTGTTTATATGCCAATCAATGCACTATTTCCTTTAATAAGCATGGAACACTTTAATGGAACGCCTGTGCATATTTCTATTACGGAAATTTCCTTTGCATTTGGGATGCTAGCAGGAGGCTTATTATTAGGAAGATTAGGGGGCTTCGAAAAGCATGTATTACTAATAACAAGTTCATTTTTTATAATGGGGACCAGTTTAGCCGTTTCGGGAATACTTCCTCCAAATGGATTTGTAATATTCGTAGTTTGCTGTGCAATAATGGGGCTTTCGGTGCCATTTTATAGCGGTGTGCAAACAGCTCTTTTTCAGGAGAAAATTAAGCCTGAATATTTAGGACGTGTATTTTCTTTGATCGGAAGTATCATGTCACTTGCTATGCCAATTGGGTTAATTCTTTCTGGATTCTTTGCTGATAAAATCGGTGTAAATCATTGGTTTTTACTATCAGGTATTTTAATTATTGGCATTGCTATAGTTTGCCAAATGATAACTGAGGTTAGAAAATTAGATTTAAAATAAACAATATTGGAGGAATATTTATGTATCTTATTTTCATGTAACTCTTCCTGCTAAAATCGCAGGGTTTTCCCTGCATACAAGCAAATGAAAGCATGCGATTATAGACAGGAGGAAATGTTATGGAATTAATATTAAAAGCAAAAGACATTCGTGTGGAATTCAAAGGACGCGATGTTTTAGATATAAATGAATTAGAAGTATATGATTATGACCGTATTGGTTTAGTAGGAGCAAATGGTGCTGGAAAAAGCACTTTACTCAGGGTACTTTTAGGAGAATTAACTCCCCCAGGATGTAAAATGAATCGTCTGGGTGAACTTGCCTATATTCCCCAGTTGGACGAAGTAACTCTGCAGGAGGAAAAAGATTTTGCACTTGTAGGCAAGCTAGGTGTTGAGCAATTAAATATACAGACTATGAGCGGTGGTGAAGAAACAAGGCTTAAAATAGCACAGGCCTTATCGGCACAGGTTCATGGTATTTTAGCGGATGAACCTACGAGCCATTTAGACCGTGAAGGAATTGATTTTCTAATAGGACAGCTAAAATATTTTACAGGTGCACTGTTAGTTATTAGCCATGACCGCTATTTTCTTGATGAAATAGTAGATAAAATATGGGAACTGAAAGATGGCAAAATCACTGAGTATTGGGGAAACTATTCTGATTATCTTCGTCAGAAAGAGGAAGAACGTAAGAGCCAAGCTGCAGAATACGAACAATTTATTGCGGAACGTGCCCGATTGGAAAGGGCTGCGGAGGAAAAGCGAAAACAGGCTCGTAAAATAGAACAGAAGGCAAAAGGTTCTTCAAAGAAAAAAAGTACTGAAGACGGAGGGCGTTTAGCTCATCAAAAATCAATAGGAAGTAAGGAAAAAAAGATGTATAATGCTGCTAAAACCCTAGAGCACAGGATTGCGGCCTTAGGAAAAGTAGAAGCTCCGGAAGGCATTCGCAGAATTCGTTTCAGGCAAAGTAAAGCATTGGAGCTCCATAATCCATACCCTATAGTCGGTGCAGAAATTAATAAAGTATTTGGGGATAAGGCTCTGTTTGAAAATGCATCTTTTCAAATTCCGTTAGGAGCAAAAGTGGCGTTAACTGGTGGTAATGGAATCGGAAAAACAACTTTAATCCAAATGATCTTAAACCATGAAGAAGGAATTTCTATTTCGCCTAAGGCAAAAATAGGTTACTTTGCACAGAATGGTTACAAGTACAACAGTAATCAGAATGTTATGGAGTTTATGCAGAAGGATTGTGACTACAATATATCAGAAATTCGTTCAGTGCTAGCATCTATGGGGTTCAAACAGAACGATATTGGAAAAAGTTTATCTGTTTTAAGCGGTGGAGAAATTATAAAATTGTTGCTTGCTAAAATGCTCATGGGTAGATATAACATCCTAATAATGGATGAACCCAGTAACTTCCTTGACATACCAAGTTTAGAGGCTTTGGAAATACTAATGAAGGAGTACACCGGAACTATCGTGTTTATCACCCACGATAAACGATTACTCGAAAATGTAGCAGATGTAGTTTATGAAATTAGAGATAAGAAAATAAATCTGAAACATTAAATTTAAGGTAGTCGCTGGTCAGTATAGTCTGTTCTGGTTGGCGACTCCATTGTTAAAGAGTATAAAGACTTTAGATTTTATGAATATTAAAAATAGGAACAGTCAATTGAACTGCTCCTATTTTTCTGCTAAATATATTGTAGTTTTCTTATATGTATAATGATAGATTAGCGGATTCTCATCTACGGTACTTACTTCAAATATGAAGAAGTGATCGCGGTTATCTCTGGACTTTTCCTTATTGAGGACAAAGTAATTCTTACGTGAAGTCGCCATTGTTTTTAGGATATCATCAGTTAGGAAGGTCAATGGAATATTCATGTTAGAGTAGCGGTAGAAGTCACGTTCAAAATCTTGGTAGCTCTCGCTATAATAGTCCATGTTTCCCAAACCATCTTGGCTGGGCAAGGAAATCACGGCAGACGGTAAATTCACCAATGCGTATCTGAGCAAACATCCGTATTCGTCTTGGACGGAATAAGGGCGACAACCTCTCTGCACATACAAAAAGGCATGTATCGCACATGCCTTTTTTCTTTTCAGACGGCCTGATTTGCCTTACCAATATTTGAATCAAGCTGCTTTCGACATACCGTTTCAAATATCGGGCAAACCCGTGTGTTTTATCAGTTGAAGCTTATGCCGGACGGCAGGCCACCATGTAGTTGACCTCGGTCGAGTCACACAGGGAATAACGGCCGCTCAACAAATTGTAGGTCATGCCCTTGCTGCCGACGGTATCCAATCCGGCTTGGCGGCACATGCGCGCAAGTTCTGCCGGCGTGATGAATTTTTTCCAGTCGTGCGTGCCTTTGGGGACGAATTTCAACAGATATTCCGCACCGACAATCAGATGCAGATAAGATTTGGGATTGCGGTTGATGGTGGAGAAAAACACCATGCCGTCGGGTTTGACCAGTTTCGCGCAGGCTTGAACAATGGCGGACGGATCGGGAACGTGTTCCATCATTTCCATACACGTTACCACGTCGAAGCTGTGCGGCTCTTCGGCGGCGAGGTCTTCGACGCGGATGCAGCGGTAATCGATATTGGCAACGTGCTGAGCGGCCGCATGGGCAGCGGCGGTTTGCAGGGATTTTTCCGCCATATCGATGCCGGTAACGTGTTCTGCGCCGCGTTTGGCCATGCTTTCCGACAAAATCCCGCCGCCGCAGCCTACATCCAGCATGCGTTTGCCTACCAATCCGGCATAGCCGTCGATATAGTCGAGGCGTAAGGGGTTGATGTCATGCAGGGGCTTGAATTCGCCGTTTTTATCCCACCATTTGTCGGCGATTTGGCTGAACTTGGCGATTTCGCCGGCATCTACGTTGTCGTGTTGATTGCTCATGGTTTGCTCCTGCATAAAATAATTCGCCTGATTTTAGCCGATTGCGCTTCAAAATAAAATGTTTCAGACGGCCTTTGCCTGTTTATCGGCCCTATTTCAACTTTCATCCGCCTGCCCATAAAAAACGCACCTTGTTGCAAGGTGCGTTTCAATCGGTACGATTTAGAATTTAGCGCCGGATTCGTTGGCCATGTAGTCAACTGCGGCTTTCACTTCATCGTCGCTCAGGCTACCGTTGCCGCCTTTGGCAGGCATGGCTTGGAAGCCTTCGAGGGCATGTTTGTGCAAGGTGTCTTTGCCTTGTTTAATGCGAGGCGCCCAGTCTTCTTTTTTGCCTACGGCAGGAGCGCCGGGAATCAAGCCGCTGTGACATGCTTTACAGTTCGCTTCATAAACAGCTTTGCCGTCCACTTTGGCGGATTCTGCAGGTTTGGCTTCAGCAGCAGGCGCTTCAGTTTTTTCTTCAGGCTTGGCGGCTTCTTCAGGTTTAGCGGCTTCCTCTGCTTTGCTGGCGGCAGCTTCAACCTTATCGGCAGCTTCTTGAGCGGCAGACGCAGTCGCATCGGCAGCAGAAGCAACTTCGTTTTTAACTTCAGATGCAACGGCTTGAGCAGCCTCTTGAGTCTCCTGTTTAGCCTCTTGGGAACAAGCTGTCAAACCAGCCATCATCATTACGGCAATCAGTAATTTGTTCATGTTCGGTCTTTCCTTAGTTTTAGTTTAAATCACTGTTTTATATAAACAGCTTAAAAATTCTAGCATAGAAACTAATACTTTCGACCTACACTATAATAAATATTGGCATAAATCAGATTTTGTCTCAAAAACAGGAAAAATATATTGACACCACACCTCTACTCAGATAGAAATCAACGCCCATTTGTCATTTAGTATGGTATTTTTCATTTTATTGTTCAATCAGTTATAATCTTAATTTTTAATGTTTCTTTTTAAATTCAATTTTTTACAAATTTTCCAGATAATACCATAAGCATTAAACCGCCTCTTATCTCCAAAAGGCCGTCTGAATCCCAATCAGGTTTCAGACGGCCTTTTTGAATCATGTTAATAAACATTTGCCGCTTGGCCATGCAAAAGACACCGGCAGGCCTACTTGTTTATAGAGTTTTTCATATCCCGACTACAATTTAATTCAGTCCCGCCATTAGTCTTTTGCCAATGTTTCAGCTTCAGCCCACAATCCCCGCTTCTGCTCTGCCGTCAATTTCTTAATGCCGATTTCCTGTTTCAGCGCTTCACTCTTGTTCAGGCCGTCTAAAACGATGCGCATCTCGACAGGCTTGTTCAAACGCGTGTATTTCGCGCCTTTTCCTGACAAATGCGCCGCAAATCGCTCTTGCGGACGGTTGCTGATGCCGCAATAAAACGCGCCGTTTTCGCACAAAATCAGGTAAACGCTCCAACTTTCCGCGCTCATGCGTCTGCTTCCTTGGCGAAACTTTCTGTGAAAATACGGACGGCGGCTTCGGTTTTGGCGGATTGGACGCGGTAAGGCGTAACCAAATAGAGGCTGACCGGCGGCAGCGTCCATTCGGGCAAAACGGTTTTCAGACGACCTTGGGCAATTTTTTCCCGAACTTCGCCGCCCACTTGCAAAGACAAACCGAAACCGCTTTCGGTCAGGCTGCGGACGGCGGCAAGATGCGTGCAGGTAATGCTGTCGGCGACATCGAGGAAATAGCTTTCTTCACCATTTTGCAAGGTGGTGCGGACAGGTAAAAAATGCAGCCAGCGGTGCGCATGAAGCTGAGAGGGATGGGTGATGGGCGGATGCCGGTCGAGATAATCGGGCGCGGCGCAAATCATATACGGCCAAGTCACGAGATAGCGCGCAACCAAGTTGGGATCGTCCAAAGCGCGGTCGCCGCCGCGTATGGCGATGTCGGTTTGGCTGTGTTGCAGGTCGTCCAAAGTATCGCTGAAATTGAGGATGGGGCGGATTTTTGGGAACTCGGTTTGCAATCTTGCAAACGCCGTCTGAAAAGCGCGGGATTCGATGACCGTGGAAGTCAGGGAAATACGTAATTCGCCGACGGGTTCGGTTTTAAGATTGTCGATAACGGTACGCGTATCGGCAAGCGTGGCGGCTAAGCGGCGGCAGTATTCGCCCAAGGCTCGCCCGGCATCGGTAGGAGCAAGGCTGCGCGTGCTGCGGTTTAACAGCTTGATGCCGTGCAGGGTTTCGAGGCGGTTGATGTGCTGGCTGACGGCAGATGGGGTCATGCCCAACGCGGCCGCAGCGGCGTTCATGCTGCCGTGTTCGAGGACGGTAGCGAAAACAAGCAGGGGTTTGATGTCTTGCATTCTGTTTCGATTGTTTAGTTCAACTTCACAATAATAACAGTAAATCAGGGATTATCAAACGTTTCAGACGGCCTTACAATGCACTCATCAAATCAATCACACCCCACAAGGAGTCAAACATGAAAATCGCAGTTATCGGTTCAACAGGTTATGTCGGCAACGCAGTCGTTCAAGAATTGGCAGGCCGCGGTCATGAAGTGACTGCTTTCGCCCGCAATACGGACAAAGTGTTCCAAGCGCAAAATGTTGCCGCTGTCTCCGCAGATGTCAACGCGGCAGATTTTGCCGACAAGCTGGCCGGTTTTGACGCCGTAGTCAGCGCGTTCAACCCGGGTTGGACCAATCCGAACATCGGCGCAGATTTCACACGCGGCGCAAACAGCATCGTCGAAGCGGCAAAAGCAGCACAAGTGCCTTATTTGTTGGTAGTCGGCGGCGCAGGCAGCCTGTATGCCGCACCTGGTTTGCAAGTTATCGATACGCCCGACTTCCCCAAAGAAATTTTCGACGGCGCCAATGCCGCACGCCATCTCTTGGCAGGGCTCCTGCCGCGCCGCGACGTGAACTGGTCTTTCGTTTCCCCTCCGGCACGACTGGGCGCGGACGGCGGCTTCAGCGAAGACAAAACCGGCAAATACCGCTTGGGCAAAGATGATTTGCTGATGGACGGTGAAATTCCGGCAGGCATCAGCGTGGCCGATTTGGCAGTCGCCATCGCCGACGATGTGGAAAACAAAGCGCATTTGTTTGAACGCTTTACCGTCGCCGCTGTTTAATCGTCTTAATTTAAAGGCCATCTGAAACCCAAAGTTTCAGATGGCCTTTTCATATTCGGATCGATAGAAATAAATATTTAATTACAATTTTGCTATAGCAAACATAACTAACTTCCGATATTTCAAGGCTTCCAACCTCGTCAGTCCCACCTGCGCGGAAATGACGGCAATAGGTATTGCGTATCGAAAATAAAGTAATTGGGCTATATAAAACAAAAACCACCGTTTCCACCCACCTCAAACGGCAGGCGGTTTTAATTCAATTTGATTTTTCGAGCCACCACCAATTTCGTTATCTATAAAATCATTGAATTGTTGACGGAACTCCATTGGTCGAGCGATATAAGGAATCGGAGCATGACTGCCGCCCGTCCCTCTGACCACTACGGAGCCATAATTGAAAATCCTGCCCCAAAAACCTTGATTTACCGAAATACTTTCGATACGGTTGATATTTATCTCAATTGTTTGCCGGCGGATAAAGCCAAACTTAGCGATAACCCTTTTGTTAGTTAAAGCAAGCTCGGTTGTCATTACATTCAATACCGCGAACACTATAAATACGATACCGATTACCCACATCAACAGCAGGATACCGAAAAAAATCCTCCAGAATTGGGAAAACCACGATACTTGCGCTTTATAAACAATACGTTCACCTCGCCCTAAAGAGCTTTCAATATAACTTACCATTTGACGTTCTCCACATTAGGTATTTTCCAAAAATACGGATTATAATCCGTGGATAAATAAGCGTCAAAATTGGATATTTTGAGATTTGTGAAGACAAATCTCATGAGTAAAATCAGTGTATTGATAGGTATAAAAATCCGAGAAATCCGCAAACAGTCCAATATCAACCAAGAAAGCTTAGCCTTACTTGCCGATATAGACAGAAGCTATATGGGTAGAATAGAAAGGGGGGAGGTCAACATAACGGTTGATAAACTATATCAACTGTCTTCTGCTTTAAACTGTTCCGTACACGACTTACTGCCGGATGATTTGGAAATTAAAAATACTTGAACCATTCAAGTAGTACGCCCACATTTCCAATCTGCTAAAAAGGTCGTCTGAAACCCCAAAACCCAAAGTTTCAGACGGCCTTTTGCTATAATACGCCCATTAAATTTATCTATACGCGAGTTCTCATGTCCGCAACCCAACCCACCATCGCCGCCATCGCCACCGCCCCCGGACGCGGCGGCGTCGGCGTTATCCGTCTTTCCGGCAAAAACCTGCTGCCTTTGGCGCAAACCCTCAGCGGCGGCAAAACGCCCAAACCGCGTACCGCGCTTTACACCGACTTTCTCGGCAGCGACGGACAGCCGATAGACAACGGCATCCTGCTCTACTTCGCCGCGCCAGCCAGCTTCACCGGCGAAGACGTGATTGAGTTGCAGGGACACGGTGGCCCTGTGGTAATGGACATGCTGCTTTCGCGCTGCCTCGAACTGAACGCGCGCATGGCGGAGCCGGGCGAATTTACCAAACGCGCCTTCCTCAACAACAAACTCGACCTTGCCCAAGCCGAAAGCGTCGCCGACCTCATCGACGCCTCCAGCAAGTCCGCCGCCCGCATGGCGTTGCGTTCGCTCAAAGGCGCGTTTTCCCAACACATACACGAGCTGGTGGACGACCTTATTACTTTGCGGATGTTGGTCGAAGCCACGCTGGACTTCCCCGAAGAAGACATCGATTTTCTCGAAGCAGCCGACGCGCGCGGCAAGCTCCAAGCCCTGCAAGGTCGTCTGAAAACCGTCCTCGCCAGCGCGGAACAAGGCGCGATTTTGCGCGAAGGCATGAACGTCGTCCTCGTCGGCGCGCCCAACGTCGGCAAATCCAGCCTGCTCAACGCCTTGGCGGGCGACGACATCGCCATCGTAACCGACATCGCCGGCACCACCCGCGACACCGTGCGCGAACAAATCACCCTCGACGGCGTGCCCGTCCACATCATCGACACCGCAGGCCTGCGCGAAACCGACGACGTGGTCGAACAAATCGGCATCGAGCGCAGCCGCAAAGCCGTTTCCGAAGCCGATGTCGCCCTGATTCTGATTGACCCGCGCGAAGGCGTGAACGCCAAAACCCAAGCCATTTTGAACAGCCTGCCCGAAGGTTTGAAAAAAATCGAAATCCACAATAAAGCCGACCTGACCGGCGAACCCGTCGCCGTCCGTTCAGACGGCCTTGCGCAAACCGGCGCGGAAAGCGTTATCAGCCTGTCTGCCAAAACCGGTGCTGGTCTCGATTTGCTCAAACACGCCCTATTGCAGGAAGTTGGTTGGCAGGGAGAAAGCGAAAGCCTGTTCCTCGCCCGCAGCCGCCACCTCAACGCCTTGCACGAAGCCGAAGCCGAGCTGGAAAACGCCGCCCTCTGCAACAACAACCAAATCGAGCTTTTCGCCGAACACCTGCGCCTCGCCCAAAACGCGTGCAGCGAAATCACCGGAGAATTTACCGCCGACGATTTGCTGGGCGTGATTTTCTCGCGCTTCTGTATCGGCAAATAAAACGGTTTGCCATCAAATACAAAGGCCGTCTGAATGTTCAGACGGCCTTTTTTATCACCAAAACAAGCTAATTTCACTTGCGTTTATTTATTGGCAGCTTCTGCCATATTTTTTGCGATTTTGGTTGCGCCAACTGTCAAACCGGACATGCCGATCAAAGAAGCCGCAGCCAATTTGATTAATGTTTTCATTTTAACTCTTTTCTGTGTATTTAAGGGTGTGTTGTGTATTTTTTATTTGTCGGCATCAGCCATATTGTGGGCGATATTGGTTGCGCCGACGGTCAGGCCGGACATACCGATTAAAGAGGCAGCTGCCAATTTGATTAAAGTTTTCATTGTTTGTCTCACTTTCTTGTCTGTCGGCCGAAAAACGGCCTAAGTTGCGTTTTCTGAAGTATTGTAATCAATTCGTTTATAATTGAATTATTTGTGTACTACCGTTTCAATATTGTAGGCGACGCCGAGTGCGGAGGCCGGTATCCCCGACATACCGATTAAAGAAGCGGTAGAAAGCGTTATTAAATGTCCCATTTTAAGTAGTCCTTTTTCATAGATACAAAATGTTATTTAACAACATACACATTTTTTCGCCGGCATCCGCGCTGCCGATAGGACGAATCATACCGTGTTAATCGTTAATTAATACAACTTTTCCGTAAAGAAAAAATACTAAAACATACATAATGAATATTTTAGTTAATTTATATTTTGTTTTGAAAATGACACCGATGTCTTTTCAATGACACCGATGTCTTAATTACATACACACTACAAACGTATCTTGCTGCGCCCATAAAATTCCTCCTTTTTTGTTGCAAAATTGCACTCTAAATTAAATATAATTTTAAATTCAAGATGTTATAAATCTATATTTTCCTCAAACTAAATCTTCAATTAGTCAAAATCAATACCTTTAATAGCTTCTTTTAAAGAAAATACGCGTTTCTAGCGCCTATCCGACCATAAAATGCGCTACAAATATATGATATAGTGAAACATTCTGCGTATTGACTATTTCCAGCATGAACAACACCCTAATTCTGACCGGCGCGGCCGCATTTTTTATCGGCGCGCTGTTTGCTTGGCTGATAACACGCTACCAAGCCCAAAGCCGACACTTTATTGTTTTGCAAGAATTAGCCGAAAGCCGCCGCCTGCATGAGTTTGCCGAACAGGTGCAGGCTCAAACTGCGGCGGATTTGGCGCAAAGCCGCCATACCGTGCAGGAATTGCAAGACGAATTGCAGGAGACGGGCAACCGCTTTGCCGCAGCCGAAAAACAGATTGCCTATCTGCAAGATTGCGAGGCCGAAGCCGAAGCTTTAAAACACGAATGTGCAAAATGGCAGCAAAGCGCGCAAAACCTGCAAATCAACAATGAGCGATTAAACACGCAGCTGGTTCAAGAACAGGCCTTGAGTGCGGATAAAAATACGCTTTTGCAACAACAAGAAATGGAAAAAGGCCGTCTGAAACAAGACTACGACACGCTGTTGGAGCAAAACCATGCGCTGCAAGTCCAAAACGAACGCCTCTCCACACAACTGACGCAAGAAAAAGCCAATATCGACGACAAAAACAGTCTTTTACAGCAACAGGAAGCCGAAAAAGGCCGTCTGAAACAAGAATACGCCGCCCTTTTAGAGCAAAATCACGCACTTCAAGTCCAAAACGAGCGCCTCAACACCCAATCGGAAAAAGACCGTCAGGCTGCCGAAGAAAAATTGGCCTTGCTGGCAGATGCACGTAAAAACTTGAGCGACCAGTTCCAAAACCTCGCCAATACTATTCTGGAAGAGAAAAGCCGCCGCTTTACCGAACAAAACCACGACCACCTCCAGCAACTGCTCAATCCGCTCAACGAACGCATACACGGCTTCAGCGAGCTGGTTCAGCAGACTTATGAAAAAGAAGCCAAAGAACGCCTAACCATCGAAAACGAGCTCAAACGCCTGCAAACCCTCAACACCCAGCTCCACCACGATGCCAAAGCGCTGACCACCGCGCTGACCGGCACGCAAAACAAAACTCAAGGCAACTGGGGCGAGATGATTTTGGAAAGCGTATTGGAAAATTCCGGCCTGCAAAAAGGCCGCGAATACATCGTTCAAGCTTCCAGCGTCCGCCACGAAGCAGACGGCACTCAACGCCGCCTCCAGCCCGACGTCCTCATCAATCTGCCCGACAACAAACAAATCGTCATCGACTCCAAAGTATCGCTGACTGCCTACGTCCGCTATACGCAAAGCACCGGCGCAGAAGCAGAACGCGAGCTTGCCAACCACGTCGCCAGTATCCGTGCCCACATTAAAAGCTTGGCCGCAAAGGATTACACCGACCTTGAGGGCGTCAAAACGTTGGACTTCGTCTTTATGTTCGTCCCTGTCGAACCGGCCTACCTCCTCGCCCTGCAACACGATCCAAACCTCTTCCAAGAGTGTTTCGACAAACGCATCATGCTGACCGGCCCCAGCACCCTGCTCGCCACCCTGCGCACCGTTGCCAACATCTGGCGCAATGAGCAGCAAAACCAAAACGCACTGGCGATTGCCGAAGCAGGCAGCAAACTCTATGACAAATTTGTCGGCTTTGTCGAAAGCATGGACGGCATCAATAAAGCGCTTGGTCAGGCACAATCCCAGTTTCAGACGGCCTATGGCCGCTTGGTTTCCGGTAGGGGCAACCTCATCAGCAGCACCGAAAAACTGCGCAAATTGGGCATCAAAGCCGGCAAACAACTGCAACGGGATTTAGTAGAAAAGGCCGTGTCGGAAACCGAAGACCATGCCGCTTTACCCACCACACAAAATCAAGAAAATAACTGACAAAATTTAAAACATTGCAAATAAAGGGAATTTAACCAATGAGCAACATCACCATCATCCTTGCTGCCGATACCGGCTACGCCGAACAAGTCCATACCCTGATGAAGTCCATCTGTACGCACAATACAGGTGTCAATTTCTACCTTATGCACAACACCTTCAGGAAGGAATGGATCAACTATACCAACCAAAAACTCGCCGCCAGCGGCAGCCGTCTGAATGATGTCAAAATCGAAATGGACTTCAGCCAATATCGCCGCCTACCCCATATTTCGGATGCCGCATTTTTCCGCCTGATGATGCAGCACCTGCCCGTCGACCGCGCCCTTTATCTCGACAGCGATATGGTGATTACCCAGTCCCTGCACGATTTGTTCAACCTCGATATGCGCGGCTATCCCGTTGCGGCGGTACAAGATTCCTTTTTTGCCCGTACCGAATGGAATCACCCGACCGGCCTGCACACCACGCCCTATTTCAATTCAGGCATGCTGTTGGCCGACTTGGCGCAATGGCGGGAACACAATATCGCGGCGCAACTGCTGCAAACTGCTGCCACCATTGATAAATCCGTTCCCTACGGCGACCAATGCTTTCTAAACACCGTATTTCAAAAAAATTGGCTGCAATTGGAAGAATCTTGGAATTTTCAAACAGGCGCAGTCCAATATTTCCAAAAACGAAACCTCAGCGAAGTATTCCCCAAACCCGACACCGTCCCGCCCATTATCCACTACACCACACGCGCCAAACCGTGGTTGTGCGATTACGGCGAGATTCCTTTTATCGAAGTCTATTGGCAATACTATTGCGCCGACTGGCCGAAAGCGTAATTTCAGGCAGGGAACCCCTCTCCTTCGATTACTCTTAAACAACTCATCATCAAAAACAAAAGGCCGTCTGAAATCGTTTCAGACGGCCTTTAAGCCATAAAAAAACAGGCAGAGACCTTTGCAAAATTCCTTTTCCCCAACGGCCGAAACCTAAACACAGGTTTTCGGCTGTTTTTTATTTCAAATATCCACTGATTCTAACCAAATACCCCCTTAATCCCTCTTGGATACCTGATAATCAGGCATCCGGCCGCCTTTTAGGCAGCTACAGGCGCACTTAGCCTGTTGGCGGCTTTCAAAAGGTTCAAACACATCGCCTTCAGATGGCTTTGCGCACTCACTTTGAGCAGCCCGAAATAGGCTGCCCGCGCATAGCGGAATTTACGGTGCAGCGTACCGAAGCTTTGTTCGACCACATAACGGGTCTTCGACAAATATCGGTTGCGTTTGGTTTGCGCTTCCGACAGCGGATGTTTACGGTGGGCTTTGCGCATAATGCCGTCCTGCAGTCGACGCTCTTCCAGATATTGACGGTTTTCCGCACTGTCATAGCCTTTATCGGCATAGATAGTCGTGCCTTCGGCTATCCCTTCTAGCAAAGGCGACAGATGTTTGCACTCATGGGCATTGGCGGGGGTAATGTGCAGTTTCTCGATATAGCCTTCCCCATCGGTACGGGTATGTTGTTTGTAACCGAGTTTGTAGAGGCCGTTTTTCTTTATCCAACGGGCATCGCTGTCTTTACTCGGTGTGGTTTGGCTGCTGACTTGTCCTTCTTCATCGACTTCTATGGCCTGGCGCTGTTTGCTGCCGGCGGTCTGGATAATGGTGGCGTCAATGACGGCGGCGGATGCTTTCTCTACTTTTAAGCCTTTTTCGGTCAGTTGGCGGTTGATCAGTTCCAATAATTCGGACAGGGTGTTGTCTTGCGCAAGCCAGTTGCGGTAACGGCATAAGGTGCTGTAATCGGGGATGCTCAGTTCGTCAAAACGGCAAAACAGGTTGAAATCGATGCGGGTGATGAGGCTGTGTTCGAGTTCGGGATCGGAGAGGCTGTGCCATTGTCCGAGCAGGATAGCTTTGAACATGGACAACAGGGGATAGGCGGGACGGCCGCGGTGGTCTCTAAGGTAACGGGTTCTTTGACGATTCAGGTACTGTTCGATCGGTTGCCAATCAATCACCTGATCCAACTTCAATAGTGGGAAACGGTCGATGTGTTTGGCAATCATGGCTTGTGCGGTTTGCTGGAAGAAGGTGCTCATGGAAAATCCCCTAAATGTCTTGGTGGGAATTTAGGGGAATTTTGCAAAGGTCTCATGCTGTCTGTTGGTTTTGGCAACCCAAACTATGCTTGCTGTGAAACCTGCCCCAACTATTAAATGCTGTTTTACTCCCTGCCGACCAGCAACTCCGCCAGTCTTTCACCGAATTTCTGCAAAGATTCGTTACTGTTCAAACCGTGAGAACCGCTCGGAAACGGCAATACTGCCAGCAATGTGTCGTTTTGATTGCGCTTCCATTTTAATTTTTTTCCGACGATTTCTTCCTGACGAAAACCTGAAAGGCCGTCTGAAAACGCAACGTTAAACTCCTTATCGTAAGATGTGCCGAATCCGATAATCAGGCGCGGGCGGTATTGTTCCGCCCATTGGTTCATTTGGGCAAAGCGGTATTTGTTGCAGAAATTGACGTATTCCTGCTTGTCGGCAAAACCCGTAATCTCGGAAAACTCCTGCTGCCAAAGGCTGGCATCAGTGTTTTTAAACGCAATCGGATACAGGTTCATTTTGAAATAGCCCGAATCCGCTTTGTGTACAAACGGCTGCACTTCTTCGGCAAAGCGGCGGTAATTCTCTACCTGCCCGCCGTTTAAGGCGCACAACAGTTTGCAAACGCTGATGTTGTAAGGATAGGCAACGCATTCCTGCCAGTCTCCATAACCGAACTCCGTGTCGCCTGTGTACGGCTCTGCCGCAATCTGCCGCAGGTTTTCAACGGTGTGCCCGCCGCCCCATTCGATGCCGCATACCCATACAGACGGTTTCTCAGGAGAACCGATGTCGCCGCCGTCGCAGCCGTGAAAGTCGCGCAGCCAGTCATAGTTTTGTTTGATATTCATTTAATTCCCCTAGTATCAAAATATCTATCCATTTCCACGAGTTACATCATCTGTACTTTCATAAATCTCAAATTTTATTTTTCCACCTTCTTTCCAAAAATCTACATTCATAGAGCCTGTGGTTTTACGCTTTCCTCTCTGCACTTTCATGCTATATCCGCAATCAATATGGCCACCACTTACAACTTCCCCACCTATTTCATAAATTTTACCTTTATACATTAGCTGACTCTTCCCAATTTTTCCAAGCCAAACCGTAATATTCTTTTGGGAATCAATATATGTCCCGATATTAGGATCAGAGTTAATCAACGCAATTGCTTGATTACTGCAAAATTCCGTTGCCACTTTGTTATTTTTAACAAAGGCACCTGCATTTAAACTCATACAACCCAATACAACCGATAAAATAAATTTCTTCATTTCAAACTCCTTATTAGTATCCAATATACATCCAACGCTCCGTTTCAGGAATCAACCTTAATCTAACAGTATGACTCAAAACATTTCCTTTATCACTTTCAAAATAAACAGTTGCATCAGTTACATATCCTGAATAATTTCCAACTTGGATCTGAGCAACATGGTAACAATCCTGTTGAATATATTTCTCAGAATTGATTTTTTGAGAAAAAACCAGAGCCAAAATTGGAACGGTTGCCTGCTCTCCATAATCGTTATCAGCAACCCATTTGAAATCAATATGGGTTTCTTGCTTCAAATCCTGATAACTCGCATTACAGGCAAGAGAACCGATAAGCCGGCTCAATACGGGTTTGATACCCCTCCAATCCGAATAACTCACTTTTTCCGGCCGGGCTTTATCCAACAGTCGGTTTACATCGGCCTGTGTTTTTTCCTGAATAAAATAAGGAGAATTAAGCAGGGATACGGTTTGCTGGGTTGCCGTACCCTGTTGCAGCTTTTGATTCAAATCATCCAAATAAGCATTAACGTAAGGTTGCACAGATTCGCAAGCCGTCAGCGTCAATACCAGACAATAAAGCAATAATTTCTTCATATGATACCCCTTAATCAGTTTGATAAAAATTGAGTACGCTCACCCGTCATCCGCGCATAACACTGATGAAAACGGACAGTCTGTTCATTTTTATCAGCCTCACTCAGCGACTCGACCTTACATTTGTTTTCGCGTTCTTTAAGCCACGCTCTTTGCAACGGTAAAATTTCCTGCCTTGCTTCCTTATCCAAACCATTCCAAACCAAATTCAGTTTGTCATCAGACAGCTTCGCCAACGACTTGGCCTGCGCAACACGTGCTTCGGCTTCCTTTTCCTGTGCCGCAGCCAACTCTGCCTGCCTTTGCCATTCCGCCTCCTGAGCCTCTCTTGCAGCCTGTTCTTCTTCCTGTTGTATTCTTTGGGCTTCGGCTTCTTCCTCCTGCGCCTGTTTCTTAGACATGGCCAAAGCAAGCAGTTGGGTTGGTGCTTGAATTACGTTGTCCTGATTTGCCTCAATTTCGGCAAAAATCACTTTCTTATCATCGCTGGGCTGCAAGTTGTACAACAACGTGCCTTCAAAACTGTTAGCCGACTGCTTGGATTTTTTAAACGCGTACGAATCCAAGAAATTCTCCAAACTGTCTGCATTGCCACGGATTTTCAACACCGTTTCGGCATCTTTCACAGTTTCTACTGACGGTGTGATGCGGAATGTAGCCTGACAAAAAACTTTCGTACTGTTTGGGTCTTCTTTGGAGGTGCGGATTTCCTCAAAACTCATCGGCAAAGCGTCAATTGATGCTCTGATATTGGCCAAATCAAACGATCCGTCATATTTCAAAGACTTTTCGATTTCTTCCCCAACCAAACTGCGCAGAACCTGAATACCATTTTCATTCGAACAGGCAACTTTACCTCCGCCGATGTCGCACGCATTCAGTGCAAAAACAGAAGCTGCCGCAACGCCGATCAATTTTATTTTTCCCATTTGAAATTAAACCTTTTAACAAAATTTTTTGTATATTGCATAAAATTTGTATGATAAACTTCCGCCCATGCCGACAACACCAACCCGCAGTATCAGCAATACCAACCAATAAGGAGGCTGGATGGAAGTTCATGAAAAAATCCGTAAGATTCGCGAGTTGAAAAACTTCTCGCAGGAAAACATGGCCGAGCAGTTGCAGATGTCGGTCAACGGCTATGCGAAAATCGAGCGCGGGGAGGTGGGTTTGCAGATGGTCAAGCTGGAAAAAATCGCCGATGTGTTGGGCATGGACGTGGTGGATCTGCTCACGGTTGAGAAAAATCTGGTGTTTCTGAATATGGAAAACAGCACCAACTCCGCCAACTATTACGCATCGCAGGAGCAGTATGTGATCGAAATCGAAAAGTTGAAGCAGCAAAACGGCTATTTGCAGGCCATATTGATGGAAAAAGAAAAACTGATTACTTGGCAAAAGCAGCAGCTTGACAGTTTGAACGAACTGATTAGAACAATCGGACGCGGATAGGAAACCTGTGGTTTTGATGGGCGACGAAGTCGAACCCCGCCGCGCCTTCATCGAAAACAACGCCCTGATCGCGCAGAACATTGACGCATAAAACCGTTTAAAGGAAAACCATGAGCTACCCGCAACAGGCCATAGACAACATCCTCAAACAGCGGAGACAACCCGTGAACAAACGCAAAACGAAAAACCGCCAAGCCCGCGCCGCACGACCTGCCGTGTCGGTGCGGCGGGCGAAGCCTTTGGAAAAGCTGTCGGAAAAACTCTTTGCTATCAGCATGGTCACGGCGTTTGCCGCGCTGGTGCCGCTGTTTTCCCTGATAGCGGAGATTGTGCGCGCCGTCATGGGAAACGGCTTTTCAGACGGCCTGAGACCTTTGCAAAATTCCTTTCCTTCCAACAGCCGAAATCCAAACACAGGTTTTCGGCTGTTTTCGCCTCCAATTACTCCTGATTTTACCCAAATTCCCCCTTTTTTCTCCCCGGACACCCCATAATCAGGCATCCGGCCGCCTTTTAGGCAGCTACAGGCACACTTAGCCTGTTGGCGGCTTTCAAAAGGTTCAAACACATCGCCTTCAGATGGCTTTGCGCACTCACTTTGAGCAGACCGAAATAGGCTGCCCGCGCATAGCGGAATTTACGGTGTAACGTACCGAAGCTTTGTTCGACCACATAACGGGTTTTCGACAAATATCGGTTGCGTTTGGTTTGCGCTTCCGACAGCGGATGTTTGCGGTGGGCTTTGCGCATAATGCCGTCCAGTAACCGATGCTCTTCCAGATGTTGTCGGTTTTCCTCACTGTCATAGCCTTTGTCGGCATAGACGGTTGTACCTTTGGGCAAGCCTTCCAACAAAGGCGACAGATGTTTGCACTCATGGGCATTGGCGGGGGTAATGTGCAGTTTCTCGATATAGCCTTCCGCATCGGTACGGGTATGTTGTTTGTAACCGAGTCTGTAGAGGCCGTTTTTCTTTATCCAACGGGCATCGCTGTCTTTACTCGGTGTGGTTTGGCCGCTGACTTGTCCTTCCTCGTCGACTTCTATGGCCTGGCGCTGTTTGCTGCCGGCGGTCTGGATAATGGTGGCGTCAATGACGGCGGCGGATGCTTTCTCTACTTTTAGGCCTTTTTCGGTCAGTTGGCGGTTAATCAGTTCCAGCAATTCGGACAGGGTGTCGTCTTGCGCCAGCCAGTTGCGGTAGCGGCATAAGGTGCTGTAATCGGGGATGCTCAGTTCGTCAAAACGGCAAAACAGGTTGAAGTCGATGCGGGTGATGAGGCTGTGTTCGAGTTCGGGATCGGAGAGGCTGTGCCATTGTCCGAGCAGGATAGCTTTGAACATGGACAACAGGGGATAGGCGGGACGGCCGCGGTGGTCTCTAAGGTAACGGGTTCTTTGACGATTCAGGTATTGTTCGATCGGCTGCCAATCAATCACCTGATCCAACTTCAATAGTGGGAAACGGTCGATGTGTTTGGCGATCATGACTTGTGCGGTTTGCTGGAAGAAGGTGCTCATGAGAAATCCCCTAAATGTCTTGGGTGGGAATTTAGGGGATTTCGGGGGGATTTTGCAAAGGTCTCAGGCAGAACATTCTGCCTGTTTTGTATTCAAACCCGACCGTAAAGCAGGCTTTTCCACTCATCCTCGGTCGGCGTCATCGTTATCTGATTAGATACCGCGCAACAATTCGTTCACGCTGGTTTTCGCACGGGTTTGCGCGTCCACGCGTTTAACGATAACCGCGCAGTAGAGGCTGTGGCTGCCGTCTTTGGAAGGCATGCTACCGGATACGACAACCGAACCAGCCGGTACGCGGCCTTGATAGATTTCGCCGGTAGTACGGTCAAAGATTTTGGTGGATTGACCGATGAACACGCCCATAGAAATCACGCTGCCTTCTTCGACAATCACGCCCTCAACGATTTCAGAACGCGCACCGATAAAGCAGTTGTCTTCAATAATGGTCGGGCTGGCTTGCAGAGGCTCGAGTACGCCGCCGATGCCGACGCCGCCGCTCAAGTGCACGTTTTTACCGATTTGCGCGCAAGAGCCGACAGTCGCCCAAGTATCGACCATCGCACCTTCGTCAACGTATGCGCCGATATTGACATAAGAAGGCATCAACACGACATTTTTCGCTACAAAGCTGCCGCGGCGGGCAACGGCACCCGGAACTGCGCGGAAACCTGCTCTGCGGAATTCGTCTTCAGACCAATCGGCAAATTTAGTCGGTACTTTGTCGAAGTATTTGTTCACACCGTCGTTGAGGATTTCATTGTCCTGAATGCGGAAAGACAGCAATACGGCTTTTTTCGCCCATTCGTTGACTTTCCATTCGCCCACGCCCAAACGCTCGGCAACGCGCAGTTTGCCGGAGTCGAGTTGATGAATGGTTTCCAAAACCGCTTCACGCACTTCCTGAGTAACGGTATTCGGATTGATTTCGGCACGGTTTTCAAAAGCCGTTTCAATGATGTTTTGCAAAGACATGTTGATTCCTTCAAGAGTTCAGGGCCGTCTGAAACCTATTCAGGCTACCCTATTACAAATATTTAACTCGTTATTTTGCCATGTAAAAGCGATTTCGTCAGCTCTTAACATGATTAGCGCCGAGCGTTACACGGCCGAATTTCGGCTAAGCCAAGATTTTCAGACGGCCTGTTCGAGTGAATGGAATGACATTTATTTTCCAACCGGTTTCCCAATCACAATATGCAGACTGTCGATTCTGCCGACACGCCGTGCCGATAAATCAATCTTCGCCGCCAATCTTTTGCAGAAGATTTTCAGCCACCACGCCACATTCGATATTCCGCTTTAACGGTTTCGCATTCAAATCCTTTAAGGCCGTCTGAAAGTCGGCAAAATCCATCAACTGCGAACCGAAACGGCGCATATGTTCGGTATCCTGCTGACAGTCTATCAGCGCAACGCCCAAATCCGATAAAAACGGGACGGCGCAGGCAAACGCAATCTTTGACGCATCGGGGCGCAAGGCAAACATCGATTCACCATAAAACACGCAGCCGATTTGCATGCCGTAAAACCCACCCGCCAACTGCATTTCGCCTTGTTCATCAGGCAGCCAACATTCAAACGAATGCGCATGCCCCTGATGGTGCAGCTTCAAATAGGCCGTCTGAAACGCTGGTTCTATCCACGTTCCGTCCTGTTCTGGACGCGGCACATTGGCGCAATGGGCAATTACTTTTTCAAAACAGCGGTTGACCGTTACCCGATACGGCTTGTGGCGCAAAGTTTTGGCGAGCGATCGGCCGATACGCAGGCTTTCCGGCACAATCACGGCTCGTGGCGCAACCGCATACCAGAAAAACCAACCGTCGCGGCTAAACCACGGAAAAATCCCCTGCCCATACGCCGACAACAGCCGCCCAGTATCCAAATCGCCGCTGACACCGACCAAGCCGTCGCATTCTGCCAAAGCGTAAGACGGGTCGGGGAAACGATAATCCCGTGGCGCAAGAAAAGGAATCTTCATCGTAAAGCCCATAAAGTTTCAGACGGCCTCAAGCTAAAAATGCCCAAGGCCGTCTGAAAAATCAACATACAAACTGATTAACGTTTGGTTTTGGTTTGGCATTCGCCGCATACGCCGTACATATACAGCGCGTGATCGACGATGCGGTAGCCGTTTTCTTCGGCGATTTTGTCTTGCAGCGCTTCGATTTCCGGATTGTGGAATTCGGTTACTTCACCGCATTTCACGCAGACGATGTGGTCATGGTGATCGCCTTTGTCCAATTCGTAAACCGCTTTGCCGGTTTCAAAATGGTGACGTTGCAAAATGCCGGCCTGTTCAAACTGGGTCAGCACACGGTAAATCGTCGCCACGCCGATTTCCACACCCTCTTCCAACAGGATACGGTACACATCTTCCGCACTCAAATGCTCCTCGGCATGAGTCTCGAACAAGTCCAAAATTTTCAAACGTGGACCCGTAACTTTCAAACCGCTGTCTTTCAATTGCGCAATGTTGCTGAATTTTTCCATAATATTCAATATCCCTGTAAGGTAATAACCGTTATAATACGCACTTTCCGCCCGTTTGCCCACTATTGGGCCGTTAAAGGGTGGCAATCTGCCGCCGGTCTTGCAATTGAAAATCGGCGAAAAGAAAAATTAAGAAGATGATTATCGTTTGCTTTTTAAAAATATTCAAGCGATGATAAACATCTTTCCCGAAATGACACAGAAAGGTAAGCCCGTGAATAAAGCCTTATGCCTTGCCATCGCCGCTATTTTAGGTCTGGCCTCATGCAGTGCCGAGCGCGTATCCAACTTTCCATCCTACAAACTCAAAATCATTCAAGGTAACGAGCTCAATCCCCGCGCCGTGGTTTCCCTGCGCCAAGGTATGACCCGCGACCAAGTCCAACTGCTGCTCGGTACGCCGCTCCTGCGCGACGCCTTCCATGCCGACCGTTGGGATTACACTTTCAACACCAGCCGCAACGGCATCATCAAAGAACAAAGCAACCTGACCCTGTACTTTGAAAACGACG
Source organism: Neisseria subflava (assembly GCF_024205745.1). Taxonomy (NCBI): domain Bacteria; kingdom Pseudomonadati; phylum Pseudomonadota; class Betaproteobacteria; order Neisseriales; family Neisseriaceae; genus Neisseria; species Neisseria subflava. The sequence continues at coordinate 595,904 of NZ_CP073117.1, forward strand.
TCCTCGCACGCGCCGAAGGCGATGCCATTCAAAAATCCATCGAAGCCGTTCAAGCCGGACAAAACGTCGTTCCGACTACCGAAACCAACGCGAAATAAGGAAGCCCCATGAGCGCATTGAAAATCGCCATTGCCGGCGTCAACGGCCGCATGGGTCGCGTTTTGGTTGAAGCGATCAACAACCATCCCGATACCGTTCTCTCCGGCGCACTCGAGCATTCCGGTTCGGAAGTATTGGGTTTGGATGCAGGCTTCGCCTCCGGCCTCAAAACCGGCGTCACCATTTCAGACGACGTGGATGCCGTACTGGCTCAAAGCGATGTCCTCATCGACTTTACCCGTCCCGAACCAACCCTGAAACACCTGCAAAAATGCGTGGAAAAAGGCGTCAACATCATCATCGGCACGACCGGCTTTGACGACGCAGGCAAAGCCGCCATCCAAGCCGCAGGCGAGAAAACAGGCGTTGTCTTCGCAGCCAACTTCAGCGTCGGCGTCAACCTGACCTTCCATATCCTCGACACCGTTGCCCGCGTGTTAAACGAAGGCTACGACATCGAAATCATCGAAGGTCACCACCGCCACAAAGTCGACGCCCCAAGCGGCACCGCGTTACGCATGGGTGAAGTCATTGCTGACGCACTCGGCCGCGACCTCAAAGAATGCGCCGTTTACGGCCGCGAAGGCCACACAGGTCCGCGTGATCCGTCCACCATCGGTTTTGCCACCGTCCGCGCAGGCGACATCGTCGGCGACCACACCGCCCTCTTCGCCACTGACGGCGAGCGCGTGGAAATCACCCACAAAGCCAGCAGCCGCATGACCTTTGCCGCCGGTGCCGTACGCGCCGCAGTTTGGGCAAACGGCAAAAAAGGCCTGTACGATATGCAAGACGTACTGGGTTTGAAAAACCGATAAACCTGCATCATCAGGTTTCATACCTTACAAGGCCGTCTGAAAGCACAACGTCGATTTTCAGACGGCCTTATTAAAAAGAAAGCCCCACCATGTCCTATCAACAAATCACCATCAACGTCAACGATGCCGTCGCCGAACGCCTTGCCGACACGCTGATGGAACACGGCGCATTGTCCGCCGCCATTGAAGATGCCTACGCCGGTACAGAAAACGAGCAGGCCATTTTCGGCGAGCCGGGCATGCCGACCGAGCAAATCTGGCAACAAAGCAAAGTCATCGCCCTTTTCGGTGAAAGCGACGACGCCGCTTCCATTATCGAAGCAGCCGCGCAGGAATGCGGTTTGAACGATTTGAAATACACCGGCGAAATCCTTGAAGATCAAGACTGGGTGCGCCTGACCCAAGCGCAATTCGACCCGATTCAAATTTCCGACCGCCTTTGGATTACCCCGTCTTGGCACGAAGCACCCAACGGCAACGCCGTCAACCTGCAACTCGACCCGGGCCTTGCCTTCGGCACAGGCAGCCATCCGACCACCCGCCTCTGCCTCAAATGGCTCGACACGCAGCTCAAAGGCGGCGAAAGCGTATTGGACTACGGCTGCGGCTCAGGCATTTTGGCCATTGCCGCCCTCAAACTCGGTGCAGGCTCGGCCATCGGCGTAGATATTGACGAACAAGCTATCCGCGCCAGTAAAGACAATGCCGCGCAAAACAACGTCGACGCTCAGTTCTACCTGCCGGACGGCCTGCCGCAAGGTCAATTTGATGTCGTTGTCGCCAACATTCTGGCCAACCCGTTGCGTATACTCGGCGAAATGCTTGCCGCGCGTACCAAACAAGGCGGCCGCATTGTCTTGTCCGGCCTTTTGGACGAACAAGTCGAAGAACTCAGCGGCATTTACAGCCAATGGTTCGACATCGATCCTGCCGAAATCGAAGAAGGCTGGGCGCGATTGAGCGGCGTCAAACGCTAAACCTGTTTTCCGATACAAAGGCCGTCTGAAATTTCATCTTTCAGACGGCCTTTTTGCACTTAAAACGCTGAATATTCCAGCAAAATCAGGTATAATTGCCTATTATTTTGACCTTTCGGAACACATCCGCCGCGCCCGTTTGACATTTCATTGCGCGCACGGAAAAATTCCTTGAAATTCAGCAAGAAAAGACCATGACTGACCAAAAACACGAAGAATACGGCGCCGACAGCATACAAGTGCTGGAAGGCTTGGAAGCGGTACGCAAACGCCCCGGTATGTATATCGGCGACACGCAGGACGGCAGCGGCCTGCACCACATGGTGTTCGAGGTGCTCGACAACGCCATTGACGAAGCACTCGCCGGACATTGCAACAAAATCACCGTAACCATCCATGCCGACAATTCCGTCAGCGTGGCCGACAACGGCCGCGGCATGCCGACCGGCATCCACCCGAAAGAAGGCCGCTCCGCCGCCGAAGTCATCATGACCGTCTTGCACGCAGGCGGCAAATTCGACAACAACAGCTACAAAATCTCCGGCGGCCTGCACGGCGTGGGCGTATCCGTCGTCAACGCTCTGTCCGACTGGGTAACGCTGACCATCTACCGCGACGGTAAAGAACACTTCGTCCGCTTCGTACGCGGCGAAGCCGAAGAGCCGTTGAAGGTTGTCGGCGATTCCGACAAAAAAGGCACAACCGTACGCTTCCTCGCCAGCAGCGAAACCTTCGGCAACGTCGAATACAGCTTCGACACCCTTGCCAAACGTATCCGCGAACTTTCCTTCCTCAATAACGGCGTAGACATCGAGCTGATCGACGAACGCGACGGCAGACACGAAAGCTTCGCCCTCTCCGGCGGCGTGGCCGGCTTCGTGCAATACATGAACCGCAAAAAAACGCCGTTGCACGAAAAAATCTTCTACGCATTCGGCGAAAAAGACGGCATGAGCGTCGAATGCGCTATGCAATGGAACGACAGCTACCAAGAAAGCGTGCAATGTTTCACCAACAACATTCCGCAACGCGACGGCGGTACGCACTTGACCGCACTACGCCAAGTGATGACCCGCACCATCAACAACTATATCGAAGCCAACGAAGTGGCTAAAAAAGCCAAAGTGGAAACCGCCGGCGACGATATGCGTGAAGGCCTGACCTGCGTTTTGTCCGTCAAACTGCCCGACCCGAAATTCTCATCGCAAACCAAAGACAAACTGGTTTCCAGCGAAATCGGCCCCGTCGTCAACGAAGTCATCAACCAAGCACTGACCGACTTCCTTGAAGAAAACCCGACCGAAGCCAAAATCATCACCAGCAAAATCGTCGATGCCGCCCGCGCGCGCGAAGCCGCCCGCAAAGCACGTGAAATTACCCGCCGCAAAGGCGTGATGGACGGTTTGGGCCTGCCGGGCAAACTCGCCGACTGCCAAGAAAAAGACCCTGCCCTGTCCGAACTCTACCTCGTCGAGGGCGACTCCGCAGGCGGGTCCGCCATGCAGGGCCGCGACCGCAAATTCCAAGCGATTTTGCCGCTAAAAGGTAAAATTTTGAACGTCGAAAAAGCACGTTTTGAAAAAATGCTGGCCAGCCAAGAAGTCGCCACGCTGATTACCGCTTTGGGCGCAGGCATCGGCAAAGAAGAATTCAATGCCGAAAAACTGCGCTACCACCGCATCATCATCATGACCGATGCCGACGTGGACGGCGCGCACATCCGCACCCTGCTCCTGACCTTCTTCTACCGCCAAATGCCCGAGCTGGTTGAACGCGGCTACATCTACATCGCCCAGCCGCCTTTGTACAAAGCCAAATACGGCAAACAAGAGCGCTATCTCAAAGACGAATTGGAAAAAGACCAATGGCTGCTCGGTTTGGCCTTGGAAAAAGCCAAAATCGTTTCAGACGGCCGTACCATCGAAGGCGAAGAGCTTGCCAATACCGCCAAACAATTCCTGTTGGCCAAAACCGTCATCGAGCAAGAAAGCCGCATCATTGACGAACTCGTCCTGCATGCCATGCTGCACGCTTCGCCGGTCGATCTCAGCACGGCAGAAAGCGCAGACCGAGCCGTTGCCGAATTGAGCGGCCTCTTGGACGAAAAAGAAGTCGCGCTCGAACGTATCGAAGGCCACGAAGGACACCAGTTCATCAAAATCACTCGCAAGCTGCACGGCAATGTGATGGTGAGCTACCTCGAGCCTAAGTTCCTCAACAGCAAAGCCTACCAAACCCTTACCCAAACCGCCGCCGCACTCAAAGGCATGGTCGGCAAAGGGGCGAAGCTCTACAAAGGCGACAACGAATACGACATCGACAGCTTTGAAGGCGCTTTGGACATCTTGATGAGCGTTGCTCAAAAAGGTATGTCCATCCAACGATACAAAGGCTTGGGCGAGATGAATCCTGAACAACTTTGGGAAACCACGATGGATCCTACCGTCCGCCGCCTCCTGAAAGTCCGCATCGAAGACGCCATCGCCGCCGACGAAGTGTTCGTCACCCTCATGGGCGACGAAGTCGAACCGCGCCGCGCCTTCATTGAAAACAACGCCCTGCTGGCACAAAACATCGACGCCTAAGCATGGAAAGATAAAAGGCCGTCTGAAAACCATTTTCAGACGGCCTTTTTGTTTTTTGTGCTTTATTTCTTATAACTCAAATTCCAACCACTTCGCGTGTTTGCTTCAATAATTTATTTTAATTCGAGTATTTTAGAGCGTTCCAACTGATTCAGATTCTGGACAACCCAAATAACCGGTTTGAAACGCTCCAATCCTCTTCCGCTTTATTCCGCTTTTCCCAAAATCATCGCATCGCCATAGCTGAAAAAGCGGTATTCCTGTTCCACCGCATGACGGTAAACGCTGCGGATATGCTCCATGCCCGAAAACGCGCTGACGAGCATCAGCAAGGTTGATTTGGGCAGGTGGAAGTTGGTAATCAATCGGTCGGCAACATTGAAGCGGTAACCCGGCGTAATGAAAATATCGGTATCGCCGCGACCGGCTTTCAGACGGCCTGTCTCGCGTGCGGCGGATTCCAAGGCGCGCATGGAGGTTGTACCCACTGCCCACACTTTATTGCCGCGCGCTTTGGCGGCTTCAACGGCGGCAACGGTCTCAGCCGGTACGTCAAACCACTCGCTGTGCATTTTGTGTTCTTCAATTTTATCAACGCGCACGGGTTGGAATGTGCCGGCACCGACGTGTAGGGTCACTTCTGCGGTTTCTACGCCTTTGGCTTTCAGACGGCCCAACAATTCATCGGTAAAGTGCAAACCTGCCGTCGGCGCGGCCACTGCGCCTTGATATTTGGCGTACACGGTCTGATAGCGGCTGTCGTCTTCATCATCGGCCGCGCGTTCGATATAAGGCGGCAACGGCAAATGGCCGTTTTGCTCCAAAAGTTCATAAACGGTTTGCTCTCCTTCAAATTTCAGGCAAAACAATTCTTCCGCACGCTCCATCATGACGGCGCGGATATCGCCTTCAAAAATCAATTCCGTACTCGGTTTCGGCGATTTGGACGAACGGATATGCGCCAATGCGGTATGCGCGTCCAATACCCGTTCAATCAGGGCTTCGATTTTGCCGCCGCTGGCTTTTTGGCCGAACAGGCGCGCCTTCATCACTTTGGTATTGTTAAACACCAGCACATCGCCCGGTGCGACATAATCGGGTAAATCGCCGAAATGTTTGTCTTCAATCGGCAATGTAGGCAAGGCAACCAAAAGCCTGCTGCTGCCGCGCACTTCCGGCGGATGCTGGGCAATCAGTTTTTCGGGCAATTCAAAATCAAAATCGGAAATATCCATTGTCGTGCATACTTTAAAAAAACAGGCGCCATTATACGCGCAAAGTTGGTTTTCAGACGGCATGTTTTGTCGAAAAACCAATAAATTAGAATAAACGCTCTTGGGAAAATCACCTTTTAACGAAAATCAGCGTTCCTTTCTTTTTTCGCCGAAAAACGCCTTTTTTCTATCTTTTACTGGACATTTACCGACAAGTTCGGGAAAATAACCAGATTCATTTCTCAGGCTCCGCCCTGTTCCGACATTATTTAAACGCCGGATGGCAAACCCGCCTTCCGACGTCTCAGGAAATCATCTAAAACCACAGCGGCGCATACCCAATATGTACTTTATGCCGCGCTAAAAAGGAAAAGCAATGGATTTGCGTAAATTGAAAAAACTGATTGATTTGGTCGAAGAATCAGGCATTGCAGAAATTGAAGTTACCGAAGGCGAAGAAAAAGTCCGCATTACGCGTACCACTGCCGCCGCAGCTCCTATTTATGCTGCTCCGGCACCTGCCGCAGCCGCTCCGGTTGCCGTCCCTGCCGCTGCTCCGGCCGCAGCCGCTCCAGCCGCCGCCCCTGCAGCTCGCGATTTGTCCAACGCACAAAAATCGCCTATGGTCGGTACGTTCTACCGCGCTCCTGGCCCGAACGCCGCCGCTTTTGTCGAAGTCGGCCAACAGGTTAAAGTCGGCGATACTTTGTGCATCATCGAAGCCATGAAGCTGATGAACGAAATCGAAGCCGAGAAATCCGGTGTCGTTAAAGAAATTCTGGTTGAAAACGGTACTCCGGTCGAATACGGCGAGCCGCTCTTCATCATTGAATAATCCGTTTTTTCAGACGGCCTTCAGTTTCGAGGCCGTCTGAAATTCCTTTTTCTGTTCATTAAGGACAAACCATGCGTCTGATTTTGGCTATTTTCTTGCCTTGGTTGCAGTTTTTCACCATCGGCCGTCCGATTGCAGGCATCATCTGTCTGATTCTGCAATGTACGCTGGTTGGCTGGATACCGGCAGCCATGTGGTCGGTTTACGCCTTGAGCCAATACAAAACCGACCAAAAAATCCGCAACGCATTAGGCGGCCGCTGAGGCCGTCTGAACCATCCGGAAAGATTATCATGCTGAAAAAAGTATTGATCGCCAACCGGGGCGAAATCGCCCTGCGCGTCCTGCGAGCCTGCCGTGAAATGGGCATCGCCACCGTCGCCGTCCATTCCGAAGCCGACAAAGACAGCCTGCACGTCAAACTCGCCGACGAATCCGTGTGCATCGGCCCTGCCGCATCTGCACAAAGCTACCTCAACATTCCTGCCCTCATTGCTGCTGCCGAAGTAACCGAAGCCGACGGCATCCACCCGGGCTACGGTTTCCTCGCCGAAAACGCCAATTTTGCCGAACAAGTCGAACAATCCGGCTTTGTCTTCATCGGCCCGAAAGCCGATACCATCCGTCTGATGGGCGACAAAGTATCCGCCAAACATGCCATGATCGAAGCCGGCGTGCCTTGCGTTCCCGGCTCTGAAGGCGCATTGCCAGACGACGGCGAAGAAATCCTCAAAATCGCCGATAAAGTCGGTTATCCCGTCATTATCAAAGCCTCCGGCGGCGGTGGCGGTCGCGGTATGCGCGTCGTCGAGAAAAAAGAAGACCTCCTCCAGTCTGTCGAGATGACCAAAGCCGAAGCAGGTGCGGCATTCGGCAACCCGATGGTTTACATGGAGCGCTACCTGCAACGTCCGCGCCACGTCGAAATCCAAGTGATTGCCGACGAATACGGCAACGCCATCTACCTCGCCGAGCGCGACTGCTCCATGCAGCGCCGCCACCAAAAAGTCATCGAAGAAGCACCTGCTCCGTTCATCACTGAAGAAGAACGCGCCAAAATCGGCAAAGCCTGTGCCGACGCTTGCAAACGCATCGGCTATCGCGGCGCAGGTACGTTTGAATTCCTGTACGAAGACGGCGAATTCTTCTTTATCGAGATGAACACTCGCGTTCAGGTTGAGCATCCGGTTACCGAGCTCATCACCGGCGTGGACATCGTCCAAGAGCAATTACGCATCGCATCCGGCCTGCCTTTGCAATACAAACAGGAAGACATTCAAGTCGAAGGCCACGCGTTTGAGTGCCGTATCAATGCCGAAGACCCGTACAACTTCATTCCAAGCCCGGGCCTGATTGAAAGCTGCCACCTGCCCGGCGGCTTCGGCATCCGCGTCGACAGCCACATCTACCAAGGCTACCGCATCCCTCCTTACTACGACAGCCTGATCGGCAAAATCTGCGTCGTCGGTAAAGACCGCGACCAAGCCATGGCAAAAATGCGCGTAGCCCTTGCCGAGCTGGCGATTACCGGTATCAAAACCAATACACCGCTGCACCGCGACTTGTTCAGTGATCAAGGCTTCCAAAAAGGTGGCGTCAGCATCCACTACTTGGAACATTGGTTGGAAGAACGCAAAGCCAAACAGGATAAATAATCCTCTGTTTTGACTAAAAATAAGGCCGTCTGAAACACAAAATAAAGTTTCAGACGGCCTTTTTTCACAATCAAATTATTTATTAAAACTAATGATATTTAATAATTGATTTATTATATCTATTTTAAATCGATTTCATAGTTCCAATAGTTAAAACCTTTCTGTATAGTTCTTTCAATAGTTAACAACAAAAGGAAATAAAATGTCGATGCAAGAAATTTATGAGAATCAAGAAACCGGCTACGAATATGCCTTCCGGCAAATCGTTTTATAAACCACTGACCATTTCACAAAGGAAATCATCATGACCGTCTCTAAATGTCCCGTAACCCACCTGACCATGAACAACGGCGCACCCGTTGCCGACAATCAAAACAGCCTGACCGCAGGCCCACGCGGCCCTCTGCTGGCGCAGGATTTGTGGCTGAATGAAAAACTCGCCGACTTCGTGCGCGAAGTCATACCCGAACGCCGTATGCACGCCAAAGGTTCGGGCGCGTTCGGTACGTTTACCGTGACACACGACATCACAAAATACACCCGTGCCAAAATCTTCAGCGAAGTTGGTAAGCAAACTGAGATGTTTGCCCGTTTCACCACCGTGGCGGGCGAGCGCGGCGCAGCCGATGCGGAACGCGACATCCGCGGCTTTGCGTTGAAGTTCTATACCGAAGAAGGCAACTGGGATATGGTCGGCAACAACACGCCCGTGTTCTTCCTGCGCGACCCGCGCAAATTCCCCGACCTGAACAAGGCGGTCAAACGCGACCCGCGCACCAATATGCGCTCCGCTACGAACAACTGGGACTTCTGGACGCTGCTGCCCGAAGCCCTGCACCAAGTCACCATCGTCATGAGCGACCGCGGCATCCCCGCCAGCTACCGCCATATGCACGGCTTCGGTTCGCATACATACAGCTTCTGGAACGAAGCGGGCGAACGTTTCTGGGTGAAATTCCATTTCCGCAGCCAACAAGGCATTAAAAACCTGACCAACGAAGAAGCCGCAAAAATCATCGCCGACGACCGCGAAAGCCATCAGCGCGACCTGTACGAAGCCATCGAGCGCGGCGAGTTTCCGAAATGGACGATGTACATCCAAGTCATGCCTGAAGCCGATGCGGAAAAAGTACCTTATCATCCGTTTGACTTGACCAAAGTTTGGCCGAAAAAAGACTATCCGCTGATTGAAGTGGGTGAATTCGAGTTGAACCGCAATCCCGAAAACTTCTTCGCCGATGTGGAACAATCCGCCTTCGCACCGAGCAATCTGGTTCCCGGTATCGGCGCCAGCCCGGACAAAATGCTGCAAGCCCGTTTGTTCAACTATGCCGACGCGCAACGCTACCGTTTGGGCGTAAACTTACACCAAATCCCCGTCAACCGCCCACGTTGCCCTGTTCACAGCAACCAGCGCGACGGGCAAGGCCGCGCCGACGGCAACTATGGCAGCCTGCCGCACTACGAACCCAACAGCTTCGGCCAATGGCAGCAACAGCCCGACTTCGCCGAACCGCCTTTGAAAATCAACGGCGACGCGGCTCACTGGGACTACCGCCAAGATGATGACGACTATTTCAGCCAACCGCGCGCCTTGTTTAACCTGATGAACGACGCGCAGAAACAGGCTTTGTTCGACAACACCGCCGCAGCTATGGGCGACGCCCCCGACTTCATCAAATACCGCCACATCCGCAACTGCCACCGTTGCGACCCCGCCTACGGCGAAGGCGTGGCGAAAGCCCTTGGACTGACTGTCGAAGATGCCCAAGCGGCACGAGCCAACGACCCTGCTTTAGGTCAACCTGGTTTACTGTAAGGAGTTATTATGTGGATAGAAATTGAAGAACTCTTGTCTCAAGCTGTCCAGTACAGCCGTTCAAGCAAAAAGTAACGGTTTAGATCATTAATCAGGCCGTCTGAAACACAAAATAAAGTTTCAGACGGCCTTTTTTAATGATGAAGTTCATTTGATGGCTTCTGATTCAATGGAACTGGCTACCCTTTTTTCTCTGTAAATCATGGCATTCGCCTCACCATCTCACGCCTCTACCGGCAAATAAAAAACCGCACGGCTGATTACCGTGCGGTTTTGCTTTTTGTCTGAAGGTTTCAGACGGCCTTACATCATGCCGCCCATACCACCCATGCCGCCCATATCAGGCATAGCAGGTTTTTCTTCAGGGATTTCAGCGATCATGCAGTCTGTGGTCAGCATCAGGCCGGCGATAGACGCGGCGTGTTGCAACGCGGAACGGGTTACTTTGGCAGGGTCGAGTACGCCCATTTCGATCATGTCGCCGTATTCGCCGGAGCCTGCGTTGTAACCGTAGTTGCCTTTGCCTTCCAATACTTTGTTCACAACCACGCTAGGTTCGCCGCCTGCGTTGGCAACGATTTGACGCAGAGGAGACTCGACGGCGCGCAATACGATTTGTACGCCTGCGTCTTGGTCGGCATTGCCGGTGTGCAGGTTTTCCAAAGCAGCACGGGCACGCAACAGGGCTACGCCGCCGCCTGCAACCACGCCTTCTTCAACGGCTGCGCGGGTAGCGTGCAACGCGTCTTCCACGCGGTCTTTTTTCTCTTTCATTTCCACTTCGGTAGCGGCACCGACTTTGATCACTGCCACGCCACCGGCCAATTTAGCCACGCGCTCTTGCAGTTTTTCTTTGTCGTATTCGCTGGTTGCGGTTTCGATTTGTTGGCGGATTTCAGCAACACGCGCTTCGATTTGGGCTGCGTCGCCGAAGCCGTCGATAATGGTGGTGTTTTCTTTACCGATTTCGATGCGTTTGGCTTGACCCAAGTCGTCCAAAGTCGCTTTTTCTAGAGACAGGCCGACTTCTTCGGAAATCACCACACCGCCGGTCAGGATAGCGATGTCTTGCAACATGGCTTTGCGGCGGTCGCCGAAGCCCGGAGCTTTAACGGCAACGGTTTTCAGGATGCCGCGGATGTTGTTCACGACCAAAGTCGCCAAGGCTTCGCCTTCTACGTCTTCAGCGATAATCAACAGCGGACGACTGGCTTTGGCCACTTGTTCCAAAACAGGCAACAAGTCGCGGATGTTGCTGATTTTTTTGTCGAACAACAATACAAACGGATTGTCCAAAGCAGCGATTTGTTTTTCAGCGTCATTGATGAAGTAAGGAGACAGGTAGCCGCGATCGAACTGCATACCTTCAACTACGTCCAGCTCGTTTTCCAAAGATTTGCCGTCTTCAACGGTAATCACGCCTTCTTTGCCGACTTTTTCCATCGCTTCGGCGATAATCGCGCCGACTTGTTCGTCAGAGTTGGCGGAAATAGAACCGACTTGGGCGATTTCTTTAGAAGTGTCGCAAGGTTTGGCGATGTTTTTCAGCTCGTCAACCAAAGCGGCAACGGCTTTGTCGATACCGCGTTTCAGGTCGGTCGGGTTCATGCCGGCGGTCACGTATTTCATGCCTTCGGCAACGATGGATTGCGCCAATACGGTTGCAGTAGTGGTACCGTCGCCGGCTACGTCGTTGGTTTTAGACGCCACTTCTTTCACCATTTGCGCGCCCATGTTTTCGAATTTGTCTTTCAATTCGATTTCTTTTGCAACAGACACACCGTCTTTAGTGATGTGCGGGCCGCCGAAAGCGCGGTCGAGCACCACGTTGCGGCCTTTAGGGCCCAAAGTTACGCGTACGGCGTTTGCCAATACATTGACGCCGTTTACCATTTTTTGGCGAACTTCATTGCCGAATTGTACGTCTTTTGCTGCCATTTAAATTCTCCAAATCAATATTAAAAATCTGTTCGAGGCCGTCTGAAAACTTCATGTTTGATTCAGACGGCCTTTGGTTCTGAAACTTAATTCAACAATTATTCAACGATACCGAAGATGTCTTCTTCACGCATTACCAACAGCTCTTCGCCGTCGGCTTTTACAGTTTGGCCGCTGTATTTGCCGAAAATCACTTTGTCGCCGACTTTGACATCCAGCGGACGGCGCGCGCCGTCTTTACCGATTTTGCCCGCACCCACGGCGATTACTTCGCCCATGTCGGGTTTTTCAGCAGCCGCACCCGGCAAAACGATGCCGGAGGCGGTTTTTTCTTCAGCTTCTAAGCGTTTGACGACTACGCGGTCGTGTAAAGGGCGGATGGTCATGTCTTAATGCTCCGATAAATAAATAGATTGAAAACAATTGTCTGTCGGACATGACAGACACGGTTTGCTTGGAAATAGCGGCACGCTTATGGAAAGCCTGCCGTAATGGCGGGTAGATTTGGGTTGTCTGCGACAAATTCAAGGGAAAAAGTAAAAATTTCTATGCAGTCTTTCCAAATATTTTCATACGCAAGAATGTTCGAGTACATATTTTTCAGACGGTCTGATATACCAACTGCAAAGTTCGTTTAAAAACAACCCACTTCCTTTACAAATTCAATACAACTCTTTACAACTGTTTCTTTTATATGCATTATTATAAATGATGATTATTCTTAATTGCATATTTTAAAGATAATTTCTCTTTATTTGCTTTTATTTTTTATTACTGTCATTTTATTAAGGACATTTCTCAATGAATACGCCTCTGTTTCGACTGAGCCTGCTGTCACTGACACTGGCAGCCGGTTTTGCACACGCAGAAAATGAAGCCAAAGACAATGTTGTGCTTGATACCGTTACCGTTAAAGGCGACCGCCAAGGTAGCAAAATCAAAACCAATATCGTCACTCTTCGTCAAAAAGACGAAAGCACGGCAACCGATTTGCGCGAATTATTAAAAGAAGAACCAGCCATCGACTTCGGCGGCGGCAACGGTTCATCTCAATTCCTGACGCTGCGCGGCATGGGTCAAAACTCGGTGGATATTAAGGTGGACAACGCCTCTTCCGACAGCCAAATGCTGTATCACCAAGGCCGTTTCATCATCGACCCTGCACTGGTTAAAATCGTCTCTGTACAAAAAGGCGCAGGTTCGGCATCTGCCGGTATCGGCGCAACCAACGGTGCGATTATTACCAAAACAGTCGATGCCCAAGACTTGCTCAAAGGTTTGGACAAAAACTGGGGTGTGCGCCTCAACAGCGGCTATGCCAGCAATGACGGCGTAAGCTACGGTGCAAGCGTATTCGGCAAAGCGGGTAACTTTGATGGCTTGTTCTCTTACAGCCGCAACGATGAAAAAGATTACGAACCCGGCAAAGGCTATACAAACAGCAACGGCGGCAAAACCGTACCATTCAGCGCGCTGGACAAGCGTAGCTATCTTGCCAAAATCGGCGCAAACTTCGGCGACCACCGCTTAGTATTAAGCCACATGAATGATCAACACCGAGGCATCCGCACCGTCCGTGAAGAGTTTACCGCCACTGACAACCCGCGTCTGACCTTGGAACGCCAAGCCCCGACCTACCGCGAAACCAGCCTCTCCAACACCAACTTGGCATGGACGGCAAACAACTTGGGTTTTGTTGAAAAACTGGATGCCAACGCCTACCTGATGAAAAATGAACGCTATTCGGCCGATGACAGTAAAAACGGTTATGCAGGCAACCTGCCCGGCCCGAATACGACCGTTATCGAAACCAAAGGCGCGAATTTCAATCTGGACAGCCGCATTGGCGAAAAAACATTGATCAAATACGGCGTCAACTACCGTCATCAAGAAATCAAACCGCCGGTATTCTTCAGCTCAGCCTTGAGCAATCCGAAGAAAAGCGATGCCGGTATTTACGCTGAAGCCATCCACGACATCGGCGACTTTACCCTTACAGGCGGCTTGCGCTACGACCATTTCGACATCAAAACCCATGACGGCAAATCCGTTTCCGACGGCACCGTCAACCCGAGCTTCGGCGTGATTTGGCAACCGCATGAATACTGGAGTTTCAGTGCCAGCCACAACTACGCATCCCGCAGCCCGCGTCTTTACGATGCACTGCGTCAACATGGACGCAGAAACGCCATTACGTCGATTGCAGACGGCACCAAAGCCGAACGTGCCCGCAATACCGAAATTGGCTTCAACTACAACAACGGTAGCTTTGCCGCCAACGGTAGCTACTTCTGGCAAAAAATTAAAGATGCCGTCGCAGGTCCGCAGCAACGCCATGATGCTGCTGGCAACCCGATTGCAGGCGTACGCGAAATCGTCAATGCAGGCTACATCAAAAACCAAGGCTACGAACTGGGTGCGTCCTACCGTACAGGCGGCCTGATGGCGAAAGTCGGCGTCAGCCACAGCAAACCGCGCATCTACGATACTCATCCTGAAAACCTGTTAAGTGCCAACCCTGAATTTGCCGTACAAACCGGCCGCACTTGGACGACCTCCCTCTCCTACCGCTTCCAAAATCCGAATTTGGAAATCGGCTGGCGCGGACGCTACCTCCAAAAAGCTTCCGGCTCGGTATTGGTTCGCGACAAGGGTGAAGTCAAACGTAAAGGCTACGGCGTGAACGATGTATTCGCCAACTGGAAACCTCTGGGCAAAGACACACTCAATGTCAACTTTGCCGTCAACAACGTGTTTAACAAGTTCTACTATCCGCACAGCCAACGCGGTGAAACCTTGCCGGGCATCGGCCGCGATGTCCGTTTGGGTGTGAACTACCGCTTCTAAGCAATCAGCTTGAAAAGGCCGTCTGAAAACAAAAGTTTTCAGACGGCGTCTAGCTTTATAGCCCGATACAAGTTATCATTTCGATTTACTTTATTTCCGACCACGGAGAGACTCTATGTTACGTTTGACCGCTTTAGCCGTATGCTGCGCCCTCGCTTTGGGTGCGTGTTCACCGAAAGATTCTGCTTCCAATCAGGCACAAACTGCTTCCGCTTCTGCCGCCCAAACCGAAGGTGCAAGCCTGACGGTGAAAACCGCGCGCGGCGATGCGCAAGTGCCGCAAAATCCGGAGCGTATCGCTGTTTACGATTTGGGCATGCTCGACACTTTAAACAAACTGGGCGTGAAAACCGGTTTGTCCGTCGACAAAAACCGCCTGCCCTACTTGGACGAATATTTCAAAACCACGAAACCTGCCGGCACGCTGTTTGAGCCTGACTACGAAGCACTCAACGCTTACAAACCGCAGCTCATCATCATCGGCAGCCGTGCAGCCAAAGCGTTTGATAAGTTGAACGAGATTGCACCGACCATCGAAATGACCGCTGAAACCGCCAATCTGAAAGAAAGCTCAAAAGAGCGCATCGACGCGCTGGCGCAAATCTTCGGCAAACAGGCCGAAGCGGACAAGCTGAAAGCGGAAATCGATGCTTCGTTTGAAGCGGCGAAAACTGCGGCTCAAGGCAAAGGCAAGGGTTTGGTGATTTTGGTCAACGGTGGCAAGATGTCGGCTTTCGGCCCTTCTTCCCGTTTGGGTGGTTGGCTGCACAAAGACATCGGCGTTCCCGCTGTCGATGAATCGATTAAAGAAGGCAGCCACGGCCAGCCTATCAGCTTTGAATACCTGAAAGAGAAAAACCCTGATTGGCTGTTTGTTTTGGACCGCGGCGCGGCCATCGGTGAAGAAGGTCAGGCTGCGAAAGATGTTTTGGACAATCCTTTGGTTGCCGAAACAACTGCATGGAAAAAAGGCCAAGTCGTGTACCTCGTACCGGAAACCTATCTGGCGGCCGGCGGCGCACAAGAATTGCTGAACGCTTCCAAACAGGTCAGCGATGCGTTTAATGCGGCCAAGTAATTCGGCGCGGGCATAGCCGCCCGCCTCTTTCAGACGGCCTGAAAGGTTTGATGATTCACAGGATCAAGCTGCTTGATCTAAAGTCATTGGATTTAGGCCGTCTGAAAATACATGGTGCAAATGGACAATTTTTGCCTGTTTGCATCTGTTTTTATGATGGGCAAACCTGCCTTTTTCGCAAAATACCTTAACCCTTCTTTCAGACGGCCTTATTTTTTCCGAACCATTTTATGTTTCACAAACCTTCATTTTTAAATGCGGTCAACGGTGTGGCGCTGCTGATATTGTTTGCCGTCAGCCTGTCGATCGGCGTGGCCGACTTCAAATGGTCCGCCCTGTTTTCGCTATCCGACAGCCAGCAAGTCATGTTCATCAGCCGCCTGCCACGTACGTTTGCGATTGTGCTGACGGGTGCGTCGATGGCAGTGGCCGGCATGATTATGCAGATTTTGATGCGCAACCGTTTTGTCGAACCGTCGATGGTGGGCGCAAGCCAAAGCGCGGCTTTGGGTTTGCTGCTGATGACCCTGCTGCTGCCGGCCGCGCCACTGCTGGCAAAAATGTCGGTTGCCGCCGTTGCCGCGCTGATCGGGATGTTGGTCTTTATGCTGCTGATCCGCCGCCTGCCGCCGACCGCGCAACTGATGGTGCCTTTGGTCGGGATTATTTTCGGCGGTGTGATTGAGGCGGTGGCCACCTTTATCGCGTATGAAAACGAAATGTTGCAAATGCTGGGCGTGTGGCAACAGGGCGATTTTTCCGGCGTGTTGCTCGGACGGTATGAATTGTTGTGGGCAACAGGGATTTTGGCTTTGTTTGCCTATTTGATTGCCGACCAGCTGACGATTTTGGGTTTGGGCGAAACGGTGAGCGTGAACTTGGGGCTGAACAGGACGGCGATTCTGTGGTCGGGGTTGATTATTGTGGCGCTGATTACGTCTTTAGTGGTCGTGACGGTCGGCAATATTCCGTTTATCGGCCTAGTCGTGCCGAACATCATCAGCCGCCTGATGGGCGACAAGCTGCGCCAAAGCCTGCCTGCGGTGGCCTTGCTGGGCGCGTCTTTGGTGTTGCTGTGCGATATTGTCGGACGCGTGATTGTATTTCCGTTTGAAATTCCGGTCTCTACGGTTTTTGGCGTAATGGGGACGGCTTTGTTTTTATGGCTTTTATTAAGGAAACCTGCTCATGCCGTCTGAAAAAAATATCGGTTTTATGGCAGGAAGCAGCCGTCCGTTGTGGGTCGCCTTTGCGCTGTTGCTGGTTTCCTGCGTTCTGTTTATGACGCTCAACGTCAAAGGCGATTGGGACTTTGTCCTGCACCTGCGTCTGACCAAACTTGCCGCGCTGCTGATGGTCGCCTATGCGGTCGGCGTGTCCACGCAACTCTTCCAAACGCTGACCAACAATCCGATTCTGACCCCTTCGATTTTGGGTTTCGATTCGCTGTATGTGTTTTTGCAGACCTTGCTGGTGTTTACGCTCGGCGGCGTGGGCTATGCTTCCCTGCCGTTGACGGGCAAATTCGGCTTTGAACTGGTCGTCATGATGGGCGGCTCGCTGCTGTTGTTCTACACGCTCATCAAACAGGGCGGACGCGATTTGTCGCGCATGATTTTAATCGGCGTGATTTTCGGGATTTTGTTCCGCAGCCTGTCGTCTCTGCTTTCGCGCATGATTGACCCCGAAGAATTTACCGCCGCGCAGGCGAATATGTTTGCCACCTTCAATACCGTCCACTCGGAATTGTTGGGCATCGGCGCAATCGTATTGCTCATCAGCGCCGCCGTGATCTGGCGCGAACGCCACCGCCTCGACGTTTACCTGCTCGGCCGCAATCAGGCCATTAATTTGGGCATCAACTACACGCGCAATACCTTATGGCTGCTGTTGTGGATCGCCGCACTGGTTGCGACTGCCACCGCCGTTGTCGGCCCGGTAAGCTTTTTCGGCCTGCTGGTTGCCGCACTGGCCAACCATTTTTCCCCGTCGGTCAAACATTCCGTCCGCTTGCCCATGACTTTTTGTGTCGGCGGCATCCTGTTGGTCGGTGGGCAAACCATCTTCGAACACTTCCTCGGCATGCAGGCCGTATTGAGCGTGGTCGTCGAATTTGCAGGCGGATTGGTATTTTTATATTTGGTGTTGAAAAAGAAATAAATTAAACGTGCCCAAACGCTCGCAAAAATAAATTCAGGCCGTCTGAAATCTATGTTTCAAAAATATTTAATCCTTGAAATGAAACTAAATTTCTGACATGTACTCATAGTAAACATTACTGGATTTACTAAAATTACAAAAAATGAGCACGACATTAAAATACCGTCCCGACTTGGACGGCATACGGGCGTTGGCAGTATTGGCTGTCATTATTTTCCACATTGATGCCGCTTGGCTGCCCGGCGGTTTTCTTGGTGTGGATATGTTTTTCGTTTTGTCCGGCTATCTGATCACCACCATCATCAGCCGCGAAATGCAAAACGGCAGCTTTTCGTTTTTAGAGTTTTACAAACGCCGCGCGAAGCGCATTTTGCCCGTTTTCTCCTGCGTATTGCTGTGTACGAGCTTGGCCGCCGCAATCTTTTTCTTGTCGTTTGACCTGCGCCAATACGTCAAATCGGCAGTGTTTGCGTTGCTGTTTTCGGCCAACCTGTTTTTTGCACGGCGTGGCGGCTATTTCGATGCTGATGCGGCGGAAAAACCTTTGCAGCACATTTGGTCTTTATCGCTGGAAGAGCAGTTTTACTTTGTTTTTCCGGTGTTGCTGATTGCCTTTTTCCGATTCAGCAAAGGGCGCAACATCCGCCAATTCATCCTTTTGCTGATTGTATTGAGCCTGTTGTCCGTCTTTTTGCCCACCTTCGGCATGGACCCTTATTTCCTGCCTTATGTGCGCGCATACGAGCTGCTGATCGGCGCGCTTTTTGCCTTTATTTCGCCCTCCCAAAACAACGACCGTTTCAGCACGCCTGTGGTCGGCTGGGCGATGATGGCGGTGATTGCCGCCATGCTGCTGCTTCCTTACGGCGTGTTGCCAGGCGAAGGCAATATCGAACGGCTGCTGTGCTGTACGGCGGTTGGCGGCTTGATTTACTCGGGCAAAACCCTGCAAACGCAAAGCGGCTTCAATACCGCCAAACTGTTGAGCCTCAAGCCCATTGTGTTTATCGGTTTGATTTCCTATTCGCTGTATCTGTGGCATTGGGTGGTCTTGGCCGTCATGCGCTATGTTTACATGGACAACGCTTTGCCGATGTCCGCGATTGTATTAGCCGTGGTGCTGATGTCGGGCTTGTCCGTTTTGTCCTATTACTTCGTCGAAACACCGGCGCGACGGATAAAGAATTTCACCACCCAAAAATTCATCGGGGTAATCGCCGCCTATTTCGCCCTGCTGATTCCTGCCGCCGGCTACCTGCTGACTGCCAAACCGGCCGCATACGAGGCAAACCTATATACGGTTGACGAAAGTAAAATCTGCGCGGATACCTTGACCAAAACCGACTGCGCCGTCGGTGCGGAAAACCAAAGCAGCAAAGTCCTGCTGATGGGCGATTCCCACGCCGCCCACCTGACGCCATTTATCGATATGGTGGGCAAACAGGAAGGCTTTGCCGCCGACGTCATCTCGTCCAACAGCTGCGGCGTTGCCTTCGGCTTTGTGTTGCCGCACAGCGACCGTCGTGCCGACCGTTGCAACCCTTACAACCGCTTTATCGCACAAAAGGTCGAAAACTATCCGGTGATCTTTATCTCGCAACGTTGGTTCCTGCATACCGACAAGCCCGGTTTTACGGATTATTTCGGCAAAATGCTCGACACCCTGATTCAACAGGGCAAGCAGGTTTACGTCTTTGCCGACACGCCGATGAACGCGCAACTGCCCCTGCGCCATTACTACCTGAAACAGCGCCTCGGCCTCGACATGCAATACGTTTCCGAGCATAAAAAAGCCGAAATCGCCCGCTCCGCCGAAGCCGACAAGACCATAGAAAACATCGTCAAACAGCGGCCTGCCGTGCATTGGGTCAACATCATGGGTCCGATTCCGGCAGACAAAACCATAGACGGCCTGCCGATATATTTTGACACCAACCACCTCAACACCCACGGCGCGACAAAACTGGCGGAAAAATTTATACAGGACAAACAAATACTCCTAAAATAACACCGCAGTTTCAGTCCGAAACCTTTGCCGCAATACTGAATGCAAATGCCGCAACAGTATGCCGCAAAGGTTTCAGGCCGTCTGAAACCTTCAGACGGCCTAAACAAACCCATAAAGGACAACCCTCATGACACAAGAACGCCTCCCTTCATTCTTCGATGATGCCCCGACCATTACCGTCCAAGACGCATTGGCCGACTTCCTCGGCGCAGCCGAAAACGGCATCCTCACTTACCGCTACGCCGATGCCGTGCGCCTGTGCGGCCACTCCTGCCCGACCGTCGCCGGTGCCTACCTGATGGTGGTCAAAGGCCTGAAAGCCCTTTACGGCGCAGAGCTGCCGCAACGCGGCGACATCGAAGCCTTTATGCAGGGCGAGCGTGACGAAGGCACGACCGGCGTTACCGCTTCCGTCGTCCAACTCCTTACCGGCGCGGCACCCGAAACCGGCTTTGGCGGCGTAGGCCCAGCCGGACGCTTTGCCCGCCGCCACCTCTTGTCCTTTGGTGCAGGCGAAATCGACGGCACACTCGCACTCCGCCGCCGCGATACCGGCAAAGCCGTTGCCGTCAACCTCAATGCCGCGCTCCAACCCTTTGCGCCGCAAATGCGCGACATCATGCCCAAAGCCGTCAGCGGCAGCGCAAGTGCCGACGAACTCAAACAATTCGGCGAGCTTTGGCAAGAACGCGTCCGCGCCTTCCTGATTGATCAAGCCGACAATCCCGAATTTGTCACCGTCAGCGAAATCTAAAAACACCATACAGGAATAAAATTCAGACGGCCTCATGCTGAAAGGCTGTCTGAAACCCCAATTTCCATTTTCGGACCCGCCTATGATTACCATCCGCAACGTCAGCCACACCATCGGCAGCAACCCCATCCTCAACGACGTCAGCCTCGACATTCCCGAAGGCGGCATTACCGCACTGATCGGCCCGAACGGCGCAGGCAAATCCACCCTCCTCTCTTTTATGGCACGCCTGCAGCCCTTGGTACACGGCGACATCAGCTACGCAGGCAAAGACATCAAGACCACCCCTACCGCCGAACTTGCCCGCACGCTCTCCATCCTCACCCAAGAAAACAGCATCATGAGCCGCATTACCGTGCGCGACCTGCTCATGTTCGGCCGCTATCCCTACCATCAAGGCAGGCCGTCTGAAAACGACAAAACCATCGTCGAAGAAGCGCTTGCCGAGTTCCACCTGCAAGACTTCGCCGACCGCTACCTGACCGAGCTTTCCGGCGGCCAACGCCAACGCGCCATGATTGCCATGGTGTTCTGTCAGCGCACCGACTACGTTTTACTCGACGAACCGCTGAACAACCTCGACATGTATCATGCCCGCTCCCTCATGCAAATCCTGCGCCGGCTGACCGACGAACACAAACGCACCACCGTCGTCGTCCTGCACGATATCAACCAGGCAGCAGCCTACGCCGATTACGTCGTCGCCATGAAAAACGGCCAAGTCGCCATGCAGGGCAAGCCCAACGATATTTTCACCGCCGAAAACATCAAAACCCTATTCGATATGGACGTCAACGTCCTCGATTACGAAGGCAAAAAACTGGTTATCCACCATATCTAAATCCGACAAAAAGGCCGTCTGAAACCCGATTGTTCAGGTTTCAGACGGCCTTTGCCTATTCAAAACGTTTATTTTTTATCGTACAAACCGCGCACCACGCGACCGATCGCGGCAATGCCTTTTTCCAGCGTTTCCGCATCCTGCGCAATGCTCATGCGAATGCACTCGCTCGCGTGCGGATAGTCTTGCCTATCAATACCGACAAAGAAATGCTCACCCGGAATAATCAGCGTGCCTTCGGCCTTGAGCATTTCGTACAAGGTTTGCGACGAAACAGGCAGGTTTTCAAACCAAAGCCACAAGAAAATCGCACCTTCAGGCTTGTGGATTTTCAACGGATACGCGCCCAATTCGCGCTTGAGCAGCGAGACGGCGGTTTGCGCCTGATTACGGTAAAACGGCTGAATCACTTCATCGGCCAGCTGTTTCAGACGGCCGTCGTTTAACAACGGAGCCGCAATCGCCGCGCCGAAACGCGTAGGCGACAGGTTCACAATCGCATTCAAACTGCTGACGGCTTTGACCACTTCCGGCGCGGCGACAATAATGCCGGTACGCACGCCGGGCAGTCCGATTTTAGACAAGCTGAAGCAGAGGATGATGTTTTCGTGCCAATTGAGCGTCACATCGCTGTAAATAATATTCGGGAACGGCATTCCGTAAGCGTTGTCGATAATCAGCGGAATCCCGTGTTCCTGCGCCAAAGCGTCCAAACGCTCCATCTCGCCGTCAGTCAGCACATTGCCGGTCGGATTGGTCGGGCGCGAACAGCAAATCGCACCGATTTTGCCCTCTTTCAATTCAGGCAGGCTCTCCAACGCGTCAAAATCCACGTGGTATTTGAAAAATCCCGCTTCGCCTTCGTGTTCGACATTTTCGATTTTCGGTTTTACCGAAATAAAATGCTGCCCTTCGACATGCACGTCGGCATAACCGATATATTCAGGCGCAAGCGGCAACAAAATGGCTTTTTCAGCCGTTTGGCCGTCTGAAAGATTGAATTTGCCGCCGAACAGGTTGAACAAATAGAAAAACGCGTTTTGCGAACCATTGGTCAGCGCGATATTGTCCGCCTTCAGATTCCAGCCGTATTCACGGTTGAGAAACTCAGTCAAAGCCGCAATTAGCGCCGCATCGCCCTGCGGATTGGAATAATTGCCGATATTCTCAACAGCGTGTTCCGCCGCCAGCTTGGAAAACACATCGGCGAACACCGCATTGACTTCAGCAATCCTCGCCGGATTGCCGCCGCCAAGCATATTGACGGGCTTGTCGCTTTTGAGCGCGTCGCCCAAATCGTCCATCAACTGCAAAATACCGCTGTGTTGTGTGAATTTTTCGCCGAATGCTGAAAACTGCATGGAAACTCCGTTACTGTGTGTGTGGAAACAATAAACCGCTATTATAAGAACAAAGGCCGTCTGAAAACCAGTTATCCTGATTTTTCAGACGGCCTTTAGTTTCTCGGCTATCTATGCTGAATAACCCGATAGCCATTTTCTACGTTTTTACCTGTCTTGGCACAAAGTTCATCGCCGCATCGCACAATATTGGCTCGATTGATGCGACCGACCATATCCGCATCCTGTCGTTTTTGATCAATCAACATGACATAGAAAAAAGATAATGCCAATCCTCCAATAACCAATGTTGCCATTGCAAGCGAAATAACCCATACCAAACGTGAAGAAATCTTCTGATTTTCTTCATTTACCTTATTCAAGTATACATTGAATTCACGTACTTGATCAGCCATTTGGTTGCGTGCCTTTTCCATATCTCGCACATAACCAGCCACAGAATTTGACATTTCTTTCGTCACTTCCGCACGTACCATCTCTGTGATCATCTTGCGTTGATCGTAAAGTGATTTATCCAATTTATCCTCAAGATTTTGGACAATCTGATGAGCACTTTGCCTAAACTGTACCATTACCTCGGCGGTTTCAAGCAAAAGATTATGTGCCTGTTCAAGTTCGTTATTATTCATGCGTAACTATCTATTTAAAGAATATGGGAAAAAACGTGCTATCAGCACTCTTCAAATTTGGGAATAATTTAACCAAACGAACGACCGCCAGAGCTGCGCTCTTCTTGAACTTGTGGAGTATTTTGAGCAACTTCTTGAGCCTGATTTTGTTTTAAGGTCTCTCGCAACTCATCTCTAAAATTTGCCACCACATCGGCATTGTTAGCCAATGCTTTGGCTGTGAACGTACCATCTTTGTCATTTTTAAAGCCTTGAATTAAAGCTTGAAGTTTATCGGCTGGCCTGTCATTACCCTCAGAAGATTTGGAATGTTCTTGCTGACGAGTTGGAGCTGTGATTCTTTCGATATTTTCGTCCCGACGTTTTGCATCTGCCGGGTGACTAATTCCATGTGCAGTATTCATACGGAAATTTTTTAAATCTTCCATATCAAGCTGACCATGCACTTTTACAGTTTTATTTCCAGGCAAAGTGACTCCATTGTCTTTTTCTGTTTGTGCAATAAACTTAACAAGAGCATCATTAACTTTTACACCATATTGATTGCCAATATCTGCAATAAAGACCTTTGCCTGCATGCTGTTATTCAAAAATTCTCTATTTACTTTATTTTTAACATTACTAATCTTTTCCTCTACCTTTAAAATTTTATCATCTAAATTTTCATTATAGTTTTCATTAATTAATTTTATTCCTGTAGGGGATGATA
The DNA here is from genome assembly GCF_024205745.1 of Neisseria subflava. NCBI lineage: Bacteria > Pseudomonadati > Pseudomonadota > Betaproteobacteria > Neisseriales > Neisseriaceae > Neisseria > Neisseria subflava. The sequence continues at coordinate 620,230 of NZ_CP073117.1, forward strand.
GCGCAGCATCCAATTTGGGCTTGATTTGCTTGTAGAATGCTTTATCTTCATCACTCATTCCCTTAATTACTATCTCTCCTTTCTTATTCTTGACATCATTAAATGGTTTGTATATCCGATGAAGCTGCGTCATCTCAGATTCTGATAAAAAAGAATTTCCTGCATTATCTTTGGCATGATGAAGTATTTTTTCTAATAACTTTTGGCCATCTTTATTAGATCCCACATCAAATTGATTTCCACCAAAGCTTGGACCACTAGAACCATGTACAGCATCAGACATTTCATATGCACCATACCCCCCATGCAATTCATTTACCATCATAGCTTGATGTAGATAATATTTAAAACCATCTTTAGGGGTTAAATGATCGCCACCGGTAAAACGAAGGCCATGATTCGCTTTCTTTGCCATACTTTATTCCTTTCTTAAAACAAATTAGAAGCGCTCCAATGCTTTCAAATGAGCTTGCGATTGCTCAATTCGGCATTGAAGAATATACCAATCAGATGCAGATTTTAGATCTGTATTATTTGTAGGATCAGAACAAAGTTGTTCTCTATATGCATTCCAAGTTTTACGTACTTTAATAAAATAAGAGGAAGGCAAAGCATGTAGAGCCATATCTTTTTGTTTTACTCGTCGGTATATCATCTTATATTTTTCATCAATTTTTTTTTCTAAACGGCTATCCCAAACATCCAAGCAATCATAACTAACATTTTCAATATTTTCTAATGCACTTTTAGGACAGACTTCTTTTTTATGCTCTATATTTTCCTGTGCAAAACATGAACCTGCCCCTAATAGGCAAACAGAAAGAAATAATGCTTTTTTCATTTTTTTTAAATTCCTTAAATTTGTAATAAATTACCCTATTTCATATAGCGATATTGATCGAATTTATCATTCATAATATTTTACCTATTTTCAATAAAATGCCATTTACCATTACGCCAGCAATAATGATCCTGGGAGTATTCCATTGAATTTTTCCGATAATCAACGTAAATACAGTTTTTTCCGCTAGCATGAATTTCGCCAAGCTGGGTAATATCTTTAGTTTCTTCAAATTGTTTAGTTTCAGGATTGAACATATAAAGTTCATTACCATTAATTGCTGACGCTGCAACAGGAAAACCCTTTAAAATAATATCAGGGTATCCATCATTATTTAAGTCTTGTATTTGAATCAAATGATCTGCAGTTAGAGGGGGATGTGACATACTTTCAATAATTTGTATTTTTTTAGTTTTTTTATTTGTAATGACAGCCTGATAATCCATATCAGAAAGTGGTTTTATCTTAATTTCAAAAGAAAAATTTGCTACTGGTGGATAAACACTTTCTTTTCCAACTACGTTTCCACTTTGCACGGCGCACGCAGTAGAAAATAAAGAAAGTGCAATAAAAGGAATTGTGAATAGTTTTTTATATTGCATTGCTCCTCCTTGAAAAATTTGGATTTTTTTCAAATTGCATCATAACCTTAAATTAATATATAAATCAAATATTTTTATCAAAATTTTCTAATGTTTTTATATGAAATAATTTCTGCTCCACATCACAAACAAGCTCTTTTGTATCATAAGAATTTTTTAACCCACCGGTAATATCACTTAATGGATTAAAACAAGCTTCATCTTCATAAGCAGAATATGTTTTTCTTAATTCAGAAAAATAATTTGAAGGAAATTTTTCAACTAATTTATTTTTTTTATTTTTAATTTGCAATTCTTTATATCTTTTATTTATTGCACTATCTAAACTAAGAGATAAACTATACAAACATTCATTTCCAATTTTATGTAACTGATCATACTTTTCCACATTGCATAGAGTATATATTTTCTCATCGATTGACTTCTTAATAGTATCTTTAAAAACAGAAAGTGTTGAAAAATCCTGAGCAAAACAAGAACCAGTTCCTAACAGGCAAATAGAAAGAAATAATACTTTTTTCATGTCAAACTCCTTAAATTTGTAATGACTTAGCCCATTATAGCAATACCCATTTTTAAAACTCATAAATTTACATTTTATTGATTACAATATTCTAGCACCATTTTGAAAACTTAGTACTAATAAATAATTATTAATCAGATTTCAAAGATAAAATTTAAAAAAAACAACCGTTCTTTTATTATGCTTCTATAAATTTCATAGAATAGATGATTTTAATCCTTTCTATTTTTTCAAACATCCTTTAATACGAAAAAAGGTATATGCAAGCTCCCACAACTCGTCATTTAAAACAATAAAAACAGCAAGTTAAAATATACTATATAATTATTCTCAAAATAAAAAACAGGCCGTCTGAAAACCAGTGATCCTGATTTTTCAGACGGCCTTTACTATCCAATCTTTCCTTTAACGGCCAAAATTCTCGCGACGTTCGCGCCAGTCTTGGCGGATGGATCCGCTTTTGCCGACAGGGGTGTCTTGTTCGACTTCCCAAATAAAATTCGTTCCGCCGCCAATCGGGTGCGAACCGCGCAAGCCGATGTGGCTGCCTTGGTCGGCAACGGCGGTTCGGCTGTATGTTTGGCCGCCGAAACGGGTTTGCGAGGTTTCGATGCCGCTTTTGATGCTGCCGTAAAGCTGTACGTCGGCATGTGCGGCAAGTGTGGCGGTGGAAAGCGCGGCAGTGAGGAGAAGTTTCAAGTTCATGGTTTATCCTTTTTTGGAGAGGAATTGTGTGACGATTGTATCGGCCTTGTGCGTAAACAAGTTACAATTCTTGCAAAATCTGACAGGAGTTTTGATGATGCGCTCTTTACGCGCCGCCGCTGTGCAAATGGTGTCGTCCACCGAACCTGAAACCAATATTGCCACCATGAAGCGCCTTGTCCGCGATGCGGCCGAACAAGGGGCGGATTGGGTGCTGCTGCCCGAGTATTGGCCGCTGATGGGCAAAAACGATACGGACAAGCTGGCATTTGCCGAACCTTTGGACGATGGACGCGTTGGCAAAACCTGCCACACCCGTTTTCAGACGGCCTTAAGCGAAACGGCAAGGGAATGCGGCGTGGTGTTGTTTGGCGGTACGGTTCCGTTGCAAAGCCCAAACGCTGACAAGGTGATGAACACGATGCTGGTGTATGACCGCGACGGCAAACGAATCGGGCTTTACCACAAAATGCACCTTTTCGGCTTTTCCGGTTTGGGCGAACGCTACGCCGAAGCCGATACGATACTGGCGGGAAGCGATGTGCCGAAGTTAAGCGTGGACGATGTTCCGCTGGCGGCCGGCGTCTGCTACGATTTGCGCTTTCCTGAGTTTTTCCGCGCCCAGCAGCCGTTTGATGTTTTGCTGTTGCCGGCCGCGTTTACCTACATTACCGGCAAGGCGCATTGGGAATTGCTGCTGCGCGCCCGCGCAGTGGAAAACCAATGCTACGTCATCGCGTCGGCACAAGGCGGACTGCATGAAAGCGGCCGCCGCACATTCGGCCACAGTATGATTATTGATCCTTGGGGCGATGTGTTGGCGACATTGCCGGAAGGCGAAGGCGTGATTTGTGCCGATTTGGATACCGCGCGCCTGCAAAGCGTGCGCACGCGACTGCCTGCCCTGAAACACCGATTACTTTAAACACGCACTATGTCCCAGTTCCAACCCACACGCATTCTCGGCATCGACCCTGGCAGCCGCGTGACCGGCTTCGGCGTGATCGATGTCCACGGCCGCGAACATCATTATGTTGCTTCCGGCTGTATCAAAACGCCAACCGGCGCGTCGCTTTCCGAACGCATTGCCGTGATTGTTCACCATATCGACGAAATCATCCGCCACTATCAACCCCATCAGGCGGCCATCGAGCAAGTGTTCGTCAACGTTAATCCGGCCGCGACGTTAATGCTCGGTCAGGCGCGCGGTGCGGCGATTGCCGCTTTGGTCATGCACGACTTGCCCGTGTTTGAATACACCGCGCTTCAGGTCAAGCAGGCTGTGGTTGGCAAGGGTAAGGCCGCCAAAGAGCAGGTGCAGCATATGGTTGTCCAAATGCTCGCACTTTCAGGCACGCCGCAAGCCGATGCCGCCGACGGACTCGCCGTCGCCCTCACCCACGCCCTGCGCAATCACGGATTGGCTTCGCAACTCAACCCTGACGGCCTGCAGGTCAAGCGCGGCCGTTTCCAATGGTAAGCCGACATTCAGGCCGTCTGAAATCGTGTTCCAGCCCGTTTTCAGACGGCCTTTCGGTTATAATAACCCTTTGCCCACATACAGCGAGCCTTCATGAAAGCCGCCTTCCTTTTTCTCTACCTCATCCGCCTACTGCCTTTTTGCGTGTTGCACAAGATTGCCGACGCGGTCGGCATTCTCGCTTATTACGCAGTCAAACCGCGCCGCAAAGTCGGCGAGGTCAACCTCAAAAAATGCTTTCCCAAGCTGAACGACAGCCAGCGCACCGCCCTGCTCAAACGCCACTTCCAACACATGGCGAAACTGATACTCGAATACGGCCTCTACTGGTACGCACCTGCGGACAAGCTGCGCTCGTTGGTGCGCTATCAAGACAAACACCATCTTGACGAAGCCCTCGCCGCCGGCGAAAAAGTCATCATCCTCTATCCGCACTTTACCGCATTTGAAATGGCGGTTTACACGCTCAATCAGGATGTACCGCTGACCAGCATGTATTCGCACCAAAAAAACAAAGCCCTGGACGAGCAAATCCTGAAAGGCCGCCACCGCTACAATAATGTTTTCCTGATCGGCCGCACAGAAGGCCTGCGCGCCATCATCAAACACCTGCGCAAAAGCGATGCGCCCTTTCTTTATCTGCCCGACCAAGACTTCGGCCGCAACGATTCCATTTTCGTCAATTTCTTCGGCATTCAGACGGCCACAATTACCGGACTCAGCCGTATCGCCAGCATGACCAAAGCCAAAATCATTCCCGCCATTCCCACGCGTGAAGCCGACAATACCGTAACCCTGCGCTTCTATCCGGCTTGGGACAATTTCCCGACCGAAAATGTCGAAGCCGACACCCAGCGCATGAACGACTTCATCGAAGAGCGGGTACGCGAGCATCCCGAACAATATTTCTGGCTGCACAAACGCTTCAAAACCCGTCCCGAAGGCGAAAATAGCTTTTATTGACTACATTAAATTACAATTTAAATATGCAAAAAGCGGCAAAATCCTTCTTTCGCCGCTTTTTTCATTTTAATCGAATCAAACCAAAATTCATGTTTGATTCTAAACAATCAAATAATATTCCGCTTTAAATGCTTTAAAAACAACTTTTTCATCGCGATTGAAACTTTCAAACAACCCTATATTTTTTCTCAAATGGAAAACATCGGGACCAGTACACTCTTTTCATTTACATATTAAATTTAATTTCTTTTAAAAACAACATATTGTAAAATAGTTCATCTGAAAAAATACATTTTAATCATTCAAAATATGAAATAAAATTAAATTAAAATTTAAAAAAATAAAATAAATATCTAACTTTTAAATAATTATGAAATATAATTGTAAAAATATGACAAAAGCTGAAATTTATACTGAAACAGACCTTCAGAAAAAAATACTTGGCAAACTGTAAAAATTCGCGTAAATTTCACTACATCAAATTACAAAACGTTCAGACGGCCTCGCCGGTTTTAGATACTTTTGTAAGCAGTTTTCTGATATTGCAAGAAATTGCGGTATTTTAGAGGATTTCGGTGCAATGCCCGAAATGAAAGTTTACTGATGCAGAGTTGAGCTGCATCTGTAAAGCCGCAGGTGAAAGCCTGTATTGTTTGTGAAGCGTAAATCTCTGATTTGAGGTATTGGGGCAATCCTGTGGGGGATTGCCTCTTTTTTTATCTGCGCCGTCATGCCACAATGACATCATCCCTTATCCAACCCGATCACGCCATGACTCCGATACTCGCCTTCGACATTGAAACCATTCCCGACGTACACGGCATCCGCCAGCTTTACGATTTGCCAGCCGATTTGCCCGACAACGAAGTCGTCCTGTTTGCCCAACAGCAACGCCGCGCCAAAACCGGCAGCGACTTTATGCAACACCATCTGCACCAAGTCGTCGCCATCTCCTGCTGTATGCGCTGGGGGCAAGACAAAATCCGCGTCAGCACCATCGGCGATCCCGAAGACAGCGAAGAAGTCATGATTGCCAAGTTCTTCGAGGTCATCGAAAACTATACGCCGCAACTCGTCAGCTGGAACGGCGGCGGTTTCGACCTGCCCGTCCTCCACTACCGCGCCCTAATACATGGCATCAGCGCCGCCCGCTATTGGGACATGGGAGACGGCGACTTTGGCGACAGCCGCGACTTTAAGTGGAACAACTACATCAGCCGCTACCACACCCGCCATTGCGACCTGATGGATTTGCTCGCCCTCTACCAACCGCGTGCCAGCGTGCCTTTGGACGATATGGCCAAACTCTGCGGCTTCCCCGGCAAACTGGGTATGGACGGCAGCAAGGTTTGGGACGCTTATCATGCAGGCCGTCTGAAAGACATCCGCGACTATTGCGAAACCGATGCCGCCAATACCTATCTCATGTATCAACGCTTCCGCATGATGAGCGGCGCGCTCGATGCCGACGAATACGAAGTCGAAATCAAACGCATCAAACATTATTTGGCCGCACAAGCCGAAGAAAAACAACACTGGGCGGAGTTCGTCGCTGCTTGGCGTTAAACCAGGCCGTCTGAACAGATAAACCAGAAAACCAAAAGGGCGTAATCGACACGCCCTTTTTTATATTCCGACAAACCATGCCCGCTAAGCAGGCAAACGCCCCAGCGTGACCCTGTCCAATCCAGCCAAATCCTGTTCGGTTGCCACTTCAGCAAAACCGTTCTCCAACATAATGTTCCGCACTGCTTCGCCTTGGTCATAGCCGTGTTCAAACAGTAGCCAGCCGTTGTCTTTCAGATATTTAGGAGCTTTTTGGGTAATGTGGCGGATATGGCTGAGGCCGTCTGAAAAGTCGGTCAACGCGTTTTGCGGTTCAAACCTCAAATCGCCTTGCGATAAATGTTCATCGCCATCCTCGATATACGGCGGATTGGAAACAATCACATCGTATCGGCCTTCAGACGGCCTGTCGGTATCAAACCACGAACCCTGCGCAAACTCGACTTTTGCGCCCAATTCGGCCGCATTTCGACGGGCTGTATCCAAAGCACCGACGCTGATGTCGGATGCGCGAACATCGGCATCAACGCGTTCAAGCGCGACGGTCACGGCAATGGCGCCGCTGCCCGTCCCCAAATCCCACACACGGCCTTGCGGCGGCAAGCGTTTGAGCACGGCTTCCACCAAATGCTCGGTTTCAGGACGGGGAATCAGCACATGAGGATTGACGGCAAAACGTCGTCCGTAAAACTCGCGCTCGCCCAACAGATAAGCCATCGGCTCGCCTTTCAGACGACGTTGTGCCAAAGCCTCCAAGGTTTGCAGGGCAGATTCTGCCAAATCGTCCGTACCGCGTGTCACCAGCTGCGCACGCGTGTAACCCAGCGCATATTGCAACAACATCCGCGCTTCATTTTTGGGCAGTGCCGATTGGCGCAACCATTCATCAAGCGTCATTTTTCGTCCCATCTGCCAGCGTTGTGGCTTTTCTTTCCTTATTCTTTCCGGCAAACGTGCCGATGGTGGCAACCGCAAATGCGGCATACCACAAATAAAATCCTGCACCGTAGCGCACGATATCCGCCGTATTCCCAGCTTCATCGACGTGTACGGCTTTCACACTGAAAGCCACCAGCGCCAAGCCCCAAAGTGCCGCATGGACAGGCACGACCTTCTTCCGCAACGCCAGCAACACAATGGCCGCCAACCAAACATAATTGGCATAGGCCGCACAATACCTGATATCCAAAGAAGCAAATATCGACCCCAAAATCAAAACAGTCAAACCCTTCATGCTTTCATGATTGCCCAAATAAAATGCAACATTGGACAAAGACGCGATCCACAAGGCAACCGACACCAGCAACATCACGATGGGAAAACTTGATTTCCGATTCTGTTCCTGCATGGTTTTATCCTAATGCAAAAGGCCGTCTGAAAACCTTTCAGACGGCCTGCCGTTTAAATTTCGCTACCGCCGACGGTCAGTCCGGCATCAATCCTCAGGGTCGGTTGTCCGACGCCGACAGGAACGCTCTGCCCTTCTTTGCCGCAGACACCGATGCCGCTGTCGAGCGCGGTGTCGTTGCCTATCATGGAAACATGTTTCAGCACTTCGGGGCCGTTGCCGATAATGGTCGCGCCTTTGACAGGGTATTGCAGTTTGCCACCTTCCACCCACCACGCTTCGGATGCGCTGAACACGAACTTGCCGCTGGTAATGTCCACTTGTCCGCCACCGAAGTTGACGGCGTAAATGCCCTTGTCGATGGACGCAATGATTTCTTCCGGCTCATAGCCGCCGTTTTCCATAAAGGTATTGGTCATGCGCGGCATAGGCGCAGAAGCGTAACTTTCGCGGCGGCCGTTGCCGGTTGATTGCGTGCCCATCAGGCGGGCGTTGGTTTCGTCCTGCATATAGCCGACCAAAATACCGTCTTCAATCAATACAGTGCGGCGGGTTTCGTTGCCTTCGTCGTCGATATTGAGCGAACCGCGTCTGTCGGCAATATCGCCTTGGTCCACAACGGTAACGCCTTTGGCGGCCACGCGCTCGCCGATTCGGCCGGAGAAAACGCTGGTTTCTTTGCGGTTGAAATCGCCTTCCAAACCATGTCCGACCGCTTCGTGCAGCAACACGCCCGGCCAGCCGTTGCCCAACACAACGGTCATCTCGCCGGCAGGCGCAGGACGGGATTCAAGATTGGTCAAGGCTTGTTTGACGGCAGAATCGACAAACCGATGCACCAAGTTTTCATCGAAATACGCCAAATCATAACGTCCGCCGCCGCCTGCACTGCCCTGCTCGCGACGCTCGCCCTGCTTGGCAATGACGGTTACGTTCATGCGCACCATCGGGCGGATATCGGCAGCGTGTTTACCGTCCAGACGGGCGATGTACACCATGTCGTATTCGCAGGTCAAACCGGCCATCACTTGCACGATACGCGGATCGGCGGCTTTGGCCAGCGTTTCGACTTTGTTCAACAGCGCGACTTTGGCAGCGGAATCAAGGCTGGCAATAGGGTCAATCGCCATGTGGACAGACTTGCCGTAGGCAGGTGTCGGCACTTTGACACTAGCCTCGCCACCGGCCGCACCAATCACGCGCACGGCTTTGGCAGAGCGGTTGATCGAATCGATACACAGGCTGTCGGCGTAGGCAAAAGCAGTTTTATCGCCCGAAACGGCACGCACGCCCACGCCCTGATCAATTTGGAAGCTGCCCGATTTGACGATGCCTTCCTCCAAATGCCAACTTTCATAGGCAGTGCGCTGACAATAGATGTCGGCATAATCGACATGGTTGGCGCCGATAATGCTCAGGCTTTGGGCGAGCAAATCGGGGGAAAGATGGTTGGCTTCGAGCAAATCTCGCTGTACGGCGGCGTAGGTTTGTTGCATAATTCTTCAGACGGCCCGACAAGCAGGCAAAGTTAATCTGGCCTTGATTATACGGTATTTTATATGGCTTTGGATATGTTGATTGCTTGGGTTTATGAGTGATTGAAACAAATCAAAAGGCCGTCTGAAAGATAGGGTGAAATGTTTGCCTTACTCTATTTCAACCAGCCTGTTTATTTGACGTTCAGACGGCCTTTTCAATCATGGAAAAGCCAATACCACAATTTAATTTCCATACAAAACAAAATATTACAGCAAAATCTCTTATTTTTTCAATTTTGCTATTGATAATAGTTATTATTAGCGTATAATCAAAACCACTCGGAAGACGTCCTAATCCGAGCCATTAAACGACAGATTTTATCCCCCTCTTCCCCATTATCTCTTGACACTCGGAGTGCGCATATACGAAACATACCTGTTCCCCTTTATATCAGATACTCAAAACCGAAAAACATGAAACCCACTGCCGATACAGTGGGTTTCGTGTTTTGTGGCGTTCGGTTTATCAGGCTTTGCCGGCTGCTTATCAGGCCGTCTGAAACCGAACAGGCCTGATTATCGGCAGGTTTTCATGTTCAATTTGCCATAACGGCCGACAATGTTTCTGATGTCTTGGGCATCGCGCTCGTCAACCGCCATAAAGACCACGGTCATACGCGCCACGCTCAAACCGGTATCGGGCGCGCTTCTGTCTTCCTGTTCGACAATACGCGCGCCGCCGAAACCTGCGCTGGACAAGCGTGAAATCAAAACTTGGGCGGAAGAGCGGCTGCGTGTTACGTCAATGCTGATTTCGCCGTTGTGAATGCTGCCGCTAAAGCCGTGGCTGCCCAAGGCATCAAGCTGGGCAGAAATGTCGCCGTCGGCTGGCAAGACCACGCGGAAGGTTTTGGAAGAAGTCTCACCACCGGATGCGCCGTTGCGTTTTTCGATACTGCGGCTGGCCGCATGAGGCCATTTGCCCAACAGGCCTTTGATGCGGTGGTAATCGTCTTCATCCATCACCACGGTGGCGCTGCTGGTACACAAGCGTTCCACGCCGGCCTCGCCTATCTCTTCTTCGGCGGCGCGACGCTCTTGCGCCTCTTTCTCGCGGCGCATTTTTTCTTTTTTCTCTTTCAACTGCTGCGCTTCTTGTTTTTTACGCAAGGCTTCCGCTTCTTCGGATTCAGGTTCGGCCATAATCAAGCCGTCTGATTCAACCACCACCCAATCGGGTTGCGATGCCTGCTGAGGCTCGGCTTTGGGTGCGTCCAAAGAAGACGGGCGCAATAATTCGTGCGTACCGCCCTCCAAAGCAGATTCGGGTTTGGCAGTTTTATGTTGTGTCCGATAGGCAACCATGCTACCAAAAACAATGATGTTGAGTGCGACCAAGACCGCAAACAGCCATTTCATGATGCGTTTTCCTTTTTATTGTCCGTTGCGATGGGCAATCCAATGCAAGAGCCCGTGAATCACGAGATTATCGACGATTTTCACTTGATTGTCATGAACAAATGACTCCGGCAGCGCCTGCACGACTCTGGCCGCGCCGCCGCCCGTGATAATAATATCGACCGGTTTGCCTCCGCCCGTTTTGTCTTTCAGACGGCCATGCATCATCATCAACGCGCCGCAAACGGCATCCATCATGCCGCTGGCAATGGCGTTCGGCGTTGTGGTTGGGAACGGATATACCTTGCCGATGGGGCGGTTGAGGTTGGCGGTCTTGAGCGCCATCGCCTCTTTCATCAAGTGGAAACCGGGCATGATGGTGCCACCGAGATAATGATTGTCTTCCGTCAGCGCGTCGGTGGTTACGGCGGTGCCGCAGCTGACGACGACGCAGGCGTTTTGCGTAAAACGGCGACTGCCCAGCGCATTAAACCAGCGGTCGGAGCCATGTTCTTCAGGGCGGCGGTAATGGTTGCGGATACCCAAAGCCTGCGGCATGGAAGACAGCCATTCGACCGGACGGGTTAGTTGTTCTTCAACCATCGCTTTTTTTACCGAACCACACACGGCGCAACCGACAATCTTCACATCATCATCGGCAAATTGCAGCCATTCTTCGCCCAGCTGGGTCAAATCACGATACGGCGCGCGGCCGACTTCGGAAAATATGCCGTTCTCTACCCACGCCCATTTCAACTGACTGTTGCCGCCGTCCAGCAGCAAAAAGCGTTCCGGTTTCGCAGCGGCAGGTTGTGCCGGGCGGTTATCCGGGCGCAAACTGATCTCACCGCTGACAATGGTTTTTTCGCCCTTGTCCGTCAGCAAACGCAACGCACCTTGCGCATCCACGCCTTTGACCACGCCTTCGTGAACAACACGTCCTTCCTGAAGCAACAACACCGGCCTGTCCGTATCGCGGTTGGCGGCATCGTATTCGCCGACACATGACGAAAATCCGTTTTGCGCGTATTCGTTCAACAGCGCATCGAGTTGCGCCAATACCGCATTCAACAAGGTTTTGACGCTTACGCCCTGCTTAGAGGCCGTCTGAAACAAAGCCTGCACGGAAGTGGCGTTTTCAACTTCTTTCGGCAATACAAAATTGATGCCGATGCCGATGACGGCGACGGTTTTATTCTCTACCCGCGCCGTTTCAATCAAAATACCGGCCAATTTATCGTTGGCCACAACCAAATCGTTCGGCCACTTGATATTTACGTCCAAACCAATATCGGCAAGCGCACGGCGGCAAGCCAATGCCACCACCAACGCCAGCGAACCCAGCTCATACTGCGGCTTGTCAAACGCCCAGCCCAAGCTGAACATCAGACATTCGCCCTGTCGGTTGACCCAACTCCTCCCTTGCCGTCCGCGTCCTTTGGTTTGGAAATGCGCCACACACAAGGCTTTATGCGCCAAGTCCGCCGACTGGCGCGCCAAAGCCATGATTTCATCGTTACTGGACGAACATTCGTGTTTCAACTGCGCACGAAAACCCTGTTTTCCGGCCATTTGCTGCAGAGATTCTTCGGCAAACACAGCCAAAGGGCGCACCAAGCGCCATTGCCCGTCATGCTGGCGCAGCAAACCGCGAATATGGCCCGGCATCTGCTGCCAGAATCCGTTTAATTGTTGCGGCTTCATCCCGACCACACGCGCCAACTGAGAAACGTGTTGCGGCAGGCCGTCTGAAAGCGCGGCGAGCAAGGCCCAATGGCGGCTGTTCAAATCCGTCATTCGCCTCCTCCGGCTTCGCGGATTTTCGCCAACGTTTTGGTGGTCGAAGTCTGGTGTAAAAACGGAATCGAAAATACTTTGCCGCCACGCGCAAACGTCTCGGCCGCACCGACAATCTTATCCACAGGCCAATCACCGCCTTTAATCAACACATCGGGTTTGACCATTTCAATCAACGCAGCCGGCGTATCGTCATCAAACCATGTGACCAAATCCACGCTGGCCAATGCCGCTGCCACTGCCGCGCGGTTTTCCAAAGGATTAATCGGGCGGTCGTCGCCTTTGCCCTGACGGCGCACCGAAGCATCGGTATTCAACGCCAACACCAAAGCCGTACCGGCCGATCGCGCCTGCGCCAGATAGGTTACATGCCCCCTATGGAGAATATCGAAACAACCGTTGGTAAACACCAGCGGACGGGGCAATGCCGCCAAACGCTCCGCCAGCTTTTCGGGCGGACAGATTTTGGATTCAAATTCTGGAGCTGACCATTCGGACATGATGCGGTTCCTTTGGGAATGAAACAGAAAATAATCGGGGTATTATAAAGGATAACGGCGAAACACCATAAAAAGATACCGAACGGTATAATATTCGGGCTTGATTGCGTATTCATTGACATTTGATAACACGGCAAACGCCATTTTTGCCGATGCCATGATGAAACGGTTTGATAAATACTTTTTTGAAACCCAATTAAATCTGAAGTAAAATTCGGGTATAAACGAAAAAAAGCCTGCATACAATATGCAGGCTTTCATCTGGGGTGGCTGATGGGGCTCGAACCCACGACAACTGGAATCACAATCCAGGGCTCTACCAACTGAGCTACAGCCACCGTAAAAATTGGCACGCCCGACAGGAATCGAACCTGTAACCCCCGACTTAGAAGGTCGGTGCTCTATCCGGTTGAGCTACGGGCGCTCATGCCGATTCGTGCGAAGAATTTTGTGGTCGGGGCGGTGGGATTCGAACTCACGACCCTCTGCTCCCAAAGCAGATGCGCTAACCGGGCTGCGCTACGCCCCGACTGAAGACCTGAACTATACAGACCCTTTTCAACCCGGTCAACACTTACTTTGCTTTATTTTTTCATTTTTTAATTATCTTGTTATTTTTAATCGTTATTTATTTTTATATTTCGTAATCAGGCCCACTCTTTTGTGTCAGGCCGTCTGAAAAATGCGATAATTTAAACGCAATATTTGTCCCTATTTAGGAGAAAAAATCATGGCTGCACAACTTATAGACGGAAAAAAAATCTCCCAGCAACGCATCGAGGCGGTCGCGCAGGCGGTAAAAGCGCGTCAGGAAAAAGGTTTGCACACGCCTTGCTTGGCGGTGGTATTGGTTGGCGACGACCCTGCCAGTGCGGTTTATGTACGCAATAAAAAACTGACCTGCCAAAAAAGCGGCATAGAATCGCGCTCTTATGAGCTGCCGTCTGAAACCACGCAAGACGATTTGCTGAAACTGGTGGACGAATTGAACAGCGACCCTGCCGTCGACGGTATTTTGGTGCAACTGCCGCTGCCGGCTCATATTGACAGCCAAGCGGTTTTGGAACGTATCGAGCCGCATAAAGATGTAGACGGCTTCCACCCTTACAACGTCGGCCGCCTGGTCGTCAAAATGCCGCTGATGCGCCCTTGCACACCCAAAGGCGTGATGACTTTGTTGGAAGCCTACGGCATCGACCCGAAAGGCAAAAAAGCGGTCGTCGTCGGCGCGTCCAATATTGTCGGCCGCCCGCAGGCATTGGAATTGCTGCTGTCCCGCGCGACGGTAACCATTTGCCACAGTGCCACGCAAAACCTTGCCGATGAAGTTGCGGCCGCAGATATTTTGGTGGTCGGCGTAGGCATTCCGAATTTCGTTAAAGGCGAATGGGTCAAACCCGGCGCAGTCGTTATCGATGTGGGCATCAACCGCTTGGACGACGGCAGCCTGTGCGGCGACGTGGAGTTTGATGTCGCCAAAGAACGCGCGTCCATGATTACGCCCGTTCCCGGCGGCGTCGGCCCGATGACAATTGCCACTTTGTTGGAAAACACGGTACACGCGGCCTCATTGCACGATTAATCGCTGTCATTAAGTTAGGCCGTCTGAACATGGTTTTTCAGACGGCCTGACCTGTTTTTTTTGCTTTTTACCTTATTGGCTTCACATGTCCTTACTCTCTTCACACTCCGACAACCCGACTTTCCGCAACGCTTCCTATATCCTGATGGGCTTGGCTTTGCTGATTGTCTTGCACTACCATTTTCTGCCGCTGCTGCTGTCGGTTATCCTGACCTATATCTTTATTACGCGCACCAATGGCGTGATCCTCAAACTCCGCCGCCGCGTTTTACCACGCAACACGCGGCTGCATAAATCGCTCAACGCGCACAATATCAACCTGATTTCCACCACGCTGACGCTGGCCATCGTGTTCAGCATCATCACGATGATGTCTTTGGGCATTTACCACCTGATACACGGCGGCCATGTCGGCTTTATGCTGGCGAAGCTGGCGGCGATTTTGGAAGACACCAAAAACAGCCAAGACCTGCCTGCGGCCATTCTCAATATGCTGCCTAACAATATGGCCGAAATCAAAGCCTCGGCGATCAAGCTGATTGAAGAATACCGCGCCGCGCTGACCCGTATCAGTAAAAACAGCATCACATCCTTCGTGTACATCCTCATCGGCATCATCATCGGCGCCATGCTCAGTTTCCACCGCCTGAAAATGCGCAAAAACCGCCACAAAATGCCGCTGTTTAAAGCCGAACTGATGCGGCGCATCGTCAATTTTGAAACCAGCTTTGAACGCGTGTTCCTCGCCCAAGTCAAAATCTCGCTGATCGACACCTTCCTGACCGGCCTGTACCTCTACTTGGTTTTGCCGCTGTTCGGCGTTGACCTGCCGTTTAAAATAACCGTCTTGATCGTCGCCTTTATCGTCGGCCTGATTCCGGTGGCGGGCAACCTGATTTCCAACACCATCATCATTATTTTGAGCCTCGGCGCATCGCTTTACGTCGCACTCGCCTCGCTGGTTTTCCTTGTTGTCATCCATAAACTCGAATATTTCCTCAACGCCAAAATCATCGGCTCAGAAATCGAATCCAGCGCATGGGAATTGCTGGTGGCGATGGTCGTCTTTGAACGCATTTTCGGCATCGGCGGCATCATCGTCGCGCCGGTTTATTACGCCTACCTGAAAAACGAATTGAAACTGCGAAAATTGATTTAATCAGTTGCGTTTATACACATCAAAGGCCGTCTGAAAACGACAATCGGGTTTTCAGACGGCCTTTGCTTTACCTTTTCTTACACTTTACGGCATAATGGCAGCCACGCATTTCTAGAAGAAAGATAAACAATGTCAACCAAAACCCCTTCCCTATTCGGCGGCGCGATGATTATCGCCGGTACGGTTATCGGCGCAGGCATGCTTGCCAACCCGACCGCCACATCCGGCGTATGGTTTACCGGCTCGCTGGCCGTGTTGCTGTACACCTGGTTTTCCATGCTCTCCAGCGGCCTGATGATTTTGGAAGTCAACACCCATTATCCGCACGGCGCCAGCTTCGACACCATGGTTAAAGACCTGCTCGGCCCGGCTTGGAACGTCATCAACGGCGTTGCCGTCGCTTTCGTTTTATACCTGCTCACCTACGCCTACATCTTCGTCGGCGGCGACCTGACCGCCAAAGGCATCGGCAACGCGGTAGGCAGCGAAATCTCGCTCACTGTCGGCCAACTCGTCTTCTTCGGCATTCTCGCCTTTTGCGTTTGGGCATCCGCACGCTTGGTTGACCGTTTCACCAGCATCCTCATCGGCGGCATGGTATTGACCTTTATTTGGGCAACCGGCGGCCTGATTGCCGATGCCAAAATGCCTATCTTGTTCGATACCCAAGCCCCTGCCGGCACCAGCTACTGGATTTATGTCGCCACCGCCCTACCCGTCTGCCTTGCGTCATTCGGTTTCCACGGCAACGTTTCCAGCCTGCTCAAATACTTTAAAGGCGACGCACCCAAAGTAGCCAAATCCCTGTGGGCGGGTACGCTGATTGCCTTGGTGATTTACGTCCTCTGGCAAATCGCCATCCAAGGCAACCTGCCGCGCAGCGAGTTCGCACCGGTTATCGCCGCCGAAGGCCAAGTTTCCGTCCTGATCGAAACGCTGTCCAAGTTCGCCCAAACCGGCAATATGGACAAAGTATTGACCCTGTTCTCCTACATGGCGATTGCAACGTCCTTCCTCGGCGTAACGCTCGGCCTGTTCGACTACATCGCCGATATCTTCAAATGGAACGACAGCATTTCCGGCCGTACCAAAACCGCCGCCCTGACCTTCCTGCCGCCTTTGATTTCCTGTCTGCTCTTCCCTACCGGCTTCGTTACCGCCATCGGCTACGTCGGCTTGGCCGCCACCATCTGGACAGGCATCATCCCCGCCATGCTGCTCTACCGCTCGCGCCATAAATTCGGCGTCGGCAAAAACTACAAAGTTTACGGCGGATTCTGGCTGATGGTTTGGGTCTTCCTCTTCGGCATCATCAACATTGCCGCCCAAATATTGAGCCAAATGGAACTTGTTCCCGTATTTAAAGGTTAAATTCCCTTAAGGCCGTCTGAAACACCCTCTTTCAGACGGCCTAATTCATTATTTTCCGCTACAATACCCCCTTTCTCCCAACAAACACCGTCCATGTACGACAATATCCGCTTCCATCTCGACGAAGATTATCCCGACCAGCTCCCGCCCGAAAACGCCGCCACCCATATCGGCATGTACTGGCAGTGGGCAGCGCAGGCAGGCCTCGTCAATCCCGTCTGGCAAACCGCCCCCGAAACCGCAGCCGACTTCGCCGCCATGACTGCAGGCACAATCAGTGGACGGCACTTCCTGCTCAAACACATGGACGGCGCATTGACGGCGGACGACTTTACCGAACTCGGCCAACGGTTTACCGAGTTCTACTACACCGACGAAGAAGACGGCTACGGCGCATTTATGGAAGACTACGTCCTCGCCCTCGATACGCCCTCGCTCGGCGGCTTCTACCACGTCAAAAACACCCCGGAAACCTTCGCCAAACTGACACCCGTTTTTCAGACGGCCTTTGAAAAATGGAAAAGCAGTTTGAAAGCAGAAAAATAAGAGCCCACACCATGAAACTCATCATCCTCGACCGCGACGGCGTCATCAACCAAGACCGCGACGATTTCGTCAAATCCGTTGACGAATGGATTCCCATCGAAGGCAGCATGGATGCCATCGCCTTTTTAACGCAGGCTGGCTACACCATCGCCGTGGCCACCAACCAATCCGGTATTGGCCGCAAATACTTTACCGTGCAAGACCTAACCGAAATGCACGCGAAAATGCACCGCCTTGCCGTTCAAGCAGGCGGCACCATCGACGGCATTTGGTTTTGCCCGCATACCGCCGTCGACAACTGCGAATGCCGCAAACCCAAACCCGGCATGATTATCGACATCATCGAACGCTTCAAAGCCAATGCCGCCGAAACCTGGCTGGTCGGCGACAGCCTGCGCGACCTGCAAGCCATTGATGCCGCAGGCGGCAAATCCGCTCTCGTCCTGACCGGCAAAGGCAAAAAAACGCTGGCCCAACACGAGCAAGAACTGCCCGAACACACCCAAGTCTTCGACAACCTGCTCGCTTTCTCGCAATACATCATGCGTGAAAACACACAAATCGAAGAAGCCGCGCAAGCCATCCTATAAACGACAAGGCCGTCTGAAACCAGCCGACAACGGTGTTCAGACGGCCTTCAAACGACTGACTTTCCCCCGATATGCTGATTATCCGCAACCTGATTTACTGGTTCATCCTTTCCTCTAGCATTATTTTGCTGTTCCCCTTTATGCTGCTTGCCCTGCCCTTTCAAGGCGGCGCGCACAAAATGGCGCAAGTTTGGGTGCGTATCCTCAACTGGTCGCTCAAGCACATCATTGGTTTGAACTACACCTTAAGCGGCGCGGAAAACATTCCCGATCGCCCTGCCATCATTTGCGCCAAACACCAAAGCGGCTGGGAAACCCTCGCCCTGCAAGAGATTTTTCCGCCGCAAGTCTATGTTGCCAAACGCGAACTCTTCAAAATCCCTTTCTTCGGCTGGGGCTTGAAGCTGGTTAAAACCATCGGCATCGACCGCAGCAACAGCCGCGAAGCCAACAAACAACTCTTAGAACAAGGCCTTGCGCGTAAAAACGAAGGCTATTGGATTACCATTTTCCCCGAAGGCACACGCCTGCCGCCCGGAGAAAAAGGCCGCTACAAGCTCGGCGGCGCGCGCATGGCAAAAATGTTCGAGATGGACATCGTCCCCGTCGCGCTCAACAGCGGCGAGTTTTGGCCGCGCAACTCCTTCCTCAAATACCCCGGCACAGTCAGCGTCATCATCGGCAAACCCATTGCCCACAACAACGACAATGAAGCCGAACTCATGGCCCAATGCGAGCAATGGATCGAAAGCCAACAGCCCCTGATTACCGGACAAGGCCCGTTCGCGCCCAAAACCAAATAAATCATTCCATCGGGTGGGCCGCTATACCCGCCCTTTTCATGCCGTCCAATCTTTCCCACAACATCATGCCACGCCTCCATACCCACACCCTTTCAGACGGCCTCACTATTCATATCCAACTCAAACGCAGCGCCAAGAAAAACCTCATCTTGCGCCCCGTTTCCGCCGATACCGTCAGCATCAATATCCCTCCGTTTGTTACCCAGCACACCTTTACCCAATGGCTGAACGACAACGAAGCCATCCTGCGCCGTACCTTAAACAAAACACCGGCCCGACAAACACCCACCGACTCGCTTCCCGAATGGATTTGGTATCAAGGCGTTCAGACGACCTTGTCCGTCCACACGGCAAACCACATCCAAATCAGGCCGTCTGAAATCCTGTTGCCCGAAAAAGAAAACGCCGCCCAACTCACCCATTTGCGCCGTTTCCTACACGAGCGTGCGCACGAATATCTGCTGCCACGCCTCGAAGGCCATATCCGAACCACCCTCCTGACCCCGAGTGCCATTTCCCTTTCCAACGCCAAAACCTTCTGGGGTGTTTGCCGCCACACCACCGGCATCCGCCTCAACTGGAGGCTCATCGGCGCGCCCGAATATGTCGCCGACTACGTCTGCCTGCACGAACTCGCCCACCTGCGCCATCCCAACCATAGCCCTGCGTTTTGGGCTCTGACTCACTCGCTCACGCCGCATGTCGACCAAGCTGAACAATGGCTGAAGGCGCACGGCGACGAATTATTCCACCTCGGCTAAGTCTTTCCAGCAACATTTTTCTGCAAGCAAACACCAGTCCAAAGCAAAGAATCAACGCCCTCCAAACAAATCATGTAGCCGCGCGTAAAATCAGGTTTATCCGCTTGCCGCCCCTCAGGCATGCCGATAAGATGATTTCGTTCTCAAAACCCTTTTCAGAAAGGAAAACCGATGACCAAAGCAAAATCGTTACTGGCCACCGGCATTTTGGCTCTTTTCTCCGCCACGGCATTCGCCTCCCCACTGCCTTCCGAAATCTACCGTCCGGATGGCGCGCACACCATCAAAGCCGATCATCAAGGCGACGGCGAATTTGAATACGAAGCCGAACTTTCCGGCCAGCGCAATTCCATTCCTTCCCTGGCCAAAAAAGTGATCGCCCACGCGCGCAGCAAAGGTTTCCATGTGGTTGAGTCTGAAATCAAACACGACGATGCCGATCTAAAATTCAAACGCGGCAAACAAGAGCTGGACGTTTCCATCGAAGACAAAGGCCAAGGCCGTATCGAATACAAAGCCGATTTGGACTTGGACAAAAACTAAATCCGATTCGCAAACAAAGGCCGTCTGAAATCCCATCGGGTTTCAGACGGCCTTTTGTCGTCTTTATCAGATAAAATGGCAATCGGTTTGCAAAATTTGTGACTCAAAACATTGTACAATCTGCCCACTTATACCGATAACATCCCCAACATTGCCATGAAAAAACGTCTGCTCCTCCTCGCCATCCTTCCCCTTTCCCTTCACGCTGCCGATGTGCCGCCTGATGTAAAACCCGAGCTTCAAGTCAACACTGCCGAACCCCAACAACCCGAAGCGCACAACATCCCTGCCGAGCAGACAAACAGGCCGTCTGAAAAAATCATTAACGTCGATGCCGACACCCTGCTTGCCAACACAGAATTACTGGCACGCGCCATGTATTCCGCCGTCGTCGCCCACAACACCCCGGCATCAAGGCCGTTTTGCCCATTTACGAACAATGGCCCGAACACGACCGCGCCATGGCACGCTATGCCAAAGGTTTGCTTGCCCAATCCGAAGGGCGCGCCGCCGAAGCCATCGGCCATTACCGCCGCTTTATCGCCGAGCAGCCCGACGCTTCCGCCGTCCGCTGGCAGCTTGCGACCGCCTTGTTTGAAGACAAACAAAACGAAGCCGCGGCCAACCAGTTCGACAAACTGCAAACCGAATCCCTCCCGCCTGCCTTGCAAGAACGCATCGAAACCTATCGCAAAGCCCTGCGCGAACGCGATTCATGGCAATTCAACGTCGGCTTGAACATCACGCGCGAACAAAACATCAACCAAGCCCCCGGCCAACGCCGTCTGGGCAACCACCTGAGCGATGAACAATGCCGCGCCGTGCGCCTTGCCTATCCCGACGACGACTGCTTCCGAGGCTGGACATTCCCCGAACCCATCGATGCCACTGCCATCCATTACCAAATCGGCGCAGAAAAAAAATGGTCGCTGCCCCGCGGCTTCTATGCCACGGCAGGCGCAGACCATTACGGCAAAATCTATCCCAAACACACCAACTACAACGACCTCACCACACGCTTTTCGGCAGGCATCGGCTATGCCGACCAGCGCAACGATATCGGCATGACCCCGTTCCATGAACGCCGCTTCTACGGCAACGACCCCTACACCTACACCAACGGCGCACGCCTCCACTACAACCATTGGTGGCAACCCAAGCTGCAAACCCTCAGCGCATTTGAAGCAGGCCGTCTGAAAAACGGCCGCCGCGAGCATTCCAACAACACCAGCCAACTGCTCAGCAACTCCATCGTGTACTACCGCAACGCGCGCCAATACTGGGTAGCCGGTATCGACCTCTACCGCGAACGCAACCGCGACGACAAAAGCGACAGCTTCAACCGCTACGCCCTGCGCACCACATGGGGACAAGAATGGCCCAAAGGCCTCTCCACCGTCCTACGCCTCAGCGCCGCCCAACGCCATTACCAAGCCCCCAGCTTCTTCAGCAACGAACAAAACCGCCGCGACAAAGAAGCTTCCGCCTCCCTGAGCGTATGGCATCGCGCCCTCCATTTCAAAGGCATCACCCCGCGCCTGACCATTGCCCACAACAAAACATGGAGCAACGACAAGTTCTACGAATACGGCAAAACCAGAATGTTTGTCGAATTGAGCAAAACGTTCTGACAAGCAGAACCAATCTGTGAATAAAGCAAAAATGCCTGTCCTGCATACTGATTTACAAGACAGATTCAAACTTTTACAGATACCGAATCAATAGATTTTTTAAGGCATAATGTCTCATTAAATTCATATTTATCAAATAGATAAAATTCAAACCGATATTATTTTACCAACGTAATGTACAACACCGCATAACGTTACAAAAAAATCAGGCCGTCTGAAACCCGACTTGGTGTTTCAGACGGCCTTGGTATTGGTTATTATATCCGTTCACCTCTTCAGAAAGTATGATGATGAACGCCCTGAACAAAACCCTCTTATCCGTTTCTGTCGCGCTAGGATTGAGCGCCTGCGCTTCCGTCAAAACCGCAGACACCTACGACCTAGACTTCTCCAAACAAAAATACACCGAACAAAGCATCGAAGTAAACGGTCAAGCCGTCAAATTCCGCGCTTACGAGGGCGTGGTTTACGTCCGCAATCCTGTCGATACCCGTTACGAAATCATCAATATTTATGTACCCGAAGCCTATTACAACGGCGGCGAGATAGATGGTTTCAATGCTGAAACCGCACCGATTTTCCTGCCCAACCAAATCGGCGGTTATATGCCTGCCGAACCGGGTAAACCTGCTTTGGAAGGCAAACGCGGCGAGCCTGAAGACGGCCAAAAATCGCCCAACGCCGCCCTGGTTGCCCTCTCCAAAGGCTACGTCGTCGCCTCTCCTGGCGCACGCGGCCGGACAGAATCCACCGGTAAAGCACCTGCCGCCATTGTCGATTTGAAAGCCGCCGTCCGCTATCTGAAAGCCAACGACAAAGTTATGCCCGGCGATGCTGAAAAAATCATTTCCAACGGCACAAGCGCGGGCGGCGCGATGTCCGCTCTCTTAGGTGCAACAGCCGACCAAAAAGATTACGAAAAATATCTGAAAGCATTGGGTGCGGCAGACGGCAGCGACAAAGTTTTCGCCGTATCCGCCTACTGCCCAATTACCGACTTGGATCATGCCGACATGGCTTACGAATGGCAGTTCAACGGCGTTAACGACTACAAAAAAATGAACATTTCCATGCTCGACTACCGCGTCAAACGCGAGCTGGTCGCCGGCACGCTGACCGATGACGAGAAAAAACTGTCCAACCTCCTCAAACCCTTATACCCCGCCTATCTCAACAGCCTGAACCTGAAATCCCCCGAAGGCAAACCACTGACGCTGAATGCCCAAGGCAACGGCAGCTTTAAAAACCATATTGCCGGCCTGCTCGCCCAATCCGCACAAACCCAGCTTGATGCAGGCAAAGACCTGAGCGACCGCACTTGGCTGACCGTCCGCAAAGGCAAAGTCGTCTCCGTCGATTTTGATGCCTACGCCAAAGCCGCCGGCCGCCAAAAAACACCGCCCGCCTTTGACGGCGTAGATTTAAGCGCAGGCGAAAACCAACTCTTCGGTACCAATACCGTCGACAAACGCCACTTCACCGCGTTCTCCATGCAACACAACACCGCCGCCAACGCAGAAATCGCAGATGAAGAAACCATCAAAATCATGAACCCGCTCAACTACATCGGCAAACCGGGGGCGAACCTACCGCAAAACTGGCGCATCCGCGTCGGCACCAACGACCGCGACACCTCACTGGCAGTCTCCGCCGTCTTAGCCGCCAAACTGCAAAACAACGGCCAAACCGTCGACTACGCCCTGCCTTGGGATGTCGGCCACGGCGGCGATTATGACTTGGACGAACTGTTTGCCTGGATGAAGCAAGTCAGCAGTTCTGCAAAATAATCGTTCGCAACATAGATTGAGATGAGATTTTGTATCCCGTTTTAATTGGAAAAAGGCCGTCTGAACATTTTCAGACGGCCTTTCTTATTCACATTAAACAACCGTTTTTATTATTGGTCGTAAGATACCACCCTCTCATTTCTAATGAAAAAAGTACAAATTTAATAGAAAATACATACCTTCAAACTTAATCGCCTTTAAAAAACGAATGCGCTCCTTTCTCCACATCCTCAAAAAAATCGGCAAAATAGTGCTGATCATCCCTATTTTTGCCCTATTGTATTTTTTATCTGCTTGGATAATGGCTTCATTGCCGCTTAATGAAGATCAACCCAAAGGGGAAATTACTTTATTTTTAGTCAGTAACGGCGTGCATACTGATGTAGTCATGCCGCTGAAGAATGATATTTTTGATTGGTCGGATGTCGTCAATCCGAAAGACACGCTTCCTGAGACCTTTGCAAAATTCCTTTTCCCCCAAACAGCCGAAATCCAAACACAGGTTTTCGGCTGTTTTCATCCAAAATCGCTTCTGATTCTACTCAAATACCCCCCTTAATCCTCTTTGAATACCTGATAATCAGGCATCCGGCCGCCTTTTAGGCAGCTACAGGCGCACTTAGCCTGTTGGCGGCTTTCAACAGATTCAAACACATCGCCTTTAGATGGCTTTGTGCACTCACTTTGCTCAGTCCGAAATAGGCTGCCCGGGCGTAGCGGAATTTACGGTGCAACGTACCAAAGCTTTGTTCGACCACATAACGGGTCTTCGACAAATATCGGTTGCGTTTGGTTTGCGCTTCCGTCAGCGGATGTTTACGGTGGGCTTTGCGCATAATGCCGTCCTGCAGTCGACGCTCTTCCAGATATTGACGGTTTTCCGCACTGTCATAGCCTTTATCGGCATAGATAGTCGTGCCTTCGGCTATCCCTTCTAGCAAAGGCGACAGATGTTTGCACTCATGGGCATTGGCGGGGGTAATGTGCAGTTTCTCGATATAGCCTTCCGCATCGGTGCGGGTATGTTGTTTGTAACCGAGTCTGTAGAGGCCGTTTTTCTTTATCCAACGGGCATCTTTGTCTTTACTCGGTGTAGTTTGGCCTCTGACTTGTCCTTCCTCATCAACTTCTATGGCCTGGCGCTGTTTGCTGCCGGCGGTCTGAATAATGGTGGCGTCAACGGCGGCGGCGGATGCTTTCTCTACTTTTAGGCCTTTTTCGGTCAGTTGGCGGTTGATCAGTTCCAATAATTCGGACAGGGTGTCGTCTTGCGCCAGCCAGTTGCGGTAGCGGCATAAGGTGCTGTAATCGGGGATGCTCAGTTCGTCAAAACGGCAAAACAGGTTGAAATCGATGCGGGTGATGAGGCTGTGTTCGAGTTCGGGATCGGAGAGGCTGTGCCATTGTCCGAGCAGGATAGCTTTGAACATGGACAACAGGGGATAGGCGGGACGGCCGCGGTGGTCTCTAAGGTAACGGGTTCTTTGACGATTCAGGTATTGTTCGATCGGCTGCCAATCAATCACCTGATCCAACTTCAATAGTGGGAAACGGTCGATGTGTTTGGCGATCATGACTTGTGCGGTTTGCTGGAAGAAGGTGCTCATGAGAAATCCCCTAAATGTCTTGGTGGGAATTTAGGGGATTTTGGGGAATTTTGCAAAGGTCTCTTTCTACTAATCCTCAAATAACGCATATCGGTTTAGGCTGGGGGAACGCAATTTTTATTTATACACGCCTGAGTGGAAAGATTTGACTTTCTCCAATGCCTTAGGGGCATTAAGCGGGCTGAACCGTACGCTGATTCATATTACTTATTATTCTTTTGAGCCACGAGAAAATAGCCACGTCGTCAAATTTTTGGTCACGCCTGAGCAATACAGGAATTTAACAAAATCACTCTTGGCCGGTTTTCAACAAGAAAATGGGCAACCCATCTTGCTAAAAGGAGTTCATCATCAATCTAACGATGCTTTTTACGAAGCCAAAGGGCGCTATCATTTATTCAATACTTGTAACACTTGGCTAAATGACAAATTGGTGGAAAGCGGCCTAAAAGGCGTGTATTGGACTCCTTTCTCTTCGCCCTTGCTGGAACAATACCGATAGTCTCCATGCTTCTCAATTTTTGGGTCTCTGTAAAACTTCAGGCCGTCTGAACTTTTTCAGACGGCCTATATTTTGATAAAAGCTCAAAGCCCTTTATTATATAAATGAAATTTTTTAATGGCATTAAATTTTAATTTTAATAAACAAATAGATTTTAAATTCTATAAAATTATTGAAATAAAGAAATTTTAGAATAAAATTGCTAAAACAAAAAATCAAGCCTTGTTTAATTTCGCTAAAACCTGTAACCTGTATCAAAAATAAACAAGAGAGTCCATCATGTCCCAACACCACCCTACCGACGATATTAAGATTAAAGAAGTCAAAGAGTTACTCCCTCCAATCGCACATTTGTATGAGCTGCCTGTTACGCCTCAGGTTGCCAATTTGGTTTATAAAACACGTCATGAGATTTCGGATTTGGTTCACGGCCGCGACAACCGTTTGCTGGTCATCATCGGCCCATGCTCGATTCACGATACTAAGGCGGCAGTAGAATATGCGCAAAAATTGCTGCCCTTGCGCAAAAAATACGAGAAAGAGCTGCTGATTGTAATGCGCGTGTATTTTGAAAAACCGCGTACAACCGTTGGCTGGAAAGGCTTGATTAACGATCCGCACTTGGACGGTACGTTTGACATCAACTACGGCCTGCGCCAAGCGCGTCAGTTGTTGCTGACTTTGAACGAGATGGGCATGCCTGCCTCGACTGAATTCTTGGACATGATTACGCCGCAATACTACGCCGACCTGATTTCTTGGGGCGCAATTGGTGCGCGTACGACTGAAAGCCAGGTACACCGCGAATTGGCCAGCGGCCTCTCCTGCCCTGTCGGTTTTAAAAACGGTACGGACGGCAACCTGAAAATCGCCATCGACGCCATCGGCGCCGCCAACCATCCGCACCACTTCTTGTCTGTAACCAAAGCCGGTCATTCTGCGATTGTCCACACCAGCGGCAACCCTGACTGCCATGCGATTTTGCGTGGCGGTAAAGAGCCTAATTACAGTGCGGAACACGTTAAAGACGCGGTTGCCCAGCTTCAAAAAGCCGGCGTGAGCAGCAAACTGATGGTGGACTGCAGCCATGCCAACAGCCGTAAAGACTTCCGCAAACAAATGGATGTGGCGCGTGATGTTGCGGCGCAGCTGAAAGCCGGTGAAGAAAACATCATGGGCGTGATGGTGGAAAGCCACTTGGTTGAAGGCCGTCAAGATAAGCCTGAAGTTTACGGTCAAAGTATTACGGATGCCTGCATCGGTTGGGATACAACTGAAGCATTGCTGGCCCTGCTTGCCGAAGCGAAAGGTTACCAAGCGTAAGTGCGAAACCATTAAAAAGACCGGATATGTTCCGGTCTTTTTTGTGTCTGTTATTTTGATTTCTTTGCTCAAGATACCGAGCAAGTTTTAGTCAGGTTTGACATCAAAACAATATGAGAAAAAAATTCAGGCCGTCTGAAAACCCGATAATTTAGGTTTTCAGACGGCCTGCACTATTTTTCTTTTCAATTAGAACGTATGTTTAACCGTTGCAGTTACACTACGCGGCGTGCCGTACACATGAATATCTGGCATGGTGCGATAGCGTTTGTTAAACACGTTTTCAAAGTCCAAACTGATGCGGGTGGATTTGCCGATTTTATAATGACCGGTCAAGTCCAGCGTTGCGTACGGACGTTGGGTCAACGCGGCGGCGGCGGCCGGATTGATGTCTGCAGGGTATTCGTCCAGCGTGTGGCTGCGGCTTTGCCAGTTGACGTTGGCTCCCAGGTTCAAACGGTCGGTCACGTCATACGCGGTAAAGAGTTTGAACAAATGAACCGGGTAAGACGGATGCAGTTGAACACCTTCGCTGTCTTTAATTTTGGAACGTGCATAAGACGCATTCAACAGCCATTTGTCGCTCAGGCGGCCGCCGACAGAGAGTTCCACGCCTTTTGTTGTGGTGTTGTCGGCTGCGCGGTAGTATTCCTCGCCATTTGCGAATTTGCCTGCAACCACGCCCAAATGGTCGCGTTTGTTCATAAAGACGGAGGCGGAAGCATTCAGACGGCCTTCAAACCATGAGGCTTTCAAACCGGTCTCGTAGGTTTTGCCGCGTTGTGGTTTGAGCGCCGCGCCGTCTTTGGTCAGGTAACGCACTTGCGGACGGAAAATGGTGGTGTAAGACGCATAGGCAGTCAGATTGTCACCGATGTCGTAGGTTACGCCCAAATAAGGAATGAAAACGTTTTGTTTGTGGCTGCTGTGTGCGAATTTGTTACGGCTGGTGCTGTAACGGTAACGCCAATCCACAAAACGGCTGCCGCCGATAAAGGCGAGCTTGTCGGTCAGTTTGAAACGGGTCGAGCCGTAAACCGACAGGTTTTTCATGCGTGAAAAACCATCGCGCAGATACGGCATATCGGGTTTGGCGATGTTGCCGTCAAATTTACGCAAATCAGGAATCGTCGATTCGCCTTCTTCATAGAAAGACAGGTTTTCTTTGTTGTCCTGATAGCTGATGCCCGCATTGAACTCATGCGAACGGCCCAATGCAGGATAGTGACCATCCAAAGTCAGGGAGAAATCTTGGTCACGATATTTGCTGCGATCGCGGTCGGATGTAAAGAGCGCGGAATAGTCGGGATTGATTTCGTATGTACCGGCAATGCCTGAAACGATGTCGTTTTTGCCCGAAACATGGCTGTAATTGCCTGTCAGTTTCCAGCCGTTGTCAAACTCATGGCTGAGGGAAGTGAATACTTCAGCACTGGTGTCCTTGCCGTATGCCCAGCGTGCGGAAGAATTGCTGCGCGGCGAAGACTCAAATGGTATGAATCCAGTACGGCGCGAACCTGCTGCGGTCAGGTAGCTGAAACGCGAGCTGCCGGTATTGCGGAAACGGTGTATTTCCGTACCGAGGCGCCATTGGGTTTGCGGCGTGATATCGTAAGACAAAGTACCGTAGAAAGTGTGATTGTGGCGCGAAGTGTTCGGCAGGTAATCGCCGCCGTGGTCGCTGACCAAAATAGCGCGGCCGCGCAAGGTATTGTCTACATTTAAAGGCTGATTGGCATCAAGGACGAAGCGGTAGTGGTTCCACGAACCGACACCGGCTTCTACGCTGATGGCTGGCTTGGCAGTCGGTTTCTTGCGTTCCAAAGCAACCGTACCACCCGGCTCGCCCATACCGCCGTTAGACAAACCGCTTGCGCCGCGTACGACGACGACTTGTTCGTACAATGTGCTGTCCAGATTGTTGGTGCCGCGACGGATGGCTTTACCGTCGTAAAGGAATTTGGGTGCACCATCCACGGAAATGCTGTCAATCGCCTGACTGCGCGAAATAAATTGGCTGTGGCCGGATACGTTGTTGCCCATTTTGCTGTGGAACACGCCCGGTGTTTGTTTCAACACGTCCTGCAAGGTATCCAAACCTTGGTCGTCCATTTGTTTTTCAGTGACGACAGACAAGGACTGCGGCGTTTCACGCTGGGTCAGGCGGATGCCTGTCGCGGCGGAGGAAGCGGGAATGGTGTAGTTGGAAGTAGTCTGTTTTCCGACACCTTGGACGGTAACTGTCGGTAAATCGACACGCTCTTGCGGCTGGGTATTTTCTACTTCGGTCGCAACAGAATACGCCGAACACAGCGCCAGACTGACGGCAAAGCTTAATTTGCCATAGGGAAATACAGGTAGTGACATAGCTTCTCCAATTAGCTTATCTTTACAATTTGGTCGCAGATTCTATCAAAAAGAGGTAGCCCGATGAAACTATGTTCTAATCACTATTTTCTAAGTAGTTCGTTTAATTCAAAATATTTATTCTTAAGCTAGTCCTAATTGACTAAAAAAGGCCGTCTGAAACCCATATCATTAGGTTTTCAGACGGCCTTAATCTTTTTATTACAAGGTAATCAATCTGCCAATTTTCGTACCAATTCTGCCAAACGTTTACCTTGCGCAAAGGCAATATCGTTTTCTTCGACAGTCAATGCCGGTTTGCTGTCGTGGCCGGAAACATGGCTTGCGCCGTAAGGCGTGCCGCCGCTTTGGGTATTGCTAAGCGCGGACTCGGTATATGGAATACCGCTGATGACCATGCCGTGGTGCAGCAGGGGCAGCATCATGGTCAGCAGGGTGCTTTCTTGGCCGCCGTGCAGAGAAGATGTGCTGGTGAATACGGTGGCAGGTTTGCCGACGAGTTCTGCACCGAGCCAAAGGGGAATGGTGCCGTCGATAAAGTATTTCATCGCGGCGGCCATATTGCCGAAACGTGTCGGGCTGCCGAGCGCAAGGCCGGCGCAGTTTTTGAGGTCGTCGGCAGTCGCGTATGGCGCGCCTTCGTCGGGAATGCCTTTTTCAACGGCTTCGCAAACGGTGGAAACTTTGGGAACGGTACGCAACACAGCTTCGCATCCCTCCACGCTTTCGATACCGCGTGCGATTTGGCGGGCAAGGTTGCGCGTGCTGCCATTTTGGGAATAAAAGAGAACGAGGATTTTCAGGGGATTTGGGTTCATTTGGGGTTTCCGTTACAATGCTGTCAGGTTTCAGACGGCCTTTTAAATACTCAGGCCGTCTGAAAAGAAAAAGTTTCAATTTAGAAGTGGGAAAAGGTTATGCCGTTTTCGCAATGGTGGCAAGGTTTTTTAAAGAGTAAAGGCGTGGCGTTCGCTTGGTTTGTCGTGCGCCGTTTTGGTGAAGAGCGTGTGCCGCAGGTAGCGGCAAGCATGACGTTTACAACGCTTTTGGCTTTGGTGCCCGTGTTGACGGTGATGGTCGTCATTGCTTCGGCCTTCCCCGTTTTCGACCAATGGTCGGGGGCGTTTGTCTCTTTCATCAACCGCACCATCGTACCGCAGGGCGCGGACATGGTGTTTGACTACATCAATGCGTTCCGCGATAAGGCCACCAATCTGACGGCGATCGGTAGTGTGATGTTGGTCGTCACCTCGCTGATGCTGATTCGGACGATAGACAATGCGTTCAACCGGATTTGGCGCGTCAATTCGCAACGGCCTTGGATGATGCAGTTTTTGGTGTATTGGGCGTTGCTGACGTTTGGACCTTTGTCTTTGGGCGTGGGCCTATCGGTCGTAATCGGTCAGGTGCAAGTGGTGGGCGGCTCGGAATGGCCGAGGGTCATAACCGAGGTTTCATTTATTACGGTACTGCTGTGGGGCTTATACCGCTTTGTGCCCAACCGTTTCGTGCCGGCCAGCCATGCCTTGGTCGGCGCGGCCGTAACAGCGTTTTGCTTGGAAACGGCACGCTTTTTGTTCGCTTGGTATATGGGCAACTTTGACGGCTACAAATCGATTTACGGCGCATTTGCCGCAGTACCGTTTTTCCTGTTGTGGCTCAACCTGTTATGGACGCTGGTATTGGGCGGCGCGGTTTTGACCTCGTCCCTGTCCTACTGGCGAGGCGAAGCATTCCGCTGCAGTCTGGATGCGCGCGGCCGCTTTGACGATGTATTGAAAATCCTGCTGCTGCTCGATTCTGCCCAGCAAAACGGCAAGGCATTGCCTGTACAGGAGTTCAGACGGCATATCAATATGGGCTACGATGAATTGGGCGAGCTTTTGGAAAAGCTGGCGCGGCACGGTTATGTCTATTCCGGCCGTCAGGGCTGGGTCTTGAAAATGGGGCGGAATCCATCGCCTTGGCGGAGCTGTTCAAACTCTTTGTCTACTGTCCGCAAACGCTTAATAAAGACAAGGTCAATCAAACGGTTGACCACATCATGCAGCCCTGCTTGGAAACCTTGAACATGACGCTGGCCGAGTTCAGTGCCCATACGAAAAAACAATCCTCTTAAACCTGATGCCGTCTGAAACCAAAAATATCAAGTTTCAGACGGCCTTTGCTATAATCGGCACACTACTGAATATTACATTCGACCTACAAGGAAAAATAGATGAAAACACCAGCCCTACTCTCTCTGCTCGGTTTGATTCCATCTGCCGCCTTTGCCGCCCACGGCGTAGGCCTTGGCCAACCACCCAAATATCCGGCCAACTTCACCGCTTTCGAATACGTCAATCCCAACGCTCCCAAAGGTGGCACATTTACCACGCCTTTCCTCGGTGCTTTTGACACGCTCAACCCCTTTACCCTCAAAGGCAACCACGAATACGGCATCAGCATGCTGACGCTCGACACCCTGACCGAGCAAAGCATGGACGAACCTTACGCCGTTTACGGCCTGATTGCCGAAGACATCGCCCTGGCACCGGACGGCCTTTCCGTTACCTTCAAAATCAACCCCAAAGCCAAATTCCACAATGGTGACCCCGTTTTGGCCAAAGACGTTGCCGCTTCATTTAACATCCTGACCAAAGACAAAGCTGCCGCCCCCATGTACCACTTCTACTGGAGCGACGTGGCCAAAGTGGAAACGCCCAACGACCGCACCGTCGTGTTCCGCTTCAAACAACGCAACTCAGAATTACACATGATTCTCGGCAGCCTGCCCGTCTTCTCGCATAAAAGCTATCCCAAAGGCCTGGCCGCCGCTCCCAACAGCCTGCCGATCGGTTCCGGCCCCTACCGTTTTGCCAAAGCCGAAAACGGCCGCATCAGCGAGTTTGTCCGCGACAAAAACTACTGGGCGCAAAATCTGCCCGTGCGCAAAGGCCGCTACAACTACGACCACATCCGCATCAAATACGTCAAAGACGAAGTTGTCCGCATCGAAGGGCTGAAAGGCGGCCAATATGACTTCGTACAAGAAAACGTCGCCCGCAACTGGGCGCGCGCCTACTCCGACGAAGTCCTCAAAAAACGTAATCTGTCCAAACACGAATGGATACAAAACAGCACAGCCGGCATGCAAGGCTTCGTCATCAATATGCGCCACAAGCCCTTGGACAATATTTACGTCCGCCGCGCCTTGATTGAAAGCTTCGACTACGAAAGCGTCAACCGCCGCATCTTCTACGGCGCATACCGCCGCACCGACAGCTTCTTTACCAATAGCACCATGGCCGCAACCGGCAAGCCGGACAGCGCGGAAACCGCATTGCTCAAATCATTGGGTACCAAGCTGCCCGACGGCGTATTGGATCAAGACGTCCCTATGCCGCCGGTTACCGACCCCAAACTGGGCGTGCGCCCGAACCTGCTCAAAGCACGCGCCCTGCTTGAAAAAGGCGGCTATCAATACAAAAACGGCAAAGCAGTCGACAAACAAGGCAAACCGCTGACCTTTGAATTCCTCGCACCAAGCAAAAACTACGAACGCATTACCTCCAAATGGCAGAGCGACCTCGCCAAAATCGGCATTACCATGAACGTGCGCACCGCCGACTCCGCCGTGTACCAAAAACGCATGAACGACTTCGATTTTGACGTGACCACCGGCTACTACGGCAACAGCGAAAGCCCCGGCAACGAGCAATACGACTACTTCAGCTGCGCCGCCGCCAAAACCGAAGGCAGCCGCAACCTATCCGGTGTCTGTCATCCTGCGGTTGAAAAACTGTTGACCCATTTCAACAGCTTTACCAACCGCCAAGAGCTGCAAACCACCTCGCGCGCGCTCGACCGACTGATCCGCCACCAATACACCATCGTTCCAAACTGGTTCGCCGACCGCTACCGCGTCGTGTACCGTAACGATGTAGGCATTCCGTCCAAGCTGCCGAAATACTACGACCCCATCACCTTCGCCATGACCGCAGGCTGGAAGAAAAAGTAGTCGCATTTCGACAACACGTCCAAGCATCTGACAAGCCTTTGGCGTGTAGTCCTAAGCATAGAATCATAAAACCTAGTTGTTTGTTTAAAAACAATCAATCGGCTGATTCAAAACAAACATAAAAGAAAAAACAACTTAAAGCCAAATCAAAGGCCGTCTGAAACATCCGTCAGCAAAATCATCTGCAACGGAACATTTCAGACGGCCTTTTCGTCTCTTTTCAATCCATTTTTGCAACCGAAGCAAAATATCGAAAATGAACAAAAAATTGCAAAACAATGCCCTCAAATTTTACAAAACCGTGTACACTGCAAGGTAAGAGTTTGAATTATAAGGTTAATCTTAATAAAAACTACAATCATCCAAATTTAACCCAAATCAAGCATTCATATAACAGACAAAAGGAACAATAATATGGAAATCAAGCGTCTCTCTACCATTCTCAAACTGATTGCCAACCCCGAACGCATGGCCATCCTTTTTCTGCTGCTTAACGGCGACCGCAGCATTACCGAACTGGCACAAGCGCTCGACTCCTCCCCGACCGGCATCGCCAACCACCTCGCACGCCTGCGCACCGAAGGCATCATCGATTTCACACGCTACCACCGCATCATCGAATACCGCATCATCTCCGAAGAAGCCACCACCATCCTCAATACCCTGCGCACGCTCAAAGACCAAGCCGAATAAACAAATAATTCCATATCACAACAACAAGGCCGTCTGAAACATCAGCTTTCAGACGGCCTGCCACTTTCAGCCCATATCGAAAAATAAACCAATCCGCTACAATACCGCCCATGCCCACAGGCGCAATCCGCCGCCTTCCCACCCAACAGCACACACGGAAACATCATGAAAATCGCTACTTGGAACGTCAATTCCCTCAACGTCCGCCTGCCCCAAGTACAAAACTGGCTAGCCGACCACCAAGCCGACATACTCGCCTTACAAGAACTCAAACTCGATCAAGACAAATTCCCGGCAGCCGCCCTGCAAATGATGGGCTGGCACTGCGTCTGGAGCGGCCAAAAAACCTACAACGGCGTCGCTATCATCAGCCGCCACGAGCCGCAAGACGTACATTGCGGCCTTCCCGCCCTCCCCGACGACCCGCAACGCCGCGTCATCGCCGCCACCATCAACGGCGTGCGCGTCATCAACGTCTATTGCGTCAACGGCGAAGCCCTGGACAGCCCCAAATTCCAATACAAAGAACAATGGTTTGCCGCATTGACCGAGTTTGTCCGCACCGAAATGGCTGCCCACCCCAAACTCGTCCTGCTCGGCGACTTCAACATCGCCCCGGCCGATGCCGACTGCTACGACCCCGAAAAATGGCACGAAAAAATCCACTGTTCCTCCATCGAAAGACAATGGTTTAAAAACCTACTCGACCTCGGCCTGACCGACAGCCTACGCAAAATCCACCCCGAAGGCGCGTTCTACACATGGTTCGACTACCGCGGCGCCATGTTCCAACGCAAACTCGGCCTGCGCATCGACCACATTCTCAGCAGCCCCGAACTCGCCGCCACCCTTACCGACGTCACTGTCGACCTAGAAACCCGTGCCCAAGAACGCCCCAGCGACCACACACCGGTAATTGCAGAGTTTGACTGCTAACACTTTGAATTAAGAAAAAATCAGGCCGTCTGAAAACTGGATTTCAGACGGCCTTTATTCTAAAAGTTTTCAGACGACATTTGAGGTCTTCTGAAAGTTTGAAATAATGGTTTGAACGGAAAAGAACGCGTGCGTGCGTACCGCACATACACTACACGTCGGTTTTAAATTTTGTGCCACCTGCAAGTAGAGTATGGCGCAACCACGCAACGTGGTTGGTGGAGATACAGGCTACGGCTTGCTAGTAGTCATATGAAAAGGCGTTCGTTCTGTGAACTCCTGAATAAATTTATAAACTAAATCTTCAAAGATTTCTTGTGCAACATTTTTTATTTTTGCATCATCTGGTAACTCTGCATGCACCAAGCTAAATTCAAATTTAACCCAAATAGACGCTGTTAAAATGAACTCTTTGCTTGTGCTAGACACATCTGCAATTGCAGTAACTTTAAACTCTGTATCAGATTTCTTTTCTATTTGTGGTTGTGCAAGAATTTGCATTTCTCCACCGCCAATATCATCTCTTGATATTGAGTCTAAGGATGTTTTATAAAATAAATCTTTAAAAAATATTGATTTATTTGATAATTTAATATCATTCATTTTACATTACTCACCAAAGAATTGTTTCCACAGATAATATCTTGAATTTGATGCTGATTATTTGGTAATGAATTTCCAATATACTGACTTTCTAAAATTCCCTGAAACTCAGAGTTGCAACTAAAATTATTATTAACTGTAACATTAACTAATTTTGATATCGTTTGCGTGTTATCATTATGTTTTATAATGGAGAAATTTCTAAAGTCTTCAGCTATCTTTACCTCAGGATTAATATTTAACTTCACGGTATTAAATTTACTATCTTCTAAATAGCAAACTTTTTGACCTTCATAAGCAGGCATAAGCTTAACATATTTATTAAAAACAGAAAAAATATCTGCCAATTCTTTTAATCTAATATTAGCAAAGCCCTCCAATAAACCTGTCACATATGCCTCATTTTTCCCTAACAGTTTTTGCAATTCCTCAGGTTGGATTTGGGCATATTCCATCTCTAGAGCCAGTCTTTCTGACAATTCAATAAGAATATCTTCTTGATATACTGCTTGATCAAATTCACTTCTACTACTTAAAGCTAGTACGTTAGTCTTCATAACTGAATCCATTTTTTTCGAATTTATCTTTTTCTTGCAAAGAAATTTCTGTATCTTTTGGATGTAATTTTTCTGTTTGTTTTCTCAAAAAATGTGTAATACACATTAGTTCCTCACCATATGGGTTGCAATCCCAAAAATAAGCACGTAAATGAGCTAAATCATTAATAGAACCATTTTCTTCATTGAATTTATCCCAATCGGTACAGTGAGCATATTTAATTGCTTTAAATGGATATTTTTCATTATTTATTGCTTCTGGCATTTTTAAAGCTTCCCCATTTATGTATCTACGAATCCTAGCAACAAGCCCAACAGCGGGCGTTCCAAATAACTCGTGAACTTTATTAAGTTTATTTATACCATTTGTATCTCTTTGCGCTTGCTCCAAAATAACAGATATTTTTACTGTCCCTTTATAAAACAAATGTGGTGGATAATCATTATAACCATGCATTTTGTTTATCATCCATAAATAAGGTATTTATTGTGAGAAATAACATTTTTGAAAGTATAGCACAGTTAAAACAACAAATTCTCTTTAATCCCCCGAATCCTATCCCGCAACACAGCCGCTTCTTCAAACTGCAAATCCCTAGCTGCCTGCTGCATGGCTTTTTCCAGTTTGGCGATTTCTTTAATCGCGTCTTCTTCATTGTGAATCTCGCCGACTTTGACTTTGTTTTTGCCTTTCAGACGGCCTTTGCCGCTGTCTTCTTCGTGGTACACGCCGTCGATGATGTCTTTGACCTGTTTTTTAATCTGCTGCGGCACGATGTCGTGTTCTTCGTTGAATTTAATCTGTTTTTCGCGGCGGCGTTCGGTTTCATCGATGGCGGCTTTCATGGAATCGGTAATTTTGTCGGCGTACAGGATGGCGACACCGTTCACGTTGCGCGCGGCTCGGCCTATGGTTTGAATCAGGCTGCGGTGGGAGCGCAGGAAGCCTTCTTTGTCAGCGTCGAGGATAGCGACGAGGGAGACTTCGGGGATGTCCAAGCCTTCGCGCAAGAGGTTGATGCCGACGAGTACGTCAAACAATCCGAGCCGCAAATCTCTAATAATTTCAACACGCTCTACGGTATCAATGTCGCTGTGCAGGTAGCGCACTTTGATGCCGAGTTCGCTGTAATAGTCGGTGAGTTGTTCCGCCATGCGTTTGGTGAGGGTGGTAACGAGCACGCGTTCGCCTTTTTGGATGCGGTCGTTGATTTCGCTCATTAAGTCATCAACTTGGGTGGCGACGGGGCGGATGATGATTTGGGGATCGACCAGCCCGGTGGGGCGGACGACTTGTTCGACTACTTGTCCGGCGTGTTCTTCTTCGTATTTGGCGGGGGTGGCGGAAACGAAAATGGTTTGCGGCATGACTTTTTCAAATTCGTGGAACTTGAGCGGTCGGTTGTCTCGGGCGGAAGGCAGGCGGAAGCCGTAGTCCACGAGGTTTTGCTTGCGCGATGCGTCGCCTTTGTACATGCCGCCGATTTGGGTGACGGTAACGTGGCTTTCGTCGATGAACATGATGGCGTTGTCGGGCAGGTAGTCCATCAGCGTGGGCGGCGGTTCGCCTTCTTTTTTTCCGGAGAAGTGGCGGGAGTAGTTTTCGATGCCTTTGCAGAAGCCCATTTCGTAGAGCATTTCGAGGTCGAAGCGGGTGCGCTGTTCGATGCGCTGTTGTTCGACAGGACGTTGTTCGCGGGCGAAAAATTCGATGCGTTCGCGCAATTCTTCTTTGATGGACTCACAGGCGCGCAATACAGTGTCGCGCGGGGTAACGTAGTGGCTGGACGGGAAGACTGTGTAGCGGCCGACGCGTTGAATAAGGCTGCCTGAAAGCGGGTCAAACATATCGAGGCGGTCGATTTCGTCATCAAATAGGCTAATGCGCAAGGCATTTTCGGAGCTTTCGGCAGGGTACACGTCAATCACGTCGCCGCGCACGCGGAAGCTGCCGCGTTTAAAATCCAAATCGCCGCGTTCGTACTGCATGGAAACGAGCGTGGCGATGATGTCGCGTTGCTCGATGGTGTCACCTTCTTTGACGGACAACACCATTTGTTGATACTCGGTCGGGTCGCCGATACCGTAAATAGCGGACACGGTGGCGACGATAATCACATCATCGCGCGTCATCAGGTTTTTGGTGGCGGAAAGGCGCATCTGCTCGATGTGTTCGTTGATCGCGCTGTCTTTTTCGATGAACAAATCGCGGCTGGGCACATAGGCTTCGGGTTGGTAATAGTCGTAGTAGGAAACGAAATATTCCACCGCGTTTTCGGGGAAAAACTCGCGCATTTCGGCGTAGAGCTGGGCGGCAAGGGTTTTGTTGTGCGCCATGATGATGGCGGGGCGGCCGCTTTGCGCGATGACGTTCGCCATGGTATAGGTTTTGCCCGAACCAGTTACGCCGAGCAAGGTTTGATAAGCAAGGCCGTCTGAAAGCCCTTCGAGCAGGCCTGCAATGGCGGTAGGCTGGTCGCCGGCGGGCGGGAAGGGTTGGTGGAGTTTAAACGGAGAATTGGGATATTGGATGACTTCCATAAGACGGCCTGTTTTATGTTCAGGTAAAGAGAAGATTATAACAAAGGGCCGTCTGAAAATTGATAGTGTGCTAATCTGACAAAACCAAATATTTCATTTTCTTTCTTAGCTAACTGAGGTTGGTTGTGTTAGCCGGAACAATTAAACTACCTTTCCCCCAAAGGACGTGCCTGAGCACGTCCTTTTTCTTTATCCGCATCCTCCCTTTAGATCAGATTTCTACCCCATAAAAGGCCGACACTCCGCATCATTACCCCTAAATATCTCCTCACCGTCCGTACAGCTTCCCTTCCCCTTCATCTTCCCGCACACCACCGCCGTCAGCGACTCATTCAAGCGCAATACCCTCGGTTCCGCCTCCCTATCCAGCGCCACCGCCTTCAAAGTAAACTTCCCCTCCAAGATCCCCTTAGCCTGGCCGCTCATCCTGATACAGAAACCGCCCGCCTCCTTGACCGGCAACTCCGGCCACTTCGTCGACGTCAGCTTAAAGCTGCCCTTTTTCGTATAGAACTGCTCCATAAAGCGCGCATTTTCCAGCAGGGCGGCATGCGCCGCGCGCAGGTTGGCCGAGCGGACCGATTCCCGATAGGCCGTAAATGCCACCGTCGCCAAGATCGAAACCACCAGCATCACCACCAGCAGCTGTATCAAAGAGTAGCCCCTCTGCACAGTTGTCCCATTCCGTTTTCCGTCAAATACCTTTAAGTACATATCTTTAATTCCCTTTATCTTTTTATCCCCATCCGACAGGATGGCTATCCGTTTGTCCCTTTTCACCCAATGGCCCCATTGGTCCAAGCTCTCATTGCCGGCCCCATACAAAGCCGCCCGTCAGCCCGAACCGGCAAACGGTTCGGCATCAGGGCGGCGTACGGCAGTTAACCGTCAGGCTTATTTTTTCACGGCAGGCTGTGCGGTCTTAGGCGCGGCAGAAGAAACCGTCGCCTCCGCCTTCAACTTGTTCAGCACCGCATCACCGATGCCCTTCACGTTTTTCAGCTCCTCCACCGATTTGAACGCACCGTTCTTCTGACGGTATTCCACAATCGATTTCGCCTTAGCCGGGCCGATACCCGGCAAGGCCTCCAGTTCGGCAGAAGACGCGGTATTGATGTTCACGGCAGCCAAAGAGAACGCTGCACAGACGGCGGCAAATGCACCAAATAAAAATTTCTTCATCAGATTTTTTCCCATAACATATTTGATTGAATCAGTCATAAAGTCTACCGAATGGTTTTATCCCACTCTGTAAACACTGCACATACGCAGATAGGGCAACAGCCTATACCCGCATAAATGCTTACGACATATTAACGCAAATATCGTTTGATTTCAAATATTCTAAACAGTTAACCGTAACTTTCGGTACTTTTGTTCAAGAATAACAACAGGGCAATCATACAATACCTGTTACCCATCACCAAACCGACAGAAACGACAGGCATGTAAAAAGCCCCCGACATTAGTCGGGGGCTTCAGAATGGGTGTTTGGCGGTGACCTACTTTCACATGGAAGAACCACACTATCATCGGCGCTGAGTCGTTTCACGGTCCTGTTCGGGATGGGAAGGCGTGGGACCAACTCGCTATGGCCGCCAAACTTAAACTGTTACAAATCGGTAAAGCCTTAATCAATTATTTGGTGATGACTGAATCAGTCAGTAAGCTTTTATCTTTTGAAGTTCTTCAAATGATAGAGTCAAGCCTCACGAGCAATTAGTATGGGTTAGCTTCACGCGTTACCGCGCTTCCACACCCCACCTATCAACGTCCTGGTCTCGAACGACTCTTTAGTGTGGTTAAACCACAAGGGAAGTCTCATCTTCAGGCGAGTTTCGCGCTTAGATGCTTTCAGCGCTTATCTCTTCCGAACTTAGCTACCCGGCTATGCAACTGGCGTTACAACCGGTACACCAGAGGTTCGTCCACTCCGGTCCTCTCGTACTAGGAGCAGCCCCCGTCAAACTTCCAACGCCCACTGCAGATAGGGACCAAACTGTCTCACGACGTTTTAAACCCAGCTCACGTACCACTTTAAATGGCGAACAGCCATACCCTTGGGACCGACTACAGCCCCAGGATGTGATGAGCCGACATCGAGGTGCCAAACTCCGCCGTCGATATGAACTCTTGGGCGGAATCAGCCTGTTATCCCCGGAGTACCTTTTATCCGTTGAGCGATGGCCCTTCCATACAGAACCACCGGATCACTATGTCCTGCTTTCGCACCTGCTCGACTTGTCGGTCTCGCAGTTAAGCTACCTTTTGCCATTGCACTATCAGTCCGATTTCCGACCGGACCTAGGTAACCTTCGAACTCCTCCGTTACTCTTTGGGAGGAGACCGCCCCAGTCAAACTGCCTACCATGCACGGTCCCCGACCCGGATTACGGGTCTGGGTTAGAACCTCAAAGACACCAGGGTGGTATTTCAAGGACGGCTCCACAGAGACTGGCGTCTCTGCTTCAAAGCCTCCCACCTATCCTACACAAGTGACTTCAAAGTCCAATGCAAAGCTACAGTAAAGGTTCACGGGGTCTTTCCGTCTAGCAGCGGGTAGATTGCATCTTCACAACCACTTCAACTTCGCTGAGTCTCAGGAGGAGACAGTGTGGCCATCGTTACGCCATTCGTGCGGGTCGGAACTTACCCGACAAGGAATTTCGCTACCTTAGGACCGTTATAGTTACGGCCGCCGTTTACTGGGGCTTCGATCCGATGCTTGCACATCTTCAATTAACCTTCCAGCACCGGGCAGGCGTCACACCCTATACGTCCACTTTCGTGTTAGCAGAGTGCTGTGTTTTTAATAAACAGTCGCAGCCACCTATTCTCTGCGACCCTCCGAGGCTTACGGAGCAAGTCCTTAACCTTAGAGGGCATACCTTCTCCCGAAGTTACGGTATCAATTTGCCGAGTTCCTTCTCCTGAGTTCTCTCAAGCGCCTTAGAATTCTCATCCTGCCCACCTGTGTCGGTTTGCGGTACGGTTCGATTCAAACTGAAGCTTAGTGGCTTTTCCTGGAAGCGTGGTATCGGTTACTTCATGTCCGTAGACACTCGTCATCACTTCTCGGTGTTAAGAAGACCCGGATTTGCCTAAGTCTTCCACCTACCGGCTTAAACAAGCTATTCCAACAGCTTGCTAACCTAACCTTCTCCGTCCCCACATCGCATTTGAATCAAGTACAGGAATATTAACCTGTTTCCCATCGACTACGCATTTCTGCCTCGCCTTAGGGGCCGACTCACCCTACGCCGATGAACGTTGCGTAGGAAACCTTGGGCTTTCGGCGAGCGGGCTTTTCACCCGCTTTATCGCTACTCATGTCAACATTCGCACTTCTGATACCTCCAGCACACTTTACAATGCACCTTCATCGGCCTACAGAACGCTCCCCTACCATGCCAGTAAACTGGCATCCGCAGCTTCGGTTATAGATTTGAGCCCCGTTACATCTTCCGCGCAGGACGACTCGACCAGTGAGCTATTACGCTTTCTTTAAATGATGGCTGCTTCTAAGCCAACATCCTGGCTGTCTGGGCCTTCCCACTTCGTTTACCACTTAATCTATCATTTGGGACCTTAGCTGGCGGTCTGGGTTGTTTCCCTCTTGACAACGGACGTTAGCACCCGCTGTCTGTCTCCCGAGGAACCACTTGATGGTATTCTTAGTTTGCCATGGGTTGGTAAGTTGCAATAACCCCTAGCCATAACAGTGCTTTACCCCCATCAGTGTCTTGCTCGAGGCACTACCTAAATAGTTTTCGGGGAGAACCAGCTATCTCCGAGTTTGTTTAGCCTTTCACCCCTATCCACAGCTCATCCCCGCATTTTGCAACATGCGTGGGTTCGGTCCTCCAGTACCTGTTACGGCACCTTCAACCTGGCCATGGATAGATCACTCGGTTTCGGGTCTACACCCAGCAACTGTTCGCCCTATTAAGACTCGGTTTCCCTACGCCTCCCCTATTCGGTTAAGCTCGCTACTGAATGTAAGTCGTTGACCCATTATACAAAAGGTACGCAGTCACACCACAAGGGTGCTCCCACTGTTTGTATGCATCAGGTTTCAGGTTCTATTTCACTCCCCTCCCGGGGTTCTTTTCGCCTTTCCCTCACGGTACTGGTTCACTATCGGTCGATGATGAGTATTTAGCCTTGGAGGATGGTCCCCCATATTCAGACAGGATTTCACGTGTCCCGCCCTACTTTTCGTACGCTTAGTACCACTATTGAGATTTCGAATACGGGACTATCACCCACTATGGTCAAGCTTCCCAGCTTGTTCTTCTATCTCGACAGTTATCACGTACAGGCTCCTCCGCGTTCGCTCGCCACTACTTGCGGAATCTCGGTTGATTTCTTTTCCTCCGGGTACTTAGATGGTTCAGTTCTCCGGGTTCGCTTCGCTTATCCTATGTATTCAGATAAGGATACCTCCTAAGAGGTGGGTTTCCCCATTCGGACACCGCGGGATCATAGCTTTATTGCCAGCTCCCCCGCGCTTTTCGCAGGCTTACACGTCCTTCGTCGCCTATCATCGCCAAGGCATCCACCTGATGCACTTATTCACTTGACTCTATCATTTCAAGAACCTCTTTGACTTCGTTTGCCTACCCGTTGACTAGGGAAGCAAACTTGAAATTCCTACTTTGATAAAGCTTACTGCTTTGTTGTGTCTTAATCCTGCCTTTTGTGTTTCAGGATTAAGTCGATACAATCATCACCCAAATACTGTGTTTGTTTTCTTTTCTCTTGTGAGAGATTTTTTATCCTTTGCAAAGAACAAAAAATCAAAACAAACTCATTGTCTTTGTTTGTTGATTTCGGCTTTCCAATTTGTTAAAGATCGATGCGTCGATATTTCACTTCGCAAATCAAAATAAGCTGCTAAGTATAGCAGGCTTCCTTTGATTTGTAAAGTTCTTGGTGGAGGCAAACGGGATCGAACCGATGACCCCCTGCTTGCAAAGCAGGTGCTCTACCAACTGAGCTATGCCCCCGTTCTTGGTGGGTCTGGGAGGACTTGAACCTCCGACCCCACGCTTATCAAGCGTGTGCTCTAACCAGCTGAGCTACAAACCCGGATTCTCTTCTTAAGCGAATCTTGTCTTCACTCAAGCTTTTCTCTTCCGCATCTTTTACAGTTTACCGATAAGTGTGAATGCATCAGACCTCTTCTTTCTCTAGAAAGGAGGTGATCCAGCCGCAGGTTCCCCTACGGCTACCTTGTTACGACTTCACCCCAGTCATGAAGCATACCGTGGTAAGCGGGCCCCTTGCGGTTACCCTACCTACTTCTGGTATCCCCCACTCCCATGGTGTGACGGGCGGTGTGTACAAGACCCGGGAACGTATTCACCGCAGTATGCTGACCTGCGATTACTAGCGATTCCGACTTCATGCACTCGAGTTGCAGAGTGCAATCCGGACTACGATCGGTTTTGTGAGATTGGCTCCACCTCGCGGCTTGGCTACCCTCTGTACCGACCATTGTATGACGTGTGAAGCCCTGGTCATAAGGGCCATGAGGACTTGACGTCATCCCCACCTTCCTCCGGCTTGTCACCGGCAGTCTCATTAGAGTGCCCAACTAAATGATGGCAACTAATGACAAGGGTTGCGCTCGTTGCGGGACTTAACCCAACATCTCACGACACGAGCTGACGACAGCCATGCAGCACCTGTGT
The DNA here is from genome assembly GCF_024205745.1 of Neisseria subflava. Lineage (NCBI taxonomy): Bacteria > Pseudomonadati > Pseudomonadota > Betaproteobacteria > Neisseriales > Neisseriaceae > Neisseria > Neisseria subflava. Next base: position 665,029 of record NZ_CP073117.1, read on the forward strand.
TACGGCTCCCGAAGGCACTCCTCCGTCTCTGGAGGATTCCGTACATGTCAAGACCAGGTAAGGTTCTTCGCGTTGCATCGAATTAATCCACATCATCCACCGCTTGTGCGGGTCCCCGTCAATTCCTTTGAGTTTTAATCTTGCGACCGTACTCCCCAGGCGGTCAATTTCACGCGTTAGCTACGCTACTAAGCAATCAAGTTGCCCAACAGCTAATTGACATCGTTTAGGGCGTGGACTACCAGGGTATCTAATCCTGTTTGCTACCCACGCTTTCGAGCATGAACGTCAGTGTTATCCCAGGAGGCTGCCTTCGCCATCGGTATTCCTCCACATCTCTACGCATTTCACTGCTACACGTGGAATTCTACCTCCCTCTGACACACTCTAGTCACCCAGTTCAGAACGCAGTTCCCAGGTTGAGCCCGGGGATTTCACATCCTGCTTAAGTAACCGTCTGCGCTCGCTTTACGCCCAGTAATTCCGATTAACGCTCGCACCCTACGTATTACCGCGGCTGCTGGCACGTAGTTAGCCGGTGCTTATTCTTCAGGTACCGTCATCAGACAGGGGTATTAACCCTGTCCTTTTCTTCCCTGACAAAAGTCCTTTACAACCCGAAGGCCTTCTTCAGACACGCGGCATGGCTGGATCAGGCTTGCGCCCATTGTCCAAAATTCCCCACTGCTGCCTCCCGTAGGAGTCTGGGCCGTGTCTCAGTCCCAGTGTGGCGGATCATCCTCTCAGACCCGCTACTGATCGTCGCCTTGGTAGGCCTTTACCCCACCAACTAGCTAATCAGATATCGGCCGCTCGAATAACGCAAGGCCCGAAGGTCCCCTGCTTTCCTCCTCAGAGAATATGCGGTATTAGCTAATCTTTCGATTAGTTATCCCCCATTACTCGGTACGTTCCGATATATTACTCACCCGTTCGCCACTCGCCACCCAAGAAGCAAGCTTCTCTGTGCTGCCGTTCGACTTGCATGTGTAAAGCATGCCGCCAGCGTTCAATCTGAGCCAGGATCAAACTCTTATGTTCAATCTCTAACTTATAACTTCTGGTCTGCTTCAAAGAAACCGACAGGACAATGTCTAAAACATCATCTTGTCTGTCTTTCAAACAGTGTGAGGCCTAATGCACTCACACTTATCGGTAATCTGTTTTTTAAAGAGCGAATCGAATTATACAGTACATTTAGCAAATGTCAACTAAAATTATCGAAAATTTCAACCAACTGTGTTATACTGTCTGCTTCGTTTTCTTCACCGCGTCAGCAGCGAAGAACCGAACTATACGCCTCACAACAAAACCAGTCAACACCTCTCGCAAAAATATTTTCAAAAATCCAACCACCGCCCTGTTTTAACAGGGTTTTTATTTTATAAAAAACTCCAGCAACCTTCCTACACTATCCATACATACAAAAAAACACAAAACAAAGGCCGTCTGAATTGCTCTTCCAGACGGCCTTTGTTATGTTTTCTATTTATCCAATACGTTGAAGGACAATTTCTAGGACGAATTTACTGCCTACATAGGCAAAAATCAGACTAACAAATCCAACAATGGTCCAAACGGCGGCTTTTTTACCCCGCCATGCGGTCATGCTGTGTTTCAACAATAATGCGCCATAAATCAGCCACGACATAATACTGAAGATGGTTTTATGCGTGAAGGTCATGGGTTTGCCGAAAACGGCTTCTGCAAAAAACGTACCGCTGATAACGGAATAGGTCAATAAAATGAAACCTGCCCAAATACCTTGGAACATAAGTTTCTCCAAACTCAATAAAGGCGGCAAGAAGCTGACCAATGCGGAAAAACGGCGTTTGTGCAGATTGCGGTCGAGCAAAAGGATCAGGATGGCAAATAAGGTAACGATGCCAAACAATCCGTATGCGAGCAATGATGATGCGATGTGCGACAGCGGCAATAAGTCTACGATTTGGCGGCCTGAAAAATTACCTGGGAAAAGGAAACCCAGCAATAAGGTCAATGCGGCACAGGGATACAATAAGAGTTGCACCCCGCGCAGACAATAAAAGAAACTGCCCAGGCAATACATCATCAGCATCAGCCAAACTATCAGACTAAGCGAATAACCAAAACCGGTAATCAATACCCTATCTTGCAATACCGGGAACATCAATGCTGCGCCATGTACCAATAATGCGCCACTCAAAATCAGCAGCTCGGTTTTCAGCGGGTAAGACTTATTATTGTGTTTTTTATGTTGCAACCAGGAAAATGCGCCCAATCCGGCATACACCAGCATAAGGCAGATTAAGACAATCGGCATAAATATCTTTCTCAATAGACATGTGAACACTTGACGGACACCCGGCAGGGTTTCAGACGGCCTTGGTGTGCGTGTTTGTGTTCTTGAAGCATAACTTCGGACTATCGTGTAAAATAATCCGAATTTTATTTTAACAAAGAATGCCCTGTATTGGGCAGCTATTCTCATTATCAAGGATAAGTATGTTAGACAACCTGACCAACCGCTTCAGCAAGGTACTTAAAAATATTCGTGGCCAATCAACGCTGACCGAAGACAATATTAAAGAAGCCTTGCGCGAGGTTCGTCTTGCCCTGCTGGAAGCCGACGTTGCATTGCCCGTCGTTAAAGAATTCGTCAACACAGTCAAAGAACAGGCCCTTGGCCAAGAAGTTGTCGGCAGCCTGACGCCTGACCAAGCCTTTATCGGCGTGGTCAACCAAGCCTTAGTCGAACTGATGGGTAAGGAAAACAAAACGCTGGATTTATCAGTTTCACCACCTGCCATTGTTTTGATGGCCGGTTTGCAGGGTGCCGGTAAGACAACAACCGTCGGCAAACTCGCCCGCCTGCTGAAAAACGATCAGAAGAAAAAAGTTTTGGTGGTATCTGCCGACGTTTACCGCCCTGCCGCGATTGAACAGCTGCGCCTGTTGGCCGAACAGGTCGGCGTGGACTTTTTCCCATCCGATACCAACCAAAAACCGGTTGAGATTGCAACTGCCGCCGTCGATTATGCCAAAAAACATTTTTACGATGTATTGATGGTCGATACCGCCGGCCGCCTGGCAATCGATGAAGAGATGATGAACGAAATCAAAGCGCTTCATGCGGCAGTTAACCCTGTTGAAACTTTGTTCGTTATCGATGCCATGTTAGGTCAGGATGCGGTAAATACCGCTCAGGCATTTAATGAAGCCCTGCCGCTGACAGGTGTCGTATTGACCAAGATGGACGGCGACTCGCGCGGCGGTGCGGCATTGTCCGTACGCCATGTAACCGGCAAACCGATTAAATTTATCGGCGTCGGCGAGAAAATCAACGGCCTCGAACCTTTCCACCCCGACCGTCTTGCCAGCCGTATCCTCGGCATGGGCGACGTATTGACCCTGATTGAAGACGTTCAAAAAGGTATTGATGAAGAAGCCGCCGCCAAAATGGCAAAAAAGCTGCAAAAAGGCAAAGGCTTTGACCTCAATGACTTTAAAGAACAAATTCAGCAGATGCGCAATATGGGCGGCTTGGAAAACCTGATGTCGAAAATGCCGGGTGAACTGGGCCAAATATCGAAACAAATCCCCGAAGGTACGGCTGAAAAAGCGATGGGCAAAGTGGAAGCCATCATCAACTCGATGACTCCAAAAGAACGCGCCAACCCTGCCCTGCTCAAAGCCAGCCGCAAACGCCGTATTGCAATGGGTGCGGGTACGACCGTACAGGAAGTAAACAAATTGCTCAAACAGTTTGAACAAATGCAACAAATGATGAAGATGTTCAGCGGCAACGGTTTAGGCAAACTGATGCGCTTGGCCAAAGGCATGAAGGGAATGAAAGGCATGTTCCCAGGTTTGTAAGCCGATTTGACAGAAAACGCCGTCTGAAAAGTTTCAGACGGCGTTTTGGTTTTGTATTCTGATTTAAAATCATGAGGCTTTAGCAACCATCTATTCTATAACGTCTCATATAAAAGGCCGTCTGAAATCCTATTTTCAGACGGCCTTTGCTCATTCAGCCTTTAAATTATTGCGGCTTTTTCTGCTCTTCGCGTACTTTGTCCACCAACTGATCAATCGTGGTCATGCCGGACTGCCAGTCTTTAAATTCAACTTGATATTTGCCGCCGACGATAACGGTCGGTGTGCCGCTGATTTGGAATTTATTGGTCAACTCTTCCATTTGAGCCGCACGTGCTTGGCTTTCGGGCGCTTCAAATGCAGCCAATACTTTTTTGCCGTCAAACGCTGTTTGCTCGGACAACCATTTTTTCAGGGTATCGGTATCGGCCAGATTGATTTTTTGATTAACCATCGCATCGAAAATATGGCTGTTGGCTTTATCTGATTCGCCGGCCATTTCCACTGCGGCGGCCAAACGTGCCAAAGGTTTCATTTCGTCGCCCCAAATCACATGCTCGCGACGCAGGTAGGTATCGTCTTTGAACGTTTTGGTGTGTTCGCTCAAAACCGGCTCCAAATGGGCGCAATGCGGGCAGAAGTAGCCGAAAAATTCCAATACTTCGACTTTGCCGGCCTGTTGTTGCGGAATAGACGTAGACAATACAGTGTAGTTCACGCCTTCGGTCAATGGGGCTGGCGCTGCCGGAGCGGATGCGCTGCTTTGGGCGCTGTCTGCCGGAACGCTGGTTTCAGCCTGTTTGCCGCAAGCGGCCAATGCCAACAGGGTCAATGAAGTCAAAGCTAAGGTTTTCAGTTTCATAGGTATCTCTTTACATTCAAATCAATGTGCGGATTTTATGGCATTTTGTTGAAGGCGTGTTCAATTTGAGTGAAAAAATGTGTTTAGTTTTATTTCAGCCTTTATAAAGGCCGTCTGAAATATGGCTTAGATAATTAGCCTTATTTTCAGACGGCCTTTGCCTGATTTCATCAGAAACGGTAATTTACCCGAGCAGTATAGCCGCGCGGATTACCCGGCATAGAGTCCGAACGCCAGTATTTTTGATTGAGCAGATTGGCTGCGGCAAAGGTAACGTTAACATTTTTATGGTTCCAGCCGAGCATGGCATCAACTCGGGCAAAGCCTGGAAGCGTGGTAACTTCTTTATTTCTTGAGTCGTAGCCGTAGCGTTTGCCTGTACCGGTTACGCCGATTTCGCCGTAGAGGTTTTCAGTCGGGGTATAACGGAAAAACAGGTTGCCGGTAACGTTACTGGTGTTGTCCAGATGGATGCCCACGCGGTTTGGATTTTCCTTGTCTTCAACCACTTTCGCCTGCATCACGCCCAACGAGCCGCGCAGGTAGAGTTTTTTGGGGATGATTTGTCCAATGGCGGACAACTCCACGCCGTGCGAACGGTGTTTGCCGCTGACTGCCCAAGTGTAGGGATTATTTTGCGCGTCGGGGCGATAGCGGATATTGAAGCGTTCGATTTGGTAGGCGGACAATGTGGTGCTGAGGCGGTCGTCCAGCCAGCTGCTTTTGACGCCGGTTTCGTATTGGCGGGTGTACTCGGGGTCGGCGTTGAACACGGCGGCAGACGAAGTGTCGATACTCAAATAGCCGCCGCGTCCGCCATAAGGCGCGAAGCCTTTATTATACGAGGCGTAGAGCGTGTGGGCGGGCGTTACGTTCCACACTGCGCCGATGTTGGGGCTGAACGAGTGTCCGCTGTATTGGCGGCTACTGCCGGTGAGTTTGTTTTCGGAATTAAAGGTGTACTTGTCGTAACGACCGCCGAGGACAAATTTCAAGTCGGGCGTGGCGGAGAAGATGTTTTGCACGAAAATGCCGTAGGAGTCGGCTTTGTGGCGGTTTTGGGTGAGGACGGGTTGCAATCTGCCCGAAGCCGGCCAGCTTGCTCGGTCGTATGGATCGATGGAGGCGGTAAAGGCGCGACTGTAACCCAATGTCGGGTTGCGGTGTTCGCGACTGTAGTCCATGCCTACGGTCAGGTGGTTTTCAAAACGGCCGATGGTGTAGTCGCCGTTGAGCGTAAAGTTGGATGACAGGGTTTTGTTGTCGGTCTGTTGCCAAGCGTAGTTGCGTTTGATTCGGCTGCCGTTTTCGCTGCCTGCATAGAAATGGTCAAAATCCTGCGCCGCCGTGCGGTGGGCGAGCTGCCATTGGGCACGCCATTTGTCGTTGAAGGCGTATTCAAGGTCGGAACGCCAAACTTGCAGCTTGTCTTTCACAAAATCGTTCGGGTGGGCAAAACCCATGCGGTAAGGCAATCCGAAGCGGTCGTACACGGACTTGGTCGGGCTGCGGTCGGGTGTGCGCTCCACATTGTCGTAGGTGTATTGCCCCGTCCATTTCAAGCCGTTGTCGAGTTTGACGGTAATGCTGGGCGAAACCATGACGTTTTTGCTGTCTATGCCGCTGCGGAACGAATTGGCGCGCCCGACTTCGCCGGTGAGGCGGATGGCGACGTTTTTGTTCAGCACTTCGTTGATGTCCATATTCAGGCTGCGGTTTGCCCACGAGCCATAAACCGCACCGATGTTGCGGCTTTGTTTAAAGTTGGCATATTTGCTGACCATGTTGATGACGCCGCCGCCGTTGGTGCGCCCGTAAAGTACGGAAGACGGGCCTTTCAGGATTTCCACGCGCTCGATGTTGGCGGTGCTGCGGCGCACCTGCCCGCTTTCGCGCACGCCGTCGCGGTAAATATCGGATGCATCGGCTTGAAAGCCTCGCAGGAAAATGCTTTCGCCGCGCATATCGTAAGCAGCGTCGATGCCGGCATTGCCTTCAAGGATAGAACTCAAATCGTTCGTGCCGTAATTTTTGTTTTTCTGGATATTGAGCGTATCGACGGTTTGCGGCGTTTCTTTAATGAGCTGTCCGTTGCGGGTAACAGCGGCTTCGTCGTAGTTGATGTAGCCTGAGACCTTTGCAATAACATAGGTTACTAAAATTTTATGCTCAATCTCATTTTCAAAATGCAAAACCTTTCTGATTTTCCTACTTTTTGCTCAATATTAGGAGGGTTTTAGTCAATTGAAAATTTTTTGGCGCATTTTTATGCGTCAAATTTCGTTAACAGACTATTTTTGCAAAGGTCTCAGCCTTTGAGTACGCTGGTATCGGACTGTCCGACCACAGAAACAGTGGGCAAAGTAGCGGTGTAATGTTCACCATTGTCCTGCGTATCGGCGGCAGCAACAGGGAAGGAAGCGATAATCAGCGTGGGTAATAAAGCCAAATGAAATGGTATTTGCATTTTTATACTCAATTTAACGAAACAACCGAATTATATTGCTTCAAAAAAGAAATGAGAATAGTTTCTTTTAATTATATTTAACATGATATTTGTAAACAAAGGCCGTCTGAAATACATATCGGTTTCAGACGGCCTTTGTTTATTAATAGACACTTCAAACTACTTACTCAACAGCATTTCCTGCATCAGCTTCATGCCCCATTGCCAGCCACCGAGTGCACCGTTCAACTGGCCGGAATGCGGTGATTGAAGCAGGCGTGCATGCCAGCGGTCGGCCTGTTCTTGCGCCCAATCGCGTGGCGTGCCGTTTGTTTCGGCGATAACCAGCGCTGTACGGCAAGGGCAGCGGACACGTTGAAACGTATGGATTTCGTCCTCGGGAAAAGCTTCTGGACGCGGCGAGACCAAAATAATATTGGTCAGGCGTTTTTGCGTCATGATGTCGGCTTGATACAGCCATGCTAAAAATGCGGATACGCCGGCACCATGAGCCACGACGGCAATATTTCTACTGACGATATGGTCGAAGGCCGTCTGAATCTCGTGTTGCCATTCGGAAATGGTCTGCCGACTATCGGCTTCGGCAGTTTGAACAATCGGATAGCTGACCGCCCAGCGGTCTATCCACATTTCCGCTTCATCCGCATCGCGTATCAGAAACAGTGCCATTTCTTCGAGTTCGAAGCTCTGCATTTCAGACGGCCTATTTGAGCAAGTCGTTGAGTGTAAATGCAATCAGCAATGCGGCAGGCACGCTAAGGATGGCACAAGTCGCCAGACAAAGTACGATGTTGGCAATCAGCCGCCAGCCCTTCCAAGCAAAGCATTTGGCCGCAATCAGCAGGCAAGGCAGGGAAAACAGCAGCCATACCAACGCCCAAGTCGGATTGGCCTTGGTCGGCGCAACCCAACCGGACATCCGCGCCAGCATAAACACCGCCCACACCAGCATAGGCAATACAAATGCCGCCACAACCCACGCCGCGCCTACGCCGGTTTTGCCGTTTATATTCCAATCATATTTACCCAAAACCTTATTCGGCAACATAGTCATACTCCACAACTAAAGGGGCGTGATCCGAGAATTTTTCGTCTTTATAAACATGTGCGGAAACGGCTTTGGCGGCCAACTCCGGCGTAACCATCTGATAATCGATGCGCCACCCGACATCTTTCGCATACGCTTGTCCGCGGTTGCTCCACCAGGTATAGCCCGGCACATCGGGATAAAGTGTGCGCCACATATCCGTCCAACCAAGCTTGTGGATGACTTTGCCTATCCATTCGCGCTCTTCTGGCAAGAAGCCCGAATTTTTCTGATTGCCCTTCCAGTTTTTCAAGTCGATGTTTTGGTGGGCAATGTTCCAGTCGCCGCAGACGACGATGTCGCGTCCTTCGTTTTTCATGGCTTCGAGCATGGGATAGAACGCGTCCAAAAAGCGGTATTTCACTTGTTGGCGTTCTTCCGCGCTACTGCCGCTGGGCAGATACAGCGAAATTACCGACAACTTGCCGAAATCGCAACGGACAAAACGGCCTTCCCTGTCAAATTCTTCAATGCCCATGCCGATTTGCACATTGTCAGGTTTGCGCTTGCTGTACACCGCCACGCCGCTGTAACCGCGCTTTTCGGCGCAATGCCAGTAGCCGTGCATACCGTGCGGATTCTTCATATCGTCTGACAGGTCGGCTTCTTGAGCTTTCAGTTCCTGCACGCAGACGATGTCGGCACCGGAAGCGGCGATGTATTCATAAAAACCTTTTTTATAGGCGGAGCGGATGCCGTTGACGTTGGCAGAGATGATTTTCAACATAAGATTTGAGTAATTTTTAAAAACGGATAATAGGATTGAGGTTTTCAGACGGCCTGCAAGTCATAAACAAATACTTTGGAATTGCGACCGTTGGCATTGTATTCCTGCCGGCGTTCAGCAGGCAGGTCATCGGCTGAGGCCGTCTGAAAGCCCCGTTCAACAAACCATTCGCCCGTGTGCGTGGATAAGGCGAAAAGCGTTTTGATATTTAAGGCGCGTGCTTTTTGAAACAGATGTTCCAACAGCAATTCGCCGTAGCCGCCATCGCGCGCTTCGGGCGACACCACCAGACAGGCCAATTCGCCGCAGTCCGGCTCGGAAAAGGTTTTCAACGCCACGCAGCCGTAAATGTTTTGATCGTGTTCCAATACGGAAAAACTGGAAATATGGTTTTCCAAATACTCTCGGCTGCGGTGTAACAAGATGCCTTGTTCCGCCAAAGGACGGATTAAGGCGATGATGTGCGGAATGTCGTCGCTACGTGCCTGACGGATGGAAACAAACGGCTCACGCGCAATAGATGTACCGCTGCCCTCGCGGGTAAACAGCTCGCGCAACAGGCTGCCGTCTTCACGGCCGTTGAGAATCTGCACCCGCGATACGCCGTTTTCCAACGCGCCTACCGCCGCATGCAATAAATCGGCCGGCGCATCCGGATTGTCGTGTATCAGTTCCTGCACTTCGCCGACAGACAAAGTATTGGCCAACGAGCCGTCGGCACGACGAATACCGGTTTCTTCGGTCAAGAAAACCAGTTTTTCCGCCTGCAAAGCCATGGCTACTTCCTGAGCGGTTTCGCACATACTCAGATTGAAGGTTTTACCGCTGTACGAATGCCCCAAAGGGCTGATAAGCACCACCGCGCCGCCATCCAAACGCAAACGGATTTCTTCTGCGTCGATTTTGCGGACGGTACCGGTATAGCCCATGTCCACGCCGTCGATAACGCCCAACGGACGGGCGGTAATAAAGTTGCCACACGCGATAACCGGCGGCTTGCTCCGTTGCGGTGCGGATACGCTGCTGAACAAAGCTGCTTCCACATCGCTGCGGATAATCCCCGCCACCTGCTTCACTTCCATTAAAGTCGCTTCATCGGTAATCCGTCGGCTGCCACTGTATTTCGGAACAAAATCCCGACCCGAAGCCAATTTGTCGAGCAAATGCCGCGAACCGTGTACCAAGACCAAACGCAAGCCCAAGCTGGCCAACAGATTCAAATCTGCGGCCAAACGAATCAGGGTTTCGCCTTCTAACAGGCTGTCGGTCACGCCGACCACCATGGTTTTGCCGCGCAAATATTGGATATAGGGCGCGGCCTCGCGAAAGCTGGCGACAAAATGGGCGATGGCACTCATAGCAGGGCAAGATAAAAGAGTTGCATAATCAAAACCGTCAGCGCAATCAGCGATGCCAAAGTCCAGTTGAAACCGTCCTTGCGCGTTTTGACCGCCGCCGGCTCTTCCACCTTAGACTCTTCCTTGAGCGCGCTGTTGAGCAAATCGGAAATTTCTTTGCGCGAGAATTTGGAATGCTTGAGAATTTGCGCACCGATATTATGCACGAGGCGCACATCCGTTACCGCCACAGGCAGATGGGCTGGATCGGCCGGCAGGTTGCCCGACAGATAATCCTTGGCCTTAAACATCCCCGAACAACGCGTGCAGACCACGAAACCTTGCGCCACGTTCAACTGGGCATCTTTCACCCAATGCGGTGTTTTACAATGAGGACAAGAACAAGCAGGCATGAGTATTTTCCGTAAGTGTATTGAATCAAAAATATATTTTAGCCAATGTTTCAGGCCGTCTGAAAAATGTTTCAGACGACCTGAGCATGATGTTATGGTTTAAACCGCGCCGTAACGTTCGCGATAGGCTTTGACCGGCTCAAAGAAGCCGCCAAATTCGGCATTGTTTTGCAAGAGCGTAAACAAGTCGTTCAAGTTGGCAATCGAAACCACCGGCAGGCCGTATTGTTTTTCCACTTCCTGAACCGCCGACAATTCGCCCGTGCCTTTTTCCATGCGGTCGAGCGCAATGGCCACTGCGGCAGGCGTTGCGCCTTCGGCCTCAATCAGTTTGACCGACTCGCGCACGGATGTACCGGCGGAAATCACATCATCGATAATCAGCACGCGACCCTTCAAAGGAGCGCCCACCAACACACCGCCCTCGCCGTGGTCTTTGGCTTCTTTGCGGTTGTAGGCAAACGGTACGTTTACGCCTTTTTCCGCCAACATCATCGCTGTTGCCGCCGCCAAAATAATGCCTTTATAGGCTGGGCCGAACAGCATATCGAACTTCACGCCGCTGGCAATAATGGCCTCGGAGTAAAACTTCGCCAGCTGCAAAGTCGATGCGCCGTCATTGAACAAACCGGCATTGAAAAAATAAGGCGACTGACGGCCGGCCTTGGTTGTAAATTCGCCGAATTTCAACACGTTTTGTGCCAAAGCGAATTTGAGGAAGTCTTGACGGAAATCGGACATTTGGGTTCTCTCGAAAGATGTTGATTTATCAAAGAAACGATTATAAAGGATTCATGCGGAAAAATCAGGCCGTCTGAAAACAGGTTCAACCCCGCTTTAAACCGACTTGCCCTATTCCCTTTCAAACCGACAAGGCGGCATTGCCGTCTTATCCCAGCAATCAAAACGGATTATTCCCGATGATAAGGATGGTTGTGCAAAATCGAAACGGCGCGATAAAGCTGCTCGGTCAATAAAACGCGCACCATGCCGTGCGGCAAAGTCAGGCTGGAAAGGCGCATCATTATGTTTGCCTGCTGTTTCAAACGGTCGGTCATGCCGTCTGCGCCGCCGATAATAAAGCAGACGTGTTCGCCGTTTTGCTGCCAGCTTTTCAGATGTTGTGCCAATTCGACCGAAGTCGGCGCTTTGCCGCGTTCGTCCAATACCACCAAAAACGCGCCCTGCGGTATGGCTTCCAACAGGCGTTTTTCTTCAGCCGCCATGCCCTGAGCCGCATTTACACCCGCGCCGCGTTTCTCTGGCTTGATTTCTTTCAGCGCATAATTAACATCGCGCCCGAAGCGTTTGGCGTACTCGCCGACGGCTTCATCCACCCAACGCGGCATTTTCGTGCCGACAGCCAAGACGGTGATATTCATGAAGTATCCTTTTGTTATCGAATTGTCGGTTGGATATTATGGTCAAGCAAACCCTTAACCTGTCCCAGCCATGGGAACTGCCCACGCAACCGACTGAAAATAAAAGGCCGTCTGAAAGCCGAATGTATCCCTTTCGGCTATTTCAGACGGCCTTTCAATGATTAGCAGTGAACCAGTGTACCTTCGTTTTCGCCGGTTACCACGCGTTTGAGCGAACCTTCTTTAGCAATGCCGAATACCACGATATTGAGTTTGCGTTCGCGGCAGAGGGCGAAAGCGGTGGCATCCATCACTTTGAGGTTTTTCAACAAGGCTTCGTCAAAAGTAATGGTTTCGTAGCGTGTTGCAGATGGGTCTTTTTTCGGGTCTGCGGTGTACACGCCGTCAACGTTGGTGGCTTTGAGCATCACGTCGCAGTTCATTTCCGCACCGCGCAATGCGGCGGCAGTGTCGGTCGTGAAGAATGGGTTACCGGTACCGGCGGCAAAAATCACGACTTTGCCTTCTTCCAAATATTGAATGGCTTTAGGACGGGCGTAAGTTTCAGCGATTTGCTGCATGGAAAGTGCGGATTGTACGCGCGCTTTGATGCCCAAAGTTTCAAATGCGTCTTTGAGTGCCAACGCGTTCATCACGGTTGCCATCATGCCCATGTAGTCGGCAGTGGCGCGGTCCATGCTGCCCGCTTGTGCAGATACGCCGCGGAAAATATTACCACCACCGACAACGATACCGACTTGCACGCCCATTTTAACGACTTCGGCAATTTCGCCGACAGTTTGAACGATGGTATCGTGATTGATGCCAAACGGATCGGAACCCATCAGGGATTCGCCGGAGAGTTTCAGTAATACGCGTTTGTATTTGATTTGCTGTGTCATGGGATACCTTGCTTTCTTGAATGTTGTCGGTCGGAGTTGGGCCGTCTGAATTTCAAACGGTCGGATTACAATGATATAGTGTGTCGTTCTATTATTGTTTTGTTTTCAGACGGCCTTTATATTCGGTCGTCTTAAAATAGGTACCGTAAACGGTTTTCTCAAAAAAAAGCACCCTGATTCGTTTGGAATCTAGGTGCTTTCTTTTTCATAAGTGCCTTACACTTTAGCAGCGGCAGCAACTTCGGCTGCGTAGTCAACAACGGCTTTCTCGATACCGTCGCCTACTTTGTAGCGTACGAAGCTAACCACTTCAGTGCCGTTTTCTTTAGCGAATTGGGCAACAGTTTGGTCAGGGTTCATCACGAACGCTTGGCCGTTCAGAGTGATTTCAGCCAAGAATTTGCGGATACGGCCTTCAACCATTTTAGCGGCGATGTCGGCAGGTTTGCCGGAAGCGATAGCTTGTTCGGTGTAGATGTGGCGTTCTTTTTCAACGGTTTCAGCATCTACTTCGGCTTCGCTTACGCATTGTGGTTTAGCGGCAACGATGTGCATACCGATTTTGCGTGCTACGTCTTCAGAGCCTTTGAACTCAACCAATACGCCTTCGGTAGCCAAAGCACCGTGGATGTAGGCAACCAGTTGGTTGGCAGTGTCGATCACTTGGAAGCGGCGAACAGACATGTTCTCGCCCAATTTAGCGATGATGGCTTTACGTTCTGCTTCAACCAGTTCGCTCAGTTCTTCAACAGAAGCCGGTTTTTTCTCGGCAGCAGTTTTAGCAACGAAGTTGGCAAATTCTACGAAGCCGGCGTCTTTAGCAACGAAGTCGGTTTCGCAGTTTACTTCAACCAATGCACCGACATTGCCGTTGATCGCGTAAGCCAATACGCCTTCGGCAGCAGTACGGCCAGCCAGTTTACCGGCTTTCGCACCAGATTTAATACGCAGGATTTCTTCGGCTTTATCGAAGTTGCCTTCAGCTTCAACCAAGGCTTTTTTGCATTCCATCATGCCCAGGCCGGTAGCGGCGCGCAGGTCGGCAACCATTTTTGCAGTAATTTCTGCCATTTTGAATCTCCTAGATTTTTGGGAACACGGCGATTGCCGTGTTTGGAAATAGTGGCCGTCTGAAACAGATTTCAGAACGGGATTTGAGAAAAGGGGCATAACGCCCCTCTTCTGTGTACCGAATTACTCGGCAGCAGCTTCTTGGGCAGCGGCTACAGTTTCTTGCAGCGCTTGGTTTTTGCCTTCCAAAACTGCGTCAGCGATGCCGCGGCAGTACAGGCGGATGGCTTTGGCGGAGTCATCGTTACCAGGGATAACGTATTTCACGCCGTCAGGGCTGTTGTTGGTATCGACTACGGCGATAACAGGGATGCCCAATTTTTCAGCTTCAACCAGAGTACCTTTTTGGTAGCCGGTATCGATAACGAAAATCGCGTCAGGCAGACCTTTCATGTTTTTGATACCGCCCAAAGAACGTTCCAGTTTTTCAACGTCGCGTTGCATTTCCAGAATTTCTTTTTTGTTGAAACCACCTTCAGCAGCGTTTTCCAGAGCAGCAGTTTTTTCTTCCAGGCGTTTGATGGATTGCTTAACGGTTTTGTAGTTAGTCAGCATACCACCCAACCAGCGGTAATCAACGAAAGGCATACCGGCACGGGTAGCTTCTTCGCGGATGATGTCGCGGGCTTGGCGTTTGGTACCTACGAACAATACTGTACCTTTGTTGGCAACCAGACGACGTACGGCTTCTTGCGCCTCTTGGAACATCGGCAGGGTTTTTTCCAAGTTTACGATATGGATTTTGTTGCGCGCACCGAAAATGTATTGAGCCATTTTCGGGTTCCAGAAACGGGTTTGGTGACCGAAGTGAACACCGGCTTCAATCATCTGACGCATAGTAATTTGAGACATGTTATTTCCTTGAAAGGGTTAAAGAGCACACATTCAATCGCATAGAACTTGATAGGCGGCGCCTATTGGCAAGCACCCTTCGGCGAAAGTGGGCATAAGTTTTAAAAAATAAAAGAGTGTTTCCGAAATGGAAAACTTATGGATTATAGCGGATAAGAGGCCGTCTGAAAAGGGATTTTATACCTTTCCATCCTGTTTTTCATCCGCCTGTACCGCCTTTTGGCGGGCCGCTTCAAACTCCGCCTGCTCCTGCCGTTTCATCAGGCGGTTGCGGCGGCGGATGGTCACGACGAAGACCGTGAACACAGTGGGCAACACCGCCCAAAAAACCAAATAAATCAACGCGCGCGCAATACTCGGCTGCGCGGCGGAAAACATCACGGCGACAAAAAGATAGCCGATGGCGACAATGTGCCACATTGTGTGCGTCCTGTTTGAATGTTAATAAAATCGTTATAATCGCAACATTCTACCGCAATCCCGAAAGGCCGTCTGAAAATGAGAAATCCCGACAAATCGGCATTACGCAAACAGTTCCGCCGCGCACGCGCCCAAATGAGCGCAGACGAGCGCAACGCCGCCACCGAAACCATCAGCCGCCTGCTCAAACCCTACATCAAAAAAGGACGGAAAATCGGCGTGTATTGGCCGATAGGCAAGGAATTGCGACTGGACGGCTTTATCCGTGCCGCACAAAAACGCGGCGCAAAACTCTACCTGCCCTATATCGAACCGAACACGCGGCGGATGTGGTTCACCCCCTATCCTGCCGACGGCGCAAAACAAGAACGCAAACGCGGCCGCGCCAAATTGAGCGTTCCCCAATTTACCGGCAAAAAAATCCGCGTCCACCAACTCAGCCTGCTGCTGGTCCCCATCGTCGGCATCGACAAACGCGGCTACCGCCTCGGACAGGCCGGCGGCTATTACGACGCCACCCTCTCCGCCACGAAATACCGCCTGCAAACCCAAACCCTAGGCGTAGGCTTCGGCTGCCAGCTGACCGACACCCTGCCGACCGAACCCCATGATATCCCCTAAACGGCTTTGTCTCCGAACTTGGTGTATTGAAATTTAGAAAGCCTTGAGCGTGACAATCTATAGTAGCTTAGAGATTATCCCATCTCAAAATCATCAATTTATTAACAATACATATGCAGATAAATAGTCTTTTTCAAATTAACTTTACATTATAAAAAAATAAATTTATGTATATGAAAATGATTGTTGCTCCTGTTCAGCTTAATCAATTTAAGAGCAACACCTTCTCATAATGAGAAGGTTGGATCTTTGCTTCTCCACCACAAGATTTAATAAACAAGGCAGTCTAAACATTTTTAGGTTATTTTCAATCTTGCTCCCACAGGCTTATCTACTCATGCCATAGGATTGTGATTGATCCAACTGCCTTTGCAGCACTTCATATTCAAACTTCTGTTCCGTTTGTCGAATGTTTTTAATACTCTCTTCAATCGATGTGGATCCAGCACTATTTACGTCCATAGTAGCCTTTATCAAAATAGGAGTAAGTTCGCCGATTAAATAGTGTCCATCCTTAATATTGAACAGTAGTTCTGCATTCCCTTTACCCATTGTTTTAGAATACCCCAAAGCAGCTAACGACATTGCAGCATTATTCATTGCCTCCTCATTCTTCGTTGGAAGGCCATGTTTTTCATGATATTCACCAAGTCGCTCTTTAATAGAATGGAAAAGTTTTTGTGCTGGCAGAGGCAAATCTTCAATTCTTGACAAACTCCCTTCGGCAACTGCCATCCGCTCCATCTCAAAATCCCGGCGGTTCTGCGACATTTTGTTCCAATCTCTATCTATGTTCTCCCTTGTCTTTTGGTACATCTCCATTATCGATACACCACTGCCAGACATATTTTTTTTCGGCTCCTCCAAACGGATGCCCAAATCGCCGTTTTTGAAGTTTTCGATTTTTAGACCGTTAACATCCAAAGTCCCCGTTTTTTTATTCCAGTCGTAAACTGTATTGCCGTCTCGGAAAATCGTACGGTCGTGTTCGGACAAATCGCGCACACCACCGTGCAACCTACGTCCGTCCAAAAACACTTCTCCTTTGCCGTCTTCATCACGGATAGTATCGTATCTGTCGGCACGGTAGGTGTCGTAACCTCTGCCCCCGTACAGCTCGTCTTTACCCTCATTACCAGCCAAAAGGTCATTGCCGTCCCCACCTTTAAGCTTATCGTCCCCACTGCCGCCCAGCATCCTGTCGTTCGATTTTGTCCCCGTCATCACATCATTACCCGCATCACCGTACATAGACGCACCGCCGTTCAGACGGGTAGTTGGTTTGCCGTGCAGTAGGCTTTGACGGTCGACCGCGCCGTTTGCATTGACGCTGTTGCCTCTACTATCGCCGAAAGTATCGTAATTTGCCATATGCTTGACGAAACCGACCATGTCTCTTTGCCTTAATCCTGCCTCGGCAAAATCTTTTTCAAAAGCGGTCCGGCGGTGCATAAAGAAGAGAATGTCGTTTTCGTAGTAAGACAACCTGACCGACCCGTTCGTACTCGGATACATCCCATACATATTTTCACGGGCAAGCAAATCTTTGACCTGCTCATAACTTTTACCTTTGACTTGGGGATAAAGACCGCCGCTGATATGGGTGTTGTACGCTCTGCCGTTGCGCCGCTCTTCGTAAGCGACCATACGCGCCTCGTTGTAAATCGCTTCGGCTTCGCCGTAGCCTCGGGCTTGGGCGTAGGATTTGGCAGTAAGGTAGTAATCAACCGATTTGGCTTGATTTTTACCTAATGCATGTCCAACTTCATGGGCTAAAATTCGGGCAGTAATGTATTGAGAATTTGGCTCAAAATAGATATTTCCTTTTTTAGGGCTGTAATAGGCACCTGAGCCTTTATTAGGAATTTCAAGAAAACTTTTCCCTTTCCCAATAAATTCATTGATTTGCGCAACCAATTCTTCATCAGCTTTTATCCTGTCCAACTCCGTCATGGTAGAATTAGGCATTCTTTTATTATGGAAACCAAGTTTCTTTAATTCAGCTTCTGCCTGTTGATTTAATATTATATTTGCCATAAAAACTCCTTAATTCATCGGACTCATTTCAAGATTGCTATAAAAAGAAAGAGCTAAAATAGCACCAGTACCTGAATTTGTAGCAATCATCTCTCTACCATTTTCTCTCCAATAATAATGAAACCGTTCTTTAATTGAATCACTTTCTTTTCTATCCACAAAGATTGTGTCCGTATAATAGGAATCTGGCATTTCATCTTCTGTAGGAACAGGAAGAAAAGCAGGAAAGGTATTCTCAGGAAAAATACTTCCTTTTTTTTCTCGATATTTTTTTGTCATTGATATGTATATATTTGTTTTATAAGACGTATGCTCGATAACAACATACATTCCAATTGGTGACTCTATATCTAAATACTTTGGCATCTCAGGGTAGCTGTCTATTACTGGAACTTTCCATATTTCTTTCAATTCTTCGGCATGCATCACATACAGACAGTCATCTTTAAACGCTGTTTCGTACATCTGTTTAATCAAATCATCACGACTTTCCACTTTATGCAACATTCTGCGGCAGCGATTTCGTACCTGTTCCATCATCGTTTCTTTCTTTACAGTTTGGGTATTTGGGGAATGTTCTTTGTTCCTACTACTACTTACTTGTTGAGTGCAGGAACTCAATAAAAAAACAGTTAATACGGCAGTTGACGACAGTTTCATGCATAGTCTCCTTTTTAGACTGTATATTTAAATAAATTTCTTCCGAGAAGTTTAGACAACTTTGATTTCTATTGCGCATCTTTAAACCCGCGTTTCAAATGCACCATCAGCAACGCCACCGCCGCAGGGGTTACGCCGGAAATTCGGCTTGCCTGTCCAACGGTTTCGGGTTTGTGCTGGTTGAGCTTTTGCTGCACTTCGGCGGATAAACCTTTGACTTTGCTGTAATCGATGTCGTCGGGCAGCTTTAAGGTTTCGATGTCGCGGCGGCTGTCGATTTCTTCGTTTTGGCGGTCGATATAGCCTTGGTATTTGACTTGGATTTCGACTTGCTCAATCACGTTTTCAGGCAGCCTGCACTCGGGTTGTGCGCCTTCGAGCGTCATCAGTGCGGCGTAGTCGAGGTTCGGGCGGCGCAGGAGGTCGTGCAGGTTGGCTTCCCGGCTGAGTTTTTGCCCGAACACGCGGATTTGTTCGTCTTCGGCGAGTTTTTGCGGCGTGTACCACGTTGTTTTCAAACGTTGGATTTCGCGTTCGATGGCTTCGCGTTTTTCGTTGAACATACGCCATTGTTCTTCACCCACCAAGCCGATTTTGTAGCCGTCCTCGGTCAGGCGCATATCGGCGTTGTCTTCCCTGAGTTGCAGGCGGTATTCGGCGCGGCTGGTGAACATTCGGTAAGGTTCGTTCACGCCTTTGGTGATGAGGTCGTCCACCAATACGCCGAGATAGGCTTGTTCGCGGCGCAGCAGGAGCGGGTCTTGTTCGCGGATGTATTGCACGGCATTTGCGCCTGCGAGCAGGCCTTGCGCGGCGGCTTCTTCGTAACCGGTGGTGCCGTTGATTTGTCCGGCGAAGAAGAGGCCTTGGATGGTTTTGGTTTCGAGGCTGGCTTTGAGGTTGCGCGGATCGAAGTAGTCGTATTCGATGGCGTAGCCGGGGCGCAGGATATGGGCGTTTTCGAGGCCTTTCATGCTGCGTACAAGCGCGATTTGAATATCGAACGGCAGGCTGGTGGAGATACCGTTTGGGTAGTATTCGTGCGTAGTCAGGCCTTCGGGTTCGAGGAAAATCTGGTGGCTGTCTTTGTCGGCGAAGCGGTTGATTTTGTCTTCGATAGACGGACAATAACGCGGACCCACGCCTTCGATTTTGCCGGTAAACATCGGGCTGCGGTCGAAGCCTGATCGGATGATGTCGTGGGTTTGCGTGTTGGTATGCGTAATCCAGCAAGACACTTGGCGTGGGTGCATATCGGCGTTGCCGCGTACAGACATTACGGGAACGGGTGTGTCGCCGGGCTGTTCGGTCAGTTGGGAGAAGTCAATCGTGCGTCCGTCAATACGCGGCGGCGTGCCGGTTTTCAGACGGCCTTGAGGCAGGTTCAATTCGCGTAAACGACCGCCCAAGGATTTGGCGGCTGGATCGCCGGCGCGGCCACCTTCGTAGTTTTCCAAACCGATGTGGATTTTGCCGGACAAAAACGTGCCTGCGGTCAACACGACGGCGCGTGCTTTAAACTCCACGCCCATTGCGGTCACCACGCCGCTGATGCGTTCTCCGTCGAGCGTGACGTCTTCGACGGCTTGTTGGAAAAGGTCGAGGTTTTCTTGGTTTTCCAACATCTCGCGGATGGCGGCTTTATATAGGATACGGTCGGCCTGCGCGCGTGTGGCTCGTACTGCCGCGCCTTTGCTGGCATTCAAGCGGCGGAACTGGATACCGGATTTGTCGGTGGCCAGTGCCATCGCGCCGCCCAGTGCGTCGAGTTCGCGCACGAGGTGGCCTTTGCCGATACCGCCGATGGAAGGGTTGCACGACATTTGGCCGAGGGTTTCGATGTTGTGTGAGAGCAGCAGGGTTTGCGCACCCATACGTGCGGCGGCAAGTGCAGCTTCGGTACCGGCATGGCCGCCACCGACGACAATCACGTCGTAGGTTTTGGGATAAATCATGTAAGTCATGTTTATGTGTTCTGTAAAGGTTTCAGACGGCCTTTTGTTGATCAGGCCGTCTGAAAAATGGAATCAAATCTTAAAAACCAAGCTTAGAAGGTATAGCCTGTTTCCAATTCGTCATCGCCGACCAATTCGACCAGCAACGCATAGAGCGGTGCCAAATCGTTGTAACGGCGCGATACGCGGCGCAAGTAGTTCAAGAAGCGCGGGATTTCCGGGCGGTATTTGTCTTTGTCGTCGCGGTAGTACAGGCGTGCAAAAATACCGGCCACTTTCAAATGGCGTTGTACGCCCATCCATTCAAACCAACGGTAGAACTCGTCAAACTCGGCAGGCACAGGCAGCTCGGCAGCGCGTGCTTTTTCCCAGTAACGGATGACCAAGTCCAATACAAATTCTTCTTCCCATTCGATAAACGCATCGCGCAGCAGCGACACCAAATCATAAGAAATTGGGCCGTAAAGCGCGTCTTGGAAGTCCAACACGCCCGGGCGGCCTTTTGCCAGCATTAGATTGCGGACGATAAAGTCGCGGTGGACATAAACTTTAGGTTGCTCCAATAAGGGCGGCAACAGTGTATCAACGGTTTGCTGCCACAACTGGCGTTGCTTGAAGGTCAGCTCGCGGCCCAATTCTTTGGCCACAAACCATTCGGGGAACAAGTTAATCTCGCGCAGCATGACTTCGCGGTCGTATTCCGGCAGTTTGCCGGGTTGGCTGGCCTTTTGCAGTTCGATCAGTTCGTCGATGGCTTCGAGCAGCAGGGCTTTGTGGGCGGTTTCGCTGTTTTCCTGATTCATGGCGGTCAGGAATGTGGTATTGCCCAAATCGTTCAACACCATAAAGCCCAATGCTTCATCCACATGAAGCACTTGCGGCACATTGACCATATTAAACAATTTTTGCACTTTCAAATACGGTGCAACACTCATCTTCTCAGGAGGCGCATCCATACAGATGACGGTTTGGCCGTCTGAAAACGTCGCGCGGAAATAACGGCGGAAGTCGGCATCGGCTGCCGCAAAGCTCAATTCGAACGGCTGGTTCGGGTAAACAGACTCCAGCCAGTTTTGTAATTCGGTTTGTCGTTGCATAGCGGTATCGCAGAATTTCAGGTTACAATAACCGCTATTCTAACTGGCAAACCGATTTAAGGGGCGATTTTGGCTCGTTTATTTTCACTCAAACCCTTGGTACTCGCCTTAATTATGGGCTTTGGCGCAACAGCCGTGCGCGCGGAAGATGCTTCTGTTCCGCAGGCAGAAGACTATACCCCTGCCCACACCGCTGCATCCAAACCGGCAAAAACCAGCCAAAGCGAAGCCGATCCGCTTTCTTTGGGCAGTACTTGCCTGTTTTGCGACCACGAAGATGCCAAGCCGGCCGAAACCGCCGAAATCAAACGTAGCGGCGAGCCTGCCCTGCCTGCCGATTACACCCGCGTCAACGCTGATAAAATAGAAGGTCAGACCCAAGTCGGCGTCCGTGCCGAAGGCGATGTCATTGTCGAGCGCAATGCCGATGTTCTCAACGCCGATTGGGCGCAATACGACCAAGCCACCGATACCGTTACCGCCGGCGACCGCTTTACCCTGTATCAAAACGGTTCGACCGTATCCGGCGACCAATTGGTTTACAACCTCAAAGACCAAACCGGTTCCGGCACTGCCGTACGCCTCAATACCGAACAAGGCGGCCGCCGCCTTCAAAGTGTCAGCGAAAAAGCCGAACTCAAAGGCAAAGGCCTCTACAAACTCATCAATACCAAATTCAACACCTGTTCGCCCGGCGATGCCAGCTGGTATATCCAAGCGCAAAGCATTGAAGCCGATGAATCGACAGGTATCGGCGTGGCCAAACACGCTTCGCTCGTATTCGGCGGCGTACCCGTCCTCTACACGCCTTGGGCGGACTTCCCCATCAACGGCAACCGCAAAAGCGGCCTGCTCGTTCCGACCATTGCCACAGGTTCAGACGGCCTTGAGCTGAGCCTGCCCTACTACTTCAACCTTGCGCCGAATTTGGATGCCACCATCCGCCCGGGCATCATCAGCAAACGCGGCGTGCAACTGGGCGGCCAAGTCCGTTATCTGAAACCGAATTACAGCGGCGAAGTCGATGGCGACTGGATGCCCAACGACCAAAAAAGCGTCCACAACAACCGCTACCAGTTCAAATGGAAACACCAGCAGCAGCTGAACGGCAAAATCAGCGGCGGCATCAACTACAACCAAGTTTCCGACGACGATTACTACCGCGACTTCTACGGCCGCGAAGACATCGCGCGCAACGTCAACCTCGACCGTCAGGCATGGCTCAATTACAGCGACAAACTGCTAGGCGGCAGCTTCGACGGCTCGTTGCGCGTACAAAAATATCAAACGCTTGCCAACCAAGACGGTTATAAAGACGAACCTTATGCCATCATGCCCCGTCTGACCGGCCGTTGGCAAAGCCATCTCGGCAAAGCGCAACTCAACGTGTTCGGCCAATTTACCCGTTTTGACCACGATACCAAGCAAGACGGCAGCCGCGTGGTGCTCTACCCGAGCGTCAAATGGGACTTCCACAACCAATGGGGCTACATCCGGCCTAAAGTCGGCGTACACGCCACTTATTACAGCCTCAACAGCTTCAACGGCCAAAGCAGCCGCAATGTCAGCCGCGTCCTGCCGATCATCAACGTCGACAGCGGCCTGACTTTCGAGCGCAGGGCCCGTCTATTCGGCGGAGAATACCTGCAAACGCTCGAACCGCGCCTGTTTTACAACTACATTCCGACCAAGTCCCAAAACGACCTGCCTAATTTCGACAGCTCCGAAAACAGCTTTACCTATTCGCAGCTGTTCCGCGAAAATCTGTATTCGGGCAACGACCGCATCAATTCGGCCAACAGCCTGACGCTGGCCACACAAAGCCGTATCCTCAACCCCAACACCGGTGCAGAACTCTTCCGTGCAGGTATCGGCCAGAAGTTTTATTTCAAAAAAGACAACGTCCTGCCTGACGGCAACGTCAGCAATTATCCGCGCAGCCAATCCGACTGGGTAGCCTTTGCACACGGCAACATTACCCCGAGCACCCGCATTGATTTGGACATCCACTACAACCAAAACCTAAGCCGTGCCGAAAGCTACGCCGCAGGGATTACCTACAACCCCGAACCCGGCAAAGTCTTAAGCGCGCGCTACAAATACGGACGCAACGAGCGCATTTATCTGCAAGCCAACGGCGACTATTTCTACGACAGGCTCAGCCAAATCGACCTTGCCGCCCAATGGCCGTTGAGTAAAAACCTGTATGCCGTTGCCCGTTACAACTACGAAATCGAAGCCAAAAAACCGCTGGAAATGCTCATCGGTGCAGAATACAAAAGCAACTGCGGCTGCTGGAGCGCAAGCTTGGTCGGCCAACGCTATGTTACCGGCGAAAACAGCCACAAAAACGCCGTATTCTTCAACCTCCAACTCAAAGACTTGAGCAATATCAGCAACAACCCATTCGAAAAACTCCGCTTAGCCATCCCCGGTTACAGCAAAACCAACGAGGTAGTCAAACAATGAACTTCAAACCCCTGATTCTCGTCGCCGCACTCACTCTCGCAGTAGGCGCACACGCCGCCCCTAAAGCCAAAGCAAGCAAAGCGCGTGCAGCCAAAGCAGCTGCCGTCAGCGCAACCACCATGCCTGCCGTACAAAGCGGCGTACATCTTTCAGACGGCATTGCCGCGGTTGTCGACAACGAAGTCATTACCCACCGTCAAGTAGAACAAGCCGTGGCACAAGCGCGTCAAACCATGCCTAAAGGCACACAAATGGACGCCAACGAGCTGCGCCAACAGGTTTTGGCACAAATGATCAACCAATCCCTGATCCTCCAAGCCGGCAAACGCCGTAATATCCAAGCAACCGATAGCGAAATCGAAGCCGTTATCGCGCACAACCCCAACATCAAAAATCCGTCTGCCGCCGTCCGTCAAGACATCGCCGACAGCATTATTGTTGAAAAAGTGCGCCAACAAGCCATCATGCAAAACAGCCGCGTGAGCGACTCCGAAGTGGCACGCTACATCGAGCAGGCCAAACAACAAGGCGTAACCCTGCCTGAAGCAGACCCTGTGCGCCAATACCATGCCCAACACATCCTCATTAAAGCCGACAACGACAATGCCGCCGTCGGCGCAGAAAGCACCATCCGCAAAATCTACTCACAGGCCCGCAGCGGCGCAGATTTCGGCGGTTTGGCACGCCAATACTCGCAAGACAGCAGCGCCGGCAATGGCGGTGATTTGGGCTGGTTTGCCGACGGCATGATGGTTGCCCCATTTGAAGAAGCCGTCCACAAACTCAAACCCGGCCAAATCAGCGCCCCTGTCCGCACCCAATTCGGCTGGCACATCATCAAGCTGAACGACGTCCGCGAAGCAGGTACACCTGAAGAGCGCCAACAAAACGCCGTCCGCCAATACCTGTCCCAACAAAAAGCACAACAGGCGACCACCAACCTCCTGCGCGAACTGCACAGCAGCTCATACGTTGACGTACGCTAATCGCGCGTATTGTTAAAAAGGCAGAAATCCGTACAATAAGGCCGTCTGAAATCCATTGTTCAGACGGCCTTTTCTCCTTTTACTTAAGCAACCCATTGATTAAAGCACCCCATCATGCCCATCCGTCCCAACTGGCAAACCGCTACCCTGCTGCAAGCCGAAGAAACCTCCGTTACCTCCGCCCACACCGGCCGCACCTACCGCATTCAAGCCGCGACACTCGGCGAGCGTCCGGCAGGCGGCTATCCCGTGCTGTATATCCTTGACGGGGATGCCTTTTTCCCCGCCATCCTCAATATGGCGCAATCCCTGCTCATCAACCCCATCACCCAAAGCCATGCCGCCTGTCTGATTGTCGGTATCGGCTACACTGGTGGCAACATCCGCGACCTAAGCCAACGCGCACTCGACTACACGCCACCGCTGCCCGACAACGCGCCCGAATCCGAACGCAAACAATACGGCCAAGCCGACCGCTTCAGCCGCTTTATCGATGACGAACTCTCCGCCCTGCTCAACAGCAAATACCGCATCGATACCCAAAACCAAGCCGTCTTCGGCCATTCGTTCGGCGCACTGTACGGCCTCTATTCCCTGTTCACCCGTCCCGAACGATTCCGCCATTATTTGCTGGTTTCGCCGTCTATCTGGTGGCAAGACCGCCGCGTACTTGATTGGCTGCCCGACGCTTTGCCGCAAGGAATCGGCATCCGCCTCGGCGCAGGCGAGCATGAAGGCAGAAACAACCGTCCCGACCAAACCAGCCGCGGCATGGTCGCACAAGCTAAAATCCTTGCCGGCACTTTGCACCACCTCGGCGCAGATGTCCGCTTTACCCTCTACCCCAACGCCAATCACGGCAACGCCCCGTTTTACGCCCTGACCGACTGCATCGAATATTTGCGCGGCGCATGGCAGCGTTGAAGCAGGTTTGCCAAACATCGAGGCCGTCTGAAACGCAAACTTAGAAGCGTATTGAACCTATTGGATCGATCTAAAATCCAATTATAAAAAGGCCGAGACCTTTGCAAAGGTCTCGGGGCATGAAAAAGGGAGAGGCTACCTGAAAAATAGATTTTCAGGTAGCCTCAAACCGGTTTGGCATGCATCCGAAACGGAAAATTTGAGCGGTTACATACCTTGGGTTGGTGGCAGTGTTATTTCAACTTGGCTGCCAATTTGTCGAATTTTTGTTTGATGTCGGCCTTGAAGGCTTCCACTTTCTCTTTGCGCTCGGCTTTGCGCTGTTTTTTCCAAGCTTCGTGTGCCTGACGTGCCACTTCTTCCTGCGCTTCTATTGCTGCCAATACGTCCTGTTGGGCAACGGCTGCATCTTGCCGGAGAATAACGGTTTTGAAACGGTGGAAGAAGGCATCCAATACAGCTTCGTCGGATTCTTGCGCCAAAATAATGATTGCAGTACTGCCGTTATCCAGTTTTTTGGCTGTATTTTCCAGCAACGCCCCCTCTTCCAATGTTTGGGCAGTACCTGCATCACTGCCGATGAGTGCGCCAGTAGCTCCACCCAACAGAACACCGATAGGACCGCCGAGAATGCCGACCAGTGAACCAATGAGGCCGCCCGTCCATGTGCCTTCGACCGTATTGGCGGTAAAGTCGGTGCTTTCTGCTGGGATAATCAGGTCATTTTCCTTTTTAACCAAAACGGCTTGTGCCACCAAAGCATCTGTTGTCTGCGAGTAAGCTTTCAATTCAGAAAAGGCTTGATAAGCTTCGCTGGAGATGTTGAATAAGGCAACGATGATGTTTTGTTTCATAAGTCCACTCCCGTAGATTGAAAGATTTAAGAACATACAAGTTGTATGCAGTGTCATTGTAAATTACAAGGGGGGGGGAGCAATGCGGCAAACGGAACTTTACCTATGTACAGCCTGTAGAACCGGCAAACGGATAACGAACAATACCCAGCCTTTTGCCTGTAGGAAATCGTCGCATTGTTCACACCACAAGTTGAGAAAAATAAGCCTGCAAGACCTCAAGCGTCGTCTGAAATCCGTTTCCATTCCAAAGCCAAATCATACAGCGCCTTTTTATTCTCGCCGGTAATCTTGGCGGCAAGCTCGGCAGCTTGTTTGGTCGGCAACTCGGCCGCAAGGATTTTCATGGTGTTTTGCGCCGCCTCGGGCAAATCGCTGTGTTTCTCTTTCACCGCAGGGTGCAACACCAGCACCATTTCTCCACGCGTTTGGTTGCTGTCGTTTTTAAGGGCGGCTTGGATTTCGGCAACCGTGCCGCTGAGGAAGGTTTCAAACGTTTTGGTGATTTCGCGTGCCAAAGTCAAACGGCGTTCGGGGAACTGCGCGGCCATATCCGCAAGGCTTGCTTCGATACGGTGTGGCGTTTCAAACATCACAATCGGAAAATCGGCTTCCGCCCATTTGGCCAACAGCTTTTGACGTTCGCCGGCTTTAGGCGGCAGGAAACCGTTGAAGTAAAAATCGGATTCCGTCACACCTGCCACGCTCAACGCCCCCATGACCGCGCTTGCGCCGACCACAGGCACCACTTTAAATCCGGCTTCGCGCACGCGGGCGGCAAGTTTCGCACCGGGATCGCAAACCGCAGGTGTGCCCGCATCCGAAACTTGGGCGACGCTCAGGCCGTCTGAAAGATAGGCGATGATTTTATCGGCCATTTGCTGCTCGTTGTGTTCGCGCACGCTCACGAGTTTGCCCTGAATGCCGTACGCACTCAAAAGCTGGGCGGTAACACGGGTGTCCTCGGCGCAGATAATGTCGGCCTTTTGCAGCACGGCCAGCGCGCGCAGCGTTATGTCGGCTAAATTGCCGATGGGTGTGGCGACAACGTATAATGTCTGTTTTTCGATGCTGTCGACGGCTTTTTGCAGGTGTTTTGTGTACATAGATTCAAGGCCGTCTGAAACGGCGTCTCTTTAAAAACAATGATTATATAACGGGTAAACTTTTCATGCGCTTAAACCACAAACAGGGGGCGGCGGCTGAAGATGCGGCGCTGGCATTCCTGCTGGGCAAAGGCTGCTCGCTGCTGGCGCGGAACTGGCATTGCGCCTACGGTGAAATCGATTTAATCGTCAAAAACGGCGGTACGATTGTGTTTGTTGAAGTAAAATACCGCAAAAACCGAGGTTTCGGTGGTGCCGCATACAGCATCCCGCCGTCCAAATTATTGAAATTGCAACGAAGTGTAGAGTATTATCTGCAAAAGCACGGGTTGAACCATGCGCCCTGCCGCCTGGATGCGGTACTGATTGAGGGCGACGGCCAACCCGAATGGATCCAAAATATTACAGGTTAACCTCATGACAACATTACAAGAACGCGTTTCCGCGCATTTTGCCGAGAGCATCCGCGCCAAGCAGGAAGCCGAAAAAGTACTGGTCGAGCCGACCGCACAGGCTGCCGAGCTGATGCTGCAATGCCTGATGAACGACGGCAAAATCCTGGCCTGCGGCAACGGCGGTTCGGCTGCCGACGCGCAACACTTCGCCGCAGAAATGACCGGCCGTTTTGAAAAAGAACGCATGGAATTGGCCGCCGTCGCGCTGACAACAGACACTTCCGCCCTGACCGCCATCGGCAACGACTACGGTTTCGACCATGTATTCAGCAAACAAGTGCGCGCGCTCGGACGTGCCGGCGACGTATTGGTCGGCATCTCCACCTCCGGCAACTCCGCCAACGTCATCGAAGCCATCAAAGCGGCACACGAGCGTGACATGCACGTCATCGCCATGACCGGCCGCGACGGCGGAAAAATCGCCGCCATGCTCAAAGATACTGACGTTTTGCTCAACGTCCCTTATCCGCGCACTGCCCGCATTCAGGAAAACCATATTTTGCTGATTCACGCCATGTGCGACTGCATCGACTCCGTCCTGCTTGAAGGCATGTAACCCTTTCTTTTCAGACGGCCCATCCCTTAAAGGCCGTCTGAACACCCAACCGTCCATACCCAAGGAAAAGGATATGAAGAATATCAAACGCTACGCCCTCCCCGTTCTGACTGCGACCCTCTTAAGCCTGAGTCTGAGCGGCTGTGTCGGCGCACTGATCGGCGGTGCAGCCGTCGGCACCAAATCCGCCGTCGACCGCCGCACCACCGGCGCACAAACCGACGACAACGTTATGGCACTGCGCGTCGAAACCACCGCACGCTCCTACCTGCGCCAAAACAACCAAGTCGAAGGCTACAAGCCCAAACTGAACGTTGTCGGTTACAACCGCCACCTGCTCCTGCTCGGCCAAGTGGCTACCGAAGGCGAAAAACAATTTGTTGAACGCATTGCCCGTTCCGAACAAGCCGCAGAAGGCGTGTACAACTACATCACCGTTGCCTCACAAGCGCGTTCGCTCGGCGACGTGACCAACGACACCTGGGGTACATCCAAAGTCCGCGCCTCCCTGTTGGGCCTCAGCCCGGCCACCCAAGCACGCGTCAAAATCGTGACTTACGGCAACGTGACCTATGTGATGGGTATTCTCACGCCTGACGAACAAGCCCGCGTGACCCAAAAAGTCAGCACGACCGTCGGCGTACAAAAAGTCGTGACCCTCTATCAAAACTACGTTGCCAATTGATTCACAGGCAACCCGGGGCCGTCTGAATATTCAGACGGCCATTCCTCCAACGATTACCTGCCACATCATGTCCAAGAATAATAAAACCCCTTTCCAACTTAAGCCCAAACACCTAATCCGCGCTTTATTCCTTGTCAGCTTTATCGCCGTCGCAGCCCTTGTTGCCGGCGTATT
Organism: Neisseria subflava; assembly: GCF_024205745.1. NCBI lineage: Bacteria > Pseudomonadati > Pseudomonadota > Betaproteobacteria > Neisseriales > Neisseriaceae > Neisseria > Neisseria subflava. The sequence goes on from NZ_CP073117.1 coordinate 694,962, forward strand.
CAGCACCCTAAACTCCGGTAAAACCGACGTACCCGAAAAAAGCCCTGCCGAACAAACCGACACACGCATTGAAGTTTGGCGCCCCAACGGCACTGTCGAACCTGAAACCGTTCAGCCTGCCAAAGACAGCGACGCAAAAACCGCCTCCGGCAACCCGATTGTTCCCCAAACCGAAAAAAGCGACAACGCCGAAGAAGGTGCAAAAAACGACCGTCCTGCCGCACACCGCAGCAAACGCACAGAAAACAAACGCGCTGAAGCCGACAAATCAGAAAACACACAATCCGATAACAGCAGTTCTGCCGCTCCAAACAAACCGAAAGCAGACAGCCAGCCGGTAGAAAACAAAACCGCAAGCAATAAACCTGCCGCACAAGCAGTAGAAAACAAACCGGAAAAAGCCAAAGCCCCCGAGTCCAAACCGACTCCGAAAGCCGAGCCCGAGGCCAAACCACAAGCCAAGCCGCGCAATAAAGACAATCTCGACAACCTGTTTTAAACAGACGGCACACCCGTCCCGTTCAGACGGCCCCCATGCCGTCTGAAACAAGAAGGAAACCTCATGGACAAAGTCATCATCAAAACCCCCGAAGAAATCGAAAAAATGCGCGAACTCGGCCGCTTGGTCGCCGAAGCCCTCGATTACATCGGCCAATTCGTCAAACCCGGCGTCACCACCAACGAAATCGACAAACTCGTTTACGACTACCACGTCAACGTCCAAGGCGGTTATCCGGCCCCCTCAACTACGGCAACCCGCCCTACCCGAAATCCTGCTGCACCTCCGTCAACCACGTCATCTGCCACGGCATTCCCGATGACAAGCCGCTGAAAGAAGGCGACATCGTCAACATCGACCTGACCATCAAAAAAGACGGCTTCCACGGCGACTCCAGCCGCATGTTTACCGTCGGCAAAGTCTCCCCGATTGCCCAACGCCTGATCGACGTGACCCACGCCTCCATGATGGCGGGTATCGAAGCAGTCAAACCCGGCGCCACCCTCGGCGACGTCGGCTATGCCTGCCAACAGGTTGCCGAAAATGCCGGCTACTCCGTAGTACAGGAATTCTGCGGACACGGCATCGGCCGCGGCTTCCACGAAGCACCGCAAGTAGTCCATTACGGCCGCAAAGGTCAGGGCCTCGTCCTCAAACCGGGCATGATTTTCACCATCGAGCCGATGATCAACCAAGGCAAACGCCATCTGCGCATCCTGAACGACGGTTGGACAGTGGTCACCAAAGACCGCTCACTCTCCGCCCAGTGGGAACACGAAGTTTTGGTTACCGAAACCGGCTACGAAATCCTTACCATCAGCCCTGCCAGCGGTAAGCCTTAACCTTGAAAAAACCTTCAGGCCGTCTGAAAATATAGATTCAGACGGCCTGAAATTTATTCGCATTCTCAACCTAGAAAACCGAATAAAAACTCGAAATTAAGTTTTTACCCAAATTGAATTGTTTAATTATGTAAAAATTTGCTTACGCCATATTTAAGATAAACGCATAATTTGATGATTTATATAATGAAAATTTACCGAAATAATGAATTAAGAAATATTTACACAAATTATGGCAGACAGAGGAAAACTTCTTTCGAATATACTGTCTAATTATCTAGATCAGTCATTTGCAATACGCCCACATATCACCCCAAACGCCTACAGGAAAGGGATGCCGGCATTCTTGCAGACCCATTTTTATGCCTAGAGGCATGCAACAAATACCACATAAGGAAGATTCATGAAATCGTTCGAAAAAATTGAAAATATCCGCGATATCCGTAAAAAACTCGGCCTGAACCAAATGGACTTCTGGAGTCGCATTGGTGTGACTCAATCCGGTGGTTCCCGTTACGAATCAGGCCGCAATATGCCTAAACCTGTACGCGAATTGCTGCGTTTGGTACACATTGAGCGCGTAGATTTGGCTAAAGTTAACCGTGACGACTTGGCCGTTGCTTCCCTGCTGAAAAACCGCGACCCTGAGTTGTACGCTTCTCTGAAAAAAGAAGCCAAAGCCGACAAAAGCAAATAATCAAGCTATTCAAAAGGCCGTCTGAAATTCGTTTTCAGACGGCCTTTTTCCTTTCTACACCCTAAGGGCATGTCGCATACATGCTCTTTTCTATTTACGGCTGATACTGTTTGAAATAGTCCAACACCGTTTGCGGCAGCCATTGCAGATTCAGACGGCCTTGATCGCGGCTGACAAAGCCGACATGACCGCCGTATACCGGTTGCAGCAGCGTAACGGCCGAGGACACATCCCGCCCGGTCGGCAGGGCTTCCGGCGGCAGGAAAGGGTCGTTGACGGCATTGAGCAGCAGCAACGGCGTATTCACGCCTTTCAGAAACGGTTTGCAGGAATTGCGGCGGTAGTAATCGTGGCGGTCGGCAAAACCGTGTAACGGCGCGGTAAAGCGGTCGTCAAAGTCGCCAAGCGTTTTGCAGTTTTGCTGGCTTAAGGCCGTCTGAAACCGGGGAATCGCCTGGGCTTTCGGCAATAGCGAATTTAAAAAATAGCGCGTGTAAATCAGTCGCGTCATGCCCTGATCGAAACGCGTACCGGCGGCCACGGCATCAACCGGTGCAGAAACGACGGCAGAAGCGCGCGGAACGGCATTGCTGCCCTGCTCGCCCAAATATTTAGCCAAAGCATTGCCCCCCAAAGAAACGCCGACGGCGTAGATGGTTGAATAGCGTTGTGCCAGCGTGTTGAGCATAAAGGCAATTTCGGGCGTATCGCCGAGGTGGTAAAACACGGGCGCGGTGTTTTCTATGCCGCCGCAACTGCGGAAATGGGCAACTACGCCGTTCCAACCGCGCTGCTGTACGGCTTTCATCAGCTCGACCGCGTAATGGCTTTCGCTGCTGCCTTCCAGTCCGTGGAACAAAACCACCAGCGGCGCATCGGGATTGGCGCTGTCGACAAAATCGTAGGCAACTTGGGTTTTGCCGGTACTGTCGGGCAGAAGCTCGCGGCGGTAGTCGGGCGCCTTGCCTTGCAGCAGCTTGGCAAACAGGGTGTCGGCATGGCCGTTTCTGAGCCAATAAGGCGTGTTGGGTGAACGTGTATTCATGATTTATTTCTTCTATTTTTCAGACGGCCTGAAGATGAGCATATACACCAGCAAGGCAGTCAGCGTGCCGTTTGTCCAGCCTGCCCAAACGTCGGTGGGATAATGCACGCCCAAATAAATGCGTGAAAACCCGGTCAACAGGGCAAAGGAAATACCGCCTATCCAAGCGGCGCGGCGGTAGCGCGTGCGGCGGCAAAGCAATATCAGCATGACGGCAATGGCGGCGGAAAACGTACTGTGGCCGCTGGGAAAGGAAAAATTGCTCTCTTCAATCAGGCGCGGCCAAAGCAGCGGGCGTTCGCGGGCAAACCATACCTTCACAATCAGCATGTTCAAAGTCGGCACCAATGCCGCCAACACGCAAAACAGTGCTTCGCGTTTCTTATCGGCAAAATACAGGGCGGCGGCAACCGCACCGATCAGCGGCACGGCAATCGCGGTTTTGCCCAGATAGTGCAACACGGTGGCAATCGGGTCAAACCATGTTCCCGCGTGGGTATGGACGGCGTGCATCAGAGGCGGCTCAAAAGCGAAGCCGCCATATTGAGCCAGCCAAATGCCGATGATGAGGGTTGGCGGTAAAAACAGCAAAGAGGTAAAAGTCAGTGCGCGTCTGGATTGGGCTGGGGATAAGTGCATTATTCCACCGTTTCTTTCAAAGTCGCGCCAATCGCCTGCAAACCCTGCAACGCATCTTCCCACGCCGCATCCAGCAATCGGCAGGCCTCGCCTTCCGCTTTGATGCCGAACTCGATATGCGGCGGAGTATAACGGCCGTCTGAATCGGTACGGCTCACTGTGGGCAGGCTGTACGAGCGGATACCGGCGTAGGTACGCTCAAGATGTTCCATAATCGGCGTAATGCGAGATTCGGGTTGGTTGAACACATACACGCTGCGGCTGCCGCGTTCGGTTTGGTTAAAGCGGTCGGCGTAATAAGTTTCCAATACCCATTCGGCCATCGGGTGCGCCATCACGGGGAAACCGGGAAAGAAATAATGCTCGCAGATGGAAAATCCGGCGATGTTGTTAAACGGATTGGGCACCAATTCCGCGCCTTCGGGAAAATCCGCCATCTTCAGGCGTTGGGCGTGTTCCGGCGAATCAAGCGGTTCACCGCGTTTCCGGGTCACGCCTTCGATAAACTTAGCGGCTTCAGGATGGCGGACGACAGGCAAATCCAAAGCGGCCGCTGCGGCTTGGCGCGTGTGGTCGTCAGGCGTAGAACCGATACCGCCGGTCACGAAAGTCGGCAGGCCGTCTGAAAAGCTGCGGCGCAGCTGCTTGACCAGCAAATCGGGTTCGTCAGGCAGATATTGCACCTGATTGAGCTTCAGTCCATGCGATTCCAGCAGGGATTTAAAAAAGGCAAAATGCTTGTCTTGACGGCTGCCGTGCAGGATTTCGTCGCCGATGATGATGAGGTTAAAAGCGTTCATGATGAGGTTTCTTTAATACGGCCCCCCGAACATTCAGACGGCCTAATTGCTGACAATGTATTCCATTTATAAGATAATGGTTTCAACTTTTCAAGTCTGGAGGAATCCCAATGAGCCAAAACCATACCATTTTACAAAATCTCCCCATCGGCCAAAAAGTCGGCATCGCCTTCTCCGGCGGTCTTGATACCTCTGCCGCACTACTGTGGATGAAACTCAAAGGCGCACTGCCTTACGCCTACACCGCCAACCTCGGCCAACCTGACGAAGACGATTACAACGCCATTCCTAAAAAAGCGATGGAATACGGCGCAGAAAATGCCCGCCTGATCGACTGCCGCGCGCAGCTGGCACACGAAGGCATCGCCGCCATCCAATGCGGCGCATTCCACGTTTCCACCGGCGGCATCGCCTACTTCAACACCACGCCTTTGGGCCGCGCCGTGACCGGCACCATGCTCGTTTCCGCCATGAAAGAAGACGATGTGAATATCTGGGGCGACGGCAGTACCTACAAAGGCAACGACATCGAGCGTTTCTACCGCTACGGCCTCTTGACCAATCCGGCGTTGAAAATCTACAAACCTTGGCTCGACCAACAATTTATCGACGAACTCGGCGGCCGCCACGAAATGAGCGAATTTCTGATTGCCAACGGCTTCAACTACAAAATGTCGGTTGAAAAAGCCTACTCTACCGACTCCAATATGCTGGGTGCCACCCACGAAGCCAAAGACTTGGAATTCCTCAACAGCGGCATCAAAATCGTTAAGCCCATCATGGGCGTTGCCTTCTGGGACGAAAACGTCGAAGTCAAACCCGAAGAAGTCAGCGTGCGCTTTGAAGAAGGCGTGCCGGTTGCATTAAACGGCAAAGAATACGCCGACCCTGTCGAACTCTTCCTCGAAGCCAACCGCATCGGCGGCCGCCACGGCTTGGGCATGAGCGACCAAATCGAAAACCGCATCATCGAAGCCAAATCACGCGGCATCTACGAAGCCCCGGGCATGGCATTGTTCCACATCGCCTACGAGCGTTTGGTTACCGGTATCCACAACGAAGACACCATCGAACAATACCGCATCAACGGCCTGCGCCTTGGCCGCTTGCTCTACCAAGGCCGCTGGTTTGACAGCCAAGCCCTGATGTTGCGTGAAACCGCCCAACGCTGGGTTGCCAAAGCCATCACCGGCGAAGTAACCCTCGAACTGCGTCGCGGCAACGACTACTCGATTCTGAACACCGAATCGCCCAACCTGACCTACCAACCCGAACGCCTGAGCATGGAAAAAGTCGAAGATGCAGCGTTCACACCGCTCGACCGCATCGGCCAACTGACCATGCGCAACCTCGACATTACCGACACCCGCGCCAAACTGGGTATCTACTCGCAAAGCGGTTTGTTGGCATTGGGCGAAGGCTCCGTATTACCGCAGTTGAATAATAAGGAGTAGAATCAGGGGGCTTTAAAGCCCCCTTATTTTTAAAGGAATAAAATGAAAGAATATAAAGCCGTCATTTATCAAGAGAACCTGCTTTCCAGTTTGGTTTTCGGCAGCGCCAAAATCAATCCGGTCAAATTCAGCGATTTCCTCAACAGCCACGCTTCGCAAGGCTGGAAGGTCGTTACCATGGAAAAAGACCAGCGCCGCATGCTGCTGTTTTTCGTGCGTGAAGCCTACGTCGTCATTTTGGAAAAAGAACGTGTTTAAACTCGGCGTCTATGCCTGTCTCGGATTGTTCGTCAGCTGGGTGTTACTCTTGATTTTGCAACTGTGGTTTTCCTTCGTCGATGCCGATTTGTTTCTCAAAATCACCCTGACCATGGCAGGTCTTTTCATTATCATTCTGGCCAGCTTACTGGTAATCAGCCAGTATTTTTCCGAAAAGAAAATGAAAGACGACGGATTTATCAACTGATACTATTTCGGGAATCACCATGTGTGCTTTATCCGAAACCTTAACGCAACATCCTTGTTTAATAGACGAGGCCGTCTGAAATTTAAGTTTCAGACGGCCTTATTACCCTTCCCAAATTTATCAAATACCATGAAATTCTTTTCTCACTTTTATCTTGAAAATCATATGTATTTCCATGACTACTTGAAATATATCCTGATTTTCGCCGCCCTCGTCATCCTCCTGCTCGCCGTATCGCAATACCTGCGCCACCGCATGGACACCAAATACCGCGACCTGAGCATTATTGCGCTGTTGTTGCTCATCCTCATCTGCGGCACGCAATATCTTTCATACAGCGAGCGTCAAAACTTTGCCGCCGATACTTCGCGCATGGTAGGTTTTCTCAATGCCTTGATTGAAAACCAAAAAGTTGAAAAACAAGATATCATCGTCAACAGCACGCGCCTGTTCAACGGCATGATTATCGGCATCAAAAACCAATACTACGAAGTCCATTTCAATCAAGACTTCTCCGCCTACACGCTGACACCCATCAATTTGGTCAACAACAATATCGAACTCATCGATAAAGAATAACAGGATACACACACATGGAAGCATACTCCCTGCTCGCCCTCAAACTGCTGATGGGTATTTTAGGTTTGATTTTGCAAATCAACCTCTTAGGTAAAGGTAACCTCGCGCCGACCTCCGCCATGGACCAAGTGCAAAACTATGTACTCGGCGGCATCATCGGCGGCGTGATTTACAGCGACAGCGTCGGCCTGTTGCAATTTTTCCTCGTGCTGATTTTGTGGACGCTGTTGGTCTTGAGCCTGAAATTCATCAAAAACCACAACCGCTGGGTCAAATCCGTAATTGACGGCAAATCCGTCTGGGTTATCGTCAACGGCAAAATCCAAACCGATGAATGCATGAAAAACGGCATCAGCGCACACGACCTCATGTTCAAACTCCGCGCCGCCGGCATCTACGAAATCTCTGCCGTCAAACGTGCCGTGATGGAACAAAACGGCCAGCTCGCCGTCATTAAGTACGGCGACGAAAGCCTGCGCTATCCACTGATTACAGACGGCCAAGTTGACCCCGACATCCTCGAAATCATTAAGCGTGATGAAGAATGGCTGCAACAGGAACTTGACCGCCTCCACCTTGAAGCCTCGCAAGTCTATATCGGCGAATACATAGACGGAAAATTGGTAGCACACCGTTATCCTTCTTGATTTGAAAATAGCAGGCCGTCTGAAACCTTGATTTCAGACGGCCTTTTTGTATTCAGCTCAAACACTGATTTTTTAATCGCGATATTCAAACCTTGCACCCAAAAATTGAGCCAGCGCAGAGACGTGGGAATGTCGGGGATCTTTGACGGCGGTCAGCAGCAGGATATTGCCATGTTGCCGCTCCAAATCCAGCAGCTGCTTGATGGCGACCTGCTCGGTATCACCATGTAACTCTTCATGATAACGGCTAACAAAACCGTCGAAATTTTGAGTCGGATTTTCGTGATACCAGCGGCGCAGGTTTGCACTGGGCGTAATGTCTTTCAGCCAAAGTGCGGTGGCGAAAACCTCTTTGCGGACGCCGCGCGGATAGAGGCGGTCGATAAAGACGGCGGTCTGCTCGGTATTGGGCTGATAAGCGTAAATGCGTTGTACGGTAAACATTATGTCTGCCTTCAAATCGATTCAGGCCGTCTGAAAATTCAGACAGCCTGATGTTTTTAGGGTTTAAAACAGTTTTTTGACTTCGGCTTCGATATCGTCGGCTCGCATAAAGGTTTCGCCGATCAGGAAAGTATGCACGCCGTGGCTGCGCATGAAATCGACGTCTTCTTTGTTGCGGATGCCGCTTTCGGTGACAACGGTTTTGCCGTTCAATTCAGGCAAGAGGTCGAGGGTTTGTTGCAGGGTCACTTCAAACGTACGCAGGTTGCGGTTGTTGACGCCCCACAACGGCGTGGTCATGTTGCGGCATTTTTCCAGCTCGGACGCATCGTGCAACTCCAACAATACAGTCATGCCCAATTCATGGGCAACGGCTTCAAAACGCTCAAGCTGCTCTGCTTCCAAGGCGGCGGCAATCAGAAGAACCGCATCCGCACCCCACGCGCGCGCCTGATAGATTTGGTATTCGTCGATGATGAAATCTTTACGCAAGACCGGCAGCGCCACGGCCGCACGCGCCTGTTTCAAATACTCGGGCGAGCCTTGGAAATAAGGTTCATCCGTCAACACGGACAAACAGGCCGCACCCGCTTTTTCATAGGCAACGGCGATTTCGGCAGGATTAAAATCAGGACGGATCAGGCCTTTGCTCGGGCTGGCTTTTTTGACTTCGGCAATAATGGCAGGCAGATTCTGCGCGTGTTTTTCACGGATCAAGCCGATAAAGCTGCGAACCGGCGCGGCAGCCTGCGCTTGGGTTTTGATGTCTTCCAAGGAAACGGCGGCTTTTTGGGCGGCTACTTCTTCTGCTTTGGTGGCAAGGATTTTGTTGAGAATATCGGTCATGGCGTTTTTCTATTGGGGCTGATTTTCGGGTTTGAATCGTGCAACATGCTGCCGCAGATTAGATTTCAGACGGCCTGAATGCCGCTATTTTAATGGTTTGAAAAAAGGCGGGCAAGAATGCCCGCCTTTGTGTCTGCTTCCATTTAGTGATGAATGCCCAAAACGGACGCGTTGTGGCTGATGATTTCGTCCGCCAAAGATGGATTGTCGTTTAGCTTGATACCGTAGCCAGGCACCAATTCTTTCAGACGGCCTGACCATGATTCGGCATGATCGGGGAAGCATTGGTGGACGAGTTTGATCATCAGCGGAACTGCTGTCGATGCACCAGGAGACGCACCCAGCAATGCGGCCAGCGAGCCGTCGGCATGGGCGACGATTTCGGTACCGAATTGGAGTACGCCGCCTTTTTTCGGGTCTTTTTTGATGATTTGCACACGCTGACCGGCGGTAATCAGTTCCCAATCGTCAGGATTGGCTTCCGGATAGTAGTCGAGCAGCGAGGCGAAGCGTTCTTCTTTGGTTTTGCGCAATTCGCCCAAGAGGTATTTGGTCAGCGGCATATTGTCCCAACCGGCGCGGAGCATAGGATAGAGGTTGTCCATTTGGATGGACATCGGCAAATCCATGAGCGAGCCTTGTTTGAGGAAGTTGGGGCGGAAGCCTGCATACGGGCCGAACATCAAATGGCGTTGGCCGTCCACGTTGCGGGTATCCAAATGCGGAACGGACATAGGGGGCGCGCCGACGGAGGCTTGGCCGTACACTTTGGCGTTGTGTTGCGCGGCCGTTTCGGGATTGCTGTTGCGGAAGAAGAGGCCGGAAACCGGAAAGCCGCCGTAGCCTTTGCCTTCGGGGATACCGGATTTTTGCAGCAGGGTCAGTGCGCCGCCGCCTGCGCCGAGGAAGACGAAACGGGTGCGGAGTGTCAACGGGTCGTCATCCTCTTTGGTGCTGCTGGTTTTCAGCACCCATGCTCCGTCCGATTCGCGGTTGAGGTCGTCGACATGACGGTTGAATTTGATTTTTACGCCTTTGTCGCTCAAGTATTTGACCATCTGGCGGGTCAGGCTGCCGAAATCGACGTCTGTGCCTTCGGCGGAATAGTTGGCGGCAATGGGTTGGCTTTCATCACGACCGTTGACAACCAGCGGCGCCCATTCGGCGATTTTGGTGCGGTCGGTAGAAAACTCCATTTTTTCAAAGAGTTTTTGGTTTTTGAACACGTCGAAACGTTTTTGCAGATAACTGCAATGGTCGGCGTTCATCACCAGCGACATATGGGGGACGGAATTGATGAAAGAACGGTCGGTCAGTTTGCCTTCTTCGACCAAAGTCGCCCAAAATTGGCGGCTGATATGGAATTGTTCGGCAATATTGAGGGCGCGGGTCGGATCGATCGTGCCGTCGGCAGTCAGGGGCGCATAGTTCAATTCGCACAGCGCAGAGTGTCCCGTACCGGCATTGTTCCATGCATTTGATGATTCCAACGCTACATCTTCCAAGCGTTCGATCAGGGTGATTTCCCAAGATGGTTCGAGTTCTTTGAGCAATACGCCCAAAGTGGCGCTCATAATGCCGCCGCCTACTAATACGACATCGGTTGCTTCAGCCATGGTTTTACTCCTACTAAAGTCAGGCATGGTTTGCCTTGTGGTTATCTATCATTATAAACAACTGATTTCAGAGGAATTATTTTTTGGTTTTGTTGTGTGTGAAACTTTTTGCCTGCTGAGTTTCCGAGCGTAAATGGCGGAAGGCAGTTTCGGTTTGGGTTCCAGATTTCAGGTCTTTATAATATGTTATTAAGAATTTAGTAGATTTTACGGAGAAATGCAAAGATTTTCTGTTCGGTTCATATAAAAATAATAGATTAGGCCGTCTGAAAACGTTTTCTTACCCTTTATCTGCCAATGTTTGCAAAGAAAAAAGAATTTTTCATTTCTTTTTTAATTGACTGCTTTTGTCAGCAATTTCGGTGGCAAACTAACGTGAATCAACCGCCGATCTGCTATCATTTCAACTTATTTCCCCAAGGCAAACCGCCATGTACCTGACTCAAGAAAAGCCCTACCGCCCCCTATTGGTCGCACTGATGTTCCTCACCCTGCCGCTGGCGATGATATTGCACAATATCGTGCAAATCGCCTTTTCAGACGGCCAAGGTCTGTTGGTTACGGTCAAAGACGGCGCGTGGGCATGGCAAAGCGGCTGGCAGGATTCCGTCGCATGGTTTGTCTGCGGCATGTTTGCCTTCCTCAACCTGCCGATTGCCGGCGGACTGACCAAGCTGGCGTATAAAAAAATGATGCGCCGGCATTCGCGTTACGCCATCTTCCTTGCCGGTGTCGCAGCGTGTGCCTCGGCGGCGGCGGGTTTGATTTTTGAAGCCATCTTAGGCAATGCCGCATTGGCCGGTATGCGCGGGCAAGGCGTGTTCTACTACACCCTCTCCGTATGGATCATCGCCATGCTGACCCTGCCTAAACAGCTCACGCGCGCGCCGGAGCAGCCCATCGTCTTTCACAAAATGAAACGTTGATTCAACAGGCACAAACATTTTCAGACGGCATGCTTTCCGTTACCATTACATCCAACGCGTTTTAACCAATAAGGAATAACAAATGAATCAGGCGCAACAGCTCCGCGACGGCATACAGGCACTGGGTTTGGACATCGACGAAGCCAAACAGGCCAAACTCCTAGACTATGCCGCCCTGCTGCAAAAGTGGAACAAAACCTACAACCTGACCGCCCTGCGCGATCCCGCCCAAACCGTCAGCCATCATCTGCTCGACAGCCTGACCCTCCTGCCCTATATCGAACACGCACAAACCATGCTCGACGTAGGCTCCGGCGGCGGACAGCCCGGCATACCCACCGCCATCTGCCGTCCCGACCTTGACATTACCCTCCTCGATGCCAACACCAAAAAAACCGCCTTTCTGCAACAAGCCGTCATCGAACTCGGCCTTAAAAACGTCCGCGTCATCAGCGGCCGCGTAGAAGCCGCTGCCGACTGCCGCGCCGACGTCATCACCAGCCGCGCCTTTGCCGAACTCGCCGACTTCGTCAACTGGACCGAGCACCTCCTCAAAGACGGCGGCTACTGGGCAGCCATGAAAGGCGTATATCCGCAAGAAGAAATCGACAAACTGCCCGAAAGCGTCGCCGTCGAAAAAGTCGAAGCATTGCACGTCCCCCAACTCAATGCCGAACGCCATATCGTCATCATCCGTAAAAAGGCCGTCTGAAAACAACCCAAGCATACCGAATAACGGTACAATCCAGCCATCCACACTTAACACGACAGCAAAGCACATGAGCGCACAAATCCTCGCCGTCGCCAACCAAAAAGGCGGAGTCGGCAAAACCACCACCACCGTCAACCTCGCCGCCTCCCTGGCCTCCAAAGGCCGCCGCGTCCTCGTCGTCGACCTCGACCCCCAAGGCAACGCCACCACAGGCAGCGGCATCAACAAAGCCACCATCGAAAACGGCGTTTACCAAGTCGTCCTCGGCGAAACCGACATCCCCGACGCCGTCGTCCGCAGCAAAGAAGGCGGCTACGACGTATTGGGCGCCAACCGCACACTGGCCGGCGCAGAAGTCGAACTCGTCCAAGAAATCGCACGCGAAATCCGCCTCAAAAACGCCCTGCAGCTCGTTGCCGACGACTACGACTACGTCCTCATCGACTGCCCTCCGTCCCTGACCCTGCTCACCCTCAACGGCCTGGTCGCCGCCAACGGCGTCATCGTCCCCATGCTTTGCGAATACTACGCCCTCGAAGGCATTTCCGACTTAGTGGCCACCGTCCGCAAAATCCGCCAAGCCATCAACCCCGACCTCGACGTAACCGGCATCGTCCGCACCATGTACGACAGCCGCAGCCGCCTCGTCGTCGAAGTCAGCGAACAGCTCAAACAACACTTCGACAACCTGCTCTTCGACACCGTCATCCCCCGCAACATCCGCCTTGCCGAAGCCCCCAGCCACGGCCTCCCCGCCCTCGCCTACGACGCCCACGCCAAAGGCACCCAGGCTTATCTGGACTTGGCCGATGAACTGATTGCGCGTTTGGAAAAATAAACAGAAATATGAATATAAAAAGGCCGTCTGAAAGTTAAAGAGTACTTTCAGACGGCCTTTGGTTTGATTGGAAAGAACATTTTAAAAAGACCGCGTGCGTGCGTATCGCACACACCCTACGCATAAATTTCAAATTCTTTGTGATTCATTTGTAGGGTGTGTGCCCAAAGGCACGCATGCGGTTTGATGCAGGCCACTACTTGCTGCCCGACATACCCAAATGAACCAGCGGCACGCCTGTGTCAAAACGAATCAGCAGGTATTTGGCACGGCGGCGGCATTCACGCACCACCAACCCGCGCAGGGTTTCAGGCAGCGCAGGCGGGATTTGCCAGCGCAGCTTGGGCTCACGGACGGTTACGGCGGAGACGGTTTGGTTGAGGATATGCGGAGCGATACCGCGTAGGGTGGTTTCTACTTCGGGAAGTTCGGGCATGATGGGGATGTGATTTTGGAGTGTGGATTATTATTAAGGGGAAAGGTAATTTGAAAATAGGTTTTATAGTGCGTGCCGAACAAACACAACGGAATCAACCGTAAATCTTTCCTGTTGTTTTTGAAAGAATTCAAGTTCCATTTTAACTTTAGCACACCTTCCAAACAGCTTAAAAGTACTGCATCGGCAGTGTGGAATTTAGGACTTATCTAGTACAGCGTCAAAATTTTTTAGATAACCTATTTTTCATGGTTTTTAACTTGCTCATAGATTTAGTTATTACACGAATCCTATTATTTTATCTAGAGAAATTTTCCCTTCCCTGCCAATTATTTGATCTATACGCACAAATTTAAATTCTTCATCAGTGTTATTTTCATTTATAGGATGACGAAATGTTTTACACTTTGGTATCATGTAATTTGGTCTAGTAACACCTGCTCGAGAAATAATACGCACGCTATTACAGTCAATATGATAATGGTTTGCTATAATGCCTATTAAATACCTCACATAAATACGTGAATTCATGAGTTGAATTTTTGTATCTTTAGTATTTGGCTTATCTGATTTTAAATCAAAAATTAGTACGCAATATTTTCCATTATTCATAAAAAAAATAACCAAATCACAACCTTTATTTATACCCGCTGTTGTTTTATTTAAATAGCAAGATAATTGTTTAAAATGAGCTCCTTTTGAATTACAATCTAGAGTAAATGCAAAAGAATTTTTAGGGATGCGTTCTATTAATAATTTATTTAGTTTGCTATCTTTAGAATTTTCCTTTAATGGTAAAGTATCGTACTCTTGATGACTCGTATCTAATGCTAAAACAACATCAGGACAAATAATCTCCTTAAGGCTATTAATCACGTAAATTCTCCATTCCATAAAATATATTTTCTGACAATCTATTAGCTTTCTCGATAAGACAATCAAATATTTCCATATTCATTCCATATAATCCAACCTCAATAGAATTGATCTTGTGATCACCAGTTAATGAATACGCTTTTACTTGTTCTGGTCTCAAAATCTCATGACTATCAATATACTCTTCTTTTAATATAGCATTTTTATTTTTAAAATTAGAACTCAGCATAATTCTATTATTTAACTCCCTAATAAGATAATCGCTATGAGTTGTAATAAGAATTTTTATCCCTGAATTTACTAAAGAAGCTAATAGACCTGCCATTTTTCTTTGATTATCGGGGTGCAAGTTTAATTCCGGTTCATCAATAATTAATAAGCCATTAGGCTCTGCAAGATAATTAACATACATATCTATTAAAAATAGTGATTTAATAGATGAAGATGCGATATAAACAGGAACATTTACTTTGTCTCTGTTTCTCTCCTTTTTAGGTACAAAGACAACTTGTTTGTCAATAGATTTATAACTCCCCCCAGCATGTTTGATAGACTATCTAAAATGTATTTATATTTTTGCTGGTCAGATTTTATAAAGCTTTTTCTTTTTAAGATACTATCATAATCTCTTATAGTAGTTATATTATCTTGAATTGGCTGTGCATATCTTGAACGCATAACGTTAATTAATTCAATAGGATTTACTTTTTCAGAAGCAGTTATATGTTCTAATATAGCATTCTTACTTATATCTAATTCTTTATAAAATAGAGAAATTCCTGTTCTTTCTGATGTAATAACAAAAGGTCTGGGTAGTACGCTACGGAAAAGATATTCAGCGATTTGATTGCTAATGACACTATTTAAAATACTATTAGGTACACGTAAATTTTTACTTTCATCATCAGTTTGGAGAGTTACTGTTAAATGAATATCCTCTTTTTCTTTATTAAAAATTAGGCTTTCTTTCTTCCCGAATTGAACAATGCTTTTATATTCGTCTTCAAAGTTAAATTTAAAGTCTTTTAGTTCAAGAGCAATTTGTGATTCTCCAAAAAAATCATCAATTGTATTAAAATAGTCATCTAAATCAGAAGAAAATTCTTTTGATGCTTGGTCAATATATAAGGAAATGTTTTCTGAATAAAATTGCAAATTAATCTCTACGGTACCCTCTTGGCGGAGTTCTGAAATTGTTTCGCTAGATAATTGTAAATCTATCAACCTTCTAAAGTACCTAATAAAACCATAGATTGCATAACTAATATAAGTTTTTCCAACATTATTTGGACCGCAGATAACAGTTAAGTCTCCTACTTCAACATTTCCGTTATCTATATTTCCTAATTTTTTAAATTTAAAATTCATTTTATTTCCTATACTAGTATTACTTGGGAAGATTTGACCAAATGTTTTTTAATCTTTTAACTGAAACGTGATATTGTGTTTTCAATTCCTGAGCGAATAATGATACCCGAAGTTCCTCAATCTGCCAACGAAACGCAGCGAGGTCGTCTGAAACGGTTAATCCTTGTTTTATCAAGCTATCTGTTTTTTCTTGCCACATATTTTCCAGCTCTTGAATATCGGCTTCGCGGGCTGCGTCGCGGGCGGGGTTGCTGCTGTATTTTTCGAGGCGCAGGGTCATGGCTTTGAGGTAGATGGGGAGGCGCGGCCATTGTGTCCATGGGGTATGGCTGGCGAAGCCGGGGGCAAGCAGGGTTTGCAGGCGTAGTCTTAGGAGGTGGGTCAATGGATGTTTGCCGAGTTTGCCGTTGAGTTCGGCGTAGGCGGCTGCGATTTCCTGCAAGTAGCGGCTGAGGGCTTCTTTGACGGCGGGCAGGCGGCTGCGGGCGCGTTTGATTTGTTCTTTAAAGGCTTTTTCGTTGCGCGGCAGCTCGTCTTCGCCGATAAAGGCGCGGTCGCAGACGGCCTGTGTAAGGTCGTCGCGCAGGGTGTCGGCGTTGATGTGTTTGAGCAGCATGGCGGCTTGGGTGAAGCCTTGGATGCCTTTGTTCAAATCTTTTACCTGCTCTTTTAATTGCAGCTTCATCAATTCAATGACACCTTGACGGTGTGCCTGCTCTACGGCTTCTGTGGTATCAAACAGGCGCAGGGCGATGCGGCCGTCTTTTTCTTTTTGCAGACCGAGGTAGCCGGTAAGCTGTTGTTTGCCGCGTGCGAATTTGATGGATTCGGGCAGGGTGCCGATGTCCCATGTGGTCACGTTGTCGCGCTCAAATTCTTGGGTGTTGTCGCGGAAGGTGACGGCGGCGGCTTGGCCGAGCTGTTGTTGCAATTCGTGCAGTTTGCGGCCGCCGGCAAGCTCTTGTCCGCCGTCGTCGATAATGCGCAGATTCAGATAGCAGTGTTCGGGCAATTCTTGCGCCGCCCATGCGTCTTGGTCGATTTGCTCGAGAATCCGCATATCGCCGGCGCTTTTGGCGATAAAGTGTGCCAACTGGGGAATGATGGCCGCTTGGCGGTCGGGATTGCTTTCGAGGAATTTGGTGATGAAATCAGGTACGGGCACGCAAATGCGGCGGATTTGCTTCGGCAGTGCTTTAATCAGCAGCTGGATTTTTTCGCGTAACATACCGGGCACCAGCCATTCGAGTGACGGCGCGTGCAGGCGGTTGAGGACGGTCAGCGGCACGGTCATGGTCACGCCGTCGAGCGGATGGTGCGGCTCGAAGCGGTAGGAAAGTTTGAACTTGCCGTCTGCGGTTTGCCAGAATTTGGGGAACTGTTCTTCGGTAATGTGCGCGGCGGCGTGTTGCATCAAATCGTCGCGGCTGAGGAACAGCAGACGCGGATTGTCGCGCTCGGCGGTTTTGAGCCAGGCTTCAAAAGTGCGGATATCGGCAAGGGGCAAAGGTTTCAGACGGCCTTTTTGAGATGCAGGCTGCTTTTTGGGTTTGGGACCGTCTGAAACATTTTGTCGGGTGTGTGAACTCGGTTCACGCTCGCGGTTGGATGCATCTTTGGAATCCGCGTGCGTGGCTTGCGCCACACGCCCTGCGTTGCGCTGGTTTGCTTGTCCGTTTTGTCCGGCTGTCTTGTCCGACTGGGTTTGTCCACCCTCTTCGCTTCCCCAAACGCCGCCTTTCGCGTCTTTCCACACCAGCTCGGGCAGGCGTTCGTTATAAAACGCAAACAGGGCTTCGTCATCGACCAATACGTCTTGCTTGCGCGATTTGTGTTCGAGCTCGGTAATTTCTTTAATCAGCTTTTTATTGTGGGCAAAAAAGGTCGTCTGAAGATTGCTTTCCTGTGCCACCAATGCGCCGCGGATAAAGATTTCGCGCGCTTCTTCGGGCGCAACTTTGCCGTAAGACACGGGGCGGCGCGGCAATACGGTCAGGCCGTAAAGCGTTACCCGTTCGCTGGCGACGACTTCGCCGCGTTTTTGTTCCCAGTGTGGCTCGAAATAATGGTAGCGGACGAGGTGCGGCGCTTCCTGCTCTATCCATTCGGGCTGGATAACGGCGACGTCGCGCGCGTAAAGGCGCGTGGTTTCAACCAATTCTGCCGCCATCACCCATTTGGGTTTGGCTTTGAACAGGGCGGAGGCGGGGAAAAGGTGGAAACGGCTGCCGCGCGCGCCGGTGTAGTCGTTGCCGTCGGGCGATTTCATGCCGACGTTGGCGATAAGGCCGGTGAGCAGGGCACGGTGGATTTGTTCGTAGCCGGCTTCTTTGGCGGCACGGATTTGGGCGCGGTGTTGTTTCTTATCCAGTTGTTTTTGTTTGAGTTTGGCCGCCAAATCTTGGTCGCCTTGGCTTTCAGACGGCCTTAATTGCTCTTGGGTAGGAGGTTGTCGAAACGCGGCTTCTTTGGTGGTCAAACCCATTTCAATCGCGGTTTGGGCAAGCTGGTGGTGTAGCTCGCGCCATTCGCGCATACGCAGGTGCGACAGGAAATATTGGCGGCACCATTGCACCAGCTGCTTGTTGGACAAACCCTTGTCGCGCTCGCGCTGGAAGCTGTCCCAAATGTTCAGATAGGCAAGGAAGTCGGATTGCTTGTCGGTAAAGCGCTCATGCGCCTTGGCGGCGGCATCGCGCGCTTCCAGCGGCCGCTCACGCGGGTCTTGAATCGACAGTGCGGACGCAATCACCAATATTTCCGCCATACAGTCGTGTTTCTTCGCCGCCAGCAAAATGCGCGCAATTTTCGGATCGATGGGCAGGCGCGCCATTTGTTCGCCGAGCTTGGTCAGGCGGTAGCGCGTGTTGGCACCGATATGGCCCGAACTGTTTTGCAGGCCGTCTGAAACATTGGCTGGATTGGATCGGGCATCCATGCCTGATCCGCGTACTTGGTTTTTCATATTTTGCATAGTCTTGTCGGTCGGGCATCTTCCCCGACATCATCTAAATTTGTCTTTATTGGTTTTCACGCCGCTTATTGCGGATAAACATATTCCGCCTTGCCGTCGCGAATGTTCAAGCTGCCTGCATCACCTGTAATCAGATTGCCCGTTACCGAGCCTTCGCGACAACCTGAAACCGGCATATCGTAGCCCAGCGTGTGAATCAGGAACGTTGAAAGCTGCTGATGGAAGGCAATCTCGCAAGGCGCAAAAGCCTGGTTGGCAGCCTGTTGCACGGCCTTATCCGGGCTGTACAACACCAGCGGCACGAGATAGCTGTCGGGCTGCACTGTACCTTGATTGTAGGTATCCTGGCGCACATACTGGCCATGATCAGAGGTATAGGCAAACAGCCAGTTGCCGTCAGGCTGCTTTTGCAGCTGCTCGAATACGGTTTGAATCATTTGGTCGGTTTTATGGATGGTGTTGTCGTACTTATCCACAATATTGGCTTCGCCGAAAACTTTATCTTGAGGCTGCAACAATGCGCCGTATGGGACATGCGAACCGCGTTGGTGCAACACAATAAAATGCTTGCCCTGCTGCAAATTGATTTTGTCGAACAGCGGCAGCAGCTTCTCATCAGGCATATTGTCGCCGTTGCCATAGCCAAGCTGCGTCGGCTGAATCAGATGGTCTATCCATTTCTTACCGATTAAGTTCAAAATCGCCATCTCGTTTTCCGCCTGCGCGCTGTAAAAATACGTTTCATAACCCTGCTCTTTGGCGAGGCGGAACATATTGGTATCGCCGCTGCTGATTTGCTCATAGCCGTTGGCATGCGGTATCGCATTGAAAAAGCTGGGCAGGGACACAGCCGTCATCAAAGCGGCGGAATAGCTTTGCTTCACAATCGGCTTAAATTCGGCTTGCGAAAGCTGGGTCAAAAACGGCGAAGTTTCGCGTCCGTAGCCAAACAATTTCAAATGCGCCGCGCTTTCGCTTTCGCCCATAATCAGGACGATATTTTGAACACTGCCCTGCCCGATTTTGCTTGGCGCTGGCTGTTTGAACACAGGAATCTTGCTTAAATCAAACAACTGATACGGCAACACGCGCCCGACAAAATAACCGAAGCTGAAATAATTGGCTTTGATACGGCTGTATGTCGGTTTGGGCGAAATACCGTGTTCCTGCGTTGTACTGAATGAGCGTCCAAAAATCAGCAACATCGCCGCAATAAATAAAATATCGGCGGCAAAATGCGTCTTACGGCGGAACTTGGCAAGGCTGCAAAACAACACGACTTCCAACACGCCCCACAACACAGGCAGCCACAACTTATCCAACATCGACGCGCCCGCGCTGCCGACTTCGGTAACCTCTTTCAGCATCAGCCAATAATTAATGCCCGTCATCCAACTTTGATAAACCGCATAATGCACATTGTTGGCAATAATACTGAACGCAAAAAATACCGCAATCAACAAACGCGTCGCCTTATACCGCGCAAACAGATACAGCGCAGCAATCACAAATGTCAGCGCAAACGTTTCCGCCATTTTCGCAACCGGCAGGGTTTCAATCCCAAATACAAAGCGATAGGCAATTTCGCTGGCAGTAAGTAAAGACGAATACAGAACAAGCGTGAATAAAGATTTTTTCATCATTAATATTTCACAATAAAAAATTTACCGATTGGGTTTTAAAACCCAATATTCCCTTTTCAATAGTTTTTAGTTTCTCAATGATTTAGGCCGTCTGAAAATGAAACATGGCCTGCCATTTGATTAAGAAAGATTTTATTTTCAGACGGCCTCCACCGCCCCCAATTCCAGCAATACCTGAAAACCGTCATTGATATACCGCGAGTCGGGCATTTCTAAAAATGGGAATGCTGCTACGTCGCCCAAGTTCAGTGATGCCATGCGTAGGATGACGGCGGCGAGGTTGCTGCGGACGATTTCAGGGTCGGTGAATTCGGGGCGGCTGTTGAAATCTTCTTCTGAAAACAGTCGGATACATACGCCTGCGGAGACGCGGCCGCAGCGGCCGGAGCGTTGGCGGGCGGCGGCTTGGGAGATTTTTTCGACATGAAGCTGTTCCACCTTCGCCCGCGCGGAATAGCGTTTGACGCGCGCGAGGCCGGTGTCGATGACGTATTTGATGCCCGGCACGGTGAGCGAAGTTTCGGCGACGTTGGTTGCTAACACGATGCGGCGTTTCGCGCCTGAAGGGTGGAAGATTTTGTGCTGCTCGGCGTGCGACAGGCGTGCGAACAGGGGTAGGATTTCGTCGTTGCGGCGCAGCGTGGATTTGCGCAAGGCTTCGGCGGCTTCGCGGATTTCGCGCTCGCCCGGCAGGAACACCAAAATATCGCCTTCGCCGTAGCGTGCCAATTCGTCCGCCGCATCGACAATCGCGTCGGTCAGCTCGACTTCTGCGTCGTCTTCGTCTTTGCTGGTCAGCGGGCGGTAGAGGATTTCGACGGGATAGGTGCGTCCGCTCACTTCCAACACGGGCGCGCCGTTGAAGTGTTGGGAGAAGCGTTCTGCGTCTATGGTTGCCGAGGTGATGATGACTTTCAAATCGGGTCGGCGCGGCAGCAGTTGTTTCAGGTAGCCCAAGAGGAAGTCGATGTTCAGGCTACGTTCGTGCGCTTCGTCGATGATAATCGTGTCGTAGGCGGCGAGATAACGGTCGGTCTGGGTTTCTGCCAACAGGATGCCGTCGGTCATCAGCTTGACACAGGCATCGCGCGAGGTGTGGTCGGTAAAGCGCACTTTATAGCCGACTGCACTGCCAATTTCGGATTTCAGCTCTTCGGCAATCCGCTCTGCTACGGAGCGCGCGGCCAAACGGCGCGGCTGGGTATGCCCGATCAGCCCCGCCGCCCCGCGCCCGAGTTCCAAACAAATCTTGGGCAACTGCGTGGTTTTGCCCGAACCGGTTTCGCCGCAAATAATCGTTACCTGATTTTCAGCAATGGCTTTTTTGATTTCGTCGAGTTTTTCGTGAACGGGCAGCGTGTTGTCGAATTCGGGCTTGGGCAGTTTGGACAGGCGTTGCAGATAGAGGTCGTGCGATTTTTTGTATTTTTCCTCAACCTTGGCCAAGCCGCCGTATTTATTGGGGTTTTTAAAGGCAGATCGCAGAAAATGGCGGTCTTTGGAGAGAGTTTGGGCGAAATCGGGTTGCGGCATGATGGTGCAATAAATTGAATAATGTGAAAAGAATGGAATTATAGCAAAAGGCCGTCTGAAACTTGCTTGCTTTCAAGTTTCAGACGGCCTTTGTATGGATAAACCGTTTTAGTCGGCGGCGTGCCAAGGTTTTTGCATACCGGCGTGGAAACTCGGTTTTTCTCCGCCCCACAAGGTGTCGATGTCGTAGAAGTCGCGCACGGCAGGGAGCATGACGTGGACAACGAGGTCGCCTGCGTCGACGAGCGTCCATTCGCCGCTGTCGCCTTCGGTGCTGAGGATTTCGAAACCGGCTTCTTTCAAATCGACGGCAACGTTGTTCGCCAGTGCTTTGACTTGGCGTGTGCTGTCGCCGCTGGCAATAATCATGCGGGCGAACAGGGAGGTTTTGTCTTGGGTTTCCAAAACAGAGATGTCTTTGGCTTTGATGTCTTCGAGGGCGTTTACGGCCACTTCGACCATTTTTTGCAGGTCTTGCAATTCTTGTTCGTTCATTATTTTCCTAGTTGAAATGTTTTCAGACGGCATTATAGCTTATCTGCCTGAATAAACGCTATTTTTCATAGAGTTTGTGTTGGCGGATGTACTGGGCGACGGGTTGCGGCAGGCCGTCTGAATGGTGCGTTTTGGCGAGATTGGCACGGATTTGGGTGGAGCTGGTGTTGTGCAACGGCGCGTTGAGGATGCGGACGCTGCCGTTTTGCAGGGCTTCGCCGAGCCATGCGTGCAATTCGCGCGGGGTTTTGTTGAGGTTGTCGCCCTGGCGCATGGCGATGGCGATATGGGTCTGGCGCACGAGGGTTTGCCATTTTTTCCATGTGTGCAGCTGCATCAGGCTGTCGCTGCCCATCAGCCACCACAGTTGCGCGCCGGGAAACTGCTGGCGGAAGATTTGGACGGTGTCAAACGTATAAGTCGCGCCGTCGCGGACGATGTCGCAGTCGCTGGCAGCGAATTTCGGCTCGTCGGCGATGGCGAGTTCGACCATATTGAGGCGCTCTTTCGCCGGCGTGCGCGTGCTGTCTTTGTGGTACGGGTCGCCTGCCGGCAGGAAGACGACAAGGTCCAAACCGATTTCGTCGGCGAAGGCGCGGGCGATGTGGAGGTGGCCGTTGTGGATGGGGTCAAACGTGCCGCCGAATAATCCGATGTTTTTCATTTCGTGGTGGTGTCTGCGTTAAATGTTTTGGCCGTCTGAAGCAGGCTGGCTGCCGTCAACAATCAGGTTGAGCTTGCCTGTGGTCGGGTGGATGACCAGGCCGTGGATGGCGATGTTGTCGGGCATCAGCGGATGTTTGCGAATCAGCTCGACGGTATGGCGCACGCTGTCTTCGACGTTGTCAAAACCGGTCAGCCAGCCGTCCAAATCGATACCGGCATTGCGCAGGGTTTCGATACGGTCGTCGGGGATATTGCTGTCGTGTACGCGTTGGAGGAATTCCTCGGCATGCAGTCCGCGCATACCGCAGTCGTGGTGGGCAATGACCATGATTTCTTTGACTTTGAGTTCAAATACGGCCACCAACAAACTGCGCATCACCGAACCCCAAGGGTGGGTCACCAGCGCGCCGGCGTTTTTGATGAGCTTGGCATCGCCGTTTTTCAAGCCTAAAGCATTGGGCAACAATTCAATAATGCGTGCGTCCATGCAGGAAAGAATGGCCAGCTCGCGGCCGGGGTATTTGTTGGTGAAATATTTTTCGTACTCTCCCGATTCAACGAAATGTTGGTTGTAGGAAAGAATATCAGTCAATTCACTCATGATGATGTACTCGTTTCGGATGGTTTACTCTATTATAGCGGTTTTCAAGGGGTATGGTCGTTTTGCAAATTCGCCGTAAACGGCTAAAATCGACGTATCTTTAGTTCTTTTGGAGGATGTGCCATGTCTCAGTCTTTCCGTTTTGAACAGGTATTCACCCTCGATGTCCACGACGCATTGTGGGATTGGGCGCAGACAAGCTATGGCGCATCCGACGATTGGTGCATTCTGTATCTCAACGGCCTGCCTTTAGGCCGTCTGAACCCGTTATGGCGCGAACGCCTCGGGCAAGATTGGACAGGCAGGCAGTCAATCCTTTCAGATGGCCTGAATTTGGAAACCGACAGCTGGGCTCAGGTGGGCGATAGTTTGCAAACGCTGGCGCAACAATGGCGCGATTGCGGTTGGCTCAAAGGTTGGCGCGGTGAAAAGTTTGACATCTGCGACCAGTCGGGCAAGCCTTTATGCGCACTCGAACGCGCCGCCTTTCGTCCGTTCGGCCTGATGAGTCAGGCAGTGCATTTGAACGGATTGGTCGAAACAAAAGACGGTCTGCGCTTTTGGATAGGCCGCCGCAGTCCGCACAAAGCCGTCGATCCGAACAAACTCGACAACCTGACCGGCGGCGGCATCAGCAGCGGCGAGAGGCCGTCTGAAGCCGTCTGCCGCGAGGGCGAAGAAGAAGCAGGCATTCCCGCTTCGTTAACACCCCATATCCGACCGACCGCCCAAATATATAGTTTGCGCCCCGTTAATCGCGGTGTCCACAACGAAATCCTGTATATCTTCGACATCGTCCTGCCCGAAGGCTTCCAACCCGCCAACCAAGACGGCGAAGTCGCCGGTTTTGAACTGATGGACATCCCCACCCTGCTCGATGCCATGTTGGGCGGACACATGATGCACGATGCCCAGCTGGTCACGATCGAAGCCTGCCGGCGATACGGCCTGATCGACCCTAAACATCCGCTGTCCGCATGGCTCGACAGCATCCGTTGCCGACCCCATTTTTAAAGGCCGTCTGAAACCATGTTGCAACTCAAAAACATCAACAAACGCTTCGGCAGCAAAACCGTTGCCCAAGACATTAATCTAAACGTCGAAGCAGGCGAAATCCTCGCCGTACTCGGCCGCTCCGGCTGCGGCAAATCCACCCTACTCAAAACCATCGTCGGCCTGGTGCGTCCTGACAGCGGCGAAGTCTGGCTCAACGGCGACAACATCACCGACATGCCGTCTGAAAAACGCAATATCTCGCTGATGTTTCAAGACTACGCCCTTTTGCCGCATTTAACCGCCCTCGACAACGTCGGCTTCGGCCTCAAAATGCGCCGTCTGCCCAAAGCCGAAATCGAAGAACAATCCATGCAGGCCTTGCGCGACATCGGTTTGGAACACGAAGCGCAACGCAAACCCGAAAGCCTCTCCGGCGGCGAACAGCAACGCCTCGCCCTCGCACGCGCCCTCATCACGCGCCCGTCGCTGTTGCTCTTGGACGAAGCCTTCTCCAGCCTCGACACCCACCTGCGCCACCACCTGCGCACCCTGACCGCCGAACGCATCCGCAGTCAAAACATCCCCGCCATCCTCGTGACCCACTCCGCCGAGGAAGCCTGCACCATGGCCGACACCATCGCCATCATGCACGAAGGCCGCATCCTCCAACACGGCACGCCGGAAACCCTTATCCGCCGCCCCGTCAACGCCCAAGCCGCCCTGCTGCTCGGTTTGGCCAACACCGGCGACACACGCTACATTCCCCAACATGCCATCCGATTCGACCCAAACGGCACGGCTGTCCGCATCAGCGAATCTGTCCCCCTCGCCGAAGGCACACGTCTCACCCTCGCCCATCCGCAATACGGCGATTTGATTTGGTATCCCCATGCCGACCACGATACGGACAAACCGCAAACCGGACAGGAAATCCGCATCAGCGTGGATGAAAATCAGATTGTTTGGTTTGATTGAATGTGATGGAGATTAAAAAAGAAAAAGGCCGTCTGAAATTTAAGTTTCAGACGGCCTTGTCTATTCAATCAAAATCAGTCTTTCAACTTCGCCAACTGAGTTTGAACTTTTGCCATTTTGTCTTCCAATTCCGCCAAATCGGCTTTGTCTTTTTCCACCAAATGCGCGGGGGCTTTTTCGGTGTAGCCGGGTTTGGAGAGTTTGGCATTGAGTTTGTCCAAGGCTTTTTGCAGCTTCTCGGCTTCTTTGCTCAAACGGGCGGTTTCGGCGGCTTTGTCGATTTCAACTTTCAGCATCAGGCGCGCGCAATTGCAGACGGCGCTAGGTGCGTCTTCGCTTTCGGGCAGCCTGTCCACTGTTTTGGCTTCGGTCAGGCGCGTGAGGGCGGGCAGGTATTTCAGCAGCGCTTCAGGCACACTGCCTTCCACAAACAGCGGCGCTTTCACGTTCGGGGCAATGCCCATTTCGCCACGCAGGTTGCGCACGGCGCCAATCAGGTCTTGCAGTTGCGCCATTTGGTCAAAAGCAGCCTGCACGATTTTTTCCGGGTCGGCTTTGGGATAAGCGGCCAGCATAATGCTGTCGGCGGTTTTGGCATTGGCCAGAGGCGCAACGACCTGCCACAGTTCTTCGGTAATGAAAGGCATGATTGGGTGCAGCAGGCGCAGGATGGCTTCGAGTACGCGCACGAGGGTGCGGCGTGTGGTGCGCTGGGTTGTCGGGCAGCCGGTTTGGATTTGCACTTTTGCCAGCTCGATGTACCAGTCGCAATATTCGTTCCACACAAATTCGTACAGCGTTTGTGCGGCAAGGTCGAAGCGGTAGGTTTCAAAGGCTTCGGTAACGGCGGCTTCGGCTTGTTGCAGTTTGCCGATAATCCATTGGTCGGCAAAGGTAAACGCCAACGGCTGCATTTCGTCTTGACCGCAGTCTTTGTCTTCGGTGTTCATCAACACGAAATTGGTGGCGTTCCACAATTTATTGCAGAAGTTGCGGTAGCCTTCGGCGCGTTTGAAGTCGAAGTTGACGCTGCGGCCGAGGCTGGCGTAGCTCGCCATGGTGAAGCGCAATGCGTCCGCACCCATGCTCGGAATGCCTTCGGGGAAGAGTTTTTTGGTTGCTTCTTCCACTTTCGGCGCAGTTTCGGGTTTGCGCAGGCCGGTGGTACGTTTTACCAGCAGTTTTTCCAAGTCGATGCCGTCGATCAAATCCACAGGGTCGATGACGTTGCCTTCGGATTTGGACATTTTTTTGCCTTCGTGGTCGCGCACGATGCCGTGGATGTACACGTCTTTAAACGGCACTTTGCCGGTGAAGTGGGTGGTCATCATAATCATGCGCGCCACCCAGAAGAAGATGATTTCGTAGCCGGTGACCAAGACGTTGGACGGCAGGAAGGCTTTGAGTTCATCAGTTTCAGACGGCCAGCCGAGCGTGGAGAACGGCACGAGCGCGGAGGAGAACCATGTGTCCAATACGTCTTCTTCGCGGGTCAAACCGGTTTTGCCGGCTTGTTTTTCGGCTTCCGCCTGATTGCGGGCGACGTAAACATTGCCTGCTTCGTCGTACCATGCAGGGATTTGATGCCCCCACCACAGTTGGCGCGAGATACACCAGTCTTGGATGTTGTTCATCCATTGGTTGTAGGTGTTGACCCAGTTTTCAGGGATAAAGCGCACTGCGCCGCTATCAACGGCTTTTTTGGCTTTGTCGGCAAGGCTTAAGCCTTTGAATTCGCTGTCAGGCTCGCCGCCGTTTGGCGTGGCGGACATGGCGACAAACCATTGGCTGGTCAGCATCGGCTCAATCACCGAACCTGTACGGTCACCTTTCGGCGTCATCAGCGTGTGCGGTTTGATTTCAACCAAGAAGCCTTGTTCCTGCAAATCGGCAACCATTTGTTTGCGCGCGGCAAAGCGGTCTAAGCCTGCGTATTTTTCAGGCAGGGCAAAACCTTGTTGCGCTTCGCCTTTGAAGTTGAACACTTCGGCGTTTGCCAACACTTTGGCTTCCAAATCGAACACATTAATCAGGCGCGTGTCGTGGCGTTTGCCGACTTCGTAGTCGTTGAAGTCGTGCGCAGGCGTGATTTTCACGCAGCCGGTGCCGAAGTCTTTTTCAACGTATTCGTCAGCAATCACGGGGATGGTGCGGCCGGTCAGCGGCAGGATTAATTCTTTGCCGATTAAGTGGGTGTAACGTTCGTCTTCAGGATTGACGGCTACGGCCACGTCGCCCAGCAGCGTTTCGGGACGGGTAGTCGCCACGATCACGGCTTCGGCAGGATTGTCCGCCAGCGGATAGCGGATGTGCCACATAGAGCCTTGTTCTTCCACGCTTTCCACTTCCAAATCAGACACTGCGGTACCCAATACCGGATCCCAGTTCACCAAGCGTTTGCCGCGGTAAATCAAGCCTTGCTCAAACAGGCGCACGAACACTTCGGTCACGGTTTCGGCGCGCACGTCGTCCATCGTGAAATACTCGCGCGTCCAGTCGGCAGAGCAGCCCACGCGGCGCATTTGTTGGGTAATCGTACCGCCGGAAACTTCTTTCCATTCCCACACTTTTTCCAAGAATTTTTCGCGGCCCAAGTCATGACGGGACACGTTTTGCGCGGCAAGCTGACGTTCAACTACGATTTGCGTGGCGATGCCCGCGTGGTCGGTGCCGGGAATCCAGGCGGTATTGCAGCCTTTCATGCGGTAGTAGCGGGTCAGGCCGTCCATGATGGTTTGGTTGAAGGCATGGCCCATGTGCAGCGTGCCGGTTACGTTAGGCGGCGGCAGTTGGATGGAGAAAGACGGTTTCGTCAAATCCATATCAGGCTGGAAATAGCCCTGCTCTTCCCAGTTTTGATAATGTTTGGATTCGATTTCGGCTGGATTGTATTTGTCTAACATGATGGAACTTTGTGAAATTAAGGTTATTTTTGATGTGCGGATTATAACGCAAAAAGGCCGTCTGAATCATTTCAGACGGCCTTTGGCATACGGGTTTTAAAAATGGAACAATACCAGGCTGACGGCAATCACCGCCATACCCGTTGTCAGGCCGTAAACGGTTTCATGGCCGTCTGAATAGCGTTTGGCGGCCGGCAGCAGCTCGTCCAACGCCAAAAACACCATCACACCGGCTATCACGCCAAACACCGAACCAAATACGGCAGGCGATAAAAACGGCTGTAAAACCAAATAGCCCAAAGCCGCACCCAAAGGCTCGGCCAGGCCGGATAGCAGGCACGCCCATACCGTTTTCTTACGGCTTCGGGTGGCAAAATAAACCGGCGCGGCGATGGAAATGCCCTCCGGAATATTATGGATGGCAATCGCCAAGGCCAAAGGCATCCCGACCGCCGGATTTTCCAAGGTGGCAAAAAACGTCGCCAAGCCTTCGGGGAAATTGTGCGCAGTAATCGCAAACGCCGCCATCATGCCGACTCGCGCGATATGGCGGCGTTTGCTTTCTTGAAACGACGGGTCTTGCGCGTCTAAGGTTTCATGCGGGTTCGGCACCAGGCGGTCAATCAGCGCGATGCCGCCCATCCCGGCCAAAAATGCCATGGTCGCCGCCGCAAACGCGTGGTCTTTATCATAAATTTCAGCGAACGCCTCGCTGGATTTACTGAAAATCTCCGTCAGGGAGACATACACCATCGCACCGCCGGCAAATGCCAAACCAAACGACAACACGCGCGGATTGGGCGTTTTGGAAAACATTACCAAGCCGCTGCCTAATACGGTAAACAAACCGGCAGCCAACGTGATGGAAAAGGCGACAGCCAAATTGGACATCGAAAAATCGGGCATGAGAAAACCTGCGCTCAAAGCTGGGACAGGTTTAGACTAACACTTTTTAATGCGCATGATAATAGTTATTATTTATTTTATTGATTGGATACACGGATTTTGAAACAAAAGGCCGAGACCTTTGCAAAATTCCCCAAAATCCCCTAAATTCCCACCAAGACATTTAGGGGATTTTCCATGAGCACCTTCTTCCAGCAAACCGCACAAGCCATGATTGCCAAACACATCGACCGTTTCCCACTATTGAAGTTGGATCAGGTGATTGATTGGCAACCGATCGAACAGTACCTGAATCGTCAAAGAACCCGTTACCTTAGAGACCACCGCGGCCGTCCCGCCTATCCCCTGTTGTCCATGTTCAAAGCTATCCTGCTCGGACAATGGCACAGCCTCTCCGATCCCGAACTCGAACACAGCCTCATCACCCGCATCGATTTCAACCTGTTTTGCCGTTTTGACGAACTGAGCATCCCCGATTACAGCACCTTATGCCGTTACCGCAACTGGCTTGCGCAAGACAACACCCTGTCCGAATTATTGGAACTGATCAACCGCCAACTGACCGAAAAAGGCTTAAAAGTAGAGAAAGCATCCGCCGCCGTCATTGACGCCACCATTATCCAGACCGCCGGCAGCAAACAGCGCCAGGCCATAGAAGTCGATGAAGAAGGACAAGTCAGCAGCCAAACCACACCGAGTAAAGACAGCGATGCCCGTTGGATAAAGAAAAACGGCCTCTACAAACTCGGTTACAAACAACATACCCGTACCGATGGGGAAGGCTATATCGAGAAACTGCACATTACCCCCGCCAATGCCCATGAGTGCAAACATCTGTCGCCTTTGCTAGAAGGGATAGCCGAAGGCACGACTATCTATGCCGATAAAGGCTATGACAGTGCGGAAAACCGTCAATATCTGGAAGAGCGTCGACTGCAGGACGGCATTATGCGCAAAGCCCACCGTAAACATCCGCTGACGGAAGCGCAAACCAAACGCAACCGATATTTGTCGAAGACCCGTTATGTGGTCGAACAAAGCTTCGGTACGCTGCACCGTAAATTCCGCTATGCGCGGGCAGCCTATTTCGGGCTGCTCAAAGTGAGTGCGCAAAGCCATCTGAAGGCGATGTGTTTGAACCTTTTGAAAGCCGCCAACAGGCTAAGTGCGCCTGTAGCTGCCTAAAAGGCGGCCGGATGCCTGATTATGGGGTGTCCGGGGAGAAAAAAGGGGGAATTTGGGTAAAATCAGGAGTAATTGGAGGCGAAAACAGCCGAAAACCTGTGTTTGGATTTCGGCTGTTGGAAGGAAAGGAATTTTGCAAAGGTCTCAGGCCGTCTGAAAAATAATTTTCAGACGGCCTTTAAATTTGAAATGTCACTAAACCTTATCGCTTTCCAGCTTAAGCCTGATAGCGCGACAGGCTCAAATCATCGCTGCGGATTTCGGTGTCTTTGCCGCTCACGATATCGGCGGTTAATTTTGCCGAACCCAGCGACATGGTCCAGCCCAAAGTGCCGTGGCCGGTATTTAGGAATAAGTTTTCAAAGCGGGTGCGCCCGATTAACGGCGTGCTGTCGGGCGTCATCGGTCTGAGGCCGCTCCAGAACAATGCCTGGCTCAAATCGCCGCCTTCTGGGAACAAGTCGTTGACGACCAAAGCCAAGGTTTCACGGCGTTTTTTGGGCAGTTTGATTTCGTAGCCCGACAATTCCGCCATGCCGCCGACGCGGATTCTGTTGTCAAAGCGCGTGATGGCGACTTTGTAGCTTTCATCCAAGACGGTGGAGACCGGCGCGCCATCGGAATTTGTGACCGGCAGGGTCAAGGAATAGCCTTTAACGGGATAAATCGGCAGATTGAGGTCTAACTGCGCCAAAACCGTCCTACTGAAGCAGCCGAGCGCGCAGACAACGGCATCTGCTTCAAACCGCCCTGTTTCGGTTTCAACGGCTTTGATGCGCAGCCCGTTGTGGTCGATGCGGCGGATGGTTTGGTTGAAATGGAACTGTACGCCTTTTTCCAGACAGAGTTGGTACAGGTTTTGGGTGAAGAGGTGGCAGTCGCCGGTCGCGTCCGCAGGCAGGTGCAGTCCGCCGGCAATTTTGGCGGTAACGCGTGCCAGCGCAGGCTCGAATTCTGCGCATTCTTCGGGTTTCAGACGACGGTACGGCACGCCGTAGCGTTCCAAAACAGCAATGTCTTGTTCTGCCGCTTCGACTTCTTTGGTTTGGCGGAAAATCTGCAACGTCCCTTTTTTACGCCCTTCAAAATTCATGCCGGTTTGCGCTTCAAAACGGCGGAACATTTCACGGCTGTATTCGGAAATCCTGACCATGCGCTCTTTATTGATTTGATAGCGCGCTGCCGTGCAGTTTTGCAGCATTTGCCACAGCCATTCGATTTGATACAGGCTGCCGTCAGGGCGGAACAGCAAAGGCGGATGGCTTTTAAACAGCCATTTCAGTGCTTTGGTCGGGATACCGGGTGCAGCCCAAGGCGTGGTATAGCCGTAAGAAAGCTGGCCTGCATTGGCAAAACTGGTTTCCATCGCCACGCCCTCGGCGCGGTCGATGACCGTTACTTCATATCCTGCCTCTGCCAGATACCACGCGGAAGATACGCCGGCCACACCAGCACCTAAAACAAGCACTTTCATTGTGTTCCTCCTCTGACTTTTTTCAAAAATATAGTGGATTAAATTTAAACCAGTACGGCGTTGCCTTGCCTTGCCGTACTATTTGTACTGTCTGCGGCTTCGTCGCCTTGTCCTGATTTAAATTTAATTCACTATATAATAGATATTAGGTCGTCTGAAAATTCAGACGACCTTAGGCATCAATGCGGCAATTCGCCGTTTTTGATTTTTTGTTTGAAGTCGCGTGTTTCATTGACGATAACTTTCGCCATCAACAAAAGTGCAATCAGGTTGGGTAAGGCCATCAAGCCGTTGAATGTGTCCGAAGCCAGCCACACCAAATCAAGGCTCAAAACGGTACCCAGCATGACCGAAGAAACATAACCGACACGGTACAAACCGGCAAACTTCTCGCCGAAGACGTAAACCGCGCATTTCTCGCCGTAATAACACCAACCGAGAATGGTTGAGTAAGCAAAGAAAATCAGGCCGATGGTCACAATCCAACCGCCGATGCCGGGCAGCATTTTTTGGAAAGTGACGGTTGTCAGCGCCGCGCCGCTCAATTCAGGTTTGACAAACTCGCCACCTGCGCCGAGCAGACCCATGACCAACACGATACCGGTAATCGAGCAGACAACGATGGTGTCCAAAAAAGTACCGGTCATGGAAACCAAAGCCTGACGGACGGGGTGGTCGGTTTTCGCGGCTGCGGCGGCAATCGGTGCAGAACCCATACCCGCCTCATTGGAGAACACGCCGCGCGCCACGCCGTAGCGGATGACTGTACCGATGGCACCGCCTGCCACGGCTTGCGCGCTAAACGCATCGGAGAAAATCAGTTTGACGGCAGGCATCAGTACATCGGAATTAATCACGATAATGGCAATACCGCCTACTACATAAAACACAGCCATGGCAGGTACGATAAAGGACGCGGCTTTGGCGATGCCCTTAATGCCACCCAAAAGCACAATGGCCGTTAATACGGTCAATATCACGCCGGTGTAGGCAGGTTCGACACCGAAGCTGGTTTGCACTGCCTGCGCAACCGAGTTGGACTGCACCGAGCTGCCGATACCGAATGAAGCGAATGTGCCGAACAGCGCAAACGCGACGGCCATCCATTTCCAGTTTTTGCCCAAGCCTTTTTCGATGTAGTACATCGGGCCGCCGGACATTTCACCTTTGGAATTGGTGACGCGGTATTTCACCGCCAACACGCCCTCGCCGTATTTGGTTGCCATGCCGAAAATGGCGGTCATCCACATCCAAAATACCGCGCCCGGGCCGCCGGTTACCACCGCAGTCGCCACACCGGCGATGTTGCCCGTACCGATGGTGGCGGACAGCGCGGTCATCAACGCCGCAAAATGGGAAATATCGCCTTCGTGGTCTTCGCCGTCTTCATGCTTCTTTGACGGCACAAACGCCTGTTTCAGCGCATAACCTAACATGGTGAACTGCAAGCCTTTCAGCAAAACGGTCAGCAAAATGCCCGTACCGACCAGCAGCATCAACATAATAGGTCCCCAGACCCAGCCGCTGATGGTTTCGAAAAAGGCTTTGAGATTATCTAAAAAAAATTGCATGGCTTTCTCCTTTGTCTGTTTTATTTTTTATGCACTACTTTTTGTAGTGTCATGTAATTTCAGCACAGAATATTCAATAAGACAATATCTTTCTTTTTAAAAAGATTTTTGAGGTTTTACCCTAAAAAGATATCTATTTAGACCGACCAGATTGTTTACAATCCGCTAAAAATAAAGGCTGCGGCCGAGATAAAATGCCAAATGAAAGTTAATCAACCATCAATTAAGACTGCAACAATTAAAATGACACAATCGACAAATGGCACATTATTGAAAAATACAAATGCGCAAATCTTGTTTAAAAAAAGCCTCAGGCCGTCTGAAAGATGGTTTTCAGACGGCCTGAGGCTTGTTATTTATAAAGTCAGGTTGATGAATGTTACCCAAGCAACTGTGCCAACACTCGGGCAAAGCGTTCCGTCGTGCCTTCGCTGGTGTGCAAATACAGGGCAGGTTCGATGAGTTCCAATTCATTGAGCAGGAAGGTGTCGCCAACCAATGTGCCG
Organism: Neisseria subflava; assembly: GCF_024205745.1. Lineage (NCBI taxonomy): Bacteria > Pseudomonadati > Pseudomonadota > Betaproteobacteria > Neisseriales > Neisseriaceae > Neisseria > Neisseria subflava. Next base: position 729,120 of record NZ_CP073117.1, read on the forward strand.
TCCACTCGGGCGTAAACCGGCATTTGCGGCAAAGCGGCCAGTACGTCTTGCGCGGCACGGACGGCAAACTCGGGCGGCTCGATACCGAACACCGACACGCCATAGGCCGAGTTGGCGCGCCATTCTCCTTGTGGCGGCTGACGGCGTACGGCATGGCTGAATATACCGTTGAAAAACACCAGCGAGGTTTCGCCTGCTGTTTCGATTTCGCGGATATAAGGTTGAACAATCATGCCTTGCGGATAATCCGCCATATCCACGTCCAATATCTCCGCACAAACTTTGACCACGCCTTTGCCACTCTGCCCGAATGCCGGCTTGATGACTGCTTCCGTCCAGCCATGTCGGTTCAGGATGTCGGCCAATTCGGCTTTTTGCGGCGGAACGAACACGCTGGGAATCACTTGCGTGCCGCTCGCCGCCAAATCGCACAAATAAGTCTTTTCCATATTCCAAGCCATCAGCTCGGGCGGATTGATAAAACGCTGCCCCGCCTGCTCGGCTTGCTCCAACCATTGGCGGAAGGCTTCGGGCTCGGCGGCATAATCCCATGCACACAAAGGCAGCAAAAATGGCGCGGACGGATGGTTTTGCCACGCATCAAATACGGTTTTCACGCCCATGGTTTCCAAGCATGCCGCCAATGTTTTCAGGTTGTCCGATGGTTCGGGATAAGTTTGGCAGGTAATGAGTGCCAAAACGGTTTGCTCGGTCATGATTGCCGCCTCGTTGCTAAAACCAAAATTATATAGCAAAATCAAACCAAAAGATTTTTCAGACGGCCTGATACATGAGGCTGATTCTGATAAAATGGTCTCCCCTTTTCCGTCGGAACATGCTCATGAAATCTGCTCACGTCCTTGTCTGGTTCCGCCGCAACCTCCGCCTGCACGACAATGCCGCGCTTAATGCCGCCGTTGCAAGCGGTTTGCCCATCGCCTGCGTCTGGGTCAACCAAAGGCCGTCTGAAAACCACAATCCGCGTCAAAGCCTGTTCCACTATCAAGCCGCGCAAGAACTGCATACCCGTCTGGCGGCGCACCATATTCCTTTATATGTCGTCGCTTCCGATGAAGACCTCCTCCCCTTGGCTGCTGCGCTCAATGCCCATACCGTCATCACAGACGAAGCATACACCGAAGCCGAAATCCGCCAAGACAACCACCTCTGGCACAATTTCGACCGAGCAGGCATTGCCCTGCAACACGCCAACGACCGCGGCATTTTGGCCAAAGCCCCCCTTATGGATGCCAACGGCCTGCCCTACACCGATTTTACCGCCTATAAACAGGCATGGTTGCAGGCTTATTCAGGACAAAGGCCGTCTGAAACCGAATTGCCTGTTCAAACCGGACAAAACGTTCCACTGTTTCCAGCCTATACCGGCGCGGTATTGCCTGCCTATCAGCAAGGCGGCGAAACCGCAGCCTTAACGCAATGGCACGCGTTCAAACAGAATTTGGTTCACTACCCGATTACCCAAAACTTTCCGGCACGAAAAAACACCAGCCTCCTCAATGCCTACCTGTCCGCAGGCTGCATTTCCCCGCACCTGCTGGCCGCCGAAGGCTTGGCAAACCGACATTTCGAGTGGCTGGACAAGCTCATTTTCCGCGACTACTGCTACCAACTCGCCTACCACCGCCGCCTGCCCGAAACAACCGATGCCGCTCCGGTACGCGAATACTGGCGACACGGCCAAACCGGCGTGCCCATCATCGATGCCTCCATCCGCGGCCTCGAAGCCACCGGTCACTTACACCCCGTTCTCCAGCAGCTGTGCGCCCACTATTTCTGCCATGCGCTCAACTTCGACCCCAACCAAGGCATCGCGTGGACAGCCTCCGTCCAAACCGGCACCGACCCCGCGCTCAACCAAGCCAACTGGCACCTCGCCGCACAAGACCCGGCCACCGTCCGCTATACCCACCGTTCGCATCAAATTGATCCCGACGGCAGCTACATCCGCAGTTACGTCCCCGAATTGGCGCACCTGCCGTCTACCCTTATCCACACGCCGTGGGCCGCCGCCGATGACATCGACGCACATGGCTACCCCTTTCCCAAGGCCGTCTGAAACCTGCGTTCACACCAAAAAACCACACTAAATACAGCTGAAAAACGTTCAAACAAAATATTTTGGTTTTAGACGGCCAAACAGATTGAATAGCCAAGATTTACACGGTAAACTTACGTCATTAAAAAATTTTATTATTTCATGACAATGAAACCCGCATTCGACATAAAAACGTCACGTTTGGACGTCTTATCCATCCATCTGCACACCGCAGATTTAACCGAATTGGAAGAATTCCTGCGCCAACTGGCAGGCCAATCCCAAGACGAATTCGTTCCCTTCATTTTAGACGTACAAGATTTCGACCACCCCGAATCCATCGATTTGGGCGGCATGATTTCCCTGTTTGCCCGTTACGGCATGCAAATCTTAGGACTGCACCACACCAGCGACACATGGGCGGCAGCGGCGGCACGTTACCACTTGGTATTCAAACAAGGTAACTCCACCCAGGCAGCCGACACACAGGCAGCACCTGCTCCGCGCCAAGCACCGCAGCCGCAAGACGTACAAGCCACCGTCATCAACAATCCGACCGTATTGGTCAGCACGCCCGTGCGTACCGGCCAGCAGGTTTACGCTGAAAACGGCGACCTCATCGTCACCGGCATCGTCAGCCAAGGTGCGGAACTTATCGCCGACGGCAACATCCATATTTACGCCCCCATGCGCGGCAGAGCGTTGGCCGGTGCAAAAGGCAATACCAACGCACGCATCTTTATTCATTCCATGCAGGCCGAATTAGTCTCCGTTGCAGGTATCTACCGCAACTTCGAGCAAGACCTGCCCGAGCATCTGCACAAAAAACCCGTACAAGTATCATTGCAAGACAACCGACTGGTTATCAGCGCAATCGACGCCGAATAAACATCAGTACTTAAAAAGGAAATATCGTGTCCAAAATCATCGTAGTAACTTCAGGTAAAGGCGGCGTAGGCAAGACCACTACCAGCGCCAGCATCGCAACCGGCCTGGCCCTGCGCGGCCACAAAACCGCCGTGATCGACTTCGACGTCGGTTTGCGCAACCTTGACCTGATTATGGGTTGCGAACGCCGCGTCGTATACGACCTCATCAACGTCATCCACGGCGAAGCGACTCTCAATCAAGCCCTGATTAAAGACAAAAACTGCGAAAACCTCTACATCCTGCCTGCATCGCAAACCCGCGATAAAGACGCACTGACCCGCGAAGGCGTGGACAACGTGATGAAAGAGCTGGCCAGCGAAAAAATGGGCTTCGAATTCATCATCTGCGACTCCCCTGCCGGTATCGAACAAGGTGCACTGATGGCACTCTACTTTGCCGACGAAGCCATCATTACCACCAATCCGGAAGTATCCAGCGTCCGCGACTCCGACCGCATCCTGGGCATTTTGCAAAGCAAATCCCGCAAAGCCGAACAAGGCGGCACTGTTAAAGAGCACCTGCTGATTACCCGCTACTCCCCTGAGCGCGTAGCCAAAGGCGAAATGCTGTCTGTACAAGACATCTGCGACATCCTGCGTATTCCGTTGATCGGTGTGATTCCTGAATCACAAAACGTTCTGCAAGCTTCCAACGCCGGCGAACCTGTCATCCACCAAGACAATGCCGCAGCAGCAGAAGCCTACAAAGACGTTATCGCCCGCCTCTTGGGTGAAAACCGCGAAATGCGTTTCCTCGAGGCTGAGAAGAAAAGCTTCTTAAAACGACTGTTCGGAGGTTAATACATGTCACTGCTCGATATGCTGTTCGGCAGAAAGCCGAAAACCGCCACAGTCGCGCGCGACCGCCTGCAAATCATCATCGCGCAAGAGCGCGCACAAGAAGGCCAAGCCCCGGACTATCTGCCGACCCTGCGTAAAGAGTTGTTGGAAGTCCTGTCCAAATACGTCAACGTATCATTGGACGACATCCGCATCTCCCAAGAGAAACAAGACGGCTTGGACGTTCTTGAGCTGAACATCACCCTGCCGGAACAAAAAAGGCTTAACACATGACCTTGACCGAATTGCGTTACATCGTAGCCGTCGCACAAGAACGTCACTTCGGACGTGCCGCACGACGCTGCTTTGTCAGCCAGCCCACCCTCTCCATCGCCATCAAAAAGCTGGAGGAAGAGCTGTCGGTATCTCTGTTCGACCGTAGCAGCAACGACATCATCACGACCGAAGCGGGCGAGCGCATTGTCGCCCAAGCCCGCCGGGTTCTGGAAGAAGCAGAACTCATCAAGCACCTTGCCAATGAAGAGCAAAACGAATTGGAAGGCGCATTCAAACTCGGCCTGATTTTTACCGTTGCCCCCTACCTTCTGCCCAAGCTCATTACCGCGCTGCGTGAAACTGCGCCGAAAATGCCGCTGATGCTGGAAGAGAACTATACCCACATCCTGACCGAGTCGCTCAAACGTGGCGATGTCGATGCAATCGTCGTTGCCGAGCCGTTCCAAGAGCCGGGCATCGTGACCGAGCCTCTGTATGACGAACCTTTCTTCGTCATTGTTCCCAAAGGCCATCACTTTGAAGAACTCGATGCCGTTACACCTCAGCTTTTGAGCGAAGAACAAGTGTTGCTGCTGTCCGAAGGCAACTGTATGCGCGACCAAGTGTTGGCAAGCTGTTCCGAATTGGCCTCCAAACAGAAAATCCAAGGTTTGACCAATACCCTGCAAGGCAGCTCCATCAACACCATCCGCCACATGGTTGCCAGCGGTTTGGCCATCAGCGTCATGCCTGCTACCGCATTGACCGAAAACGACCATATGCTTTTCAGCATTATCCCGTTTGAAGGCAATGCGCCGCAGCGCCGTGTCGTTTTGGCCTATCGCCGCAACTTTGTCCGTCCGAAAGCACTGACTGCTTTGCGTACTGCCATTTTGCAATCGCAACTGACCGGTGTAACCTTCGTCAACGAATGAACCGCAAAACAAAAGGCCGTCTGAATATTCAGACGGCCTTTTTATTTTTAACCGAATAAAGGATTAGTAGCGGGTATGAACCTGACTGCCGATAACGCCACCCAAAGCCGCACCACCCAAGGTAGAGCCGGTATCGCCACCAATCAAGTTACCTGCCACGCCACCCAATACCGCACCAGCAGCAGTGTTGCGTTGGGTTTGAGTCATATTGGCACATGCACCCAAAGAGGCAGCCAGCATGATCAAGGTCACAGTTTTTGCAAAAGTTTTCTTCATGGTTTGATTCTCCATCAGGGTTTAAGCTGTATATGGAGCAGTATGGCACAACCTTTCATTAATATGTTTTCTGATAAGTAAAGACAGATTAAACTAAGATAACGCTTTTGATGAACGGTTAACTTCAAAAACAAACGGAAATTCCAATAGAATATTTATAAAATTTAATATATTTGGCATAAAATTGCGCATACATCAACCGCATTTGGTAGTGATACAATGACGACTTGTCTGAACTACCGGAAACACCCGTCATGAGTACCTACGCACTGGCACACATCATCCACGTTTATTGCGCGATTGCCTTTGTCGGCGGCGTATTTTTCGAAATGCTGGTTCTCTCCGTTTTGCACACCGGCCGCGTTTCGCGTGAATCGCGCCGCGAAGTCGAACGTGCCATGTCCCATCGTGCCGTCCGCGTGATGCCGATTGTCGTCATCGCCCTTTTCATCAGCGGCATCGTTATGGTGTACAACCGTTATCTGCCAATGTTGCACCATCCTCTCGACAGCGCCTTCAGCATTATGTTGAGCATCAAAATCCTGTTGGCAGTAAGCGTTTTGATACATTTTGCCATCGCCGTTGTCAAAATGGCCCGATACACCCTCACCGTCGGCTGGTCGAAATACATACACGCCGTTGTCTTCAGCCATATGCTGTTTATCGTCTTTTTTGCCAAGGCGATGTTCTACCTGTCTTGGTAAACCTTACCCATACCCCACACACAAGGATTTTTTATGACCCAATACCCGTCCGTCGGCTCGCCGATGTTTTACGGCATCTTCTTTATTGCCGTCTTAATCATGATCGCCATCGATATGGTATCGCTGAAAAAAAACGGCGCCCACAAAGTCAGCATCAAAGAAGCCCTCGCCTGGAGCGGCATTTGGGTGGCCGTATCCTGCGCATTTGCAGGCTGGCTCTATTTTGAACTGGCTGGCAACCCGACTTACGGGGCCGTTGTCGCCAAAGAAAAAGTCCTCGAATTCTTCACCGGCTATGTACTCGAAAAATCCCTTGCCGTCGATAACATATTCGTTTTCCTGATGATTTTCGGCTACTTCAAAGTCGAACCCAAATTCCAACACCGCGTCTTGCTCTATGGCGTATTCGGTGCCATCGTCCTGCGCGCCATCATGATCTTCATCGGCGCCGCCTTGGTACAACAATTTGAATGGATTTTGTACCTCTTCGGCGCGTTCCTCTTATACACCGGCATTCACATGATGAAGCCCGAAGCCGAAGCTGAAGAAGACCTTTCCCAAAACAAGATCCTGACCCTGCTCAAAAAAGTCATCCCAACCAGCCAACAGTTTGACGGTGAAAAATTCTTTACCCTTGAAAACGGCAAACGCATCGCTACACCGCTTTTGCTGGTATTGATTATGATCGAATTGAGCGACGTCATCTTTGCCGTGGACAGCATCCCCGCTATTTTTGCCGTAACCACCGACCCTTTCATCGTCCTCACTTCCAACATTTTTGCCATCTTGGGCCTGCGTGCCATGTACTTCTTACTGGCAGACTTTGCCGAACGCTTTATTTTCCTCAAATACGGCTTGGCTTTCGTATTGAGCTTTATCGGCATCAAGATGCTGATTATGCACTGGGTGCATATCACGATTTCCATCTCCCTGTCCGTCGTCTTCGGCGCACTGGGCGCGTCCATCCTGACTTCTTTGGTATATACGCGTCAGCAAGAGAAAAAATAATCTACCGATATAAAAAGGCCGTCTGAACATTTCAGACGGCCTTTTCAAATATCAAACACTAGCTTATTTAGCAGCGTCTTTCAATTTGTCGGCAGCTTCTTGAGTCGCATCGGCTGCTTTACCCATAGCGTCTTTAGCTGCGTCTTTGGCAGCATCTTTAGCATCAGAAACCGCTTCTTTAGCTTCTTCAACCGCTTTACCGGCAGCATCTTTAGCGTCAGAAACTGCTTTATCTGCAGTTGCTTTAGCATCTGCAGCAGCGTCTTTAACATCAGAAACAGCTTGCTCAGCCGCACCTTTGGCTTCAGAAGCAGCAGCATCAACAGCAGAAGCTGCATTTTCAGCAGCAGTGTTTACATCGGAAGCAACAGCAGAAGCCGCCTCTTGGGTTTCTTTTTTCGCTTCTTGTGTACACGCCGCCAAGCCGGCTACCATCATTGCAGCAATCAATAATTTTTTCATGTTGTATATCCTTTGGTCTAAAAAATATCTGTCAAAACTGACAGACTAAAAAATCATAACATAATAAACGCTCAAAAAAGGGAGAATTAACGCCAAATAACAGCTGGTTTACGTTTTTTGAAAAAAATTTCAAAAAAACAGTTGACGAAAAGAAACAAGCTACCTATAATGCACAGCTTATTGGGTCGTTAGCTCAGTCGGTAGAGCAGCGGACTTTTAATCCGTTGGTCGAGCGTTCGAATCGCTCACGACCCACCAAATATGAAAACCTGCTTTGAAAAAAGCAGGTTTTTTTATATTCTCCATCAAGCCTTTCTTCACTCAATACCTCCATTATTATCAACATCAAGAATATTCGAGCTTTGTCACAATGCTGTTATAGATATAACTCAAAGCATCACCAACCTCTTGAATCAATCAAACCCAACTCCCCACCCATCATCTTTTTCTAAAAACTTCCAAATACCTACCATCAACCCACGCCAAATCCTCTTGTATGCCAGACAATTTAGGCATAGACTAAAACTACATCCAACTACAATAACAGGAGAAGGTTTGATGAAACAACTGTCTATGTATATCAACGGCCGCTTTGAAACCGACTTTAACGGCACATGGCGTGATGTATTGAATCCGGCAACCGAAGAAGTCATCGCGCGTGAGCCTAAAGGTGGAAAAGCCGATGTTGATCGTGCCGTTGCCGCAGCCAGAGATGCACAAACTACATGGGAGCGTTTGCCTGCCGTTGAACGCGGCGCATACCTGCGCAAAATTGCCCAAGGCATCCGCGAACGCGCCGACGAGCTGACAGATACCATTGTCGCCGAAGGCGGCAAAACCAAAGATTTGGCACGCATAGAAGTCATGTTCACTGCCGATTATCTCGACTATCAAGCAGAATGGGCGCGCCGTTATGAAGGCGAAATCATCCAAAGCGACCGTCCGCGCGAAAACATTTTATTGTTCAAACGTCCTTTGGGCGTGATCGCCGGCATTTTGCCGTGGAACTTCCCATTCTTCCTGATTGCCCGCAAAATGGGCCCGGCTTTGGTAACAGGCAATACCATCGTCGTCAAACCAAGCAGCGTTACCCCAATTAACTGCCACATCTTTGCTGAAATCGTCCATGCCTCAGGCTTACCGGCCGGCGTATTCAACGTCGTTAACGGCCCGGGCGCAGAAATCGGCAATGCCTTGGCATCGCATCCACAAGTCGATATGGTCAGCCTGACCGGTTCTGTCGATGCCGGCCGCCAAGTGATGGAAGCCGCCGCCGCCAACATCACCAAAGTCTCACTGGAACTGGGTGGCAAAGCCCCTGCCATCGTTCTGAAAGATGCCGACTTGGATCTGGCCGTCAAATCCATCTTGGCTTCACGCGTGGGCAATACCGGCCAAATCTGTAACTGCGCCGAACGCGTGTATGTCCACAACAGCCTGAAAGACGC